>WLIV01000027.1 GCA_009702045.1 Actinomycetota bacterium | reverse complement strand
CCCGAAAGGCACCGATCTCTCTGTTCACAGCCAAGACGACCTCGACCGCTTCGCCAGTCTGCTCAATGGGCGGCCACGCATGACCCTCGAGTGGGATACTCCAGCCGAACGATTCAACGAGCTCGTCGCGCCCACCACTTGAAACCGCCTTCCACTGCTTCAGCGGGTCGGTGCGACGCGCCTCGAACCGACGGAGCTGCTCCTGCTGCGACACCGTGAACCACAGCTTGAACAGGTGGATGCCCGACTCGGTGAGGTGCTGCTCGAAGCCCGGCACCTGCTCGAAGAACTCGTCGCGCTGCTTCGGTGTGCAGTAGCCCATCACCGGCTCGACCACGGCCCGGTTGTACCAGCTGCGGTCGAACAGCACGATCTCGCCGGCCGCCGGTAGGTGGGCGACGTAGCGCTGGAAGTACCACTGCGTGCGTTCCACCTCGTTCGGCTTCGGCAGCGCGACCACACGGGCACCACGCGGATTGGTGTGCTCGGTGAAGGCACGGATGGTGCCGCCCTTACCGGCCGCGTCGCGACCCTCGAAGAGGATGCACACCTTCGCGCCTGACTCCTGCGCCCAGCGCTGCATCTTCAGCATCTCGATCTGCAACTGCGCGAGCTCGGCGAGATAGTCCTTCGACACCGGCGGCTTGCGGTCGGGCGCGTGGTGCTCCAGCTACGTGAAGACGATCTACATCGGTTACGACATCAACGGCGAGATGGCTGCGGCGCTGTATCCACGTGCCGATCATCTCGAGGTTGCCTTGGCGCTGCCGGAAGAGGCCGAATCGCCGCTTCTGGTCGACGCAAGTCACCTCACCTGGCGCACTCTCCCAGTTGCTGCCATTGTCCGTGGATCTGATGAACTGCTGGAGTTCGGCGAACTCGCCGGGTCCGCGGTACAGAGAGTGCGAACCGCACGTCACGATGTCATGCGAGACAACGAGTTCTTCGTTCGGACGAAGCGCGAGCGGCGTGAGGGGTAGCCCTCCGGTGCTGGCGCGCTGACGCTGGGGCGAGCGACGATTACAGCTCAGGCGATCCGAAAGGAGCGACCGAGCAGGCCGGGTCCTCAAGTCGGATCAAGTATCGTGGATTCGAGGGCGGGCTGTTTCTCGGATCGAATCTCGGATACGAGGACGTCGCCCGGTATGCAGTGCATAGGCAAGCCTCACCAGAGGCCCGTTGAGCAGGACTTTCGTGAACGACAAAACGGATGGGTCAGGGGTTCGATTCCCCTCGTCTCCACTTTGTGTGAACGGTCAGGTCGTGTGACCTGGCCGTTCGTGCTTTTCCTGTGACGTTGTCGTTTTCCTGGCTTCTCGTCCTACATCACACACGGGGTCCCGTGTGTGATGTGTGACACGAACCGGATGGGTCGCCGCAATCTGATCGCGCGTCAGGCAGCGTGGTTTAACGCGAGGGCCAACGCCTGGGCCTGTTCCTGCGTGTAGCCACCAGCGATCTGCAGGCTGCCGGCGAACTCGGGTGTCATCACCGACGCCCGCATCACCACGTTGCCGTCCACCACCAACGCCATCTGCCCACTGGCGCAGCCGGCCACTCGTTGGTAGCACTTGGCGGTCACCACGTTCAGCAGGTCGGCACCGGCTGGGCCGGGGCGAATGCCCACGGTCACCACCCACTCGGGGTCGGCCAGCGTGGCCTTCGCGTCATCGGCGAACACTGCGCCGGTGGCTTCGGTCGGACCCAACTGACACGACTCACCGTCGATCGTGAGGACCGCCATCGATGCCGGGTCGGCGGCATTGCCGACTGGCGGAAGGGTCGTGCCCGGCTCCGTCGGCGAGCAGGTGATCACCGGGCGCAACGTCACCGAGAACACATCGTTGCTCGGCACGGTGCCTGTGTCGCCGTCGAGCGACCGATCACCGCAGGCCGAGACGCCGAGCGCCACGGCACTTATGAGGATCAGTGCCGCCAGTTTCCGCCGTCGTGTCACCGCGCCAGTCTCACACGGCCGGCGAAGCGACGGCCATCGCAATCGCGATTGCGTGACCGAGGTTCAGCGAGTCGACACCGTGGTGCATCGGGATGCGCACCCGATGCCGGCAGTGACGGAGCGTCGCATCGGTGAGCCCGGGGCCTTCGGCACCGGCCACCAACGCCAGCTTCTCGGGCCGGGGTATGGTGAACAAGTCGGCGGCGCTCGGTGACGGAGTGAGTGCCCAGGTCTCGAACCCGCACTCGTGAAGCAGGTCGAGTGGTTCTGGCCAGGTGCGGGCGCGCACGACGGGAAGGCGGAAGATCTCGCCCATCGACACGCGCACGGATCGCCGTGAGAACGGGTCGGCACACGTCGGGGCGAGCACGACCGCATCGAACCCCAGGCCGCGGGCCGAGCGGATGACCGCCCCGAGGTTCTCCAGGTCGTTCGAACCTTCGATCAACAGCAGGCGCCGGGCGTCGGCCAGCAGTCCAGCGAGGTCGGGTGGCGGGCGCCGCGCCACTGAGGCGAGCACGCCACGGTGCAGGTCGAAGCCCACGATCTGCTCTACCAGCGCTGGCGCGGCGACGTACACCGGGGCGTCGACGGTGGCGAGCTGATCGTGCAGTTTGTCGTACCCCTTCGGGGTGAGCAGGAACGACCGGACCTGGAACGGCGACTGCAGGAGCCGGGTGACCACCAACTCGGTCTCGGCGATGAAGAATCCCTCTGCCTCGGGCCGGTCGCGAAGGCCCTGGTAATCGGCAACGCGTGGGTCATCGGGAGACTCGATCGCGGTGGGCACAGCGCCGACTCTAGAGCGACCTGGCCGAAAGGTGTTGCGAACATGTGTTCGCCGCGCGAAGCTGGCGTCATGACACGTACCGCCGCCCCCCACGTCGACGAAGCCGATCTCATCTGGCAGCAGTGCCTGTTCGCGTTCGAAGACCCGATGGTCGATGCCGCGTTCGGTGGCCTCGTGCGCACCCACCTCGACGAGACCTCATGGGTCGATGTCGTGCCGGGGTGGCTGCGTGGCGCCGACCTGGTGTTCGCCGAACTCGTCGCACGCCTCCAGTGGGAACAGCGTGAAGTCACGATGGTCCACCGTCGCCTGCCCGAGCCGCGGCTCACGGCCTGGTGGTCGCCCAGCAGCGGTGGTCCCGAACCGTTGCCGGTGCTGGACGACGCGCGGATGGCCCTCACCCGGCAGTACGCCCGGCCGTTCGATTCCATCGGCTTCAACCTGTACCGCGATGGCCGCGACTCGGTGGCCTGGCACGCCGACCGCGAGCGCTACGAACACGAAGATCCGGTGGTGGCGATCATCAGCACCGGTACCCCGCGGGTGTTTCACCTGCGACCAAAATCCGGTGTCACCGGCGCGTCCCGGTCGTTCCGTCTCGGCCAGGGCGACTTGCTGGTGATGGGCGGTGCGTGCCAGCACGACTACGAGCACGCGGTCCCGAAGTCGGCCGTCGTCGACGGGCCGCGCCTCAGCATCGTGTTCCGCCATCACCTCTCGGGTGGGTGGGTCTCCGACGATGCGCAGACGGTGCGATACTCAGACTGATGCCTGCCTCGCCGTTCCCGGTCACGGACTCCAGTCGCTACAGCTTCGTCCCCGGCTCGTCACCCGCTCCGACGATCATCGGCGGCGAGGGTTGCTTCCTGCACACTGCCGACGGGCGGCGCATCCTCGACGGTGCGGCGGGTGCGATCGTCGGCAACATCGGCTGGGGTCGCACCGAGGTCACCGAGGCCGCCGCGGCGGTGATGTCGAATGGGTATGTGGTGCCGCTGTGGCCCACCCCCAGTCGGCTCGCGTTGCACGACGAGTTGGTACAGCATTGGCTGCCCGAGGGGTTTGGCCATGTGTTCTTCACCAGTGGCGGCAGCGAGAGCACCGACTCATCGCTGCGTCTGGCGCGCGCCTATCAGGTGGGCAAGGGTCGCCCCGACCGCTGGAAGATCATCGGCCGCCACCCCAGCTACCACGGAATGACCACCGGCACGATGGCCGTGGCCAGCCACGATGGCCGCCAGCGCGGGTACGAACCGCTGCTGCTGCCGTTCCCCAAGGTGTCGTGGAACGACCCCGAGGAGGTGTTGCGGGTGATCGAGCGGGAAGACCCGGCCACCATCGCTGGCTTCATCGTTGAACCGATCACCGGCGCTGCCGGCGCGTGCCTCACCGCCAGCGACCACTACTGGCAGGTGGTCAGCGACGCCTGCCGCGAACACGACATCCTGCTCATCGCCGACGAGGTGATGACGGGCTATGGCCGCACAGGTCTCAAGTTCGGCCACCAGCACTTCCCACTCCACCCCGATGTGATCGTCGGCGGGAAGGGACTTGGCGGCGGCTACTTGCCACTCGGGGCGGTCGCGGCTCGCGATGAAGTCGCCGAGGTGTTACGTACGAATGGCTTCATGTACTTCACGTTCACTGGCAACGACGCCAGCTGCGCCGTCGGCGCGAAGGTGCTCGAGATTCTGCGCCGCGAACACCTCGTCGAACGTGCCGCCTCCCAGGGGGCGCTGCTCGGTGCCCGCCTGCAGGCCGAACTTGGCCAGCACCCGGCCGTCATCGAGGTGCGTGGGCGTGGCATGTTCTACGGGCTGGAACTGAAGTGCAGCAAGGACTCCGTGGTGGCAGCCGCCCTCGAGCACGACCTGTGGGTGTACCCAGCCGGCTCGGGTCCGGTTCGCGACGCGATCATTGTTGCCCCACCGTTCACCATCTCCGATGCGGAGATCGACCAGTTGGTGGGCACACTGCGCACCGTGCTCGACCTCGTGCACCCCGACTGAAGGGCCCACCGGCATATGAGCCTCCACGCCTTGCCCGATGTTCGCGATCCGCGTCGCGTCATCACACTCGACGCTGTCCACAACTTCCGCGACATGGGCGGGTACCCCACCGCCGACGGCCGCACCACCAAGTGGCGACGCCTGTTCCGCGCCGACGCGCTCTACCGCCTGCGTGGCGACGATGTAGACACCGTGCGGCCGCTCGGCCTGCGCACCGTGATCGATCTGCGCACTCCGGAGGAACTCGAGTTACGTGGCCGTTTCCCGATCGATGAGCACCCGGTGGACTTTCACCACATCGACGTGATGGACACGACATGGGACCGCAGCGACGACGACCTCGAGGACGTCGTCGCGTTCCTCACCAGCGCCTACGAGCGGATGCTGCACCAACTGCCCGATCGTTTTGCCGAGGCCATCGAGCGGCTCGGCGCGCCCGACGCGCTGCCGGCGGTGTTCCACTGTGCTGCGGGCAAGGACCGCACGGGCGTCACCGCGATGTTGGTGCTGGGCGCGCTCGGCGTGCCGTCGGAGTACATCGCCGCCGACTACGCCCTCACTGCCGAGGGCACCGCCCGCAGCCTGGCCTGGGCGCAGCGCGAGTCGCCCGAGCTGTGGGAGCGGTTGGCCGACACGCCTTCCGCCTGGATGGCTTCCGAGCCCGAAGCGATGCTGCGCGTGATTGCCCACATCGAGGCCGCACACGGCAGCGTGCGCAACTACGTGTTGCACATCGGTGTGCAGCCGGCGACCCTCGACCGTCTGGCGTCCGAACTGCTCGAGTGATCCACCGGATACCAAACGCGCCGTGCGGCCGCCTACGATCCATTCCATGAGCGGCACCATTGCACTGCAGGGCGGCGGCCCCTTCTCCGCCAACGACGATCTCGACGCACGCCTGCTGCAGTCGGTGGGTGCGACGACTGTGGTGGTGCTGCCGACGGCCGACGCCTTCGAACGGCCGGAGATTCTGGTGGCGGCAGCGATGAACTGGGGCGAGCGGTTGGGCGTCGAGGTCGAGGCGTTGATGGTCTTGCGCCGCGGTGAGGCACAGGAAATGGGCTCGGCCAACCTGGTGCGCAACGCTCGCGCTGTCTACCTGGTGGGCGATCAGCCGCTGCACCTGCGTTCGGTGCTGAAGGACACGCCGCTGTTCGACGCGCTCAAGGAGGTGCTCGCCAACGGTGGTCTGGTGGTCGGCACCGGTGGCAGCGCAGATGCGTTGTGCGATCCGATGATCGACCCGCGCGGTGGCGCATTCACCCTCGGACTTGCGCTGGTACCGGGTATGGCGGTGGTGACCGAGGCCGAGTCGTGGTCGCCCGAACGGTTGCATCGCACTCGCAAGTTGGCGAACACGACGTTCGCGGTGCTGCGTACCGGCGACGCGCTGGTCCACACAGCCGCCGGGTGGGAACGTGTGGGTCAGCCCGAGATCTCGGGCGACTTGAGCTGACGCGACTGCGTCGCCTCGCTCAACTGGTGGCGGTAGCGGTGTCGGTGGTGACCGGGGCGGCGGGGACGACAGCCATCACATCGACGACGAACGTGAGTGGTGCGTCTGCCGGGATCTGACCCTGACCAGCAGCGCCGTAGGCCAGTTCGGCCGGAATGTCGAGTTGGTAACGACCACCAGCCTGGACGCCGACGAGGCCTTGATCCCAGCCCTTGATGACGCTCCCGATACCGACGGTGAGGTCGAAGGTGGAGCCCTTGGCGTAGTTCGAATCGAACTCGGTGCCGTCCTTGCTGAGCACACCGACGTAGTACACGCGCACCAGGTCGCCGGCGACCGCCTTCGCGCCGCTGCCTTCGGTGAGGGTGGTGACCTTCAACTCGGTGGGCGGCGCCGTCGGGATCGAGACCGTCGGCTTGGCGGGAGCGATCAGCGGGAGCAGCGTGGTCTCGACGGTCGTGCTGGTGGAAGTGGAGGACGAGTTGTCGTCCTTGCCAACGAACCAGATGAGCGCGACGACCGCAACCACACCACCGATGAGGAACACGAACCGCAGCCCAAGGCGCTTGGTCTTGTTCTTGCGAGCCTGCTTGGCCAGCTCTTCCAGTCGCAGCTGGCGGTTGGCTTTCTGTCGTTCACGCTTGGTGGTACCCACGAGGAAAGGAGGCTACCCGACGTCTCGCCAGTCCGGGTAGCGGGGCGAACTCGGTCGAGAGTTCCTGTTCTTTCGCAAGGATCGCTCAACTTCCCGACGCCGCGTGCCGAAGTAACTACGTACAGCCAGATGGCTGCGCCAAATTCACCCGGTCCAGCAAGGAGCAGCCATGAATCGACGGCAGGAACGTGCAGCCCGCGTCCTTACCGCGGTCGGCCTGGCATCCTCGGTGGCCTATGTGGTGTGGCGCTTCGCCACCACGTTGTCGGGAACGCGGCTGTGGTTCTCAGTTCCGGTACTGGGTCTGGAGTGTGTGGGTTTCGCTGGCGCCGGGTTGCTGGCCTGGGCGCTGTGGCCGTCACTGCGACGCGACAGCGTGCCCGCGTTGCCGTGTTCGATGGA
Source organism: Actinomycetota bacterium (assembly GCA_009702045.1). Classification (GTDB taxonomy): domain Bacteria; phylum Actinomycetota; class Acidimicrobiia; order Acidimicrobiales; family Ilumatobacteraceae; genus UBA668. The sequence continues at coordinate 36,556 of WLIV01000027.1, read as the reverse complement.
TGTGGTGGTGCGCGTCGATGATCAAGTGCTCCACGAGGTGCGCGCCACGTTGGTGGCCCTGCGGTCGGTGCGCTCCGTCGCCGGGGTGATCGTGGTCGACCTCGCCACCCGCCCCGAGATCGCGGGCCTGGCCACCGAGTTCGGTGCAAAGTACGCCGCCACCGCCACCAACGACCGCAACGGTCTGGCCGTGATGGCATCGATGGTGACCACCTCCGAGTTCGCGTTGCTGGACGGTGGCGACATCCCCACCCGCGACTTCGTCGAGCGACTGGCCGCGCACATGGCTGACAGTCGTGTGGCGGCAGTGCAGGGAATGGGCACTTCGTTCGCTGGCGACTCGGCCGAACACGGTCCTGACCATCATCACGAACTCGGTTTCGAGCGCGAGGCACTGAACCCTGCTCTGGGCCGCCGTGGGTGCGCGGTCTGGACCGGATCCGGTTCTGTCGCCCGCACAGAACCCGTGCGTTCGGGTGCGCCCGAGCACGGTTCTGCGCTGGAAGCCCACTGGCATGTGACCGCCGAGATGCTGACCGCTGGTTGGAAGATCGTCGCTCCGTCCGGTTCCCCTGTGGTGGCCCACCGTGCCGTCCAGTCCGAGACGATCGTGTTCCTCGACCGTGCCGAGCGTGCCCGCGCGGCGCGTTGGTTGCTCACGTCTCCTGGCGGTGTGTTGCGCGCCTCGACGCTGACCTTGCGTCAGCGACTGGCGATGCTCGCGTGGTGTGTCCGTCCACTGTCGGCACTGCGCCGCACGATGTTCGTCGTCGTGGTGGTCTGCTCGTTGTTGGCCGGCGTCGTGCCGTTCCATGCTTCGGGGTTGGCCCTCGTACTGACCGCCGTTCCGGCGTACCTCTACACCTCGTTCGGTCTGTCGCTGCTCAGCGATTGGAAGCTGCGCCCCGGCGACCGTTCACGTTGGTCGTTGCACTCGCTCGGGCCGGTGTGGGCGAGCCTGCGGTCGCGTGCTCACGCGCTGTCACCCGATGCCCAGTACGGCGGCGGTCTCACCTTCGCAGTGGTGGCGCTCAGCGGCGTGCTCGTCATCCGTGGCGTCAGCGACCGCTGGACCCATTCGCTGGGCGGCCTTCCGCAGCCAGCGCTGATGGGTCTGATGCTGGCATGTCTGTGGACCTTGGCCCTGTCGCTCGACGTGCTGCGCGTCCTCGCTCGCCGCACACAGCAACGACGAACCGCTCGTGTCGTGTCGGCACTCTCTGCCGTGCTCGATGATCGTGGCGTGTCCGTGGTCGACCTCACACCACTCGGCGCTGGCCTGACCAACCATCACACGGTGGAGGTCGGAGCGCGCATGATGCTCGAGTCGTCCGTTCCCACCGCCACTGGCGTCACCGACATCCATGTCGACTGCGTCGTGCGCAACACTCGGCCTACCGAGGACGGTGGTTGGCGCATCGGTGTGGAATTCACCGGTATGAATGCCGCGGCGTCCAACGCCCTGGTGGAGTTCTGCTCGATCGAACCGATCTGGGAGCGCCTCGGTGTGCTCACAGGGCGCGTCGCCGACGACTCCCGCCACGTGATCTACGTCGATGAAGCGATGTCGGCGCCGATGGGTTCGGGTCGCCTCGCCGTCCGGGTGATCGCGCTCTTGGCGCTGGTCGGCGCAGTGGCGAGCACCGCGTCGACGGCCAACGCGTCGCCGGCACTGGCCCACATGATCCGTGGCGTCGTCATGTCGATCGATGGCACCGACACCGCGACAGCCGACAGCGCCAACACCGCGGTCGTGGTCGGCGTGTGTTCACTCGACCCCGGTGCCGACGGCGTCTGGGGGACCAGCGACGACACGTACAGCGACCCGGTCGCCGTGCAGTCGGCCGCCGATGGCAGCTACGAATTGGCGCTCGCCGGCCAGGCCTGCTGGGCAGAGGCGGTACCCCCCGCCGGCTACCAGAGCACGGCTCCGGCGGATGTCACAACAGGGCTGCAGCCGCTGGACGTGAGCGGTGCGCCCATCCTGCGGACGAGCTTCGTGCAACGTGATGGTGTGGTCGCCCACAACGCCAGTAGCGGTACTACCGAGCAGGTGACGACACCTGCGGCGGCAGTGGCCGAGGTGCGTTCGATCGTGACGGCGCTGTCGGCCGACGGCCCCGGGGCGCGCACACCGCTGCCCACGCCGAGGGTCGATCAGTTGGCCGCCGAGCACGAGTCGCGTTCCACCTTGTCGGTCCTCGTGCTGATGCTCGCCGGTCTGATGGCCGCCAGCATCCTGCTCGGCTCTGCTCGGCCTCGCACCGCAGCGGCCCGCTGAGTCAGTCGGAGCCCTCATGCCCGGCCGCATCACCGTCGTCGGTTGCGTCGGCTGCTTTGGCGATGAGGTAGCCGATCGCCCGCTCGGCCTTGGGGTAGCGCGACGCCAGACGCCAGAAGTCGGGTCCGTGACCGGCCTCCACCAGGTGGGCCAACTCATGCACGATGACGTAATCAATCACCCAGTCGGGGAACGCAGCCAGCCGCGACGAGAGGCGCACACTGCGCGAGTGCAGCGAGCAGGATCCCCAGCGAGCGGTCATATCGTCAACCCAGCGGATCTCAGTGGGACGCGGCAGGTCGTATCGGCGAGCGAGCGCGGCGGACCGGGTGACGAGATCGATGCGATCGGTCGACACCGTACGCCGGTAGCGGGCGGCCATCTTCTCGACCCATTGCCGCTCTTCGGCGCGGCTCATCCACGACGGGATGGCCACCTTCAGCACACCGCCGACGAGCTGCGCACCGACCGTGCGCTTGCGCCGTGTCGAGCGCACGACCTCCACTCGGAACGGCTCGAGCGTGAACAGGGCCGGTTGTTCGGCGGTGGCCATGGGTCAGAGAGTGTCGCCGAAGGTGCCCGGGTGCACCAGCTCGACTGGGTCGCCGGCGACGATGCGCCCATCCCCGTGTACGTGGAACCAACAACCGCCCAGGTTGTTGAAGCGCAGGTCGCTGCCGTCGAGCGCGCGGCGCAGCGTGCGGATCAGCCCGGCATGGGTGACCACCAGCACCTCACCACCCGGGTTCTGTTCGGCGATCTCGCGCAGCGCCGCCAGGCCGCGGGCAGTGACGTCCTCGGGTTGTTCGGCACCTTCCGGCCGCCGGTTGTCGGCAAGGAACCCGGGCCAGCCAGCTTCGATCTCGGCCACGGTGAGGCCCTGCCAGGGTCCGAAGGCGTTCTCCATCAGCCCGGGATGCAACTGCACCGGACCGACACCGATGCTTTCGGCGATGATCGCCGCCGTGTTCGCGGCGCGCTGCAGGCTGCTGGCCCACACCGCGTCGAACGTGCCCAGTACCTCGGCCGCCGCCACCGCCTGCAACATGCCGGCATCCGTCAGCGGCGGATCGGCCTGTCCCTGCCAGCGACCAACGGCATTCCATTCGCTTTCGCCGTGGCGGACAGTGAGCAGTCGTGTGGTGTGGGAATCGGCTGCAGGCGGCACCGCGTGGAGGGTAGCCGTCAGTGGGTGCCTCACCGCCGCTACTCTGCGGGGATGGCCACCCTTCGTCTGTTCGCCGCAGCCCGCGAAGCTGCGGGTACCGGCCAGGCGCAGTTCGATGGTTCGACGGTCTCCGAGGTGCTCGCCGCAGCAGTTGCTGCCTACGGTGCGCATTTCGGTGCCGTCGTCGAGAAGTCCAAGGTGTGGTTGAACGGCGAACCTGCCGATGCAACTGCTGAGGTCGGCGTTGCCGACGAAGTGGCGGTCTTGCCGCCCGTGAGTGGAGGTTTCCGATGACGACGTCCGAACTGGATCCCAGTGCATTGCCATTGCCAGAATTGAGGGCGCTGCGTGCAGGGCTGCAACACGAGGACGATGTCGTCAGCTATGTCCGGCGACTGACCCAAGCCCGCCTGGATCTCGTGCGCGCGGAGACGAACCGCCGCACCGCCGGCGCCGACGTCACCGATTTTTCGGGTGAACTCCCCTCGATCCTCGGTACACACCTCACCGGTGGTCCCGCCCGACCCCCGCGCCCGGCCAACGACTTCAGCCAGCACCCGATGGCGTTGGAACTCACGGCACTGTGTAACGAATGCGGCAGCACCGACCTGCCGTCGATGTCCGACGAGGAACTGGCTGAATACAGCACGCGTCTGCAGGCGTTCGAACACGACCGCTCGGCGGCCCGCAAAGACCTTTTCTCCCGGATCGACGAACTGAGCGCGGAACTCGTTCGGCGCTACCGCGACGGTGAGGCCAGCGTTGACGGCCTGCTCGCCGACGACTGACCGACACCGAGACTGGCACCGAGACTGGCACCGAGACTGATAGAGGTGTGATGCCCGACGTACGCGAGGAACTTGACCGCCGTCTGGCCGATGTTGGCGAGTTCATCCGTACTCAGCGCGAAGTGACGCGCGTGAGCATCCGTCGCCTCGCCGACCTCGCCGGGATGAGTAACCCCTACCTGTCGCAGATCGAACGCGGCCTGCGCAAGCCGTCCGCCGAGATCCTCCAGCAGATCGCCAAGGCATTGCAGATCAGCGCCGAGACATTGTACGAACGTGCCGGATTCCTCACCCCCGATACCGCCGCCCGCACTGTGCGCGAGGCCATCGCCGCCGATCCGTTGCTGACGGCCGAGCAGCAACGAGCCTTGCTGCAGGTGTACGAGAGCTTTGTCGGTCATCCCCGCGTCTGAGCACCCACTGCACCGATATCGGGTGGTGTTGTTGACCGGGTTCGACCCGGGGGCGGTGGGGAACGGTTCGTCGATGCGCGTCGGTCGGTGGTGTCGGGCCCTCGTCGGAGCGGGTGGGCTTGAGGTGGTGGTGGTGCCGACTGCCGGAACGACCCCCAGCGAGTACCGGCGGGTGGCGTTGCCCGATGAGGAAGCGATACGTCGTGGGGCAGCCACGTTGATGTCCGCGCGCTGGCGCCACTGGATGGTGCGCACGGCCCCCCTGCCGCACGTGGCTGGGCGCGTACCGGCATGGATGGGGCGATCGCTGCTGTCGGATCTTCCGTGGCGGCCCGACATCGTGATCGCGTTCAAGATGGCCCTTGCACCGATGGCTGCCGACCTGGCCTTGGAGTGTGGTGTGCCACTCCTTGTCGACCTTGATGATGACGAAGCGACGCTGGCGGCAACCTTCGGTGAGGACACCGATGAGGCCGAAGCGCTGGAGCGACTCTTGCGTGGTGTGGCTGATCTGGCGGCGGTGCTGACGGTGGCGGCCCCCGCAGATGCCGAATCGGTGGGAGCGCGCGTTGGCGTCCCGGTGCAGGTGGTGCCGAATACGGTGGCATTGGGTCCGCGAGTCGGTTCTGGCAGTCCTGGTCGGGCGATGTACGTCGCCAACTTCGACTACGCGCCGAACCGTGTGTCGGCGCGGTGGCTGTTACACGACGTGCTGCCCCAGGTGGCTGGATTGGCTGAGCTGTCAGTGGTCGGGGCGTTGTCCGACCACCTTGGTTGTGAAGCGCCAGCGGTCGCATACGGCAAGGTGCCGGACCTCACGCCGTTCTATGCCGACGCGTCGGTCGTGTTGTGCCCGGTGTTGGCTGGGTCGGGTACCAGTCTCAAGGTGCTCGAAGCCCTGGCTCACGGGCGAGCGGTGGTCACTACCAGCGTCGGTGCGCGCGGACTCGACCTCGCGTCTGGTGAAGAGCTGGTGATCATCGACGACCCGTCGGAGTTTGCGGGAGAGGTCTCGCGGCTGTTGGCCTCACCTGCCGCATCCGCCGCGCTTGGCGCTCGCGGCCGTGCGGCGGTGGAGGCGAACTACTCGGAATCGGTCGGTGATACCGCAATCTGGTCCGCCGTGTTGGCGGCACTCGCGGCGACCTGACCCGACCGACGCAGCACCACAAATGCAATCACGCCACTGATCAGCGAGGCCACCAGGATCGCCATCTTCGCGTCGGCTACTGCTTCGATGTTGACGGTCTTGTCGGTGCGGAACGCCAGTTCGGCGATGAACAGGGCGACGGTGAACCCGATGCCCGCGGCATTGCCGGCACCCAGCAGGTGCCGTGCGTTGGCGCCTGGCGGCCGGTCAGCCACGCCACTGCGTGCGGCGGCCCATGTCGCCAGCAGCACCCCGACCGGTTTGCCCGCCAACAGTCCGAGCAGTACACCCCAGGCGATCGGCGAGCTCCAGGCCACGCGCAGACTGTGCGTGCTGACCTCGATGCCGGCGTTGGCGAGCGCGAACATCGGCACGATCAGGAAGCTCGTCCACGGGTGGATGAGGTGCTCCAACCACACCACGGTGCTGACGCCGGGCACGCCTTGCCGGTCGCGCCGAGGGGTCATCGGCGCAAGCAGACCCATGATCACGCCAGACAATGTGGGGTGCACTCCGGCCTCGTGGAGCGAGAACCACAAGAACCCGCCGATGACCAGGAACACGAGCATGTTCTGCACTCCGGTGCGGCGGACGAGCAACGTGGCGAGCACTGCTGTTGCTCCCGCAGCCAGCCATCCGAAGGTGACTCCTGTGGAGTAGAAGACGGCGATCACCACGATCGCGCCGATGTCGTCGACGACAGCGAGACCGAGCAGAAACGCGCGCAGCGACGTCGGCACGCGGTCGCCCACCAAGGCCAGGACACCGACAGCGAGGGCGATGTCGGTGGCCATCGGCACCCCCCATCCGTGTGCCGCGGTGCGACCGGCGATCGCCAGGTAGACGAGGGCCGGTACGAGCATTCCGCCGAGCGCAGCGGCCACTGGCAGCGTGGCGGCACGACGACCCGCCAGATGCCCGGCGGACACTTCACGCTTGATCTCCAGCCCGACGACCAGGAAGAACACGGCCATCAACCCGTCGTTCACCCAGTGACGCAGGTCGAGTGCCAGGTGGTGACCAGCAACGCCGAACGAAACGCGCGTCTGCCAGAGCGATTCGTACCCGTGCTGCCACGGTGAGTTGGCCCACACCAGCGCAGCCACAGCGGCCACCACGAGCAGCGCGCCACCTGCTGCTTCGGTCTGCAGGAACTCACGAAGCGGCGAGAGTCCGCGCCAACGGGATCGGGCCGGTCGCGTCACGCTGCGAGTCTGGCACGCCGCCACCGGCCCCCGTCGAGGAATGCCGACCGCCCGGATAGTGTTTCAACTCGTCGTGCAACGAGTCGCCGTGCTTTCACTTCACACGTCGCCGCTGGCCCAGCCGGGTTCGGGCGACAGTGGCGGAATGAACGTCTACGTGCGCGAGGTCTCCTCGGCGCTGTCGCATGCCGGTGTCGACTGCACCACCTACACCCGGCGCACGCACCCCGATCAGCCCGATGTCGTGCAGGTCGAACCCGGCCACCGCGTGGTCTACGTGACTGCCGGCGCGTTCGATCTGCCCAAGGAAGACCTTCCGACGATCCTCGATGAGTTCGGCGATCGGGTGATCGACCACCTGCGCGGCGAGTTCCCGGCCGACGTGTTGCACGCCAACTACTTCCTGTCTGGTCTCGTCGCCCATCGCATCAAACACGAACTCGACATCCCCTTCGTCAGCACGTTCCACACACTGGCCAAGGTGAAGGCCGAGGGCGGCGACACCGAACCCGAGTGGCGTCACCAGGCGGAACTGGAGATCATCGGCTGTGCCGACGCGATCTGCGTCAGCTGCACCGAGGAGGAGCGCCAGTTCCGCCGTCTCTACGGAGACCCGAAGGGACGCTTGGAGATCGTTGCTCCCGGTGTCGAGCACGCCTTCTTCGCACCGGGCGATCGCCGCGGTGCCCGCAACGCACTCGGCCTGCCGTTCGATGCGCCAGTGCTGTTGTTCGTGGGCCGCATTCAGCCGTTGAAGGCGCCCGATGTCGCCGTGCGGGCGCTGGCACAACTGGAGCGCAGCGATGCGTTGCTGCTGATCGTCGGCGGGGCCAGTGGCCTCGAGGGTGATCGCGAACTCGCGCACCTTCAGCAGATCGTCGACGAGTTGGGTCTCACCGATCAGGTGCGGTTCGTGCCGCCGCAACCGCACCACATCCTGTCCACCTACTACCGCGCCGCCGATGTCGTCGTGGTGCCGAGCCGCAGTGAGAGCTTTGGTCTGGTGGCGCTGGAGGCCTCGGCGTGCGGTGTGCCGGTGGTGGCGGCCGGGGTGGGTGGTCTGCTGACACTGGTCGATCACGGCGAGACCGGGTACCTCGTCCCCGATCGCGACCCGGAACTGTTTGCCCACTACCTGCGCGAGATCATCGACCACCCCTCACATGCGGCGGCCCTTGGCGCTCGCGGTGCAACGCGAGCGACGCGGTACACGTGGGGTTTCGCCGCCGCTCGCCTGCGCCGGCTGTACGCCGACCTTGCATTGCGCGAGCGGGTCGCCTGCGGATGACCGACTACCACTTGCCGCCCACATTGGCGGAGTACGAGGTTGCGGTCGACGGTTGGTTGCGCGGATTCGCCTGCGACCCGGACGGCACCCTGAACCCGATGTTCGAGGCGATCGATCGCGGAGAGCCCGGCGAGGCCGAGCCACGCTGGTACGTGCGGCTCAAGGGCGATGAGAAGGAGCACATCACGGTGTGGCTCACGCTCGGCCAGCGCACGCTGCGCTACGAGGCCTATGTGTTGCCCGCACCGCAGGAGAACGTGTCGCTCGTCTACGAGACGGCCCTGCGCCGCAACGACAAGTTGGTCGGCGCCCACTTCGCCATCGGGGTGGAGGATGCCGTGTTCCTCAAGGGCGAACTGCCGCTGGTGGCGCTGAACGAGGCCGAACTCGATCGCATCATCGGCTCGCTCTACAGCTACACCGAGGCTGCGTTCCCGGTGCTGCTGCGGCTGGCATTCGCCAGCAAGTTCGCCTGACACCTAAACGAACGCCACCGGGCCGACCTGCCGGTGGGCACCGTTCGCCGTACCCAGTAGAGGTGCCGGGCGGACGGAACCTCGGGGAAGTCGCTTCGTCCGCCCGGTATTGCCGTTGCCGCGCAGTGCGTAGCCTGGCGCGATGACTTCGTACCGGTTGGCAGTGGTGGGTGGCGGCAACATGGGCGCCGCCCTGGTGGGTGGGCTGTTGCAGGCCGGCTGGGGCGCAACGGACCTCGCGGTGGTGGAAGTGCTGCCGGCGCGTGCCGTGCAACTGCGCGAGATGTTCCCCGGTGTTGCCGTCACGGACACCGTTCCTGCCTGCAGCGCGGCCCTCATCGCGGTGAAGCCCTACGACGTTCCTGCGGCGTGCGCTGCGGCGGCGGCCGCAGGCGCCACGCGGTTGCTCAGCATCGCCGCCGGAATCCCGCTCGCCGCCTTGCAGGAGGCGGCCGGTCCTGCTGTCGCAGTGGTGCGTTCAATGCCGAACACGCCCGCCTTGGTGGGTGAAGGTGCGGCCGGAATCGCCGGTGGGGCGACGGCCGATGCCGACGATCTGAGCTGGGCGGAGGAGATTCTCGGTTCGGTGGGAATCGTCGTACGCGTCCCCGAACACCAACTCGACGCCGTCACCGGACTCGCTGGCAGCGGCCCGGCCTATCTGTTCCTCGTGGCCGAGGCGTTGATGGATGCTGGTGTCCTGGCTGGTCTCAGCCGCGCGGACAGCGAAGCACTCACCACCCAACTGTTGGTCGGGTCCGCCGCGCTGCTGAGCGAACGGGGAGACCCGGCCCGCCTTCGTGCGCAGGTCACGTCGCCGGGTGGCACCACTGCGGCCGGTGTGCGGGTGTTGGAGGAACACGGTGTTCGTTCGGCGTTCCTGGAGGCCGTGATGGCGGCCACCAAGCGCAGCCACGAGCTCGGCAACCACTGAGCCACAACCGAGCAACACGCGCGTATTCCCAGTTCCAAGAAAAAGTTTGCTGTGACTCTTTTAACAGCGTCTCGGGTGTGCCTATCCTGTGGGCCGGTCGCAAGGACCACCGGCAGATTCGTCCGCCGGGTGTCGCGCTCAGCAATGAGCAGCGCCGGAGAGGGCTGGTGCCATCGGGGGGTTGGCATCGGCCCTCTGCGTTTTTCCGGAGGTAGTCTCCCGAGCCATGGGCCGGCACTACGACACTGTTTCGTTCCTCAGTGACCTCGGCCTGATCGACGAGTCGGTCGGTGTGGTGCACGCCATCATTCGCGAGGCCGCCCCGCACGCACGGGTCATCGACCTCACACATGGCATTCCCGCCTACGACGTCCGCGCCGGCAGCCTGGCACTCGCGCGCAGCATTGGGTACGTGCCGTCGGGTGTGGTCATTGCTGTGGTCGACGGCGGTGAACGGCGAGCGATCGCGATCGAGGTGGCCGACGGTGAAGGTGTGCTGATCGGACCCGACAACGGGGTGTTGGCTTCGGCAGCGGCGATGGCGGGCGGCGCGGGCCGTTGCGTGGTGCTCGACCGACCTGAGTTCCATCTGCCCAGCCCGGGCAGCGTCGCCCCATACCGCGACATCTACGCCGCAATCGCCGGTCACCTGTGTAACGGTGTCGATCTCATCGAGCTCGGTACCCCGGTCGACGCTGACGCGTTGTTACCCGGGGTGGTGCCACTTCCTCGCGACGGCGAGCACGGTGGGCTGCAGACCGATGTGTTGTGGGTGGATCGGTTCGGCAACTGCCAGTTGAACATCGGCCCCGACGATCTCGCACCGTGGGGCAGCGCCGAAGGTGCCCGGCTGCAGATCACGTTCGGCGAGATGTCCGACCAGAAGATTCGGGTGGCCGAGCGGGTTGCGTCGGCGTACGGGCTTGGCGCCGGTTCCATCGGCTTGGTGCTCGACCCCACCGGCATGTTGATGTTGGTGCTGGAGCGCCGTTCGGCGGCCGACGAGCTGGGCCTTGGCGCTGGCGATCAGGTGGCCGTGGCCCCGCTGGTCGAAGGTGCCGCGGTGCCGGGGGTTGCGGTGCCGGTGACCCTTCGGCCCTCCAGTTGAGGCGCCGCTAGTCTGAGCGCATGCGCCCCGCGACAACGCTCACACTCGGCCTGCTGCTGGCGGGCATCATGGTTGCAGGCATCGTCTCGCTGCTGCGGTTCTGACAGCACGCTTCACTCGGTGAGTAACATCGCTGTGGCGGCAACAGGGGGTCAGACGTCGTGAATCTTGCGCACATCATCGATCCGCATCCTGACGATCGTGTGGCCATTTTCAGCCGTGGTCGGGCCACCACGTATGGCGCCTTGCGCACACAGGTGCAGCATGTGCGCGGCGGCCTCGCCCGGTTGGGGCTGGCCAAGGGTGATCGCATCGCGTTGGTGTGCAGTAACGGCCGCTATTTCGTCGATCTCTATCTCGCCGCGCTCGGGTTGGGGGCGGTGGTGGTGCCGCTGAATCCGGCCAGCCCGGCACCCGAGATCGAACGCGAAGTGCTCACTGTGGGCGCCAAAGTGGTCGTGGTCGAGCCGTCCGCGGCAGCGGCGTGGGCACACGTTGAGCGTGCCCGCGTGCCCAGCGTGCAGTCGGTGATCGCCACCGAAGCCGGCAGCCTGGCAGCCGACCTGGCGTTCGACGACCTACTCGGCGCCGATCCGATGGGCCCGATCGAGGTGCACCCGGATGATCTCGCGGTGCTGATCTTCACCAGCGGTACCGCTGGCGCGCCTCGGGCGGCGATGCTCAGCCACGGCAACCTGCTGGCCAACATCGAGCAGGGCGAGTCCACCGATGGCATCGTCGCTGGCGACATCGTGTTCGGTGTGCTGCCGGTGTTCCACATCTTCGGTCTCAACGTGGTGCTCGGCCTCGCCCTGGCACGTGGTGCCACGGTGGTGTTGGTGCAACGCTTCGACCCGTTCACCGCGCTCGAGACCATCAAGGATCGCCAGATCACGGTCATCCCCGGCGCTCCGCCGCTGTGGCTGGCCTTCAGTCATTTCGACGCGGCTCCCGCCGACAGCTTCGCCAGCGTTCGCCTGGCGCTCAGCGGTGCCGCGAAGATGCCTGAGGAAGCCACGCTGCGCCTACGCGAACGTTTCGGCCTGACGTTGTTCGAGGGGTACGGCCTCACCGAGGCGTCGCCGGTGGTCACCAGCGCGGCGGGTCTGCCGGTGAAGGTCGGGTCGGTGGGCAAGGTACTCGCCGGTATGGAGGTGCGGATCGTCGATGAACATGGCGACGACGCACTCAGCGGCGATCACGGCGAGGTGTGGGTCAAGGGCCCTAACGTGTTCCGCGGGTACCTCGACGATCCGATCGCCACCGCCAAGGTGCTGTCGGCCGACGGCTGGCTGCGCACGGGCGATATCGCCGTCACCGACGACGACGGGTACCTCTATCTCGTCGACCGCGCCAAAGATCTGATCATCGTCAGCGGCTTCAACGTCTACCCGGCGGAAGTGGAAGAGGTGTTGCTCGAGCACCCCGATGTCGCTGAAGTGGGTGTTGTCGGTGTGCCGCACCCACATCACGGTGAGGCAGTGAAGGCCTTCGTGGTGCTCAACCCGGGCGCGGCGGCGCACGAGGACACACTGATCGCGTGGTGCGGCGAGCACCTCGCGCGCTACAAGTGCCCAACAAAGGTGCTGTTCGTCGACGAACTGCCGCGCAACGTCAGTGGCAAGTTGCTACGGCGCAGCCTCACCGACATCTGACGCGACAGTTGACGCGTCGGCGGCCACTGCGGTGGGTCGTGGCCCGGTGCTCGCGACGAGGAATCCGGCAAACAGCACGGCGATGCCGACGAGCAGGGTGATGGCGAACGCTCGGTCCTTCCCCAGGCGCCCGGCGAGGCTGCCGCTTGCGCTGAGGACCAGGGTGCCGACAGCGATCAGCACATTGCCGAGCGCCAGCCGGGATGGAGCACTGACCGTGCGGGCCGCTCCCAGCGACGGCATCCGGCCGCGCCAGACGCGCCACGCGCTCCACAGGGCACCGGCGACAATCACCAGCGCGGCGACACCCGAGCCAACGGCGGCCAGCACTCGTGGGGCGACACCGAAGACGTCCGCGCCGGTGGGAAGTTCACCACCGGACACGGGGGATTTCGTGGGAGCGAAGAGCACAATCCCGGCGGCGAGGCCACTGAGCAGCAACAGCCAACCCCGCACTCGGTTGCCGATACGGGGCCCGGCCAGCAGATAGACCGTGCCGAGCGCCAGCCACGGCACATTGAGTACGGCACCGGCCAGGTAGAACAGGCGGAACGCTCCCAGGCTCCAGCCGTCGGCCTCTGCCCACCACAGCGACAGCGAGCCGAGTGCGAACAGTGCCAACGAGATCGCCCACGCCAGTTCGTGCGGTCGGCGGCGGCGCAGCCAGCGGTCGAGCGTGCTGAGACCGAACGCAACAGCCACCAGGGTGGCGGCGGCGGCGAGTGCGGCGTTCATCGAGCGGCCAGCGTAGGCCCAGTGCTGCCGCGAGCGTTCACACCGTGCTCTCACCTGCTGGCTTTGTGAATGTGTGCACGAGTGCCTAACGTGGCAACCGTTATGCCCCCCGACCGCAACCGTCGCCGCATCCCCGATGCCACTGTCTCTCGGCTGCCCGTCTATTTGCGCATCCTCAGCGAGCAGGGTGACGAGGGCGTCGACAACATCTCGTCCGAGGGCCTGGCGGAGTTAGCTGGCGTGAATGCCGCCAAAGTGCGCAAAGACCTGTCGTATCTGGGCAGCTATGGCACCCGTGGCGTTGGCTACGAGGTGGCCTATCTGGTCTACCAAGTGCGCCGCGAACTTGGCCTCACTCACGACTGGCCCGTGGTCATCGTCGGCGCCGGCAACCTCGGGCAGGCCCTCGCCGGCTACAACGGGTTCGGCGAGCGCGGTTTCCCGGTGGCTGGCATCGTCGATGTCGACGACCACAAGGTCGGCACGGTGATGGGCGGCGTCCGCGTGCGCCACATCGACGATCTGCAACAGATTGTGCAGACCAAGCGGGTCAACATCGGCGTCATCGCCACCCCCGGCGGCGCTGCTCAGGACGCGGCTGACCGACTGGTGAAGGCCGGCGTCACCAGCATCCTCAACTTCGCGCCCGTCGTGCTCACCGTGCCGCACGGCATCGAGACCCGCAAGGTCGACCTGGCAGTCGAACTGCAGATTCTCAGCTACCACGAGCAACGGCGTTCGGGCGGAGTGCCTGGCGCGGCGGTCGGTAGCAACCCCCGAACGGCAACGGCGTAGAGTTGGCGACTGCATGAGCATTGTCGTCATCGGTGTCAACCACCGCACGGCTCCCATCGACTTCCTTGAGCGCGTCTCGGTGTCGGGTGAGTCGTTGTGCAAGGCGATCACGGGTCTCGTGAGTCGTCAGAACATCCGCGAGGCAGCGGTGCTCAGTACGTGCAACCGCACCGAAGTGTTTGCCGTCGCCGAGAAGTTCCATGGTGCGTACGCCGATATCCGCGACTTCTTCTGCGAGATCGGCGGAATGGTTCCCGAGGATCTGCACCCGCACCTCTACAGCCAGCACGACGAGGCCGCGGTCGCCCATCTGTTCGAGGTCGCCGCCGGCCTCGACTCGGTGGTGCTCGGCGAGAGCGAGATTCTCGGACAGGTGCGCCATGCGTGGGAAACAGCGCAGGCCGAAGGCGGCACCAAGGCCACGCTGAACCTGCTGTTTCGCCATGCGATCGAGACCGGGAAGCGGGCCCGTACCGAGACAGCCATCGGCAAGCACACGGCGTCGGTCAGCCACGCCGCGGTCGAGATGGCGAATGAGCGGATCGGCAGCCTTGCCGGTCGCAGCGTGCTCGTGGTTGGCGCCGGCGACATGGGCGAAGGTGTGGCGGTCGCGCTCGTCGGCGCTGGAGCCACGAACATCACGGTCACCAACCGCACCGAAGCGCGGGCAATGCAGTTGGCCCAGCGCGTCGGCGGCAGCATCGTGCCCTTCAGCGAACTGGGCGAGGCCCTGCGCGAGGCCGACGTGTTGCTCACCTGCACCGGTGCCGGCTCGACGATCATCGATCACGAGTTGGTCACGGCCGCTCGCGGGGCGCTCACGCGTCCTCTGCTCATCGTCGACATCGCGGTTCCTCGCGATGTCTCCGCCGACGTCGAGCAGTCGCCGTACGTCACGCTGCTGAACCTCGACCACCTGCGCGACTGGGCGGCTCGTGGTCTGGCCCGTCGTGCAGACGAAGCAGCGCGTGTGTACGAGATCGTCGGCGAAGAGGTCGAGCGTTTCGGCATGGAAGTGACGGCTCGTCAGGCGGCGCCACTCGTGGCGCAACTGCACGAGAAGGCGGAGAACGTGCGTCTCGCCGAGTTCGAGCGTTTCGGCAACAAACTCGCGTCACTCGATTCGGCGCAACGCGACGCGGTCGAGGCGCTCACCCGGGGCATCACCGCCAAGTTGTTGCACACGATGTCGGTCCGTTTGAAGGACGATGCCGGCACACCGCAGGGTGAGCGCAACGCTGCTGCGGTGCGCGAACTGTTCGACCTGGGCTGACTCCGGCATGTCCGGGCACACACTGCGCCTCGCCACCCGCGCCAGCGCGCAGGCGACGACCCAGGCGCAGATGGCGGCCGATGCGCTGATGACCGCGCACCCCGGGTTGACCGTGGAGTTGGTGTTCGTCGACACGCTGGGCGACCAGCGCACCGATGTACCGCTGCACACGATGGGCGGTCAGGGCGTGTTCGTGAAAGAGGTGCAGCACGCGGTTCTGCGTGGCGACGCCGACTTTGCCGCGCACAGCGCCAAGGACCTGCCGTCGATCGTCGCCGAAGGGTTGCAGTTGGCGGCGTTCACTGAGCGGCGCGACGCACGCGACGCACTGATCGGCGCTCGCCTCGAGCAACTGCCATTGGGCGCCACGTTGGCCACCGGTTCGGTGCGCCGTCGCGCGCAGATGACCCAGGTACGCCCCGACCTGCAATTCATCGAACTACGCGGCAACATCACCACTCGGCTCACCAAGGTTCCCGAGGGTGGAGCGCTGGTGATGGCCATCGCTGCGCTGCAGATCCTCGGCCTCACCGACCGCATCGCCGAACCCTTGCCACTGGACATGTTCGTACCGTCCCCGGGACAGGGGTGTGTGGCGTTGGAGTGCCGCGCGGATGATGTGGCGACTGCGGCGCTGCTGGCGGCGATCGACCACCCGGAAACTCGGGCGGCGGTCTCGCTGGAGCGGGCCTTTCTCGCAGAACTGGGTACGGGATGCTCGTTGCCGGTGGCCGCCCACTGCATTGGCGACCAACTCACGGGCTTCTTGTCGAGTTCCTCGGCGAATCTCCACGTGACGAAATCGGGGGGTCGTGGAGGTGGGCCGGCGGCGGTGTCGCAGACGGTGACGGTCAGCGGGTCGGGTGACGAACGCTTGGTGCAGGCCGCAGCGCTGGCGCGGTCATTGCAGACCGAACTTGAGGGCTGATGGGCGCGCTACAGGGCCGCCGGGTGGCGGTCACCCGCGCTGCCGAGCAGGCGGGCGCGTTGGTTGAACTGCTGGTGGCGCACGGTGCGGTGCCAATCGTGGTGCCGCTGACCGAGATCGTGCCCGACGCGTCGGGTGTGGCGGAACTGACCGCACTCGACCCGGCAGCGTTCGACTGGCTGGTGGTCACCTCGCCAAATGCTGCCGACGCGTACAACACCGTGCACCAGTCGGCACCGGCGCGGGTGGCAGCTGTGGGCGCGGTCACGGCCGCCGCCCTGGAGGCGGTTGGCGTCGCCGTCACGCTGGTACCGACCCGTCAGCGGGCCGAGGGTCTGGTGGAGGAGTTCCCGTCCGGCCCCGGGTGGGTGCTGCTGGTGCAGGCCGCCGACGGTGAGTCGGTGTTGGCCGACGGCTTGGCGGCCAAGGGCTGGAAGGTGACGGTGGTGCGGCCGTACCGCAGTGCACCGGCCTCGACGACGACAGCCGATCGTGCTGCGGCGCTGGCCGCGGACGCAGTGCTCTTCGCCAGTGGCTCGGCGGCGCGGGCATGGGTTGCAGCGATCGGGACGGACACCCCGCCGGTGGTGGTGGTGATCGGCCCGCAAACGAACGCGGCGGTCACCAACGCCGGACTCAAGGTCTCGGCGGTCGCAACCGATCATTCGCTGCCGGGTTTGGTCGAAGCGCTTTGCCGGTACTTCACCTCCCGGCCATAACTCTGTCGCTTCCCGGTCACCCGGAGACCACACAATGCAACCCATGTCGGCCCCTCTTCGCTGGCTCCTCGGGAGTGCAGCCGCCTCGCTCGTCGCGCTGGGCGTCACTCAGGTGGCGGCCGGGCGAGTGGCGGTTTCCCCTGCGGGGGTGCAGTCGGCGCCCACCGTGGAAGCGGTGGCCTCGCACATGCCCAGCGTCTCGGCCGATGGCCGCCTCGTCGCCTTCGCCGCTGCGCCGACGGATGCGGCGGATCCGCGCAAGAGCACCATCGTCGTGCAGGATCGCGACAACGGGTCGATCGTCGAGATCTCGCCGCTGTCCACCGCTGTCCACCCCGGCGATTCGGTGTGGCCGGTGCTCAGCGGCGATGGGTGCACTGTCACGTTCGTCACCCAGATCGCCTACGACCTGTTCCGCGACGACGACCAGGGCAGCCGCTGGGATATCTACCGCCAGACGCTGCCGGCGTGTGGCGGAACGATCGGCGATGTCGAACTGGTGTCGTCCGGGCGTGGATCAGGGTTCCAGGCCTCGGCCGCCGACAACGTGAGTGCCACCGAACCTCCGGCGGTCTCCGCCGACGGCACGGTGGTGGCCTATACGCACTCGGTCGATGCCGCCGCCGAACTCACCGGCATCACACTCGTCGACCTCGCCGTTCCGTTCGGGGAGGACGGTCGCTCGCAGTCGGTGGTCGGCACCCCGGTGGAGTTGCCGATCAGTTCCCATGTACACAGCGGTCTGCGCCAACCGTCGATCAGCGCGGACGGCACCGTGGTGGCCTACACCTCGGATGCCGACTCTGCAGCGGCCACCCCCACGTGGGGCACCGACCCGCTCACCGACACCCGTGCGACCAGTGACGTGTTCGTATGGGATCGCACCGTTGCCGATCAGTCGGCGAGCGTGCACCGTGCCTCACGACCCGCCGCCCCGGCGCCGGCCACGGACACGGACATCACGCGCGTCGGAAATGCGGACAGTGCGTCGGTGTCGGCGGATGGCCGGTTCGTGGCCTTCGTCTCCACTGCCACCGACCTCGTGTCGGGCGCACAGTTGCCGGCCTGCTCGCCCACATGCCTGCCGCAGGTGTACCTGTTCGGTCGCGACGACAACTCGTTGCGCTTGGTGAGTCGCGTCCCCGGCGACCCGGCGACACCTCCGATCGCCGCCGACGCGGGAGCGACACAACCGGCGCTGGGGCTCAGCGACGGCGAAGTGCTGTTCGTGTCGCGCTCGACGAACCTGTTCCCGACGCGTAGCGCCGGCGCCGGTGCCCCCACCGATGGCGACATCGTGTCGGTGTACCCGATCAGCGGCGAGGTACGGCGCGTGTCTGTACTCGCCGACGGTGTCACCCCGGCCCCGGCGGCCAATTCCCACCCGCGTTCCTCGCTCACCGGGCGAGTGGTCGTGTTCGACACCCTCGCCGGTGGGGCATTCTCGACACCGACCACCGGCACCGCCCGCGTCGCCGGTCGCCAGGTGGCAATCGTCGACCGCCAGCCGCAGGTGGAGATCGCCAACCTCGACCTGGGTACGGTGGCCATCGACTCCGCAGGCCCCGAGTGGTATCTGGTGCTCACCAACCACGGCCCGGCGGCGTTCGTGCCAGGGACGATCGAGACGTCCGCACGGGACTTCATCGTCAGCGGCGGTTCCTGTCTCGAATCGGTGGGGATGGCAATCGCCCCCGGTGCCTCGTGCACCGTGCAGATCATGTTGCTGCCCAGAGCGCTCGGGCCGCTGTCGAGCACGCTGATGATCACCGAAGACGGTGCTGCACCGGTCGTGGTGACGGCCGAACTCACCGGTGTCGGTGGCGATCCGACGCTCGCATCAATCCCGAGTGGCGGCCATGGCGGCGATGCAGTGGTGGGCACCATGGGCGGGACGATGAAGTTCACACTGGCGAACGTCACCAACCGGGCGCTCAAGGTGGTCGCACTGGCCTTGGCCGGCACCGACCCGAACGACTTCGTGATCAGCCGCGATCAGTGCACCGACCAGAAGGTCGCCGCTGGTTCCACCTGCGAACTTTCGGTGACGTTCCGACCCACTGCCGGTGGGCGGCGCACCGCCACAGTGGTGGCCCGCACCAGTACCGACGTCTATGCGACGATCCTCGTCAGCGGGGACGCGCACTACGCACCGACACTGACTGCTTCGGCGCCAGCGGTGCTGGTGGGTTCGCGGCTGGCGATCGTCGGGAACGGTTTCGCCCCGAACGCGAACGTCACCGTCGGGTGGGCCGACGGCAGCGGAAGCGCGACGACGGTGACCACCGACGGCAGTGGCGCTGTGTCGTTCACGCTGGTGCTGCGGGCCACCGACCGCACGGGTCAGCGCACACTCGTGGCGCAGACAATCGACGGTCAGGTCGCGTCCGTGTTCGTGAAGGTGTTGGCCAAGGGCGCTGCTTTCGGCCCGAACTCTCCGGCCTGGCCTCAGGCCTGACACACGGGACGGTCAGGCGGGCAGCAGCACGCCGCTCGCGAACACGTTCTGTGTGCACGTCGTGGCAGTGGCGTTGCCGACTCCGCCGCAGGTGACCGTGACCACCAGCTGATCACCGGCGAAGAACTCGATCGGGGTGACCAACGGGACGGACGTGTCGCCGAGGATGTTGTCGAGGCGGAATGAGTACAGCGTGATGTCGTTGCGTTGGACGAACAGGGTGCCCTGGTCGCCGTTGGGGTTCTGCACGACGATGTCGGTGACGTGCAGACGTTGTCCGGCCGGCACGGTGTAGCTGAGCGCCGCGGTCTCACCGACGGGGGTGGCCACCGGGATCGGGATGTTGACGATCGTGCCGCTGTCGTTGCCCGACGTGCTGGTGGCGGGCCCGGTATCCGTTGGGCTACCGGCCGCTGTCGTGGTACTGGGCAGTGCCGTAGCGACGGCGCGGTCGGCGGCGTCACGCACGGCCGGCTTCACCACCAGGAACCACCCGAACAATGCGAGGGCGACGACACCGGCGGCACCGGCAGCCCACACGCCGAGACGTTCGGGCACCATCGGCGCTTGTACGAACGTGCCGCTGGCTGACGCCGTTGGGGTACCTGGTTCATCGGCATCGATGCGGAACGTGACGGTGCGCGGTTGACGCTGCCATTGCACACCGTGTGCCCGCACCCTGGCGCGGATCAGCGTGGACGTGCCTGGTTCGACACCGGCCGTGCCCGGGTCGAAGGTGGCCGCCACTCGACCAGTGGGCTCGAGCAGGTGCATTCGACAACTGGTGCGGGTGTTCCCGCGGTTCTGCAACAGCATCTCGAACGTGGTCGAGTAGCGACCACGCTGCACCGGCTGCAGCAGCTCGAGGTGGCGGTGGTGAGTGGCCGCGATGTGCAACACGGTCTCGGCGCTGCCCGCATGGTCGGGATCGCGTTGGGGGACGACCCGCACACCGAGCGACGTAGGGCCGGCGGTGGTGGAGGGCAACAGCGGTGCGGCAACCTGCACGTCGACCACCTGCTGCGCCCCGCCGAACAGAGTGACCGTGGCGGGTGAGATCGTCGCCCAGGCGGCAGCCATCCCGGTGGGGGAGAGCACGAACGTGTCGGTGGAATCTTCCAGGTTGCCCACGGTGAGTTGCAGGACTGCGACCGACCCGGGGGTGATGTCGATCTCGCCGCTGGAGAACCAGACCTGGGCTGCCATTGGATGAACGCTATCTCTCGCTGTCGATCGCGCCCCCCGGGGGAATACGATGCGGAACCGTGACCGGCCAATTTCCCGCCTCCCGTCCGCGGCGGTTGCGCAGCTCAGCCGCAATGCGCGACCTGGTGGCCGAGACCCGCCTTGATGTCAGCCAACTCGTGGCTCCGTTGTTCGTGCGCGAGGGCATCGACGCACCGCAACCGATCGCCTCGCTGCCGGGTGTGGTGCAACACACTCGGGCGTCGTTGCGCGAGGAGGTGCGGCAGTTGGCCGACTTGGGAGTTGGCGCGGTCATCCTGTTCGGAGTCCCGTCCGTCAAGGACGCAGTCGGCTCACAGGCATTCGATCCTGCGGGCATCGTCCAGAACGCCCTACGCGACCTCGCCGCCGATCTCGGCGACCGGATCGTCGTCATGGCCGATCTGTGTGTCGACGAATACACGTCGCACGGCCACTGCGGTGTGCTCGATGGTCCGCCAGGCGACCCGAACACGTCGGTCGACAATGATGCGACGCTCGAGATCTACGGCAAGATCGCCGTCGCCCAGGCCAATGCCGGCGCACACGTGGTGGCACCCAGCGGAATGATGGATGGTCAGGTCGGGGCGATTCGGGCGGCGCTCGACGGCGCAGGTCATCTCAACACGGCGATCCTGGCCTACTCGGCGAAGTATGCGAGCGGTTTGTACGGTCCGTTCCGCGATGCGGTCGACTGCGCGATCGTCGGTGGCGGCGACCGCAAGGCCTACCAGCAGGACTGGCGCAACTCACGCGAGGCGCTGATCGAGGTGCAGGCCGACCTGGAGCAGGGCGCCGACATGGTGATGGTGAAACCCGCGATGTCGTACCTCGACATCATCGCCAAGGTGAAGGCCGCGGTGAACGTGCCGGTCGCCGCCTATCACGTCAGCGGCGAGTACGCGATGATCAAGGCCGCGGCCGCCAATGGCTGGATCGACCACGATGTGGTCGCTACCGAGCAGCTCACCGCAATCCGTCGTGCTGGTGCCGACATCGTGCTCACGTATCTCACTCGCTGGTATGCCGAAGCGCAGGCCGGCGTCGCCGGGAAGGCCCGTTCATGAACCCCCCCATGCTGAACCCCCTGCCGCACGATCTTCCGCGTAGTAATGCCGAACTGTTCGCTCGTTCGTGTGCCGTCATCCCCGGCGGCGTGAACAGCAGTATCCGCGCGTTCAAGGCCGTCGGCGGTACGCCGTACTTGGTGGAACGTGCGGAGGGTCCCTACGTCTACGACGTCGAGGGCACCCGCTACATCGACCTTGTACAGAGCTATGGCGCGATCATCCTCGGCCACGCTCACCCGGCGGTCACGGCGGCGATCTGCACCGCGGCTGCTGGCGGCACCTCGTACGGTGCCCCCACTCCCGGTGAACTGCTGCTGGCGCAAGAGATCAGCCGTCGTGTCCCCAGCTGTGAGCGCGTACGTCTGATGAACTCGGGTACCGAGGCCACCAGCACGGCGGTGCGACTGGCCCGCGGCTTCACCGGCCGCGATCGCCTCGTGATCTTCCACGGCAACTTCCACGGTGCCACCGACGCGCTGCTGGCGGCAGGTGGCAGTGGCGTGGCCACGCTCGGCCTCCCCGGTACCGCCGGTGTGCCCGCCAGCGCAGTGGCCAACACGATGGTCGTTCCGTACAACCAGGTACCCGTGCTCGACGAGCAGGTTGCCGCAGTGTTCGTCGAACCGGTTGCCGCGAACATGGGTGTGGTCGCACCCGCACCCGGTTTTCTCGAAGGGTTGCGCGCCGAGTGCGATCGCGTCGGTGCGTTGTTGGTGTTCGATGAGGTCATCACCGGCTTCCGTCTCGGCACGGGTGGCGCCCAGGAGAAGTTCGGTGTGCGCGCGGATCTCACGACCTTCGGCAAGGTCATCGGCGGCGGTTTGCCCATCGGCGCTGTCGGCGGTCGCCGCGACATCATGGAGACGTTGTCGCCGCTCGGTCCGGTGTTCCATGCGGGCACGTTGGCCGGCAACCCACTGGCCACCGCTGCCGGGCGGGCCGCGCTCGAGCAGCTCACTCCCGAGGCCTACGAACTGCTGCGCAGCCGAGCCGCGGCGTTGTCGGCGGTGCTCACTGCGGCGTGCGTCGCCGCGGGTCTGCCGGCCACGTTCCCCGTGGTGGGCACGCTGGTGGGTATGTACTTCGGAGAGGGCGCCGCACCCAC
The DNA here is from genome assembly GCA_009702045.1 of Actinomycetota bacterium. Lineage (GTDB taxonomy): Bacteria > Actinomycetota > Acidimicrobiia > Acidimicrobiales > Ilumatobacteraceae > UBA668. The sequence goes on along the minus strand of WLIV01000027.1, from coordinate 13,783 downwards.
CAACTTCCAGCAGGCCAAGACCACCGATGAGGCCGTCTACCGATCGTTCTTTCACGCGATGCTGTCCGAGGGTGTGGCGCTCGCACCCGGCGCGTACGAGGCGTTGTTCGTCGGCCTCGGGCACACCGACGATGTGCTCGATGCCATCGCTGTCGCCGCTGGCCGCGCCGCGACCGTCGCTGCGGCCGCTCGCGCTGCTGGCTGACCTACGCTCGCACCCGTGCGGCAGTTCTTCACCCTGCGTTACTGGTTGACGCTGCTGGCACTCGGCGTGTTGGTGCTGCTGGTGGCCAAGTGCGCTGGCGACTCGGGTGGCTCGGCCAGGCCGGTCGATCCTGGCGCTGGCCAACCGTCGGCGGCGACGCATCACGTCGACCTGCTGGTGCCCGTGTTCCAGGTGCAGGCTCCGGGTGGTGTGGCGCTGACCGACGGAGTGTTGTCGGCCGACATGACGTTGCAGATCGATCCCACGCGCACGATGCTCGTCACCGCTGGTACCCCGGGTGCGTGGAACTGCCCGCTGTGGGAGCGGGAGCGTGAGTGCGTCGTTGCCGTCGACCTGTTGGGTGACGCGGTGCTGTGGTTCGAGGTGCTGCCCGGGGCACCCACCGTCGCGATGAAGGTTGCGCCGGTGGTGGAGTTGCTCGCCGACAACATGGTGCGCCTGTCCAACGGCTGGATCCTGCCGCGCCTGGCGTTGGTGGAGCGGTCGTGCAGTGATGAGACGACATCGTTGAAGCAGTTCGTCGACACCTTCGGCGACACCGCGACCGCCACGTTCGACTTCGAGTTGCAGAAGATCGTGAAGGTCACCTGTCCGCGCGGCGGTGCCACCACGACGACCGAAGTGTCGATCAGTACCGTGCCGGTCGACAACGTGCCCGTGAGCACCGTGCCCGGGCAGACCACCACCACAGCCGAGCCGGGCTGACCCGGCTGGTGTTCAGGCTCGGTGGCGGGCGACCTCGTAGGTGGCCAGCGCCGCGGCGGCGCTGACGTTGAGGCTGCTGAGGCGGCCGAGCATAGGAATGCTGACGATCATGTCGCAGCGTTCGCGTACCAGCCGCGACAACCCGTTGCCCTCAGCTCCGAGAACGAGGCAGATCGCGTCGGCGGCCAGATCACCCAGATCGAACAGCGTGCGGTCGGCTTCGTCGTCGAGGCCGACGATCCAGATACCGGCATCCTTCATCCGCGACAGTGCTGCCGGAAGGCCACCCACGACAGCCATCGGCACGTACTCGACCGCACCCGCCGCGCTCTTACAGACGGTGGGCGTGACATGCACGGCCCGATGACGGGGCAGTACGACACCGTGCACGCCAGCGCCGTCGCAGCAGCGCAGCAAGGCGCCGAGGTTGCCCGGGTCGGTGACGCCGTCGACAGCGACAAGGAACGGCATGCGCCCCGGTTTGCGAAGCAGCAACGTGTCGAGCTCCACCTCTTGGAGCGGTGACGCAAACGCGATGACACCCTGCGGTGCCTCACTACGGGCCTGCATGTCGAGCCGCTTGCGCGCAGTCTGGGTGACCGTGATGCGCATCGTCTTGGCGATCTCGACGATGTCGCTGACGATCTCGCTTTCGTCGGGGTCGGAGGACACCCAGATCTCTTTGACGCGGCGGTTGCCGGCGATCAGCAGTTCGCGGACGGCCTGACGACCCTCCACCTGCTCGCCACCCAACGGCTTGTCGGTGGAGGAACCGCGCGGCTCCTCACCCGGTCGGGCGATGCGACCCGTGCGGCCAGCGCCGCGCGAGGAGAACTGACGCGAGCCGGTGACTCCACGGTTGCTGGCACCAGAGCGAGGGCTTTCAGTGCGCGAGCCGCCGCCGGTGCGTGGGCCGCTGGAGCGGGGTCCGCTGGAGCGGCTGGAGCCGCCACCCGCGCCACCCGCGCCACCCGCGCCGCCGCCACCGACGCCGCCAACGCCACCGATCGCGCCGGGGCCGCCGCTGCGCCCTGAACCGGCGCCGCGCGCTGAACCCGCGCCACGCGACGAACCGCCGCTGGCCGCAGGACGCGCCTTGGACTTCCCGGTGCCCGAGACGCGTGCGCCGCGCGGACCTCCCTGTGCAGGCTTCTTCGGTTTCACGGTGTACCCACCTTGTTGATCACGGCCACCGCCCACACGGCGATGCCCTCCTGTCGTCCCAATGCGCCAAGTCCTTCAGCGCGACGGCCCTTCACGGTAACCGGGGCGCCTGCGGCGTCGCTGAGACGCGCTTGCATTGCCGGTTTGTGTGGGGCCAACTTCGGTGCCTCGCACACCACCGAGCAGTCGACGTTGCCGATCTGCCAGCCAGCGGCGCGCACGAGCGCAGCCGCCTGGCGCAACAGGATCAGTGAGTCGACACCCTTCCACTGCGGGTCGGTGTCGGGGAAGTGCTCGCCGATATCGCCCAGGCCGGCGGCGCCGAGCAATGCGTCGGTGACGGCGTGGGCCACTGCGTCCGCGTCGCTGTGACCGTGCAGACCGGGATGGCCGTCGAACACGACACCGCCAAGTACGAGTGACCGTGTCGGGTCGTCGCTGAAACGGTGAATGTCGAAACCCTGCCCGACCCGCATTGCGGTCACCGGTCGGCTCTCCGCATTGACTTGTTCGCGTGCCCAGCGCAGATCATCGGGATCGGTGATCTTGCGATTGCGAGCGTCGCCGGGCACTACCACCACGGTGCCGCCGGATGCTTCCACCAGCGCGGCGTCATCGGTGGCGTCGAGGCCGTCGGCGTGGGCGGCGCGCAGCACAGAGGCGCGGAACGCCTGTGGGGTCTGCACGGCGCGAAGGTCGGAGCGCACCGGAGTGTGCACCACGGTGCCGTCGGCCGCGATCTGTTTGATGGTGTCGGTGACGGGTGTGCCGGGGATGGCCGCGTCGGCACCGGCACTGACAGCGGTGATGACACGCTGGAAATCGGCAACCTCGGCGAAGGGCCGGGCCCCGTCGTGTACGCACACGATGGTGGCTTCTGCTGGGACGGCGGCGAGCCCGGAGCGCACGCTGTCGCTGCGACTGGTGCCACCTGGTACTGCGCCCTCACGCTGGGCGTCGGCAGCTGGAACCACGATCACGACCCCGTCGCGAGGGCCGTTACAGGCCTCGCGCGCGGCCTGCACCGACCAATCGAGCACCCGCCGATCGCCCAGTTGTTCGTATTGCTTGGGCCCGCCGAAGCGTTGTCCGGAGCCGCCGGCGACCACGATCGTCCACACGATCTCGTGGGCTGTCGACGCTTGCTGTGTGGACACGATGGCGAGGGTAGTACCGTCGGTTGCACATGGCTCACGAAGAACTACTCGCCCGCACCGATTTCTTCGGTGATGCACCCGTCACGTTGCTGCGCGACCTGGCCGCTCACGGCTCAGAACTGCACCTCATCCGTGGTGACGTGCTGTTCCGCGAAGGTGATGTCGCCGACTCGCTGTATCTCGTGATCAGCGGCCGAGTCGCCATCGCCATCGCCAACCCCATCGATCATCGCGAGACGGTCGTCTCGCTCATGGATGCCGGCGACCTGTTCGGCGAGATGTCGATGCTCGACGATGGAACCCGCTCGGCCTTGGCCCGCGCGCTGGAACCGTCCACGGTGTTCGCGATCCCGTTCGATCCCGTGGTCAGTGCGTTTCGCAGCGACCCGAACCTGCTGTGGGGCGTCACCCGCTTGCTGGCCAGCCGCCTACGGGTGATGGACGAAGCACTGGCCGACAGTGTGTTCCTCGATGTCACCGGCCGCACGGCCAAGCGACTGCTGGAACTCTCCGAAGGGAACGACGAGTTCCAACTGCCGATCACTCAAGAAGAGTTGGCCGGCATGGTGGGAGCGTCGCGTGAACGGGTGAACAAGGCGATCGCCAGCTTCATCCGCCTGGGCTGGATCGATCAGCACGATCGCCACTACGTGGTGCTCAAGCGCGACGCCCTCGAACTCCGCGCCCGCTAGTCATCGGCTTCTGGGAAGGAATCGTCCCAGATTGGCGTCTGGGAAGCTGCAGTCCCGGAAACCGGAACTGATCCTGCCCAGAACGCATCCTTCCCGGAACGGATCCTGCCCAGAACGAGGGGGTGGGGCGCGGTGAGGGGCGCCTCAGGCGTCGCGGCGACTGACGGCTAAGGAACCGAGCGCCACCAGCAGCAGCGCGACGCCGGCGAACACTGCGCCACCGGCCAGCCGCGACGGACCCTCGGCGAAGCGGTCGACGAACACCATCCGCAGCCCGGCCTGGAACGGCATCCAGCTGCTGAGGTTCTTCTTGCCGGTGATCAGGCCGAGCAGACCACCGATCAAGCCTTCGGCGATCAGCGGCCACACGATCAGCGTGGCCACCGCGGCCGGGGTGCTGCGCATCAGCAACCCGAGGCCGTAGCCGGCCAGCGACATTACGGCCACCAGCACGATCGCGCCCACCATGGCGGGCACCGCAGTGTCGACCGTGCTGAGTTCGATGGATGCACCGCGGCTGCGGGCGATGGAACTGCCGCCGAACCATCCGATCGCGATCACTGTGGCGCCGATGGCCGTGGTGGTGAGCAGTGTCACCACACCCTTGGCCACCAGCACACGCAGGCGCCGGGGTGTGGCCGCGAACGTGGGGCGGATGGTGCCGAAGCCGAACTCGCTGGTGATCGCGGCGGCGGCGATGACACCGCACAGCAGTGAGCACACGACGGTGGTGCCGGTGAGGGTGCTGACGAGATCTTGGGTGTTCAACCCATTGAACCCGGTGTCGTCGCCACGGAAGTAGGCGGTGAGCAGCGTGACGACCAGCGGGAACACAATCGCGATGTTGCCCAGCACCCAGTTCATGCGCACGGTGCGCAGCTTGATCCATTCGGCGCGCAGCAGGTTGATCATGCGCCACCGTCCACGTGGCCCGAGCGGTATTCCTGGGCAGCGGCGGTGACCTGCAAGAACGCGTCCTCCAGCGACCCGGTCTGCGGTGACAACTCGTACAGCACCACGCTGCGCGCCGCAGCCAGTTCCCCGATCGTGCGGCTGTCGCTGCCACGTACATGCCACGTGGTGTCGTCGATCACTTCGATCGTCGCCCCGTGCTGCTCCAGCGGTTGCTGCAGCTCGAAGATTCCCGGGCTCTGCACTCGCACCCAGCGTTCGGCGTGGCGCTCCACGAACTCAGCGACGGTGCCCTGCTCGAGCAGACGGCCCTGACCGATCACGATCAGGTCGTGGGCCATCAGTGCGATCTCGGAGAGTTGATGGCTGCTGACGAGCACGGTGCGACCTTGGGACGCGAGGTGGGTGAGCACATCGCGGATCCAGCGGATGCCCTCCGGGTCGAGGCCGTTGGCCGGCTCATCGAGGATCACGGTGGTCGGGTCGCCCAGCAGTACGCCGGCGAGGCCCAGCCGCTGTTTCATCCCCAGTGAGTAGGTGCGCACCCGAGCGCCGGCCACGGAGGTGAGACCGACGAGTTCGAGCACTTCATCCACCCGGCGACGGGGCAGACCGTTGCTCGCCGCCAGCCAGCGCAGATGGTTGCGACCGCTGCGGCCGGGGTGCACGTAACCGGCATCGAGCAGGGCGCCCACCTGGTGGAGCGGCTGGTCGAGATCACGGAAGCGGCGACCGTCGAACAGGGTCGTGCCCGACTCGGCACGATCGAGTTCCAACATGCACCGCATAGTGGTGCTCTTGCCGGAACCGTTCGGACCGAGGAAGCCGGTGACCACACCCGGACGCACCTCGAACCCGAGGTGGTCGACCGCGAGCTTCGAGCCGAAGCGCTTGGTGAGGTCGCCGACAGTGATCACAAGTTGTCGGCGAAGGCGTTCGCAACGACCGCGATGTTCGTGCCGTTGGCGTTGATCTCGTTGAGCATCCGGGCGAGCTTCTCGGTGCTGAGCGCAGTGGTGACCTTGTCGAGCGCAGCGGTCACTTCCGGCAGGTTGACGGTGGAGGCCATCAGCACGATCGCGGCGTTCGCTGCGTCCATGTACTTGTCATCAAGGATGATGCGCAGGTTCTTGGTGGCGATCAGCGGGTCGAACGAGTCGACAGCGACGCAGTCCACGGTGCCGGCATCGATGGCCGCGCCCATGGCGGCGGTCTCGATCGTGTCGACCGACTTGAACTCGGGGGCGTAGAGCCGCAACAGCGCCGGCAGGCCGGCGTTCTTGTTGGTTTTGTAGGCGGCTGTGACGCCGAGGCGCATCTGCGGCGCGAGCGACGCGAGGTTGGAGAGCGTGTACAGCTGATACCTGGCGACGGCCTTGATCGCCGCCGGGCTGCAGGCGATTTCGGGGCGGTGGTCAGCGAGCGTTGCTGCGTAGGAGATCAGCGTGTTCGGCAGGGTGGAGTTGATCGCCACGATCTGAGCCGTGAGCGAATTGGCGTTGGTGGGCGGCGTCGTGGTGGTGGTGGTGGAGCCGGCGGTCGTGGTGGTGGCCGCGGTCGTGGTGGTGGTGGCCTGCGTGGTGGTGGACCCGGCACCGGACGTGTCGGTGGTCGGCACTGTCGTCGCCGGCGTCGTGGTGGTGGTGGGCGTCAGCACCGGCGCTTGTGTGGTGACCGGTGCCAACGAGTCGATCGTGATCGGGGTGCTGTCGGTGGGGGTGCCGTCCAGCAGGAAGCTCAGCAGGTCGTGGCTGAACTCGGGGATCATCTGGAACTGACCGTCCTGCAACGCCTTGTAGTAGGCGGCGCGGTCCATGCTGACCGGGTCGATGCGGGTGACTCGCACTCCGGCGTTCTCCATCACGCGGGCGTAGATCGCAGCCATCAACTGGCTCTCGACATCACCCTTCACGGAGGTGATCGAGACGCGGGGCATCAGCTGCGGCACGGGTGAGGTGTCGGGCTTGGCCTTGTTGCAGGCAACCGCAACGACAGCCAGCGCGGCGAGGCCGAAGGCTCCCATCGCGCGCAGAGTGGGTCGTGCTGGGTAGATCGTCCGCTTCACGTCGTGCGAGCCTAGTGGGGCAGCAGGTCGGTGCATCGGTCGCCCCCCGGTATCGCCACCTGGGTGAGGTGTGGGCCGCTGTCGTCGATTGCCCACATCAGCCCGGGTCGGGGTGCGATCGGTGTGCGCCGTGGCAGCAGGGTGCCCAGGAGATCGCCGTCCAACTCGCTGCCGCCGGCCGCCACCAGACCGATGCGACTGCGTCGCACGACTCCCGTCCAGTGGCCGTAACTCAGCCGCAGCGCGTCCGGTTTCCCGGCGGCGAAGAGGCACACACGGCCGCCCGCGGCAAGCGCAGCGAGGCGCCCGTCGGCGTCGTCGACCCTGTCGGCATCGTCCACGATCAGCAGCGCTGGTCGGCCGTGCGGTAGCTGGCACAGGTCGTGCAGGTCGGCGGGCGGCAACGCATCCAGTGGCCCGCCTCGGCGGAGCGTGAGTGCGCCCACCCAGCCTGCCGGGTGCAGCCTGCGCCACTGTGCCGCCAGGTGGGCGAGTGCCGTGGTGCGGCCGGTGCGGGCGCCACCGACAACCAGTACGTGTTCGCCGAGGTGCACGCGCAGCACGTGGGTGCGACCGGTAGTGACGTCGACTCCGATCGACAGTGCCGTGGTGCCGTCGTGATGCGTACCGGGAGCGAGCGACGAGGCAATGACGATCGGTGGCACGGTGTCGATACGGGGTGCGGGTGGCGCCAACGGGTCGGTGATCGGCTGTTGTTGATGCAACGGTTCACCGGGCCGGACCAACTGGGCGGTCAGGCCGCACGTCGCGAGGTACACGCGGCCCGGTTGCGCTGGCGGGACGTTCGCCGCGTGAGCGCCGAGTGCGGCGCCATCGTGTGGGTCGTGCAGATGCAGCACCCACCGGTCCGCGCAGCGGGCGATGAACGCGGCCGACACGGCGGCGGTGTGTTCGACCGCGGCAATGATCGTGACAGCGTTCGCGTCGGCGGTGGTGAGGAGGTCGTGCAACACGTCGTACTCGTCCATCGTGGACGGATGGTCGAGCGCGCGACGGGCGGTATCGAGACCGTCGATCACCAGCACGATGCGCGGGGACGTCGCCGCGGGGTCGCCGGATCGAGCGCGCAGCCGGTGCAGCAGACGCGCCACCCGTTCGCGCTCGCGGATGCGGATGACCGCTCCGCACCGCGGGTGCTGGGCGAGACCATCGAACTCGTTGGTGCCGTGGGCGTCGAGCACGTAGACGTGGTCGGAAGTGGTGGCCAGTGTGTGTGCCGCCAGCGTGCACAGCGTGGAGGTTGCTCCGCTGCCGGCGCTGCCCGCGATCAGCAGGTGGCCCTCGTCGCTGTCGCGGTGTAGCGGCCGGATGCGCTGCTGATCGGGGTCGTCGATCAGCCCGAGCGCGCCGTGGGGCACCTCGCTCGGGTGGAGCATCGCGGGTAGCGGTGGCTGCCAGGGACCAACTGGGGCCGGTTCGTCGGTTTGCCGCGCCGCCTCGACGATCGCGCCCACCAGCAACTGCAGCGGCGACTCGTCGCCGTCCGCGTGTTGTGTGCAGTGCGCGGTCTGGAACGTGACGTGCTCATCGGCGCCCAGGCGCAGCACCGCCCGCCCCGGCACACTGCGCGGCAGGTGCGCCGCGTCGGCGGTACCGGCGACATCGAGCGCATCAGCAGCATCTTGCAGGCGCAGCGCGAGGCGCAGGTTGGTGTTCGCACGCACATCGTCGCTGATCACACCTTGCGGTCGCTGTGTCGCCAGCAGCAGGTGCACACCCAGACTGCGTCCGCGCTGTGCCACTCCGACGAGTGCATGCAGGAACGTCGGTTGTTCGGACACGAGGGCCGCGAACTCGTCGATCACCACCACCAGACGCGGGAGCACCACCTGGGGGTCGGTCGCCCGCAGCGCGGGAAGGTCGGCGGCACCGTGCGCTCGCAGCAGTGCCTCGCGCCGACGTAACTCGGCGTGCAGGCTGCGCAATGCTCGATCGGCGAGGTGTTCATCGAGGTCGGTGATCACTCCCACCACATGTGGCAGTGCGGCGCAGGCGTCGAATGTGGCGCCGCCCTTGTAGTCGATGAGTACGAACGTCAGGTGTTCGGGGCGAGCGTTGGCCGCCATCCCCACCACCAGCGTGCGCAGCAACTCGCTCTTGCCGGCGCCAGTGGTGCCGGCGATCAATCCGTGCGGTCCGTCGCGCACGAGGTCGATGTCGACGGCACCGTCCACCGCCATGCCGACGAGTGCCCGCGGCGCAGGGTCGCGACCGACAGTGGCCCATGTGTGCAGGATGGCCTCGGCGTCCGCAAGTGCACCACCGTGCAGGTCGACGAGTGACAACGCCCGCGGCATATTCGTGGCCATGCTGAGCGGGTCTTCCGGATCGACCAGCCCGCGGAGCGCAGCGGTGGTGCGTGTCGCGGAACGTTCGCCGAGCGCAGCGACACGGATGCACTGCGGCGACGCGGTGTCGCTGGTGTCGGCCACCCACTGGGCAGTCGGCCCGTCGGTGGTGGTGAGGGCCGCCGTGCAGATGTGCGGCACCGTCGCGTCGGTGGGCAACACGGCGATCAGCGCATGTGCGGAGGTGTCGGCCAACAGCCTCCGCAGCGGTGAGGTGCGCACAGCCAGCAGTGCCGGGTCGTCGGTGACGACGACAAGTTGGCCGCGATGGCCCTCCCATTCGGCGAGCACTGTGGCCAGGCCGGTTTCGTCGATCACTGCGCTGCTCTCATCGGGCAGTGTGAGGTGCGGCAGGTCGCGCAGACTGGCCCATGCCGTGGGTTGGGCGGTGACGATCACGATGCGCACGTCGGCTGGTCCGCACGACGTGGCCAACTGCATCAGTAGCGAACGGGCCACTCCCCGGGCCTGCGGACCGCGCACAGCCAACCGGCTTCCCGCGCGCAGGTCGACAGCGATGGCCATCCCTGCGACCGGGGGCTGGCTGTGCGTGGCACGGTCGTCGGGGAGTGGCCAGGCGACATCGCCAAGGCCCAGCGCGGCCAACGTCGCGTCACCGTGGTCGAGGCGACGAGCCCACAGCCGATCGCCACGGTGGTGAGCCACGCCAAGGGCCGTGACCACCGTGGGTACCTTCTGTTCGTGGTGCGCGCGGAAGGCGACCCGCGCACGCGCATCGGCGTCGCGTGCTGCCTGCACAGCGCACTGGTGGGCGGCGAGCGCCCGGCGGTGTCGCCTGGCGAACGCAATGCGTTGGGCACCCCAACTGGCGATCGCGACGACGGCGCCGAGCAGACCGAAGAGAATGAACGTCGGTTGGCGCAGCACGAGCGCCAGCACCCCGGACGCAGCGACACCGGCGAGTGCCGGCAGCAGCCCGCCGGCCCGTTCGTCGCCTGGGCCGGGTGGGTCCGGGGTGACTGCCAACTGCGGGGTCCACTGGGATACCGCGCGGGCCGAGCGCACCACCGCGCCGCAGTGCAGGTGAACCGCCCCGTCGGCGAGGGGTTCGCCCCCGCGTTGCAGCCGCAGCAGGCTGGTGCCCACTTCCAGCCAGGCCCCAGCGGCGAGTTCGACAGGTCCGTCCCCGCCACCGTTCATGGCGGCACCGTCGACACGTATCGGCGGTCCGCCGGCAAGTTGGGTCAGCGTGCCACGACCATCGGGGCCGACCTCAAGTACCGCGTGATGCGGTGCCAGAGCCGGGTCGTCGGCCGTCAGCGTTGCGTGGGCGGCGCGGCCGAGTACGTGGCTGCCTGGGCCGAAGGTGTGCACGGCACCGGCGTCCGGCCCGGCGTGCCACGTGCACTGCCAGCGCAGCGGGGGTTGGTGACTGTTCTCCATCGGTTCCACTGGGTACGGGCGGCTGCTGGTTCCGGCAACGAATCGGAGAGAAAAGCTGCGGGTGAGGTGTCTGGTGAGTCACCCGGTGAGGCCGTCGGAGAGTGCCGCCGCGGACGATGCGCCGATGCCCACCACCGTTTGCCACTCGGTCCCGTCCCGTTGCCCCCTCGCCGTTCGCCTGCAGCGCGAGTGGCTGGCCCTCAGCCAACGTCGGGCCGTCGTGCGCCGGGCGCAGAACTGGGGCCTGGGTCTCTCGTTCAGTTCACTCGATGACCTCCTCGCCGCCACCGGCCATCGGGCCGTCGGCGCCACCGCCCCGGTCGAGGAGTTGCCGGCCGAAGTGGTGCTGGCCGCTCTGGTGCGGGCGGCACGCACCGACGACCTGGCGGCGCGCGTGCTGCTGCAACGACTGCTACCAGGTCTGGTCGCTGCGGCGCGCCGCTGGGAGCGCCGTCACGGAACAGCCACCGATGCCTTCGACGAGGTCGTGGCTGCAGCGTGGGTCGTGGTGCGGGAGTACCCGTACGAGCGACGTCCGCATCATCTGGTCGCCAACCTGCTGCGCGATGCCGAGTACCACGCGTTCATCCGTCCTCGGCGGCGTCTCGTGGTGCACGTGCCGGTCGCAACGGATCGCCTCGATCGCCCAGTCGATCACGAGCGCCTCGACCCACTGCGCGAACTGGCCGATGTCGTGGCATGCACACCGTTGCTCACCGCGCACGAGCACGAACTGTTGGTGTTGCTACTGAGTGGGCGCACCACACTCGATATCGCAGCCGAGTTGCATGTCTCGGAGCGCACCGTGCGGGCTCACCGCGAGTCGATGGTGGGGCGGATGCGCGAAGCCATCGCCGCCTGAGCGATGCGACCGTGTGTCAGTGTTCCGGTTCGGCGTGCAGCCATTCCAGGTGGTTCAGCAGCGCCGGCATCGTGCGTTCGAACAGGTCGAACATCTCGCGGTAGGCGATCACTTGCTGGTTCCAGGGGTCGGGTGCCTCCTCGTCACCGGGCATCGCGAACGGGTCCCAGCGGCGCAGCAGTTGGATCTGGAGTGGTTCCACCGTGCGGTAGTGGCCCTGGCGCATATCGACGCCGCCACGCATCCGTTCGAGGTCGTCGACATTCGCGCGGTCCATCGCCAGGATCAGGTCGAAGCGGGTGAAGTCGTCGGGATGTACGTGTCGACCGCGGTGGTCGACGCGGTAGCCGCGGTGGGCACCTTCGGCCACGGCCAACGGGTGGGGCGCCGACCCGACGTGTGAGCGACCGGTACCGGCCGAGTCGAAGCGGGCGAATGTCCGCCCGTGCAGCATCGCCTCGGCCACCGCCTGCGCCGATGGCGAGCGGCAATGATTTCCGAGGCACACGAAGAGCACGGAGACCGGTGGGCGGGTCGCCATGGTCACGGGCTATCACACTCTCGGGTCACGTGCCAGGATTGAAGCGTCGCAGGCGCAGGCTGTTGCTCACGACGAACACACTGCTGAACGCCATTGCCGCGCTGGCCACCACTGGCGAGAGCGACCACGACATCGCCACCGGGATGGCGGCGACGTTGTAGGCGAAGGCCCAGAACAGGTTGCCCTTGATGACGCCGAGTGTGCGGCGGCTGAGGCGGATGGCATCCGCAGCGGCATGCAGATCGGCCCGTACCAGCGTGAGGTCGCTGGCCTCGATGGCGACATCGGTGCCGGTGCCCATCGCGATACCGAGGTCGGCCTGTGCGAGCGCGGCGGCGTCGTTGACGCCATCGCCCACCATTGCCACCACTCGGCCTTCGGCCTGCAGGCGGCGCACCTGTTCCACCTTGCCTTCGGGCAGCACACCCCACACCACGTCGGCGTCGGCGATACCCACTTCGGCGGCCACCGTGCGGGCGGTGAGTTCGTTGTCGCCGGTGAGCAGGATCGGGCGCAGGCCCAGACCGCGCAGTCGCTCGATGGCGGCGGCACTGGTGGGCTTCACCGTGTCGGCCACGGCGATGGTGCCCCACAGCGTGTCGTCGACGCGCACCGCAACGACGGTCATCGCGGCCATGCCGGGGGTGACCTCGTGAGCGTCGGCGCGGCCCACGTGCACGGTCATGCCGTCGACCACTGCGGTGGCGCCAACTCCGGCGTGCGCGGCAAACATGCCAGCGTCCGGGATGATGAGCACCTCGGCCCTCGCCGCACGAACGATTGCCTTGGCGATGGGGTGTTCGCTGCCGGCCTCGACCGCAGCGGCAACCTGCAGCAACCGTGCACGGTCGATGCCCGCGACCGGGTGGATGTCGCTGACGCTCATCTCGCCGGTGGTGACGGTGCCCGTCTTGTCGAGCACGATCGTGTCGACGCGGCGAGTGCTCTCCAGGATCTCGGGCCCCTTGATCAGGATGCCCGCCTGGGCGCCGCGGCCGGTGCCGACGAGCAGCGCGGTGGGCGTGGCCAACCCGAGCGCGCACGGGCAGGCGATGATCAGCACCGCCACGGCGGGCGACATTGCCTCGGCGAAGCTGCTGGTGCGGGCCAGCCAGAACCCGAGCGTGGCGATGGCGAGGGTGATGACCACGGGTACGAACACACCGGCGACGCGATCGGCCAGTCGTTGCACCGGCGCCTTGCCACCCTGGGCGGCCTCCACCAGGCGGGCCATCTGCGCGAGTGCGGTGTCGGCGCCAACGCGGGTGGCCTGCACGATGAGTCGGCCGTTGGTGTTGATCGTGGCACCGGTGACCGCGCTGCCGGGGGCGACCTCGACGGGAACGCTCTCGCCGGTGACCAGGCTCATGTCGACGGCCGACGCGCCGTCCTCCACCACACCGTCGGTGGCGATGCGCTCGCCGGGGCGCACGACGAAGCGGTCACCCACGCGCAGTGCGCTGGTCTCGACCTCCACCTCGCTGCCGTCGGCCTGCAGCACCATCGCGGTGTGGGCACCGAGGGCCATCAGCGCTCGCAGCGCGCCGCCAGCGCGGCGCTTGGCGCGGGCCTCGAACCACCGCCCAGCGAGGATCAGCGCAACCGTGGTGCTGGCGACCTCGAGGTACAGGTGGTGGGTCTCGCCGCGCACCGGCACGAGCGACATCGACATCGTGGCCCCGATGT
>WLIV01000026.1 GCA_009702045.1 Actinomycetota bacterium | reverse complement strand
TCGGGGTAGCGAGACATGATCGACTCGGGGCGCTCGAGCACCTCGGCGCTGATCTCGGCAGCGATATCGCCGGCGTCGAAACCGCGGCGGACGGCTGCGGCCACACGCATGACCTCGCGGAACACGGCGACCGCGTAATCGTGCGCCGCCGCATCGAGGCGGGGGGTGGGCTGGGTGTCGGTCATCGGCAGGCTCCTGGCTGGCGTGAGGGTTGGGCGATCTGGGAAGCGGGAAAGGTGTTGGCGGGAAGCTCCTTGTGGGTGGCCGCACGCTGTGCGGCGGCGGGTGTGGTGGGGTTGTTCATGACAAGGGTGAGTATGACGAAGGGGTGCGACAGGGTTTCCCCTGCCACACCCCTGCTGTCGGTCGCGATCGGTCGTGTTCACGACACGGTGTCGTCGCCCTCTGGTTCGGCGACCGGTTCGGCGACGTAATCGGTGCGGCGTCCCTTGCTCGCCGAGCGACTGCGCGAGAAGTTGCGCTTCGCATCGGTGGCCGTCCAGGTCTGCGTCATCAGCGCCTCTGCGTCGAGGCGCAGTTCGCGCACCATGCGCAATTCGTCGGGCAGACACTCGGCCAGGTCGGCGCCTGCGGTCATCATCGCCGAGGCAGTGTTGTAGTCGCCACGCTCGGCGGCGTCGCGGGCTTCCTTGCGGGTGCGTGCCACCTGCAGGCGCAGCACCTCTTCGGTGACCGCGGCGTCGGCTCCGGTGTCGGGGCCGCTGCCGTCGCCGACCGTGACCACCACGGGCACGGTGACGGTGTGCAGTGCGACATCGCCGACGACCGCCGCCCAACGGATGGTGAGCGTGGCCACCTCGACCTGCCCGGTGGTGCTCGACGGACGCAGATGGAACCTGGCCACAACCTTGCGCTTCTCGCCGCCGTACGCGTCGCCGAGCGCAACCTGTAACCCACCCGGCACATCGGTGACCGGGAACTCGTTGAGCACTGCGGTGGCAGCGACCGCCGCCGACGGTGTGATCTCCACCGACACGTTCTGTGCCACCACCGAGGCGAGACCACCGAACTCATCGGCGAACACCTTCGCCGCTTGGTCGGGCCCGGCGCACCAGTACTCGTTGCCCATTCCTCCGTCGGCGAGCGCCGCCAGCAGTTGCTCGTCGTAGTTGTCGGAGAAGCCGATGCACGAGGTGGTGACACCCTGCTGGTAGCCGCTCTTGATCAGTGGCACCAGCACATCGGCCGTGCTGAGGCCGACGTTGGCGTGACCGTCGGTGAGCACGATGATGCGACGCAGCGCCCCCGCCCGAGGTGAACCGGTCAGCATCTCGAGACCCTTCAGCCAGCCACCCGACAGGTTCGTCGAGCCACCAGCGCCGATCGCGAGCACGGTGGCGGCAGCGGGGTCGGCCTGATGTGTGGCGAGGGGCAGCACCAACTGCACCGTGTCGTCGAAGGCGACGACGCCGATGCGGTCATCGCTGCCGGCCAGACGCAACAGTTGCGAGGTGGCGGCGGTGACCGAGGCCAGAGGTGCGCCGGACATCGAGCCGCTGCGGTCGAGGACCACCACGACATCGAGCGGTGCTCGCTCGACTGGCGCGGCCGGCGGGGCAGCGAGCTCGAGCAGGACGTGTAGGACTTCGTCAACGAGGACGGTGACAAGGGTGCGGTCGAACTTGACGGTGGGCTGCATGGCGACTCCTGTGTGCGCTGCGGGGGCAGAGATGAAACGCACACAGCGCCGTCACGCGTGACGGCCGGCCGGGCTCACGAGCAATGTCGGCGTTCAGGCGGGGCCAGGCCACGCCTCAGCGCCAACATTGGCGAGCGGACTCAGGAGGCGACGGTGAACTTGACCGCGGTGTGCGGTGTTGCCGTCTTGCGCAGTGTGCGCCACCAATGCCCTGGCGCGATCAGTATCGAATAGGCCAGCCAGTATTTGCGCTTGATCGCCGAGTCGACTCGTATCGACGTCGCCTCGTCGAGCACTTCGGCCGTGCCGATGTACTTGGTGGCGTCGGGCTTCACGGTGCCACGGAGACCGCACACCTTCACCGCCGCCGCGGGGTTGTTGCGCACTCGCTTGATCTTGAACGATGTGCCTTCGGTGGTGAAGGCGTACCCGCCTTCGAACGGCACCACCCACACGGGTGCGGCGACTGCCGTGCCATCACGTTTGTAGGTGATGAACGAGATGTACTTCGCCGCGTCGAGTTCCGTCGTCATGGCTGTAACGGTAGCGATGTCGGCCGGGCAGTTCCTGCGACACTGTGCACCATGACCGCCGAGTTCTCCGCCGTTGAGGCAGCACGCGAATGCCTCGACATGATCCAGGCCTTCGACATCGCCGGTGCCGCCGGTCGATTCGCCCCCGAGGGTGTGCTGGAGCTGCCGATGCGTCCCGAGCCGTTGCCCCGGCAACTGCGTGGCGCCGACATCGAGAAGTTCATGCGGTTGCTGCCGAAGCTGTTCGCCCGCCTCGACTTTGTCGAGCGGCGCTACCACCAGAGCACCACCCCCACCTCTGCAGTCGTGGAGTACAGGGGCGATGCCGTCACGCACACCGGCAAGCCGTACCTCAACACCTATATCGGAGTGTTCGAGTTCGACGACCAAGGGCGCGTGCTGTTGTGGCGTGAATACTTCGACCCGCTCGTGTTGCAGCAGACGTTCGCCGACTGAGAAGAAGTATCAGCTGGCGACGGAGCGTCGCTTCGGTGAATTCATCTGGCGTCCACCTTCGGCTCAGCATTCGTTCATGGACTCGTCAGGCGTGGATTTTACGATTCCACACGTTATGGAGATCGCCACGGAACTGTTCGACGCACTCCGCGTCCGAGCTGACGCTGGCGCGGCGCGTCTCGTGCACCCGTCGGCTGGCGACGCTGCTGCGCTGCACGTTGCCCTGAACGCGATGGCGGAGTCCGCCCGCACGGCTCCCGTCGCGGAGGTCGAACTCGACCTTCCCTTCGTGTGGTTCGGGTGACGATCACGATGCAAGCCGTCGACCAGGAGGCCTTCGCGATCGGCTGTCTCGAGGCTGAGATCGCAACTGCTCGTCGGCGAACTGTCGTGGCCAATGAGCGTGCCGCTCGCGCCGAGGCCCTCACTCACGATGCCGCTCTGGCGTCAGTCGACTCGCTCGCCGAGATCGAGCAGCAGTACGCGAACGCGATTCAGCAGGTGCGCGAGGCGGCTCGCCTCGAGGCCGAGCACATCGTCGCCCAAGCCCGTCGGAACACGAATGGCATGCACCATGTCTGACACCGTGGTCAGCCCGACGACGATGTCGGGTCGCGCTGGTATCGCGATGCTCACGTTGAAGCTGCGCGCCGCCCAGCAGGATGCCGACCGGGCCGAAGCTGCTGCCGATGCCGCAGAGCATGCGGCCGAACACGAACTGGCCGCCGCCGAATCCGACACCAGTGTCGAGCAGCGCACCCGTGCGCTCGAAGCAGAACTCGGTGCTGCCCTAGAAGCGGCAGCCGCGCTGGTTGCCGCTGCCCACGCCGAGGCAGCCAAGATCGCCGCCGCGATGGCCCCCCCGATCGCGGCGGCACCACTCTTCATGGCCGAGGTACCCGTCGTGGCGACGACGCTGGTTCCGCCGCCGCCCGGCACCGCGATCGCGGTCACTCACAGCGCAGGGTTCGATGCCGAGGTGTTTGCCACCGTGTTCGCCACGGTGTTCGCGGCGAAGTTCGACGAGCACCTGAGCGCACGAAACGCCGTGCCGATGGTGATGCCTGGGTACGCAATGGTGCCGCAGATGCAGCCGAAGCCGTCGTTCTGGCAACACGCCAAGCACCTCGACGTGGTGCTCATCGGCCTTGCGGCGGCGATCGTCGTCACCGTGATGTTCGCCTGGATGGGGTGACCGATGTCCGGCATCACCACCATTCCGGCCGCACCGGACATCGCCGCGGCAGATCACGCGCCGCGCAAGGTGAAGGCCGCGCGTAACCGCGGCGACCGCATCTTCTACGGCGGCGCGTCAATGAGCGGGGCCCTGGTGCTCTCGATCATGGTGGCCGTCGGAGCGTTCCTCGCCTACGAGGCAACCGACGCGCTGCGGGCAACGGGTCTGTCGTTCCTCACCACCTCCGATTGGCAACCCGACCGCGGCAAGTTCGGTATCGCGTCCGTGCTGCTGGGCACCGTGCTCATCGCCGCTGTGGCGGTGTCGATCGCCCTCCCGATCTCGATGGGTACTGCGCTGTTCATCACCGAGGTCTGCCCGAAGTGGCTGCGCGCCACGCTCGTCGCCCTCGTCGATCTGATGGCCGCGGTGCCCAGTGTGGTCTACGGCCTGTGGGGTCTGTTCCTGCTGCAGGGTCAGATCATCGGCGTCTCCCGCTTCATCAACACCTGGCTCGGCTGGATCCCCATCTTCAAGGTGACCGGCGCCGACCCGAACAGCCCACTCGCAAGTTCCACCGTCTACACCGCGTCTGCGTTCATCGCCGGTGTCGTCGTGGCGATGATGGTGATGCCCATTCAGTGCGTGGTGATGCGTGAGGTGTTCTCGCAGGTACCCATCGGTGAGCGTGAAGGTGCGTTCGCACTCGGCTCCACCCGCTGGGGCATGATCCGCGTCGTCGCCCTGCCGTTCGGCCGCGGCGGCATCATCGGCGGCACGATGCTCGGCCTAGGTCGGGCGCTCGGCGAGACGATCGCCGTGCTGTTGATCATCTCACCGCGCTTCGACATCAACTTCCACATCCTCGAGGCTGGCGGTAACTCGGTGTCCAGCCTCATTGCCCTGCGCTACGGCGAAGCCACCGGCTTCGGCCTCTCGGCGTTGATGGCCGCCGGCCTCGTACTGTTCGCCGTCACCCTCGTGGTCAACTTCACCGCATCGTGGTTCGTGGCGCGGTCGCGTTCCGGAGCGAGCAGCGACGCATGACCCCGCTGCTGCACGACACGCCGTCCGGCGACACCGTTCCGCGTACGGTGCTCCCGCCACGCCCCGAGCAGTTGGCGTCACTGCCGGAGCGGCGCTCGCTCGGGAAGCTCTCGCGCAACGACATCATGCCGCTCGCCGGCGGTCTGTTCAGCGCGTGGTGCACGACGATGCTGTTGTTCGGGCGTCTCACACCGCTGTCCGGCGACTTCGGTTTCGTGGTCGTGTTCTTCCTCGTGTTCCTCTGCACCTACGCGGTGCTGGTCGCCACCACCGAGGATGGCCCGGCGGTCGTCGACCGTGTGATGGGTGTGATGCTCACCACCGCAGCGCTCGTGGCGCTCGCCGCGTTGTTCTCGGTGATCGTGTTCACGATCATGCGTGGTTCGAAGGCGTTGTTCCATTCGAACTTCTTCTCCACCGACCTCAGCAGTACCGGCCCGCTCGACCCGCTCGGTAAGGGTGGCATCACCCACGCGATCACCGGCACCGTGATCATGACAACGATCGCGTTGCTCATCACCGTGCCGCTGGGCGTGGCCTGCTCGGTGTTCCTCAACGAGACCCGCAACTGGTTCGCGACGTTGGTGCGCACTGTGGTGACCGCCATGACTGCACTGCCCTCGATCCTGGCCGGTCTGTTCATCTTCGCCACGTGGATCCTGGTGCTCGGTTTCGAGCGGTCGGGTCTCGCAGCGGCGATCTCGATGAGCATCATGATGTTGCCGATCATCATCCGTTCGGCCGACGTGGTGTTGCGCTTGGTGCCCGGTGGCCTGCGTGAAGCGTCGGCGGCGCTCGGTGCACCGCAGTGGCGCACGGTGTGGCATGTGGTGCTGCCGACCGCCCGTTCTGGCCTCACCACCTCGGTGATCCTCGGCGTCGCCCGCGGTGTCGGCGAGACGGCCCCGGTGTTGTTGACCGCTGGCTTCACCTCGACGATGAACGTCAATCCGATGAAGGGTCCGATGGTGTCGTTGCCGCTCGCAGCCTTCGAACTGGTGCGCTCGCCGCAGCCCACACAAGTGGCCCGGGGCTTCGCCACGGCAGCCGTGCTGATGGTGCTGGTGCTGGTGCTGTTCACCATCGCTCGTGTGCTCGGTGGTCGTCCGGTTGGTCGTCTCTCCAAGCGACAGGCGCGCAAGGCGGCGGCGAAGTCCATACGCGATCTCGAACGTATCCAGGCACATCCCGGACAGGTGAACGTATGAACCCCCGTACACATCGACCCGGTCGTCGCAGTGCGCTGCTGATGGTCGTCGCCTTTCTCGTGGCCGCGGTCTCTGCCGCGCCGCATCAGCAGGCCGACGCACTGCTCGCCTATCAGCGCATCTCCGGTGAGGGTTCGTCGTGGGCCGCCAACGCGCTCGAGGCGATGCGAGTCAACGTGCAGTCGAACAAGGGCATGGTCGTCGACTACAACCCCAGTGGTTCCAGCGCCGGTCGTAAGAACTTCCTCAACGGCACGGTCGACTTCGCCGCCTCCGATATCCCGTTCCAGTTCCGTCCCGAGGATGGTTCGGCGCCGGAGAACCCGGCACCGGACAGCTATGCGTACATCCCCGTCGTCGCCGGCGGCACGTCGTTCATGTACAACCTGAAGATCAACGGCAAGCGGGTGACCAACCTGCGCCTTTCCGGTGAGAACGTGGTGAAGATCTTCACCGGCAAGATCAAGATGTGGAACGACGCCGCGATCCAAGCCGACAACCCTGGAATCGTGATGCCTGCCCGGGCAGTGGTGCCGGTGGTGCGCTCTGATGGTTCCGGCTCGAGCGCCCAGTTCACGAAGTGGATGATCACCCAGTACCCGGCGTTGTGGACCGAGTATTGCAACACCTCGGGCCGTGCCCCGGCGTGCGGTTTCACCTCGTTCTACCCCACCATCACCGGCATGATTGCCCAGTCTGGCGACCTCGGTGTGGCCGGTTATATCAGCCAAGGTTTCGCCGAAGGCGCCATTGGTTACGTCAACTACTCCTACGCATTGGGTTCAGCGTTCCCGGTGGCCAAGGTGTTGAACGCTGCCGGCTACTACACCGAGCCGACACCGAAGAACGTGGCCGTGTCGTTGCTGAAGGCGCAGATCAACACTGACGCCAGTGACCCGGCGGAGTACCTCACGCAGAAGCTCGAAGGTGTGTACACCGACACCGACCCGCGCAACTACCAACTCTCCTCGTACTCGTACCTGATCGT
This sequence comes from Actinomycetota bacterium, assembly GCA_009702045.1. Taxonomy (GTDB): domain Bacteria; phylum Actinomycetota; class Acidimicrobiia; order Acidimicrobiales; family Ilumatobacteraceae; genus UBA668. The sequence continues at coordinate 41,136 of WLIV01000026.1, read as the reverse complement.
GCCCACCAAGGTGGCCGGGCAGTTCAACGAGGCCAAGGGCAAGACACTCGGTGACTTCGCCTACTACGCGATGTGTGAGGCGCAACAACAGTCCGAGTCGCTCGGTTACTCGCCGATGCCGATCAACCTGGTGCAGGCCAGCTTCGACCAGATCATGAAGATTCCCGGCGTGGTGGCTCGCGAGGTCGACATCTCGGCCTGCAACAACCCCACCTTCTCGGCCAACGGCACCAACACCTTGGCGACCAAGGCACCGCAACCGCAGGCGTGCGACAAGAAGGGCTACGCCAGCCAGTGCCCCAATGGCACAGGAGGCATGTCGAACGTTCAGACCGCGGTGAAGGCAGTCGCGACGACCGGCGGCGGCAGCACGGTCACCACGGTCAAGGCGGGTGGAACCAAGCCTCCGGCAGGTTCGGCCACCGGTGATACCGGGCCCGTTGGCACCGACACCGGCACCGTCGACACCGTGCCCACGGGCGACGGCACTGGCGACCAGGTGTGCGATCCGACGGTGAGCGACTGTTCCGGCGGTGGTGGCTCCTCACAGGACGGGCCCAGCGCCGCCGAGGTCGGGGCGATCTCGCCCTCGACACTGGACCAAGCATCCGGATGGACTGTTTCCACTGCGCTGTTGCTGCTGGTGATCGGCCTGACGCTCGTGCTGATCCTGGCTCCGGCACTCGTGTGGCGGCACCTCGCGAACAGGGGCAACGAATGAGCGCCCGTCGACACGTGTGGCCGGTACTCGGCCTCGGCGCGATCGTGGCCCTGACGTTCGCGCCATCGTCTGACAACACGGCCACGGCCGCGCGTCCCAGCATCGTCGATCCATTGGTCGGCAGCCAGGGCACCGACACGGCGCTGCCGGCCACGGACTCGCAGGTCACGGTGAACGGTCGCGACGCATTCTCCACTCTCGCGGTCACGGTGAACCAGACCACGAACCTCACCAACCAGACCGTGTCGCTCACCTGGACAGGAGCCGCCCCCACCGTCACCAGCCCGGGCACGTTCTCGGGGAACTTCCTGCAGATCATGCAGTGCTGGGGCGAGGATGATGGCACCAATGTGGCCAACCCCGGCCCGCCGCCCGAGCAGTGTGTGTTCGGCGGGGTCGGGAGTATCTCCGCGCCGCCGGCCTCGATCTACCCCGACGGTAACGCGGTCGGTCGCGTGATCGGTGTCGTCGGCTGGCCGGGGCTCGACCTCACCGACGGCGTCGTCGACATGAACGATGGTCAGGTGTGGCGCCCGTTCCGCTCCGTCACGGGCGAGACCGTGCCCTTCCAGACGAACTCGCGTTTCAGCCCCGGCACCAACCAGGGCGGCAACTACTGGCTGAACTCGTTCTTCAACGCCACCACCACCAATGAGATCGCCGGTGGCCGCACCTATGCCGATGGCAAGGGTGCCGAGTTGTTCGAGGTGCACACCGGGCAACAATCGTCGGGTCTTGGCTGCGGGCAGAGTGTGCAGCCGGTCGCCGGTGGGGGAACCAAGATCCCGAAGTGCTGGCTGGTCATCGTGCCCCGCGGCACCGCAGCCGCCGAGAACGCAGGGACGCCCTTCGCCGGCTTCGGTGCATCCACCCCGGTCGTCACGTCCCCGATGCGTGCATCGGTATGGCAGCACCGCATCGCGATCCCGCTCGAGTTCCAGCCGCTGGATGCATCGTGTGTTGCTGGCCAGCAGGAGCGGCGCATCGCTGGCTCCGACCTCATCCAGCCAGCTGTCTCAAGTTGGCAGCCGGTGTTGTGCGCGAGCGGCACGTTGCCGCCGTACTCGTATGTCTCGGTCGGGGACGCAGCGGCTCGCCAACAGCTCGCTCAGTCCGTCGAGGGTGGCCCGGGCATGGTGGTGGTCTCCAAGCCGTTCGAGGACACGCAGCTCGATCCAGAGAGCCCTGTCGTCTATGTGCCGGTCGGTGTGTCGGGCCTCACCATCGGTTTCAATGTCGAGCGCAACACGAAGTCGGGCAACATCGACGAGGCGGCACTCTCCGGTATGCGCGTCGCGCAGATGAACCTGACGCCCCGTCTGGTCGCCAAGTTGCTGGCGCAGTCGTACCTCCAACAGGTGGCGATCACCGGCACCCTGCCGCCGACCTATACCTGGGCAGCGAACAACCCGCTGTCGATGATGACCGACCCGGACTTCTTGCAATTCAACCCGGAGTTCACGCTGCTGCTCTCCAGCGATGATCGCAGCTTCGGCGGGCTGCAGTTGCCCTCGGCCACCTCCGATGCCGCCCAGCAACTGTGGCGGTGGGTGTTCGCCGACCCGGAGGCCAAGGCGTGGTTGAACGGCACACCTGACGCGTGGGGGATGAGGGTCAACCCGATGTACAGCACTGACGCGAGCCTGAACCCCACGCACACGGCGTTCGACACCCCGGTGCCGCAGAGCTTCCCCAAGGCCGACCCGTACTGCTTCCAAGGTGCGCCGCGCGGCCCGAACAACTCGATCATCCCGCCGCCGCTGTGTGGCACCGACTGGATGCCGTACGCCCGCAACTACCGCGATACGGCCCGCATTGCACGGGCCGCGTTCGATGCAGCCAAGATCAACGAGAACTCTCTTGCGCTGTCGTCGTCGGGTGTGTGGTCCAAGGGTCAGCCGCAGTTCATCGGTCGCAAGATGATGTTGTCGCTCACCGACACCGCCAGTGCCTTCCAGTTCGGCGTGCAGACGGCCCACCTCAGTCGTGCCGGTGACGATGGTGCCGGACGTCAGTTCATCGCCCCCGACACGGCGGGTCTGCTGGCCGGGGTGACGGCGATGCAGCCGGGAGCCGACCCCAGCGTGCTGGAACCAGCGCCGGGAACCCTGACCGACGGTGCGTATCCGCTGACGATGCTCAGCTACGCGGCCGTCAAACCGCTCTCGCTGGACACGACCGCACGGGCGAACTACGCCGCGTTTCTCACCTACGCAGTCGGGCCTGGCCAAGTGGTGGGTGTGCAGGCCGGTCAGTTACCTCGTGGCTACGCGCCGTTGCCGAGCGCGCTGAAGGCGCAATCGGACGCCGCCATCGCGCAGGTGCTCTCGATGCCGCCGGTGCCCACCACGACGGTGACGACGCAGAGCGAACCACCGGTCACGACGCGCCGCACCTCCTCGGGAGGAGGCGGCACCACGGCCGAACCCCCGCCGGTCACGGAGGAGACCACGCCGGTCGAGGTCAGCACCACCACCACCACGAGTTCGGCACCGACCACCACGACCACTATCGCTGCCGTGCCGACACCGTCGGTGAACGTCGGCGGTGGCAGGTACACGGTCGTCGGGCTGGGGATTGCTGCACTGGGCTCAGCGATGGGCGCGCTCGAGATCAGCAAGCGACCGCGGCGCGCAAGGTCGGCCGCAGACATCCTCATCGACCACGAGGTTCCGGAACTATGAACTGCCGACCGAACACCCGCTCGATGTGCCTGACGGGACTGCTCGTCGCGGCCGTTTCGCTGCTGGTGGTGCCGGCACTCGTCGCACTGGCGGCGAGCCCGGCCACCACCGTGCCGCCATCCGGGCCGACGATCCCCGCCGATCAGGTCGCCGGGCGCGTTGGTGACGTGGTGTTGCAGGACACCACCGGCCACGTCCTGCGCGAGGGTGACGGCAACACGGTCTTCTTGGTGCACCTGCCCGACGGCGCCACCTGCCCAGGCGACAGCGCCAACGATCAGTGGCGTTGGAACAGCTTCCTCATTCCGGTGAATGAAGACCCGATGCAGATGATCTACAGCAGCACCGGCCCCGAGCCGCCGTGGACCTCGGGCCGCTACCCATTGTTCGAGAATGCCAAGCAAATGCCGATGGCCACGCAGTTCCTGCGCCGCAACCCGGCTCCTGGAAGCCCGGCGCTCATCGGCGCCATCCCCCAGACCAGCTTCATCGTCATCGCTCAGAACCAGTTTCCCGGCGGCCACTACCGCCTGGGTGTTGCGTGCACGTACTTCAACCAGACCACCCAGTTCTGGGATGTGCAGATCGATCTCACTGTTGCGGTCGACGGACACCCGGAGTCGCTGACGTGGTCGCTGCCGACAGTGACGCCCGAACAGGTCGCTGCGTCGAAGCCGTCCTCGTCCAAGTCCTGGGTGCTGTTCGTCGTGTTCGGCGCGGCAGTGCTCGTGTTGTTCCTGCTGTGGCGTCACCGCGTCGCCGGAAACCTGAAGAAGAAGGAGTCATGATGAATCGCATCGCTCGGACCACCGGCCTCGGCCGCGTGCGCGCCGCACGGTTGGGTACAGCGTTCGCGAGCGTGATGCTCGCGATCAGCGTCGTCGGCTTGACCGCAGGAGTCGCCGGTCGCACGTACGCCTCTGGAACCCCGACCGGTGCCGTGTCGTTCATCGACGGCAACGGCCCCACCACCACAGGCGGCAGCGGGGCGTTCACCATGCAACTGCCCAGTGGTGGGCACTGCCAGGGCAGTGGCGCCAGCGGCTACCGCTGGGAATCGTTCATTGTCTCCGCCTCGGTCGACCCCGCCACGCTCACCTGGGCAGACGGGCCGAATGCTGTCGCCGGTGCCCTCGTGTCCAGGCTGTACTCCACCATCGGCGACCCGGTGTCCACCAAGCAACCGAGCAACAGCCCGCTGGGCCTGATCTCCGGCATTCCGGAGACCTCGCTGGGTGGAACACTCGCTTCGCTGCCGGTCGGCGACTACAAGATCGGTATCGCCTGTCAGTTCAGCGGAGCGACCCAGGAGTTCTGGGTGGCCACGATCACAGTGACCGCCAACGTGCAGGACACACCATTGGGTATCCAGTGGGACATCGCGGCGCCGACCACCACCACCACTACTGCGCCGACCACCACCGCACCCGTCACCACCGCGGCAGCCACCGTCACCACCGTCGCAATCATCACCACCACGACCGCCGTCGACTCGAGCGGTCAGGTGCCGGTCACCGGCACGAACCCGGCCGTCGTGGCGATGTGGGCGCTGCTGGTGTTGGTGATGGGACGTATGGCCCTGCTCTCCGGACGGCGCGTCAAGGTGCTGCCGCCCAGGGCGCGATGACCGCCACGGTGACACTGCGCCGTTCGCAGGCCGAACCCGCCGACCGTTCTGCCCGACGGTCGGCTCGTTCGCGCTCGGTCGCGGAGCGCCCCTCGGTGCCACCGCTGGGCTCGAAGTTGCAACTGGTGCGCTCGGCGCTGCTCTTGGCGTTCGTGTTGTCGTTCACCTTGCTGTTGGAGATGGTGCTCATCAGCGGCCTCCAGCAGCATGCGTCGCAGGCCCGAGCGTTCGACGGTTTCCGCGAGCAGCTGGCGTTGGGCACTGTCGCCATCGGCCCGATGAACGAAGCCGGCACGGTCATCGCGCTCGGCACGCCAGTCGCGTATCTCGAGATCCCGTCGATCGGTCTGCACCAGGTAATCGGTGAGGGCACCACGTCGGGGGTGTTGATGACCGGTCCCGGCCACAGCCGCGACACACCGTTGCCAGGACAACTCGGCACCAGTGTCGTCATGGGTCGGCGGGCATCGTTCGGCGGGCCATTCGCCGACATCGACGGTCTGCACAAGGGTGATGCGATCACGGTCACCACCGGCCAAGGTGTCTTCCTGTACAAGGTGCTCGGCGTACGCCGTGATGGCGACCCGACTCCGCCCCCTGCGGCCAAGGGTTCGTCGCGGATCACGCTCGTCACCGCTGCCGGCCGGGCGTTCATGCCCGAGGGCGCGCTGCGCGTCGACGCCGACCTCGACGGCACTCCAGTCGTGGGCCCGCGGCGGTTGGTGTCGGCCGCCGGTCTGCCGTCGCAGGAACGCGTGATGGCCGGCGATTCGCGCACGCTGTGGGTGCTGGCCTTCTGGTTGCAAGCGCTGATCATCTTGTCCATCGGCGCGGTCTGGTCGTGGCACCGCTGGGGTCGCGCCCAGACGTGGGTCGTGTTCCTGCCGCCCCTGTTGCTCGTCGGCCTCGCCGCGAGCGGGGAGGCCGCGCGCCTCCTGCCCAACCTGTTGTGAACCCTGAGGAGTCCCCGATGAACACCGACCTGCACTACACGTCACGGATGCCCCGTTCGGGCGACAACACACCGGTCGAGCACGTCCTCGGCGTGTTCCCCAATGCGGCGGTGGTGCAGGTCGTCACTGGCGGCGCAACGGATGCCGATGCGGAGGTGTCGACGCTGCATCTCGCCACCGTGACCGTCACCCATCAGCGCATCAGCGCGATCGATGGCGAGTTCGAATGGTCATGGCTCGTCGACGAACTGGTCGGGGCGGTGCACAGCGCTCGTGGCGCGTGGACGGTGTTCGAGGTGCCGGGAATCTCCGACTTCGGCGTCACGTTGCCCGATGAACGAGTCGACGAGTTCCGCCGCGTGATCGACAGCCTGCCTGGTGTGAACGTGCGCGATCAGGACGGTCGCGTCGACGGAACCGCGCCGGTGCTGCCCGAGTTGACGCCGCCGCCCATCGCCCCGCTGCCGTCGGTAGCCCCGCCGATGGTGACGCACCCGATCGCCTCGCCGCCCGTGCAGTCGGCAACGGGCACTGTGCCGAGCGCGCTGGCAGGTCTGCACGCGCGCAACATCTCCGCCTGGTTCGGTACGCACAACGTGCTCGACCGCGTGTCGCTCGACATGCCGGCCGGCAAGGTGACCGCGCTGATCGGTCCGTCGGGCTGTGGCAAGTCGACGTTCCTGCGCATCCTCAACCGCATGCACGAAATGATCCCGTCGGCATCGATGGCCGGCCACGTGTTGCTCGACGGGCACGACATCTACGACCCCGAGCGCAAGCTCACCGATGCCCGCCGCGAGATCGGCATGGTGTTCCAGAAGCCGAACCCGTTCCCGGCGATGTCGATCTACGACAATGTGCTCGCCAGCTTCCGCCTCACGGGTGTGAAGGCCAGCCAGTCGGTGAAGGACGAGACCGTGGAGTCGTGCCTCACCAAGGGCGGGCTGTGGAACGAGGTCAAGGATCGGCTGCGTCAGCCCGGTGGCGGTCTGTCCGGTGGGCAGCAGCAGCGTCTGTGCATCGCTCGCGCGTTGGCGATCAAGCCGCGCGTGTTGTTGATGGACGAACCGTGCTCTGCACTCGATCCGACGTCGACGCGACGCATCGAAGAAACGATCATCGACCTGGCCGCGGAGGTGACGATCGTGATCGTCACACACAACATGCAACAGGCTGCGCGCGTGAGCGATCAGTGTGCGTTCTTCCTTGCAGAGCAAGGAACTCCCGGTGTGATCGTGGAGCATGGCCCCACCGACGCGATGTTCGCATCGCCGCAGGATCCGCGAACGCTCGACTACGTCAACGGGCGTTTCGGGTGACGTGAACTCGGCCACTTGATGAATGCCCCGAAGGTATGTGCAGCGTTCATCTGGCGGTCAGTTTGTCGTCAAGTTGGGCTGTCAGAGTGACGCTCGCTCGGGTCGCAAACCCCTGGGCATCCGTCACCCGAAGGGAACCAACAACACAATGTCGACTTCTTCCACCACGAAGCGAGTGGGTCTCGGCCTGATCGCTGCCACGCTGGCCGCCGGCCTCACCATGGGCTCCGGTATCTCCTCGGTCAAGGCCGACCCGACCCAGCTCGACGCGTACGTCGGCATGGGTTCGGACACCACCCAGGACGTCATCAACGCGATGTCGGGCTTCAACTACGGCCTGGACTACAACGCAATCAACTCGGGTTCGGCCACCGGCTACAAGCACATCATCTCGTTCAACGCAGCCCCGGCACAGACCGCCGGTGACAACTGCATCACTCCCGTGCTCAACGGACCGACCTTCACCCGCCCGAACGGCTCGGGTGCCGGTCGTAAGGCCCTGTACCAGGCGACTTCGGGTGTTGGCCTCGGCTGGACCGGCGCGTCGTTCACTCTCGACAACAGCACTGTGCTGCCCACCTGCGCCACGCTGGTGAACATCTCGGGTGCGGTGAACTTCGCTCGCTCGTCGTCGGTGGGGACCACAACTGGCACCGACGAGGTGTACGTGCCGTTCGGCCGTGACGCCGTGACCTACATCTCCTACCGTCCCGGTGGCGGCGCGGCACTCGCCACGCTCACCCGTAAGAACCTGATCGACGCCTACGCCAGCGCCACCCGCGTCACCGTGGCCGACCCGGACGGCACTGGCACCGTCACCATCGTCCCCTGCGGCGTGCAGACGTCGTCCGGCACGATGTCGTTCTTCAAGACCATCGTCACGCTCGCCAGCACCGGATCTGAGCAAGCAGCAGTCGCCCTGTGCACCCCGGCGGAAGTGAACCGTCTGCAGGAGAGCAAGGGCGATCAGCTCAAAGCCAAGGGCGATGCCTTCTACGCCGGCACGCTCGGCGCCGGTGCCTACACGGCTGACACCCAGCTCGTCGTCATCGCTCCGATGTCGGCTGCTGGCTACATCGCCCAGGCCAACGGGGTCTCCGATCCGAACGGCTACACCAACGTGACCCTCGGTGGCATCAGCGATGATGGCACCACCGGCACCGGCGGCGCAGACCTCGGCTCGCCGACCACCGGCACTGCCCCGAACCTGGCCCCGAACCTGACGTTCTACGCCAGCGCCGGCGTCGGCCGTGACGTGTACAACGTGTTCAAGCGTTCGTCGATCATCAACACCGGCACCGGTTTCACGCTGACCAACGGCCTCGTGGCGTTGTTCCTCGACACCAACGTTGCCGCCAACGGCACCGCGGGCGCCCCGAACAACACCTCGGCTAACAACTCCTCGAAGCTGTGTCAGAACAGCACCGTCATCGAGAAGTTCGGCTTCGGCCAGATCAGCAACTGCGGCGATTACAGCCTGACCAAGGCCTGGGGCTCCGACGCTGCGTCGGCCTGAGCCTGAAGCAACCCTCCCTCTAGTACTCCCACTTCTGAACACACCTTCGAAAGGTATTCACACATGATTCGCAAGACCATCAGCTGCCTCGCAGCGCTCGGTGCAGCAGTGGCCGGCTTCGCCGTCCTCGGCACACCCAGCATTGCGTCCGCGGTCGCCGCCCAGGGTGCTGCCACCCTGTCGGTGTCCAGCGGTACGGGCTCCACCAACTTCAACATCAGCCTGCCCGCTGGCGCAGCTTGCTCGGGTTCCGGTTCGAGCAACTACCGCTGGGATTCGTACTTCGTCGCGGCCGCCACCGATGCCTCGACGTTGACGTTCAACGCCGGCACCATCGGCAACGTCCCCGGCGGCAGCTACGCCAGCCAGCTCACCGATATCTCCGGCAACGTGCTCGGCACCAAGAACCCGTCGGCTTCGCCGGTGGGCCTCATCTCGGGTATCACGCAGGTGAACCTGTCGAGCCTCGCCGGCGCCCCCGTGGGTGCCTACAAGCTCGGCATCTTCTGCGCCAACCTGAGCTCGAGCGGCGCCCTCGACGCCGGTCACTTCTGGGAGACCAAGCTCACCATCACCAACGCCAGCACGCTGGCGTGGGTGCTCGGTACGGCTCCGGCCGCCCCGGTGCTCGGCGGCACGCTGACGGCTAACGACGGCTCGCTGGCCGGTTCGTTCACGCAGGCGACGGCCGACCCGGCGGTCACCGGCTACACCGTGACGTTCCACCCGGCATCGGGCTCCGACCTGACCGCGTCACTCGGCGCGGGTGTCACGACGTTCACCAAGACCGGCCTCGCGAACGGCACCCAGTACGCGGTGACGATCGTGGCGACGAACACGGTGGGTAACAGCGTTGCCTCGAACTCGGTGAACGGTACGCCCAACCCGCTGCCGTACAACGCAGTGACGAGCCTCGTGGCCACCCCGGCCACGGGCGCCATCGCACTGAGCTTCACCGGTGTCTCGGACCACGTGCCGAACAACTACCAGGTGGCTGTCACCCAGGCCAGCACGCCGATCGCCGGCTCGCCGTTCACCGTCGCTTTCACCAGCGCCGGCGCCACGGAGACGACGACGCTCAGCAGCCTCACCGCTGGTCTGAACTACGCCATCACGGTCACCCCGTCGTACACCTCGCCGTACTCGGCGACCGGTGCCTCGACGAGCGCCGTCCCGCTGGCAGCCCAGGTGCTGATCCAGGACATCACCGTCACCCGCCCCGTGGGCGCCTTGGTGCTGACGCAGGTCTGCGCCGGCTCCACCGCCCCCACGAAGCTCGGTGTCGCTGACCCGGGGTTCACCCAGTACCCGTACCCGGTGAACGCTGATCAGACGTCGGCCGCGATCTACCCGACCCACTGCGGTCTGGCACTCGGCAACGCCGCCCTGCTGACGACTGGCGCCCAGGCAGGTCAGTTCTTCAAGGCAACTGGTGCGATCAACGCGATCACCGTCGTGGACACCCGTGACACCGATGGCGGCTGGACCGTCCAGGGCAGCGTCACCAACTTCACCGATGGTGGCAGCAACTCGTTCAGCGGTAACTACCTCGGCTGGACCCCGGCAGTTACCACGAGCACCCCGGCCAGCATCACCGGCTACACGCAGGTCGTGTCGGCTGGCGCCGCGGTCACCCCGGCCAAGCTGACCGGCCTCAACGCAGCCAAGAAGCCGCTGGCTTCGGCAGCTGCTGGCCATGGCCTCGGCATCGCCGTGCTCGCCGCCCCGCTGACGCTCCTCATCCCGATCGAGGCCATCAGCGGTAACTACTCGGCAACGCTGACCTTCGACGTCATCTGAACCGAAACCATTGAAGTGAAGTAATGCCAAAAGTTGTGTGGTGTGGTGCGGCCTCGGTCGCACCACACCACTCACGGCGTTCTACGAAAAGAAAGCAACTGCACACATGAGCATCAGGCGACACCTCGCATCGTGGGCCACCGCACCGGTGGCTCTTCTCGCGTTCTCCGGCACGGTGAATGCTTCGGTGCCGCCTGCACCGCCGACGACCGCGCCGGCCACGGCTGCCGGAACCGGCGACCCCGTCGTCGAGGAGAGCTGGGCGCTCGCGCCCGCTGGTTCGCTCGACCCGTCGCAGGCCGGGAACCGGCCCGAGCTCACCTACGTCTCTGACCGTGGCGCGACCATCGAGGACGCGGTCACCCTCTACAACTACGGCACGGTGCAACTCACGTTCCGCCTTTACGCCACCGACGCCTACAACGGCAATGCCGGCGCCTTCCAGGTGTTGCCGGGCGACCAGCAGCCCACCGTTGCGGGCACCTGGGTGACGCTCGCCCAAGACCTGATCACCGTGCCGGCCGGCAAACAAGCCACGATCCCGATCACGATTCATGTGCCCGCAGATATCGCCCCGGGCGACTACGCCGGTGCGATCATGGCCTCTAGCCCGACGATGGGCGTCGGCGAGCAGGGGCAGACGATCACCCTCGACCGCCGCACCGGCACCCGCCTGTACCTGCGGGTCAACGGCGACCTGTTCCCGGAGTTGGGTGTCAGCAAGGTCGACACCACCTACCACCACTCACTCAATCCATTCGGTGGCAGCACGCACGTGACGTTCACGGTGGTCAACCGCGGCAACGTCCGTCTCGGCGGCACCGCCACGGTGTCGGTGTCCGGTCCGTTCGGCATCGGCGAGCGCAAGATCACCCTGCCCGCGTTCGCAGAGCTGCTCCCCGGGCAAAAGGTGGAGCTGTCGGCCGACCTGAAGGATGTGCCGGCCGGGTTCCTCGACTCCACCACGGTGGAGATTGCACCGACCGGTGCCGAGGGCCTCGCCAACCTCAAGGTCACCGCCGGTGACGACACCACGTTCGCCCCGCCGCTGGGCCTGCTGTTCCTCGCGCTGATCTTGATCTTGGTGCTCTTGGTGCTGCGGGTGCGCAGCCACCGGAACGCGGCGTTGCACGCTGCCGGATCACCTGCTGGCGATCGCGAATCGCAGCTCGTATGACGACTACATCTCGGTCCCGGCTCCTGGGGTTCCTCATCGCTGTTCTGTGTCTGCTCGGTGTGGACGGCGTGGCGGCGCGTATCGCGTCAGCCTCACCGTTCACGAGCGGTCCGAAGATCACACTCGATCGCGACAAGTTGGCGGTTGGCGACTCCGTGCGCGTCACGATCACCGGGTTCGACACGAGCTATGTGGTGATCTCGGTGTGCGGTAACGAGGCCCGTCGTGGCTCAGCCGACTGCAACATGGTGCAAAGCGACGGTCGCCCGTTGCACCAGGACGGAACGCCCACGATCGATGTCATGCCCATCTCAGCGCCGCCGACGCCGTGCCCGTGTGTCATCCGGGTCGCAAGTCGAATGAACGATCAGGTGGCGACTTCCGCGGTCACTGTCGTCGGCCATCCGGTGGCTGAAGTCGTGGACGCTGTCGACGCGCCGCCGAGCGTCGCAGTGTCCATCCACGCAGTGGCCGCACCCAAGGGCGTTACCGGTTGGTTGAAGGCCAGCCTTGCCGGTGGCGCCGCGTACGACGTCACGATTGCGGTCAAGAACCAGTCGACGACGCCGATCAGTCATTTGGCTGTGACCGCGTCGGCCGGTAGCGGAGGGAACAGCGATATCGCGGTTCCTGACTTCGGCGACCCGGGCACAATCCTGCCGGGCCAGACCTGGCAGCAGACCGTGACCGCCACGGTGTCGGCACCGTCGCTGGGCACCGTCAACTGGAGGGCAGCCGTCGCCGGAGCCGGTATGGGTGCACAGGCGACCACCAGCACGCAGAACGTGCCGTGGCTCCTGCTGGCTTTCGTCGCGTTGCTTGTCATCGACATCGCGCTGCTCCTGGTGCGGTTCCGTATCCGCCGTCGCATCCAACTCGGTGAGGGTGCTGCCGCCGACGAGTTCCGGCCGGACGACGAGCAGATCATCGATGTCGGCAGTCGTGAGGCCAACGACGATCGTCAGTTGGTCGACGCCTAAACCAGAGCGCGTCCGGTCGCGTCCTGTCAGCGTATGGTGCAGTGCGGTGCACCAATGGGTGTAGAAAAGCGCTCGGGATCATCGCAGACCTTGGGAGGGGTTCATGCACACAGCAACCATGGACGCGCCAACAGGCGCGTCGCAGGGGCATTTGCCGAAACGGATACAGATCGTGCCGCTCGTCAGCCTGCCAGTCGTGGCACTGCTGGTCGGGTTCGTGATCTACGCGATCGCGTCCGACGAGCTGTGGCCGCTGATGTTGTCTCACGTGGCCGGGGGAGCGCTCTGGACCAGCATCGACCTGTTCGTCGGTCTGGCCGTCGGCCCGATCATCGGCACGATGTCGCCGCCAGCTCGTGCGGAGTTCTCGGCCAAGTTCATGCCCAAGATGGTCATCATCATGCCCACCGTGGTGACGATGACGTTGGCCACCGGGCTGCAGATCGCGATGAAGATGCACAACCTCAACATCGGCTCTGGCGCCCGCCCGTGGCTGATCGCGTCGATGATCGTCGTCGGGATCATGGCCGTGGTGGCGCTCGGTGTGCTCGAGCCGGCGAACATCACCGTGTTGTGGGAGATGAACAAGTCGCAGCCCGACCCGGAGATCATTGGTCGGATGATGAAGCGCTTCGTCTATACGGCCGGCATCACCGGGATCATGCAGATTGCCACCTTGGTGATCATGACGAGAGTGGGGACGCTGTGAACGCGGAGAGCACCGTCATCGCGGCAGATCCCGTCGGCGCGCCGAGCGCACTCGACCGGCCGTTCCCCCGGGCGATCGAGGTAGCCACGTTGTCGCTTGCCTGCGTGGTTGTCGGTGGTGTGTGGTTGGGCGCACACACCGTGATGACGACCTCGATGACATTCCCGGCAGTCCTGCTTGCCGTTGCTGCATCGCTGCTCGCCGTGGCCGTTGTGATGGTCAGCCGGGTCAAAGGCTTCAGCTGGAACACCTTCCGCCGTGTCGGTCGCTGGGCGCTGCTCGCATATTGCGTGTCGGCGGGCATGATCGAGTTCGCGTTCGTGCACAACAAGGCCCCACACAACGTCATCCAGGTGGTCTCCGGGATGCTCGTCGTGTTCGCGCTCGACGTGCCGTTCCTCATCGCCACCACGGTCGCGCGCTACCACCAGGACTGAAACCCGGCGGCGCGTGCGGCGTAGCGTTGGCCGCACCATGAGCGAGCCGCAGCACACAGCGCACTACGACCCACTGGTGCACGTCGCTCCACCAGACCGCACCGACGCCGAGGCGGAGGTGCGAGCACGCCTGGGACGTGCAATCCGCGATGTGGGGCACGCAGTCGTCGGGCGGCATGCCTCAGTGGACGACCTGCAGTCGACGGCAGCGACGATCGAACTCCTGGCGGCACAGCTCGATCGAGGAGCGCTCCGCAACCGCTACGAGGACGAACCGCGCGCCGGTGTGTGGGCCTCCCCACCGGTCGATGGCGAGATCATGGCCAGCCACGACGAACGACCGATCTCCGGGCGCAGCAGTCCGTGGGGGCTCGACTTCGAGGTGCATCGCGAGGGTGATGAGGTGGTAGCCGTGGTCACCATGCGCGCCGCGCACGAGGGTGCCCCGGGTCGCAGCCATGGTGGGCTGGTGGCGGCACTGTTCGACGATGTGTTGGGCTTCGTGTTGAACATCCTCTCGGTGCCGGCCTTTACCGGAGAACTCACCGTGCGTTACGAGGCGGGTACACCTGTCGGGGTGCCGTTGGAGTGCCGCTGCCGTCTCGCTGGTCGGGAGGGGCGCAAGTTGTTCATGACCGGCGAACTCGCCGATGCGGGGCGAGTCATCGCGCGGACGACGGCCACATTCATCACCATCGATCCCGAACGATTCCTGGCGGGTACTGCATGACCACCGCATTCGCCCCGGGCACGTTTCTGAGCGTATTGGCGGCGTTTCTCCGCTGCACACACCAGTTGTAGAGGAACTGTGGGTAATTGATAATTTGTCTCAGCCGCGTGTGGGGTGGGGAAAAATCAGGGTAGTTTTTCGCCGTGGCAGCAAAAAGGGGTCCCAAGTCAGCAATGAGTGATCAGCACAAAGCTGCACTCGCCGAAGGTCGTACCGAGGGTCGCGTCGTTCGTGAATACCTCGAAGCGATCCGCTCCAGTAGGGGCAAGCCGGGTCGTAAGCGCACACCGGAGTCGGTGGCGCTTCGGCTGAAGACGATTGAGTCCGAAATCGCCGGGGCGAGCCCCGTGCGCGAGTTGGAACTCGTACAAGAGCGTCTCGACCTGCAGCATGAACTCGGCAACATGGAATCCAAGGTCGACCCGAAGACGGTGGAGGCCAAGTTCACCGAGGTCGCCGCGGCGTACAGTGCTCGAAAAGGCATCTCGTATGCAGCGTGGCGCGCCGTCGGCGTTGAGCCGACGGTGTTGAAGAAGGCCGGCATCGGTCGAGGTGTCTGATGTAGACCGGCCCCGATCGGCTTAGGCCGATTCGGGGTCGGTTTCCAGGCGAAGCCAGACCGAATGCCCGCCGATGTCGTTGCCGTCCTCGGAATGCCAACGGGTGAGCCACCGTTCACCGTGGCGAATACCACGAACGCGGTGTGCGTCGAACTCGCGACGATGGGCGTTGCTGATGTCCGAAGCAATTTGCACCGCGGTCGAGTGGGTGTAGGTGCGGGGCACTCGCACCCATTCACCGCTCTGGCGCGCGTGTTCGAATGTGCGTACCCAGAACGATGTCCGGGTTCGGTCGTTCGCCTGCTGTCGTTCTGAGGAATTTGATGACTTTGGATGCCGCCGCTCCATGCGGGACAGTGTTGCAGTTCTCGGCGCTGATGTCGAAATCTAACTGAATATATTCTCAGAAAGAGCTAGCCGGCGAGTGCGGCGTCGATCGCTGCCGTGACGATCGGGTCGTCAGGTGCAACCGTGGGCGCGAAGCGGGCGACCACCGTTCCGGACTTGTTGATGAGGAACTTCTCGAAGTTCCACAACACCTCAGGGTCTTCGTTCGGGGTCATACCGAACCCACGGAGGCGATCGCGGAATGCATCGGGGTCGCCTGCAGCCCGCGGAGCCGCAGCGGTGAGCGCCGAATACAGCGGGTGCTGATCGTCGCCGACGACACTGATTTTTGAGAACAGCGGGAACTGCACCGAGTAGTTGGTGTTGCAGAACTCGACGATCTCCTCATCGGTGCCGGGTTCCTGCGCTCCGAAGTTGTTTGCCGGGAAGCCCAGCACTGCGAAGCCGTCGCCGCGACGCTGTTCGTACAACCGCTCGAGGGCCTCGTACTGCGGGGTGAGGCCGCACTGCGAGGCCACGTTCACCAACAGCAGCACCGAGCCCTCATAGGCAGCAAGCGATGTCGCTTCGCCCGAGATCGTGGTGATCGGAATTTCCTGGATGGTGCTCATGCGGTGGGCCTCCTGCGGCGGTCGGATCGAAGCAGTCAACACCGGCAGCGGCCGATCTCATCCATTCCGGTCGTCATTTCTGCTCGGCGCGTGCTCCCGCGTTGACCGCCAAGCGCAAGATCGTGCGTGCCAGATCGGTGTCGTGTGTGGTGACGCCACCTGCGTCATGGGTGGTCAACACGACAACCACATGATCGGGATACCGAACATCGATGTCGGGGTGGTGGTCGATCAGTTCCGCAGCCTCGGCGATGGCCGGCACCAGCGCCGCCGCAGCGATGAACGATCCAGCACGGAAATCGGCGCGGAGCGCATTGTCGATCAGTCGCCAATCGGCGAGGTCGGTCATGCCAGCGAACTCATCGTCCGTCACCCGGGTGTATCTCATGTGGTCAGTCAACCAGTCGTGAGCAGGTCGTGCGTTCGGAGGTCGCGAATGCACTTGTGCAGGTACGCCTCGCTGAGCTGAGGTATCTCCGGCCCGCACGGAGCTGCTGCGACTGCGGCGATGTACCTTGCGCTGCCGACGTTGCGCCACGAGCTCTTGAACGGGCGTCGCCAGGGATCGAGCACGAGCACCGAGGACTGCACGCGCTGACGTTCCGGCAGGGCTTTCAACCGCAGTTCGAACTGCTCGACCCAGTCGGTGTGCGTCGCGACACGAGTCATCGGGAACCCGGCCGATTCGATCCAGTCGACCATCGAGTCGAGCGACAGTCCATCGTCGTGGTGGTTGATGGTGTTGTAGACGTGGTAGCCGTCGTGGGAGTGTTCCCCGAGGTCGGCCACCGAAGCAGCGATGAAGTCGACCGGTAGTCCGTCGTAGTGGGCGCGGGCGCGGCCGCCGTCGGGGGCCAACTCGTAGAACGAGTGTGGGGCCAGACCGGTGGTGATCAGGCTGAACAGCATGCGGATGAAGATGTCGGGAACGTTGATCTGCCCGACATAGCGGGTGTGCGGCAACATCATGTCGCCGCGGAACACGTTTACGGGGACACCGAACTGCTCGTGCGCTTTCTGCAGCAGGATCTCGCCCGCCCACTTCGACGCGGCGTAGCCGACGTTGTAGGCCCCACCGACTTCGATCTCGGGTAGCAAGGGCGAATCCTCGTCGTAACCCTGCGAGCGATCAAGGAATGCGGTCACCGCCAGCGACGACACGAAGTCGATGCGCTTGCGGCGGCCGGTGATCGCCAGTGAGATCAGGTCGGCCGTGCCGGCGACGTTGGGGCCGAAGAGGTGTTCGTAGTCGAGGATGTGGTTCACCAACGCGCCGGGATGAACGATGCGGTCCACTGAGTCGGCAAGGCGCTTGTAGGTGGCGTCATCGAGTCCGAGGTGTGGCTCGGCCATGTCGCCCGCAACGACGTAAAGGTGCGCAGTAAGTCGCTCGAAGCGCGCCTCCAACTCGGGGTCGCCGGCGAGTGCGGCGGTCAGGCGGCGTCGTCCTGCATCCGGGTCGGCGGCGCGCACCAGGCAGGTGACGGTGCCGCCGACCTTCTCCATCCGCTCGAGCCACTCGATCGCCAGGAAGCGTCCCAGGAAGCCGGTGCTGCCAGTCAACAACACGTGTCGCGACTGTTGGGGCGGGTTGTCCGAGGCGGCGGCGGCAACCACCGCAGGGTCGAGAAAGTGTTCGAGCGCGAGGTGGTCGGCGCGCAGCGTGCGCGCACCTCGGCCGTGGATACCTGCAAACGTGGGCGCTACCGCGTCGCCTTCGCGGATGGCGAGTGAACGTTCGATCTGTGCCGACCACCTGGCGATCGAGCCGGTGGGGCTGAGAATCGCGCTGACGGGCACCTCCACACCGAACACGTCGTGCAACAGCGCCGCAAACTCCGCGGCACCCAACGAGTCGCCGCCCAGTGCCGCGAAACCGTGCGGAGACGTGAGATCGAGGTCGTGGACTCCAATGCACACTGCCAGCGCCTTGGACACCTTGGTGACGACGTCGTCGCCCGAGCTGCCGCTGCGTAAGGCCATCAGTTCATCGTGCTGTCGCTGCTCGAGATCCGTGTAGAGCTGCTCGAGCGCGTCGCCGTAGCGGCGTTGGAGGTTAGGGCGCATCTTCTTCTCGATGGACGACAGCAGTCCGTTGGCGTGGCTGAACGGCTCGTACTCGACGAGGAAGTCGCGCGGGATCTCGAACGAGCGCAGACCGGCGTCGGCACCGGTCCGCTTGATCTCGCTACGCAACAGCGCCTTCACGGCTTCGGGGGAAGCGCCGGACCCGAGTGCGGCATCGACGAGCACCATGTTGGGCACCACAATGGCGACGAGGTACGAACGGGCGCCGTTTCCGTACACGTAGATCTGCAGGATCAGATCGCTGCCGTTCTCGAATGTGGTGCCGACCGCGCCGCAGGTGACGAACTCGCCCTGTGCCAGCTTCATCACGTCGTTGCGGCGGTCGATGAACACGAGGTGGTCGGGGCCGTGCTCCTCCATGATGTCGCCGGTGCGGATGAAGCCGTCGTCGGTGAGGAGCTGCGCCGACGCCGCCGGGTTCTTGAAGTACCCCGGAACGGCATTCTCGGTCTTCGCTACCAGCTCGCCACGCGGGTAGGGCTTGTCGGTGCCGAAGTAGCCCAGCTCGGGCACGTCGAGCAGTCGGTAGTCGATGACCGGCGGGCGTTGCACTCGGTTGCGAACGGTGACCGAGGCGTTCGACTCGGTGTTGCCATAGGCCTCGACGAACGCAACGTCGGGGTAGAGCGCACGGGTGAACTGCTCGACCTCCTTGGTGAGCGGCGCCGAGCTGGTGACGATGGTGACAATGCGGTCGCCCATGAACCCGGCGCGCATCTCGGCCATCACCTCGGCCTTGACCTCGTCGATGTCGCGGCCCGCCGCGCAGCGGTGCGCGACCGCGGTGAGGAAGTGACGGTGGACCATGTCGAGGATGCGCGGGAACAGGGAGAACTCGGTGGGTCGGGTGAGCTGCATATCTTCGAAGAGCGTGGACATGTCGGCACGCGCGGTGAAGTAGCACGTGCCGCCACGCGCCAGAGTGGAGTGCACCTGGCTGCGGCCCATTTGGTGGTTGAGCGCTGCGAAGCACAGCCGTACCACTGGGATGGCGACGCGGCCCACCATGCCGAACTGCACACTGGCGAGGCGGTCGGGGAACATTGCTCCCTTCGGCGACCCTGTGCTGCCGGAGGAGTGCACCAGCACCGCAAGGCGCTCGGCTGTGTGCGGCTCGACCGGCAGGGGTGTGAAGGCGTCAGGGTCGCCCTGGGCGATGAGGTCGTGAAGCAAGGTCAGTTCGGCTGCCGAGCCATTTCGCCGTAGTTCGGCACGAGCTGCAGCCAAGTGGTCGCGGTCGTCGTCGAAACGGTCGTCGTACTCGAAGGCGATGATGCTGCGGATGCTGGGGAAGGTGCCGGCGTACTGTGCCGCGTGCAGCAGGTCGCTCATCGTCGCTGCGATTGTCACCGGCGCGGTGTCGCGAATGATGCCTTCGAGGTCGTGCCCGGCGAGGGTGGTCTGCAGGGGTACCTCGGTAGCCCGCACGTGTGCGATCGCGAGATCCACCGTGGCGTAGTCGATGCCGGCGAATCCGAGGATGACTACGAACTCATCGCGCTCAACGCGGTGTGCCGGGTGACGCCGCCAGATTTCTGCGAGCGCGCGCACCCGCCGCCGCAGTTCGCGATAGGAGACGGTGTGAAACGAAGGCAGGTAGCCGCGGACGTTGCGACCAGTGACGGACTCGACGACGACTTCCACATCGCGTTCGCCGAGCGCGGGCCGATCGCCGTAGCCGCTGAGCGCGTGCTCGATGACCTGCTCGAACAACTGACCTTTCGCGGTCACCCGTTCCAGTACGTCGAGGTCGGGTAACAGGGCCTGCAGCTCCGTGTCCGTCTCTGCCATCCCCAGCACGCGCTGTGCGTATCGCGGCAGCCTGTCGTCGGTCGTGTTCACCACGGTGCCCTTTCGCTCGCCGAGGTTTGACTCGGCCCCCTGGCGAAGAATAACATTCTGTCGATGGCGAGCAGGATTCTGAACGATGAGCTGCCCGACGTGGCGAGCCAAATCGCCCGGCGAGAGGTCGCCGGGCGTGAGGCCGAGGTCGCCGCCGAAGTCCGCCGCCTGATGAAGGGTGCGCAGGCGGTGTTCCGCCGCTGCGGCACCAAGGAGAGCCCGCGGGTGGCCGACATCCTGGCCGAGGTCGGCATGTCGAACGACGCGTTCTACCGCCATTTCAAGAGCAAGGACGAGCTGGTGGGGGCGATCATCGAGGACGGCACTCGACGTACCTGCGCGGCCCTCAGCGCCCGTATGGCTGTCGCCGATTCGCCGCAGGAGCAGGTGGCACTGTTGGTGCGCAGCATCATCGGCATCGTGGTCGACCCGACGGCGTCCGAGAACCTCCGTGTCCTCACGTGGAACGCAGCACGCACAGCGGACGACAGCACGCGCCGGCTTGTTGCCCGCTCCTCGTTGGCGCAACTGCTCGTGCAGCCCGTGCGCGACCTTGGCAGCACCGATCCGGAACGCGACGCGTTCGCAGTGTGCGACACCGCGCTCGGCCGGCTCGAGCACTTCATGTGGCGGCGCGAGTCGCCCACCTCCGACGACATCGAGCATGTCGTGAACTTCTGTCTCCGGGCGATCAGCCCCGCAGCCCCTCACACGAAAGCGCACTGATGAGCAACGACGACCCGATGAACCTGGCTGCGGCCCACGACTGGGGCTACGCCGGGAAGCGGGTGGTGGTCACCGGCGCCGCCAGCGGTATGGGTCGCGCTGCGGCCGAGATCTTGGTGCACCTCGGTGCCACCGTGGTCGGTATCGATCGCCAGGCCATCGAGGTGGAAGGTGTCGCTGAGACGCACACGGTCGACCTCGCTGACGAAGCATCGGTCAGCGCGGTCGCCGCGGCAATCACGGGGGAACTGCACGGTCTGTTCAATTGCGCCGGCATCCCCGGCACGGCCGATCCGCGCACCATCCTGGCGATCAACTTCTGCGGCCTGCGACACCTCACCGAGGCGTTGCTGCCACAGCTGACCCCCGGCTCGGCGATCTGCAACATCGGCAGCACGGCATCGGTGAACTGGATCTACCACGTCGACAGCCTGATGGAGGTGCTGCACGAGCCGTCGTACGCCGCGGCGCTCGACATGCTGGAGGGCAAGCTTGCCGACCTCGGGTACCCCTACGACGTGTCGAAGGAGGCCGTCAACCTCTACACCGCATGGCGCTCCATCGGCCTCAACGAGGTGGGCGTGCGCATCAACTGCATCAACCCCGGCGGCACGTTCACCCCGGCCAGCCGCGACTTCACCAAGGCAGTGAAGTCGAAGGAGTTCGGCGCGGAGATGCTCGAGCACTGGCCGAAGCTGATGGGCCGCATGGCCAAGCCGCACGAGCAGGCATGGCCAATGGTCTTTCTCAACAGCCCGTTCGCCAGCTTCGTCAACGGCGCCACGTTCTGCGTCGACGCCGGCCTCACCAGTGGCCTGGTGTCGCAGCAACATCATCCGATGATCGCCGCCGGCATGTTCTGGGCGCCCGCACAAAAGGCGACCTCATGAGCCTGCACCACGACAAGTTGTTCATCGGCGGCGAGTGGGTGGCTCCTGCCGGGAGCGATCGCTTCGACGTCATCTGCCCCAGCACCGAAGAACGCGTCGGCAGCGTGCCGGCGGGCACCGAGGTCGACATCGACCGTGCGGTCGAGGCTGCACGGCGTACGTTCGATGCAGGTGAGTGGAGCAACCGCACGCCACAGGAGCGCGCCAGCACCCTTGCACGCGTCGGCGAACTGATCACCGAGCGGGCCGACGAGCTCGCCCACCTGATCACCACCGAGATGGGCGCCCCGATCGCGTCTGCGCTGGCCGATCAGGTGCAGCAACCGGTCGGCACCATCGAGTACTACGTCGGCCTGGCCGACACGTACCCGTTCGAAGAGCAGCGCACCGTCGGCCGACCCACCACGGTGATGTATGAGCCGATTGGCGTGGTGGCTGCAATCGTGCCGTGGAATGCGCCATTGCGCAGCATCATCAACAAGCTCGCACCTGCGTTGGTGGCGGGTTGCACCGTCGTCGCCAAGCCGGCTCCGAACACCCCGCTCACGGCCATGTTGCTGGGCGACCTGCTGCTGGCCGCCGGTATGCCCAAGGGTGTCGTCAGCATCGTGCCCGGCGGGCGCGAGGTCGGCGAGCACCTTGTCGGCCACGCTGGGGTCGACAAGATCGCCTTCACGGGCAGCACCGTGGCCGGCCGACGGATCATGTCGGTGGCCGGTGCCAACCTCACCCGCGTGTCGCTGGAACTGGGCGGCAAGAGCGCGGCCATCGTGCTCGACGACGCAGACTTCACCGACGCGCTCAAGCGCCTCGTGCCATTGGCGATCAGCAACACCGGCCAGGCGTGCACCGCCCAGACCCGCATGCTGGTGTCGCGCGAGCGGCACGACGAGTTCGTCGAGGCGCTGTGCGCTGCCGTGGCCAAGTGGCCCGCAGGCGACCCGTTCCACGAGCGCACGCGCACCGGCCCGCTGGTGTCGCAGGCACAACTCGACCGGGTGATGGGCTACCTGCAGATCGCCAAGGATGAGGGCACCACCGTGGCCATCGGTGGTGGCCGTGCGCCGGGCTTCGACAAGGGGTTCTTCGTCGAGCCCACGGTCCTCACCGGCGTGGAGAACTCGATGCGCATCGCGCAGGAAGAGATCTTCGGGCCGGTCGTGTGTGTCATCCCCTACGACGACGTCGACGACGCGGTGCGCATCGCCAACGACTCGGCCTACGGCTTGTCGGGTTCCGTCTGGACCACCGACGTGGCCCGTGGTGTCGAGGTGGCCAAGCGGATGCGCACCGGCCAGGT
Organism: Actinomycetota bacterium; assembly: GCA_009702045.1. Classification (GTDB taxonomy): domain Bacteria; phylum Actinomycetota; class Acidimicrobiia; order Acidimicrobiales; family Ilumatobacteraceae; genus UBA668. The sequence goes on along the minus strand of WLIV01000026.1, from coordinate 18,118 downwards.
GCGGGTGAACGGTGCAGCACTCGCCACCGATGCGCCGTTCGGTGGGTACAAGCAGAGTGGCATCGGCCGCGAGTACGGGCCCGAGGGGCTCGACTCGTTCCTCGAATCGAAAGCAATCGCCGCGCGTTGAGCGGCACGACACATGGGGGCAGTAATGGGGTACACGGAACACACGACCGCGAACGAGGTGATCGCAGGGGTCGACCTCAGCGGCAAGGTAGCGCTGGTCACCGGCTCGTCCGGTGGCATCGGCTTGGAGACGGCACGCGAATTCGCAGGAGTCGGCGCCACGGTGGTGCTGGCCAACCGCGACGCGGCGAAGTCCGCCGCCGCCGCCGACGAGATCCGTTCCTCCGTGCCGGGCGCGCAGGTGGAGACGATCGCGCTCGACCTCGCGTCGTTGGCCAGCGTTCGCGAGTTTGCCGCCACTGTCGGTGCCGCGCACCCTAAGATCCATCTGCTGGTCAACAACGCAGGTGTGATGGCCACGCCTCATGGGCGCACTGCCGATGACCACGAACTGCAGTTCGGTACGAACCACCTCGGCCACTTCCTGCTGACCAACCTGCTGATGCCAAACCTGCTCGCGGGCGCACCGGCGCGCATCGTCAACCTCAGCTCGTCGGCCCACGACATCGCCGGTATCGACTTCGACGACCCGGACTACCGCACCCGCACGTACAACGCCTGGGTTGCCTATGGACAGTCGAAGACGGCCAACATCCTGTTCACGGTGGAGCTCGAACGGCGCTACGCGGCGAGCGGCGTGCACGCGTTCGCCGTGCACCCCGGTGTGGTGGACACCGATCTGTTCCGCTACCTCGGCGAGGCCGACGCGGCACGTGTATCCAAGTCCATCGCCAAGGGTGGCATCCTGCACAAGTCACCGCAACAGGGCGCAGCCACCTCCGTCTACTGCGCGACCGATGCGGCGGTGCTGCAGCATGGCGGCGCGTACTGCGAGGACAGCCGAGTATCGACAGCTGCCGAGTACGCCACGGATCCCGATATCGCAGTGCGTTTGTGGGCACTCAGCGAGGAACTCGTGGGGCAGCAGTTCCCTGCATGAGCACCGACCTGGCCGCGCTCGTCGATGATCGTCTGTCGGGGCTCCTGCCGCGACGGGACGGGAACGAACGCGCCACCACGCTGGGTGCCGGCGGCTACGACATTGAGGCCGGGCGCGCGTACCTTGCCGCCACCGTCGAGGACGGTCTCGCGTTGCCCACCTGGCCGCAGCAGTACGGCGGTCGAGACGCAACACGATCCGAGGCCGCTGAGATCGCCAGCGCGACGAAGCAGTACGTGGTGCCCGACCTGTACCCGTTCCGCGTGGGCACCAACATGGCCGGGCCGGTGCTGCTGGAGCACGGCACCATCGCGCAACGCGACCGGTGGGTGCGCAACATGGCATCGGGTGCCGAGATCTGGTGCCAGATGTTCAGCGAGCCGGATGCGGGTAGCGACCTGGCCAATGTGTCCACCACGGCTGTGCGCGACGGTGATGGCTGGCGGCTGAACGGACAGAAGGTATGGACCAGCCGCGGCGAGTACGCCGATTGGGGTATCTGCCTTACCCGCACGAACCCCGACGTGCCCAAGCACAACGGCCTGACGATGTTCGCGCTCGATATGCGCTCGCCCGGTGTGCTCGTTCGCCCACTGGTGCAGATGAACGGCGACTCTCATTTCAGCGAGGTGTTCCTCGACGATGCGTTCGTGCCCGATGAGCAGCGGATCGGCGAGACACACGGCGGATGGACGATCACGCTCGCCGTACTTGCACATGAGCGTGCCGGCGCGGATCGCAGCGCGCCCACCGTTGGCGGCACGACCGTGCCGTTGTGGTTGTCGAGGATGATCGGGACACCGGCGCTCGCCGATCCGGTGCTCCGCGACCGGACGATGCGGCTGTATGCATTCGACGAGACGATCCGCCTCACGCAGCTGCGCACGTTGGCCAACCAGCGCGCCGGTCGCAAGCCGGGGCCCGAGGGATCCGGTATGAAGCTGAACGGTGCGCGCTCGTTCAAGGCGCGAGCAGCGTTGCAGGCCACGGCGGGTGGGGCCCACGCGCTGCTCAGCGACTGGGACGGGCACGTCGATCTGCTGACGGCGCCGTCGATGTCCATCCGCGGCGGCACGGACGAAATTCAGCTGAATATCCTGGCCGAGCGCATCCTCGGCCTTCCGTCAGAACAACGCACCGACCGCTCCGTACCGTGGGCCGTCGCTCGACGTGGAATCGCATAGCAACACATGAAGGGGGAAGAACATGTTCGATCTGATCATTAGGGGGGGCGATGTCGTCGATGGCACGGGGGCACCGCGCCGTCGCGCCGACATCGGCGTCAAGGGCACCCGCATCGAAGCCATCGGCGACCTGTCGACGGCGCAGGCCACGAAGGTGATCGACGCGACGGGCCGCGTGGTCACCCCCGGATTCATCGACGTGCACACGCACATCGACGCGCAGGCCTTCTGGGACACCACGCTGTCGCCGTCACCGCTCCACGGCGTCACCACCGCCATCGCCGGCAACTGCGGCTTCTCGATCGCGCCGCTGGGTACTAACCCGGCCGACGGGGAGTACCTGATGAAGATGCTCAGCCGCGTGGAGGGTATGCCGCTGGAGAGCCTGCAGCAGGGTGTGCCGTGGAACTGGGACACCACCGAGGAGTACCTCGCCGCGCTGGACCACACGTTGTCGATCAACACCGGCTTCAAGGTGGGTCACAGCGCGTTGCGCCGAGTAGTGATGGGCACCGACGCGACCGTTCGTGAGGCTACGCCCGAGGAAATCGAGCGGATGTGCGGACTCCTGCGCGACGGCCTCCGTGCCGGAGCGCTGGGGTTCTCCTCGTCGTGGTCCACCACCCACAACGACACTGAGGGCCACATGGTGCCCAGTCGCTACTCGTCACGCGGAGAGTTGCTGGCGCTGTGCGCTGTACTCGCCGACTTCCCTGGGACGACGCTGGAGTTCATCCCCAAGATTGGTCTGTTTGACACTGAGACACTCGAGTTGATGGCCGAGATGTCGGTGGTTGCCAAGTCTCCACTCAACTGGAACGTGCTGCAGGCGCACCCCTCGAACAAGGCCGAGCGCGAGCAGAAGCTGGCTAGTAGCGACGTCGCTGCGGCGCGCGGCGGCAAGGTCGTTGGCCTCACTGCGCCGATGACGCTGAACTTCCGCCTGTCGTTCATCAGTGGCTTCATCCTCGATGCCGTCCCCGGCTGGGAGGATGTGATGCTGCTCTCGAAGGGGGAGAAACTGGCGTTGCTCGTCGACCCGGCCGAGCGACGTCGTCTCGGTGAACTGGCTGCCGCTGAACATCCGATGCGGCACTTCACCAACTGGCGGCGGATGATCATCCACGACACGTTCGACCCCGCGAACGAGGGATGCGCAGGCCGCACGATCGGCGCGATCGCCGAGGAGCGCGGCCTCAGCCCCTGGGACACGCTGTGCGAGATCGCGCTCGCCGACGGCTTGCGCACATCGTTCGGCCACCCCACCGTCGAGGACGAACCGCAAGATCTGTGGGAGGCCCGCGTCGAGACGTGGCGCGACCCTCGCGCAGTCGTAGGTGCCTCCGACGCGGGCGCACACCTCGACATGTTCCTCAGCGCCAACTACTCCACCGTGATGTTGAGCGAGGCAGTGGTGAAGCGCGGGATGATGTCGATCGAGGAGGCCATCAATCTGCTCACTGCAGTGCCGGCCGACCTGTACGGCATCGTCGATCGCGGCCGTCTCGTGGAGGGTGCCTACGCCGACCTGGTGGTGCTCGATGAGCACTCGGTGGGCAGCAACGAGATGGTCTACAAGCACGACCTGCCCGGCGGCGCGTCTCGGTTGTATGCCGATGCCCACGGCATCGACTCAGTCGTGTGCAACGGCGTGGAGATCGTGCGCGGCACGGAGTTCACCGCTGCTCGCCCCGGCACGCTCCTGCGTTCGGGCCGCGACACCACCGGCAGCCTCTGAACAGCGGCTCCAGGAGGAAACCATGTTTGACGCACTAGTCGCCGCTGACCTGTCGGTCGATGACCCCGACGAGAGAGCACGCCAACTCGTGGACGTACTCGGCTTGCCCGAGTTGAAGCCCTCCTGGACGATCGACGTACCCGGCCAGTTCAAGGTGTACTTCCTTCGTCCCAACCACCGTCGCGTCGGCGCTCCTACCTATCTCGAGGTGATCGGACCTCATCCCGAAGGTGGTTACGACCCGTGGTTCACTCATCTGCACGCGCTGCAGGGCGCTCGGCCGATGAAGACCCACTCGATGAACTTCGCTGTGCCGGAACCGCTCGAGTTGGTCGAGCGGTTCCGGTCGCTCGGTGTCCAATACCGATTGGGTGAAGCCATCCCGGATGAGGAGTCCCCCTATACCCGTCTGTTCGTCGGCCAGTCGCCGAGCGACCCGAACAACTACGACCCGACGTTCGACGCCGGTCTGATGATCGAGTTCGTTCCAACGTGGGCGCTGGCGTTGCGCGATGAGACCGTGCAGCCGATCATCCCTGAGGGTCTGGCGAGCGGTGCCCCGATTCGCGTCGCCAGCCGGGCCGTCATCGTCGGCGATCTGGACGCAACGGTCGCAACCCTCGAGCGCTATCTCGACTTGGCTCCCAGCAGGTACATCGACTCTCCGATCGAGAACATTCGCGTCGCGGTCTACGAAGGCTCCATCGCCTCCTCCGCCCGGCTCGAGATCATGTCGCCGGTTGGCGACGGCCCCGTGGCCGATCACCTCGCCCAGTTCGGCGACGGGCATTATCGCGTCGCGATGTCGGTCAATGGCCTGAGCCACGCGGTTGACCGTCTCGTCGACCGCGGTATCGGGTTCAGCCGAGGCGACGATGCCCTGTACGGCGAACGCGTGAGCATCGACCCGAACGTTCTAGGCGGGTTGCTCATCGATCTGGTCGAGTGCTGACCTCGCACTCGACAGTAGGTCAGTCGAGCGCGCGCAGCGCGTTGCGCATTCGGCGAAAGTGGTCGAGGCGCCAGCCGTCCTGGTCTTCGCCCCAGCCGATCTGACCGTCGTACTCCCAGCGCATCAGCGCGTTCGAACCGGCCCCGTGTTCGCACATGTGGCTGACGGCGACACCTTCGGCCTCCATCGTGCGACCGCTCACATCGATCAGGCGCACCTCCATGTGGTCGCTCCAGCCGGTGGACTGGTCGCGGTAGTTCTTCATCACGCTGCGCGTCTTGTCCAGGCGGCGGAACTCGCCGTCCTTCAGCAGCCAACCGACGTTCATCGGTGACCAACCCTGCGCGTCGCCATCACCCGGGCGCACGAACCCGAGGAAGCCGGTGGTGGCCCCGGTGTGGCCGAAGATGTACTGGATGCGGCCACGACCGCGTTCGCGCTCGACCTCGCGCCACTGCACGCCCCCCGGGTTCAGCACTCGCTGACGGCCGGGTGTGGTGGCTGATTCCTGCCGTTGTGTGTGGTGACCGGTGCGCGGTCCCCACGTGCGGTCGCGCACCGAGTAGCAGTCGATCGCGATGCGATCGCGACCGAAACGCAGTTCGCCGGTGAGGTGGCCCAACTGGTCGAGGTGCGGGTTGTGCATCGCCGGTGCCTCACCCGGGGTGAAGCGGTGCGGTGGATGCACGCTGCGATGCTCGAACTCGATCGAGAACGACTCGGTCGGGTCGGCGTAGGACACGTGGTAGTCCATCAACGGCGTCAACATCTTCACGCTGTAGCCACCCTCGGGGAACGTGAAGTTGCGCAGGTCGGCGTCCGCAGGCATCGGCACGTCCGGCGTGTTGCGGTAGTACGCCAGTCGGCCGGGGTCGGCGCCGGTGTGGTCCCACACGAACACACGCCACGTGACGGTGCCGCGATTGACGTGGTAACCGGCGTGCAGCCAGCCCCCCATGCGCCGCTCCGGCACGTTGAAACACCACCAGTTCGTCTCCACGTACGTCGGGTCGTCGCTGGTCGGTGTGTGGTACTGATCGTCCTCGGGGACGAACGGTGTGTCCTGAGTGATCTCGCTCATCAGACGAAGCCGTAACTCATGCAACCCAGACAGCTGCGGGACACATCGACTCCGGTGGCACCGAGCTTCGAGTACTTCATGCGGGGCACTGTAGGCGCGGATGTGAGCGTGGCGAAGGCCGGAACTTCAACTGGACAAATGATGCAACTGTGTTATTCTGTGGTCATACCCAGCGGTTCCACGGTGCCATGTGCAGCGGAAGATCCGCACGGTGCATGATCCCGCCCGCCGGGGCCGCAGTACTCCCGTCTACTGCAGGTCCCGGCGGGCGAACATCGTTTTCAGCCGATGCGTGCGGGTTTGCCGAAGTGGTAGCCCTGACCATGCTGTACGCCCAGTCGGCGCACCATGTCGGCTTCTGCTTGTGTCTCCACACCTTCGGCGATCAACACGGTTCCGGTCTCTGCGGCGTAGTGGCACAGACCAGCAGCGAGCGCCTGGCGGCCGAGGTCGGTGTCGATGTCGCGGATGAGAGCGATGTCGAGCTTCACCACATCAGGATGCAACTCAAGGATGTGGCGCATGCTCGCGAAACCGGCGCCAGCGTCATCGACGGACACCTTGATCTTGCCGCAGCCCTCCAGCGCGGCGCGCAGTGCCGGGTAGTCGGTGATCGCAGTGTGCTCGGTGACCTCGACGACCACCTGGAAGTTCGCGCTGGCAACCACCAGAGCGGCTCGTCCGGACAGCACCGTCTCGGGTGAGAAGTTGAGGCTGATCGACATACCTGGCAGCATTCGTTGTGCCATGACGATCGCCTCGCGGGCACACGCTTCCTCCATCTCGAGGCCCAGCCCGACGTTCCACGCCTCGGTGATCATCAGGTCGGGGCGTGTGCCATCGTCGAAGCGGGTCAGTGCTTCGTAGCCGCCAACTTCGCCGGTCTCGAGTGACACGAACGGCTGGAACACCGGGTGGAACTCGTGCCGCTCGATCACACCGGCGATCCGGTCTTTGCTGACCTCACGCTCGAGTTCGGCATCGATCTGCGAACCGAGCAACACGCTGGCGAACGAGCCGAGTTCATCAGCGAGGTCGAGGTGCTCCGCCATCCACGTGGCTCCATTCGGGGCGCGAGTGATGAGGATCAGCGCGCCCACGAGGCGTCCCTCGGAGCGGATCGCGGCCTGCAGCGTCCCGGAGACCTGGTGAGCAATGAAGTGAGCTGTCCACGGCGACGTGGGCACTCTGGGCGAGATGGGTGACGACGCCCACGAACCTTCGTTGGTGACGCGCAGGTAGATCTCGGCCATCTCCTGTGGTATCGCCACATCGGCAATGCCACTCACCGTTGCACCGTGGTGAGCCAGCGCCGTGATCGACCCGTTGTGACGGAATGTGGCGACGACGACTTCCGTGCCGGTCACCTGTGCGATGCGTTCGCAGAACGCGTGGGCCGTGTCGTGCGCCGTCGCCTGGCGCTCGATGTGCTCCATCGCCTGCAGGGCCGTGCCCCGGATCTGGACACTCCGCTCGAGGTCGGCCTCGAGCAGTCGCTCGCGGCTGAGGTCGTGCTTCACCGCGACGTAGGCGATCAATTTGCCCTGCGCGCTGAACACCGGACCGATGGTGCAGCGCTCCTCGTACAGATCGCCACTCTTGCGGCGGTTGACGAGAATACCTTCCCACCGTTCGCCGTTCATGAGTGTCTGCCACAACTGCGCGTACAGCTCAGGACCCTGTTGCCCCGACTTGAAGATGCGCGGGTTCTCACCGAGCACCTCTGCGAGCGACCACCCACTGGAGTTCAACGCCGCGGGGTTGGCGTAGATGATCGCTGGTTCAGGAGTGGTGATGATGATCGCTTCGCCTGCCTGGTCGAACGCAGTGTTCAACAGTGCCTGGCGCTCGATCGCGGCCACTTCTTTGGAGATGTCCTCGATGATGCCGACGCGGCCCCATTTGCCATCTGCGCCGACGACCGATGAGCCGAATAGGCGGCCAGTGACGACCGAGCCATTCTTGTGACGATATTGGACGATCGTCACCTCGCCAGACACGAATCGATTTCGTTGTTCGTCGAGTTCCTGCGCGTTCGCGACCATCGGAGGGGTGTGGCCGATCGCCTCGGCAGCGCTGTAGCCGAAGATCTGTTCCGCTGCTGCGTTCCAGCTCTGCACGATTCCGTCCTCGTCGAGCGCGACGATCGCCACTGGGCTGGCATCGATCAGCACCCGCTCGAGCCCAACTGCACGCTGTACCGCCTCGATGGCGGCAGCGACGCCGAGCGCAGCCAAGCCCACGGCCAGGATCGGCAACTGGAGTGTCACCAGGTCGAGTGAGTCGGGGCTATCGATGGTGATCGTGCTGAGGTGCGGGCCGATCCCAACGTAGGCGACGACGGCGACACCATCGAGCGCCACGATCAGCGCAGCCGTGCGGGCGAGGCCGAAGCGCACAGCGATCCAGATGATCGGCATCAGGCACAGCGTGAGTGGCCCGGCGTTGACGATGGTGAGCTCGTGCACTCTCACCGTGGCGAAGTACCTAGCGAGGACGCCGGCGGTTAGCAGGCTGACGACTTGTGCTTCGAGTCGCGAGCTGCGCGGCAGCACCGGAGCGCCGGGCGTCGTCGGCTGCCGGTGGCTGAGCAGCAACAGGGTTGGAAGTACCAGCACAGTGCCGGTGAGGTCGCCGACGGTCCAAATCTTCCATCCGTCGGTGTAGGACCAGTGTGAGCTGTTCGTCAGGTGCAGAGCCAGATTGCCGAGCGCAGAACCGGCCATCGCGACCGCCGTAGCGATGGCGCCCATCAGGACGACATCGTCCACCCGTTCGAATGTCGTGCGGAAACGAAACCGATGCAAGAGCCACACCATCGCGACGATCTCGCCGGTGGTGACGATGGCACTGACCAGACCGCCGGTGAGTTGCCAGTGCTGTGCACCGGAGACGACAAGTTCCACCGCCAGGACCACCGGCCACCAGCGCAGGCCGTGGAGCAACAGGAGCGCAACACCCACCGCAATTGCCGGGTACCAGGCGGTTTGTCCGTTGTCGCTTTGAACGAATGCAACGATCAGACCGACCGCGAGATAGAGGAGTCCCCAGCGCGCCACCGAGACGCGAACGGTTGAACCTGTGATCCCCATCGTGCACACAGTGTAACTCTTGTTGTCGCGGCGAAGGTACGGTGGCCCGCGGCGGTGTCCCGACATGGTGTGTTCAAATGAGCGAGTGTCTTCCATCACGTTGGTACGTGTTCGGCGACTGGTCGAGCGACCGACGCCGGGCACGGTCGGCCTGGCCGGGCTCGTGGCGGCGATGGTGTTCTGCGTCATCCGCGTGCTGCGACTCGGTGGGGGATGGGGCACGTTCGTGGTGGCTGGTCGGTCGTTCACGGATTCGGAGACTGTGACCGGTCGCATTCCGGTGATGGCGGGCGCGGGTTTCGACGGGCAGTTCTTCTACCGGCTGGCGGTCGATCCGTTCACGGTGGGGTTGGGGCGCGCCCACGGCATCGCGTTCGACTACGGCGTGCGCAGCGGTCGCGTCGGCTATCCGGCGCTCGTGTGGCTGGCGTCGATGGGTGGGCAACCGAACCTTGTCGCGCCAATGATGGTCGCCGTCAACGTGCTCGCCGTCGGGCTGCTGGCGTGGGTGGGGGCGCACCTGGCCCGTGATCACGGTCGCATTGCGCTGTGGGGTTTGGTGATCGCCGGCTACTTCGGGTTCGGTGTCGTGCTCGGCCGCGACCTGTCCGAGCTGGTGGCCGCGACTGCGGTGTTCTCGGCGTTGCTGCTCGTCGGCCGCGGTGCGCACCTGTGGGCGGGAGCGTGCGCCGCGCTGGCGGTCGTGACCCGTGAGCAGGCCGTGCTGACGGTGGTTGCGATCACGTTGGGCATCGTCGTGTTCGAGTGGCGTCGTGGGTCGTGGAGTGCTGCCGGACGAGCAGCCGCCACGTTCGCGATTCCGCCAGCGCTGTTGTTCCTCGCCTCCCAGCTGGCGGTGCGACACGTCATCGGCGAGCTGCCAGCAGCCAGTAGCTCCCAGCTCAGTGCGACGTGGCCGTTGGTCGACTTTCCGCGAGCGTTGCGCAGATGGGTGGACGAGTTCATCCATGGAATGGGCGGCGGCTCGGCGTTGGTCCTCGGGTGCTTCATCGCCATCGTGTGGATGGTCGGACTCGCTGTCACGTCGGACGGTGTGCAGGTGGCGTTCGCTCAGCGACCGTGGGAGCTGTTCGCCGGTGCGGCCGGGATCGGCGTGTTCACGTTGTCATCGCGGAACGTGCTGGTAGCGCCGGCGGACTTCCGACAGGCGTATGAGTTGGTCGGCTGCGCATGGCTCGTGCTGTGGTCGGGGTCGGGTACCCGTCGTCTGTGGTGGGCGATGGCTGTGGTCGCGCCGGTCACGGTGTTGGCGATCGGGTTCCGCTGTCTGGTGATCTGACTTCCACCATCGCCCGTGTGCGTTCGCACAACGCATCGAACAACGCCAACAGTTCGGGGGTGCGTTCGGCAACAGCGGCGCGTTGGCGGGCGACCGTGATTTCGTCACCACGGGCGATCGGTCCGGTGATCGCGGTCGGGCCGCCGAGCGTCGCCCAGTTCTCCATCGAGGCGCGCACCAGTGGAACGAGGATGCGGCGGTCGGCGCCGGTGGTGGCCAGGAGTCGCTCGGCGGCGTCCTCCAGCGTGACCAGGAAGTTGGAGGCGATCGAGGCGGCGGCGTGGTACGCCGGACGGTCGGCGTCGGAGATTTCCACTGCGTGCATCCCCAACTCCGTCGCCAGCCTGTTGGCGAGGGCCAAGGCGCGCGGAGTGGAACCGGCGACCGCGGCACCCGCACCGCGGAATACTGCGCCGGCACGGGTGACGGTCATCAACGGGTGCAGCCCGAACGCTTCGTGAGGCGCCAGCACGGCCAGACCGAGAGCACCGGCGCAATGGCCCACGAGCGGTCCGGGTGTGATCTGCGCAGCGGCCTCGGCGATTGCCGAATCGGGGACGGCCAGCAACACCGCGTCGTACCCGCTGCCGTCGAACCCGCGGCCAAAGGGACCGTCGGCGCCGGCGAGTTCAGCCACGAGTGCGTGGCCCATGCGGCCAGCACCGACGACGGCGAGGCGACCTCCGGGATGCAATCGTTCAGCGGTGTTGCGGTCCATCGCCGGTCAGTCTCCCATGAGCTCAGCAACACCCATGAAACTCACGTGGTGGCCGACGCTCTGTAGATCGGGTGGGCACGGGTGCGACCCACTCAGGCGGCCGGGAGGTAGTCCTCGAGGCGGGCGACCGACAGACCCTGCAGGTCGAGTTGGGCGAACAACGCCGTCAGATTGTCGTACAGATCTGTTCGGAAGTGCAGCAGCACGATGTCGCCAGGCTGGATCGGTTTGCTGCCCTGGGTGCGGATCTCGCCGTCGGCCATCGTTTCTTTCCACAGCAACACGGCGCGCACCCCGCAACTCGCCGCTGCAGCCAGGGTGGTGCGGTCCCATTCGCCGTAGGGCGGTCGGAAGTACCCGCCGTTGCCGCCGTAGACCTTGTCGATCTGCTGGACGACCGCGCAGATCTCCTTGCGCTGTGCGTCGAAATCAAGTCCGCGCAGATGTGGGTGGTGGCTGGTGTGGCTGTTGATCGAGCCGCCGATCCACAGGAACGGCACGAAGTACCCCGGGTCGAGGCGGATCGGGCCGGAGTTGAGGAACAGCGTGGCGGTGGCCCCGTGGTCGGCCAGCAGCTGCGCGACGCGCGGGTCGCGCACCAGCCCGTCGTCGATGGTGATGAACACCACCGGATCCGTGGTGTCGATTCGGCTGAGCAACGGCGACGATCCGTGCGGGATCGGGTAGGGCTTCACCGGGGAGGTGGGGAACGCCTGCCATGCCGCAGCGGTGGTGGTCGTGGTCGTGCTGCTGGTCGACGTGCTGCTCATGGACGTGGTCGTGGTCGTGGCGGGGACGGCTCCGGTGGGGAGGGTGCTGGTCGTCGCCGTGGCGCCGGTGGATTCGACCGCCACGGCCACGGGACCGGATGCGCCCGGCGCGGCCACCGAATCGGGGGATCGGGGGGTGCCCACGCACGCGACCACCAGCGTCGAGGCTGCGACCGCCGTCAGCATGGTGGTCATCGGCGTGCGAGGCATCGGGCGGAGATTAGACGGTGGGACTGGCGCAGTGCACTCTCGCTACCATGCCTCCATGGGTGAACTTGAGGGCCGTGTAGCGATTGTGACCGGGTCGACGCGAGGGATCGGCCGAGGAATCGCCGAGCGTTTCGCGGCAGAGGGCGCGCGAGTGGTGGTGCACGGACGCGACGCCGCGATGTGCGCCGCCGTGGCTGCGGAACTGCCGGGCGCGATCGGTGTGGCCGGTGACATCGGAGCAGCGGGATTCGCTGACGAGTTGATCGATAACGCCGTGCAACAGCTGGGGCGGCTCGACATCGTGGTCAACAACGCTGGCGTGGCGATCGACAACTTCATCACCGGCGTCACCGACGAACGCTGGGCGGCAACGCTGTCGACGAACCTCACCGGCCCGTTCTCGGTGTTGCGGGCTGCGGTACGGGTGATGAAGGGGGGCGACGGCGGTGCGGTGCTGAACGTCATCTCGTGGGCTGGCGAGCGGGGCAACGTGGGCCAGGCCGCCTACTCAGCATCCAAGGCTGGGCTGCATGCGCTCACGCTCACCGGGGCAAAGGAACTGGGGAAGTTCGGTATCCGCGTGAACTCGCTCTCCCCGGCTGTGCCCACGGATATGGGTGCACAGATGGACGAGAAGCTGCAGAAGATCTCCGCCAGTCGGCGGCCGTTGAAGATGCAAGGTCTCATTGCCGACGTCGCCGAGGCTGCACTCTTCCTGGTCAGCGACCGTTCACGCTTCATCACCGGCGACGTCTTGCATGTCGACGGTGGTCTGCATCTCAACTGACGAGCGCGAGGGGCATCGATGAAAGCAGTCGTGTATCGACACTTCGGCGGGCCGATCGATGTCGAGCAGGTGGCCGACCCGACACCACAGCCGGGTGAGGTGGTGGTCCAGGTGTTGGCCGTCGGCCTGTGTCGCAGCGATTACCACGGCTGGCACGGCACCGACCCCGATATCGCCTGCCCGCACGTGGGCGGTCACGAGTTCGTCGGCCGGGTGGTGGCCGTTGGTGCCGGCGTCACCCGCTGGAGCGAGGGCGACCGCATCGTCGCCCCGTTCGTGTGTGGTTGCGGCACGTGCGAACCGTGCCGTCTGGGCCAGCACCAGGTGTGCCGGCGGCAGCAGCAGCCGGGCTTCACGCGTTGGGGCGCTTTTGCCGAGTACACCACTGTTCCGTTTGCCGATGTGAACGCAGTGGCCGTTCCCGACGGTGTCACCAACAGCGCTGCGGCACTCGTGGGGTGCCGCGTCTCCACCGCCTACCGCGGTGTGATCGAACGTGGTCGACTCGGTGCCGGTGAGGTGCTGGCTGTGCACGGGTGTGGCGGCGTCGGGCTGGCAGCGATCGCAATGGGACGCGCGGCGGGTGCGCGGGTGGTGGCAATCGACATCGCTCCCGAGGCGCTGGCGCTGGCCCGTGCGCTCGGTGCCGACGATCTGCTGGATGCCTCGACGGTGACCGACGTGGGTCAGGCCGTGCACGATCTCACCGGTGGCGCACACGTGTCGGTCGACTGCCTTGGCCACGCGGCAACAGCGACCAACTCGATCTTCAGTCTGCGCGCGCTCGGCCGTCACGTGCAGATCGGGTTGTTCCCGTCAGCGACGACCGACTTCCCGATTTCACGTGTGATCCGCGACGAACTCGAGGTCTCCGGCGTGCATGGTCTGTCAGCGTCCAGGTTCGGCGAGGTGTTCGCGCTGATCGAGGCGGGGAAGCTCGACCCGGCGGCGATGATCACCCGCGAACTGCAGTTGGCCGACCTCATCGACGCCCTGCCGGCGATGGGCCGCTTCCAGCAACCGGGAGTCTCGGTCGTCACCACGCTGTAAGCCGTGGGTGATGTGAACCGTGGGTCGTCCGCTGCGGGTACTTCGCCCACCACCTGGGGGCCAAGGACCCGTGCGCAGCGCCACACCGCGAGCGCAGACTCGGTGCATGGCACACGTACTCGACCCCGATCGCACCCACGCGCTGTTCGGCCGCAGCTTGTTGACCACACACGACTGGGGGGCAGCGGATCTCGATGCGCTGCTGGCGGTTGCTGCGGAACTCGAGCGGTTGGACCGGGCGGGTGTGCATACCGACCTGCTGCGCGACGAGTTGGCGTACGCGATGTTCTTCGACAACTCGACGCGCACGAAATCGGCGTGGGCCGGAGCCGCCGCACGGCTGGGCATGCAACCGGTGATCGTCGACGGCTCCAGTACGCAGGTGTCGCACGGCGAGACCGCGGAGGAGACCGGGGCGATGCTGGGCATGAACGCCCACGCGATGGGTGTGCGCCACGACCTGATCCTCGGCGAGGGCAACTCGTTCATGCGCGATGTGCTGCGCGGCATCACCGAGTACCTGCACGCGTCGGGCGACCAACGGGTGGTGCCCGTCGTCAATCTGCAGTGCGATATCGACCACCCCACCCAGGCGCTTGCCGACCTGCTGTGGCTGCGCGAGCACTTCGGCGGCGATCCGGCGAGCGCCCTCGTGGGGAAGCGGATCACGATGTCGTGGGCCTACTCGCCCAGCTACGCCAAACCCTTGTCGGTGCCCCAGGGGGTGGTGAGCTTGCTCACCCGGTTCGGGGCGCACGTGACGCTGGCGCACCCTGAGGGCTACGACCTGCTGCCCGAGCCGATGGCATGGGCAGCCGAAGGTGCTGCTGAGTCTGGCGGATCGTTCCGCGTGGTACACGACATGGACGAGGCCTTCACCGGCGCCGATGCCGTGTACCCAAAGTCGTGGGGACCGCTGGCGTTGATGACCGAGCGAGTCGCCGCCAACAAGGTCGGTGACGGTGCGGCGATGAAGGACATCGAGCAGCGGGCGTTGGCCAACAACGCACGGCATATCGACTGGATCTGCGACGAACGACGGATGGCACTCACGCGTGAGGCGCTGTACCTGCACTGTCTACCCGCCGATATTGGCGCCGAGGTCAGCCCCGGTGTGATGGATCGCTTCCGGGTGGCGGTGGCGCAGGAAGCCAACAAGAAGGTGTACGTGATCATGGCGATGCTCGCCGCGGCGAAGGTTCCCCATCTCGCCGACCGCCTTTCGGCGCTGAACTGAGGAGTACGAGATGACTGCATCGAACCTCGACCTGCGGGTGGCGGAACTCGCCGAGCGCTACCGGCCCTTGGCCGTCGCCATCCTCCGCGAAGCCATCCGCATCCCCGCCGATGACGACGACCCCAGCAGCGGTCTGTCGAACCACGAAGGTCCGCGGCTGCGCTTCTTGCGCGACACGATCATCGACATCGATGCTGTGCAACACGCCGACGACGTGGGCTTCGACGAGTTCGGCAACCTCGTGTGGACCGTGATGAACGGGCACGACGAGATGCCGCCGGATCACAAGAAGGTCATCTACCTGGATGGCCACTCCGACACGGTGCAAGCACTGCGCGATCAATGGCGCGACAAGCTCGGGGGAGCAGTCGACCCGTACGACGGATTGGTGAACCCGGCAGCGCTCGACCCTGCTGCCCTGCGCGCACAACTCGGCTACCTGCCGCCGGAGGATGAATGGCAGCACCTGTTGTTCGGTCGTGGTGCGGCCGACCAGCTCGCTGGTGTGGTCGCCGAGATCATTGCCACCAAGATCCTGTTGGAGCTCCGCGAGGAAGGCGCGTTGCACGGTTGCATCGTGCGCGCCTACGCCACCGTGGCCGAGGAGGACAACGATGGTGGTGGCCCGCGCCATCTGGTTCGCCATCTGTTCCCCACGGGCGGAACCGATGTCATCCCCGATGTCGTCATCCTCACCGAGGGCACCGGCGATGCGGTGAAGGGCGCGCTCGGCATTTATCGCGGGCAGCGCGGCCGGATGCAGATCGAGGTGACGGTGATCGGCCGCTCGTGCCACGGATCGATGCCGGCCCAGGGGCTGAACCCGTTGGAGCACGGTGCCGCGATCCTGGCCGAGGCCGCCGAACGGCACGCTCGCGGCGAGGGGATGCGCGACCACCCGTTCGTCGGGCGCGGTACGCGCACTGCCTCGTGGGCCGTGCTCGATTCACCCAGCGACTGCGCGGTTCCCGATCGGTTCGTGTTCCGCTTCGATCGTCGCCTCTCTATTGGCGAGACGGCCGAGGAAGCGGTGGGTCAGATCGAGTCGCTCGACGCGGTCGCAGTCGCTCGTGCTGCGGGCCTGACGGTGACTGTCGGTGTGCCGCGATATCAGCAGCCCACGTGGACCGGTTGCGCGGTCGACAACGAGCAGGTGTACCCGGGCTGGGTCACTCCCGACGAACACCCCGCTATCCAGGCCGCAGTAGATGCCTACCGTCGTGTGGTCACACCGCACGTGAAGGACGGTGTTGCGGGTGCGCTGCGGGCCGAACCGCGCGTCGACACGTGGGTGTTCTCCACGGACGGTGTGGGCTTCCCTGTGCCGGTCGATCCGATGCCGTTCGTTGTGCCAGCGACCAAACAGTGGGTCGTCTCCGGAGCGGTCACCCATCCGGCGATGTTCGGCATCGGCGCCGGCATCGAGCAGAACACGCACCGCATCGGCGAGTACGTCGACGAGCGCGAACTGCAGCACGCGATCGCCGTCCTGGCTCGCTTCCCCAGCCTGTTCGCCGCCACCTGAGCCCTCTCGTCCCCCTGCCCGCCACCCCTCCGGCCCGATTCCCCGCTCTGTGTCGCGCCTCTGACCACCGAGCACGGTGGTCAGAGGCATGACACAGAAAGGCAAGGGTGGGGTCGTTCGAGCGCGCGACTGTGATTCGATGTCGTCGATATGACTTCGACGGCGTCTGAGTTGCGATGATCGACGCAGCAGACGGCGAGGTGTACGAGAAGTACGCCGACGAACTGGTCCGTTTCGCGACGATGCTGGCCGGACCCTCGGATGCCGAGGATCTGGTGGCGGGTGCGGTGGTGCGCGTGTTCTCTTCGCCGGCGTGGCGCGGTGTGTCGAATCAGCGGGCGTACCTCTACCGCTCGGTGCTCAGCGAGGCGGCGTCAGTGGCACGATCAGCGCGTCGCCGCGTCGGTCGCGAACAGCGGGTGGGGCTGTGGGCGGGCGCCGACTCGGTGCCGGGGCTGCATCCCGAGGTCGTGGCAGCTGCCCGCTCGTTGTCCGTGAGGCAGCGTGCAGTCGTGTTCATGACCTTCTGGATGGACGCATCGAGCGACGAGATCGCGAACGTCCTGTCGTTGTCGGTGCGCACGGTCCAACGGGAACTCGAAGCCGGCCTCCGACGAATGGAGCGACACCTTGACGACTGAAGCCGCCACCTCACGTGCCCGCGCTGCCGTGATCGAGATCGTTGGCCGCGCACCGGTCCCTCCAACGGCCGCCGATCTGGACTTGGTCGCGGTGGTGACGTTGCACCGCCAGCCTCGCGTGCTGTTGCCCCGGACCGTGGCCGCCGGCGCGGTGCTGCTGGTCATCGGCGGCGTCCTCGTGTTCGGCAGATCGAACCATGATGCCCGGACGGCGACGACTGACACCACGGCCGACGGGTCGTCGGGAACGCTGGACGAGTTGCGCACGGACGCGCGCCGCTACGCCGAAACGTTCTTGCGCGGGACAGCTGACGACATCAATTCGTGGCACAGCTCGTCGTGCACCGACGCGATCACTCCGGACGAACTGGTACGAGTGCGCGCCGGGATCCAGCAGGCGATCGGATCGCCGGCCGACTCGATCGCGATCACCGGTACGCAGGTCCGCGACCTCGGCGGAGGCCACGCGCAGGCATCGGTGACCACCGACCTGCCGCCTGCGCAGGAGGGCAACGACAACTGGATCAACTACCAGCTCGAGGCCGGCCGCTGGCGCGTCGTCGATTGCACAATGCTGCCCTTCGGTGGGCACAGCACGTCCACCGACAGCACCGCCACCTGAGCCAGATTTCCCGCTCTGTGTCGTGGGGGGGGGGGGGGGGGGGGGGGGGGGGGGGGGGGGGGGGGGGGGGGGGGGGGGGGGGGGGGGGGGGGGGGGGGGGGGGGGGGGGGGGGGGGGGGGGGGGGGGGGGGGGGGGGGGGGG
>WLIV01000025.1 GCA_009702045.1 Actinomycetota bacterium | reverse complement strand
TCCCGACGGAACTCGCCGACGTACCGCTGGAGACGTACCGCTTCCATAGCAAGAGCGTCCGTCACGTGGCGTGCAACTGGAAGACCTACGGCGACAACTTCCTCGAGGGCTACCACCTGCCCACCACGCACCCGGCGATGAGCCGCGACGCGGACGCATTGAACTACCGGGTGATCTACAAGGGTGACGACCGCTGGAACATCCACCAGATGCCCCCGCGTGACGGCAGCACATTCGGCACGTTCGGCTACTTCTGGCCCACCTTCGCGTTCGACATCTTCCCTCAGGGCTTCGCCGTCGAGCGTTGGTTGCCGCGCGGTCATACGCACAGCGATCTGATCTTCGAGTACTTCTTCCACGACGATGCCGAGGGCATCGAAGACATCGTGAAGTTCAGCGAAGAGGTGGCCGACGAGGATGCACGCATGTGCGAACACGTGCAGCGCAACCTTGACGCAGGCAACTACAACACCGGCTTGCTCAGCCCGAAGTGGGAGTACTCACTGTCGGTGTTTCACACCATGATTCGCGAAGCTGTCGGCCCCGTCACCTGATTGTCGGGGAGAGGAGATTCGAACTCCCGACCTCCTGCTCCCAAAGCAGGAACGCTACCGCTGCGCCACTCCCCGTATTTCAGCTAGATGCTACCTGGACTGTGCCCTGCGGAGCCGTACGTTCGCAACAGGCGATCTGGTGACGCTGCGCGCAGCGCACGGCCAACCAGCACGGCAGCGCAGTGGGAAGCGATCAGCGTGAGGGGCGGATGATGGCGACCGGGCACTCGGCGTGTTGCAGCACCGTGCGGCTGACCGAGCCGAGCAGCAGCGCGGCGAAACCACCGTGGCCGCGTGAGCCGACGACGATCAGGTCGGCGTCGATCGCGGCATCGAGGATCGCCTTGGCCGGCCCCTCCTCAGTGATGATCGAGTGACAGGCCACGGCCGGCGCTAGGTCGCGGGTCTTGAGCGCGCTGGCTTCGAGGACGCGCATCGCGTCGAGGCGCATCTCGTCGCGTGGTTCGCTGACCGTGGTGCGCGACCCGAGGTAGGGGTACACCCAGCCATGCACGAGCACGAGTTCTGCCTCGCTGCGCAGCGCAGCCTCTGCGGCCCACAGGAGTGCTTGGTCGCTCGCGGCGGAGCCGTCGACGCCGACGACGATGCGGCGGATCGGTCGTTCCGTGCGGCCATGACCGTGCACCACGACGACGGGACACTTGGCGCGGTGGGTGACCACGGTGGCGACCGACCCGAGCACGTCGGTGAGCCGACCCGGGTGGCTGGTGGCACCGACGACGACGAGGTCGTCCTCGTGGGAAGCGCTGACCAAGGCGTAGCCGGGAGCACCCAGGACGGTCTCGCCGGAGACCGCCACGTGGAGATCGAGCGAGCGAGCCAGATCGACCGCCGCCTGGTTGACCTGCTCTTGCTCGGCGACGATGGTGTCCATGGTGGAGCCGGCGAACGCGCCGACCCCCACCATGCCCGCCTCGATTGTCACCGGCAGTTGCGCGCAGGTCATCACATGGAGCGGAGCCCCGCGGCGGGCGGCCTCGTGAGTCGCCCACCGCAGTGCTTCGTTCGATCCATCGGTGCCGTCGACTCCGACGATCACCCGTGCATGCCGCTCGGTCACCTGGTCACCGCTCAACGATGAGTGCGGTCACCATGTACTTCATACCGGTCGGGGTCTCGGCGTGGGTGAGGATGTGGCAGTGCCACGCCCACACACCGGGCTCCATGCCCATGTAGAGCACCGTGTAGCGCTCGCCGGGGGCGACCCAGATCGTGTCGGCTGGGGTCGGCTCATCCATCGGGATGCCGTCCTTGGCGACGATCCAACCCATCGGCTGGTGCAGGTGCATCGGGTGACCCAGCAGACCCTCGTTCATGTACGTCGCCTGCATCACTTCGCCGACACGCAGGGTGTAGGGCTCGGTAGCGGGGAAGCTCTTACCGTTGAGGCTGAGGCCGATGACGCCAGCATCGTTCAGCACCATATTGACCTTCTTGTCGACCTTGGTGTAGCCCTTGTCGATCAGCTTCTGCGGGATCGGTATCTCGTCGATCGTGAAGGCGCCGAACATGCCGTCCGGAATCTGCTGTTCTGCGTTGTGGTGGGAGTGGTAGATGCCGACGGCCGGACCCTTGGCGATCCATTCGTAGATGTGCTCGCCGCCCGGAACCGTGGGGGCTTCTGTATAGGGATCCACGCCGTCCATCACGTTCGGCACCTGGATGCCGTGGAAGTGCAGCGACGTGGACTGCGGCAGATTGTTCTTCAGGATGATCTTGACGTGGTCGCCCGAGTTGACGTGGATTTCGGGCGCCGGAACGACACCGTCGTAGGTCCAGGCCTGGACGACCTTGCCCGGCTCGACTTCCCAGTCGACGACCTTGGCCGTGATCGTGAACTCGACGTTGCGACTGCCGTCGGCATTGGTGCTGACGCTGTCGGGTTGCCGAACGTCGCCGCCGTGACCAGCGGTGGCCGCCGGGTACTGCTGGGCGACCTTCAACATCAGCGCGTCCATCTGCGAGGCCGACATCAGCTTCGGATCACCAACCGGGTGGTCGGCGCCGCCGCTGGGAGTGCTGCTGGTGCTGACGGTGAGCGAGCCCACCATGCCGGCGCCTTCATGACCGGGCTGCGGGCAGATGACCTTGTAGGTGCCCGCCTTCTGCGCCGGGATGTCGAAATCGGTGGTGACACCTGAGGTGACATCGATGCTCTTGAGGCCGAGCTCGGCAACCTGGAAGTTGTGCGTGGCCGCACCCTTGTTGGTGAGGCGGATCTTCGCGCCGCCCGTGGGGATCGAAATCGTGGCCGGAGTGAACGCAAAGTCGGTCATCGTGACGTCAACCGTCGGTGTACTGGTGCTGCCGCCTCCACCGCCGGACGCGCTGCCGCCATTGTTGTTCGACACGCCGACGATGGCCACGACAAGCGCGGCGATCGCTGCTGCGAACGCGAACCAACTGATGATTGACCGGTCGTCCTTGCTCATAGGAGCCATTCTGTCGGATGACATGAATGTCAGTAGGGCAGGAAGCACACCGGGGTCGGGACCAAAGTCCCCACAACTCCGAGAACCCGCGGTAACTGCGGGATTACTGCTTGGCGAGCCGCTTGGCGGTCTTGCCGGTGGCTTCGATGTTGCGGTGGTCGAGGTCGCCCAGCTCCACACCGTTGTTGAACAACACGCGGTATCGCAGCCAGTTGAACCCGTTGGCCAGGAGCACCCGACCTTCTGAGCCGGTGGGGACACCCTGCAGCTCGGTGGTGCTCTTCACTCGATCGCCCATGCGCAGGTCGAGCTGGTTGGCGTGCGGCTTGGCGAGGGCGTGCGGCTTCCAGAACGTCATAGACCACATTCTGCCTGAAACGGCGCTGCAGAACGGCATTCGCCAGGAATCCGGAAGGCCCCGGTAGAGTCGTCGCTCTGTGAAAAGTACGATCGCACCTGCACACGACACCCGTGAAGTTCCGCCCGCCGACGCAGAGAGCGGCGACGCACCTGCACGTTCGCCCCGCGAGTTGGTGAAGCTCTCGGTGGTCATCGACCAGGCCGAGTTCGACCGCGACATCGACCAGGCGTTCCGCAAGATCGGCCGCGAGGTCAATCTGCCGGGATTCCGCGCTGGCAAGGTGCCGCGCAAGGTGCTCGAGGCCCGCATCGGTCTCGGCGCCGCCCGCGACGAGGCGCTGCGTGATGCCGTTCCGGCCTACCTGGCCAAGGCAGTGCGCGAGCACGACATCGATCTCATCGCCACTCCAGAGGTGGAGATCACCGGTGGCGCCGACGATGGCGACGTCGCGTTCGACGCAGTCTGCGAAGTCCGCCCGGTCATCACCGTGCCTGGCTACGGCGGCCTGCGGGTCGAGTTGCCCAGCCCGTTGGCGTCTGAGGAAGAGATCAACGAGGCCGTCGATGCCGAGCGTCGCCGCCAGGGTTCGCTGGTCGACGCCGGCCGCGGTGCGGAGACAGGCGACCACGTGACGCTCACGCTCGCAGCCACCCGTGATGGCGAGCCCGTCGTCGGACTCAACACCGAGGACTGGTTGTACGAGGTCGGCAAGGGTTGGGTCGCCGAGGGTTTCGACGACAAGCTCACCGGAGCTGCGACGGGCGCAACGCTCACGTTCAGCGCCAACCCGTCCGGTACCACCGAGCCCGCCGACTTCACGGTGACGGTCAGCAACGTGCAGAAGCTGGAGCTTCCTGAGGTCACCGATGAGTGGGTCAGCGAGAACCTGGGCGAGTTCGAGACGGTCACGGAATGGCGTGTCTCGATCGCCGAGCGGCTCAGCACCACCAAGCTCAATCAAGCCCGCAACCTGTTCGTCGACCGGGCCACCAGCGCGTTGGCCGAACTCGTCGACGTGCCGGCTCCCGACAGCATGGTCGCCGGCGATCTGCAGGCCCGGGTGCAGAACACCGTGCAGCAGTTCCAGTCGCAGGGAATCGGTATCGATCAGTGGCTCGCTGCCACCGGTCAGTCCACCGAAGCGTTCATCGAGGGGTTGCGCGAGCAGTCGATCAAGGCGGTCAAGGTGGATCTCGCACTGCGTGCCGTCGCGGTCGCAGAGGCGATCGAAATCTCTGATGACGACGTCAACGCCGAGTACGCCCGGATTGCGCTGCAGGTGCGCCAGAAGGCCAGCGAGGTGCGCAAGGCCTACGAGAAGAACGATGCCGTCACCGACCTCAAGGATCAGCTGCGCAAGTCCAAGGCACTCGACTGGCTGCTCGAGCACGCCGAAGTCGTTGATGCTGCGGGTGCGGCCATCGATCGCGACATGCTGATGGGCAAGGACCACGACCACGATCACGATCACGACCACGATCACGATCACGACCACGAGGAGCACTGAGATGTCGGGTTACACGATCCCGAGCGTCGTCGAGCAGACCAGCCGTGGAGAGCGCGGCTACGACCTCTACAGCCGCCTCCTGCGCGACAACATCATCTGGCTCGACACGCCGATCGATGACAATTCGGCGAGTCTGACGTGTGCCAAGTTGGTGTATCTCGAGAGCGAGAACCCCGACAAGGACATCAGCATCTACATCAACAGCCCCGGTGGCGACATCACCGCGCTGTTTGCGATCTACGACACGATGCAGTTCATCAGGAACGACATTGCGACAATCTGCCTGGGACAGGCGGCCTCCGCCGCCGCCGTGCTGCTCGCAGCAGGCACCAAGGGCAAGCGGATGGCGCTGCCACACAGCCGCATCATGCTGCACCAGCCCTCTGGCCAGGTTGGCTACGGCCAGGTCACCGATCTGGAACTTGCTGCCAAGGAGATCCTGCGTATGCGCGATCTGCTGGAGGAACTTCTGTCGAAGCACACGGGCCAAACGCTCGAGCGCGTCCACGCCGACACAGACCGAGATTTCGTGATGGAAGCATCTGAGGCCCTCGCGTATGGCATCATCGATGATGTCATCACTACGCGAGACGACGTCGACCGCAGCGGCCCCATCCGCTGAAGATCGGTGTCCGCGCCGGAATGGCGATCGGTCGACAAGAGGGGAAGCTGTTGTGGCGAAATTCGGTGACACCGGTGAGTTGCTGAAGTGCTCGTTCTGCGGCAAGTCGCAAAAGCAGGTCAAGAAGCTCATCGCTGGGCCGGGTGTCTACATTTGCGACGAGTGCATCGACCTCTGCAACGAGATCATCGAAGAGGAGCTCACCGACACCGGTGAACTGCACTTCGATCAGCTGCCCACTCCGCGAGAGATCCGGACGTTCCTCGACGATTACGTCGTCGGTCAGGACGATGCGAAGAAGATCCTCTCCGTCGCGGTGTACAACCACTACCGGCGTATTCAGTACCAACAGGGTGCCGGCGTCGGTCGTCGCGACGACATCGAACTGTCGAAGAGCAACATCCTGCTACTCGGCCCCACTGGCTGCGGCAAGACCCACCTCGCACAGACCCTCGCGCGTTTGTTGAACGTGCCGTTCGCCGTCGCTGACGCCACCGCGCTCACCGAGGCCGGCTACGTCGGCGAGGATGTCGAGAACATCCTGCTGAAGCTAATCCAGACTGCCGACTTCGATGTGAAGAAGGCCGAGACCGGCATCATCTACATCGACGAGATCGACAAGATCGCGCGGAAGAGCGAGAACCCATCGATCACCCGCGACGTCAGCGGCGAGGGCGTGCAGCAAGCACTGCTGAAGATCCTGGAAGGCACCGTGGCATCGGTGCCGCCGCAGGGCGGGCGCAAGCACCCGCATCAGGAGTTCATCCAGATCGACACTACGAACATCTTGTTCATCTGCGGCGGCGCGTTTGCGGGCCTCGATCAGATCATCGAGAACCGCGTCGGTCAGCGGAGCATGGGGTTCAACGGCATCGTGCGCAGTCGCACGGAACGCGACCCAGGTCAGTTGTTCGCCCAGGTGCAGCCGGAAGACCTGCTGAAATTCGGCATGATTCCAGAGTTCATCGGTCGTCTGCCGATGGTGGGGGCCGTGCGCAGCCTCGACCGCGAAGCGCTGATCAAGATCCTCGTCGAGCCGAAGAACTCGCTGATCAAGCAGTACCGCAAGATGTTCGAGTTCGAGGATGTCGAGCTCGAGTTCAGCCACGATGCGCTCGAAGGCATCGCTGAGCAGGCACTGCTGCGTGGCACGGGTGCTCGCGGTCTGCGCGCGATCCTGGAAGAAGTGTTGCTCGGCACGATGTACGAACTGCCGGGCCGTACCGACATCGGTCGCGTCATCATCGACGCCGAGTCGGTCGCTACCAAGTCGAACGCCACCATGGTGCCGCGCGAGCCGGTCACCAAACGCCCGCGCCGCCAGGCCAGCTGAGCCGCACACCGAACGAGCGCATGTCATGACCTACGAAGAAGCGCTCGCGTTCCTCGACACACACTCCAACTACGACGTCACCGGGCGGATCACGTCACCCACACTCGACCGTATGCGCGAGCTGATGTCGGCGATGGGCGATCCGCAGCTGGCGTTCCCCGTGATCCACGTGACCGGCACGAACGGCAAGGGTTCCACCACGCAGATGATCACCCGACTGCTGATGGCGCACGGCCTCACGGTGGGCACGTACACCAGCCCACACCTTGAGCGGATCAACGAACGCATCACCCGCAACTGTGAGCCGATCAGCGATGAAGACTTCGCAGAGCAGATCGCCGCCGTTGCCAACCTCGAGACGCTCACCGGTGTGCGGCCCACCTACTTCGAGTCGGTCACTGCCGCCGCCTACCGTTGGCTGGCCGACGTGGCAGTGGATGTCGCAGTGATTGAGGTCGGGTTGCTCGGACGCTGGGACGCCACGAACGTGTGCGATGCTCAGGTGGCGGTGGTCACCAACATCGGTATCGACCACACCGAATACGCCGGGCCCACTACACGGCACATCGCAATCGAGAAGTCGGGCATCGTCAAGCCGGGGAGTGCGGTGATCATCGGCGAACCCGACCCTGATCTCGCGTCGGTGTTCGCCACAGCGGGCGGTGCCGCGGCTCTGCTGCGCGGCGAAGATTTCGACGTGGTCGAGAACAACCTCGCCCTCGGCGGCCGGATGGTCGATCTGCGCACGCCCACCACGGTGTACCCGAATGTGTTCGTCCCGTTGCATGGGCGGCATCAGGGCGACAACGCGGTGGTCGCGCTCACCGCTGTCGAGACATTCTTCGCGGCACCGCTCCCGGGTGAACTGGTGGCGGAGGGTTTCGCCGAAGTGTTGATGCCGGGTCGATTCGAGGTGCTCGGTCATCAGCCCCTGGTCATCATCGACGGTGCACACAACCCCGCTGGTGCCGACACATGCGCCTCAGTGTTCTTCGAGGACTTCGACCCAGCCGGTCGGCGCATCCTGGTGGTCGGCTGCCTCAAGGGTCGCGAGCCGCGCGACATGTTGGGGGCCTTGCGTGCCGACGAGTACGACGTGGTCATCACGTGTCTAGCGCCGTCGTCGCGTGGGCTGCCGGCCTCAGAGCTGACGGCAGCGGCCAAGGCGATGGGGTGCGAAGAGGTACTGGAGATCGAGGATCTGCACCGAGCGATCGACCGGGCGCTCTCGCTCGCCGACTACGACGACGCAGTAGTCATCACCGGCTCGCTCTACGTCGTCGGCTCAGCCCGACCGTACCTGCGCAAAGTCCTCTGACCCGGAGTGCATGCCAAGTCGGCGGTGAGGTCTGACCCTTCCGTTCCTGAACGCCGACTTGCGGGGTGATCACCCGGGAACGTCGATAGCCTCGTTCGCCATGTCTGATCGCACACTTGTCCTGCTCAAGCCTGATGCCGTGGAGCGTGGTCTCGTCGGCGAGATCCTCGGCCGCTTCGAGGCCAAGAACCTCACGATCGCAGCGCTCGAACTGCGCACGCTCGAGGCCGACACATTGGCCCGTCACTACGAAGAGCATGTCGGTAAGGGCTTCTACGCCGAGCTCGTGGAGTTCATGGGCCGTGGCCCCGCGGTGGCGCTCGTCATCGAGGGCCCGGAAGACACCTGGGAAGTTGTGCGCACGATGATGGGCGCGACCAACCCGCGCAAGGCTGCCCCTGGTACCATTCGTGGCGACCTGGGGATTCTCTTCACCGAGAACCTCGTGCACGGCAGCGACTCGCTCGCCTCCGCGGAACGTGAAATCGGGATTTTCTTCCCGAATCTGTAACAATCCGGCGCCCGCTACACTGGCGGGCCACAGTCCGGCACGAGAAGGAGGTAGGTGATGGCGAGAAGTAATCCGCTCGCGCTCGGACGCGACCTCGCCATCGACCTCGGCACTGCGAACACGCTGATCTATGCGCGTGGCCAGGGCATCGTGCTGAACGAACCCTCCGTCGTTGCCATCGATATCACCGATGGCCGCCCAGTGGCTGTTGGCTTCGAGGCCAAGCGCATGATGGGCCGCACTCCGGGCCGGATCAAGACCATTCGGCCGATGAAAGACGGTGTGATCGCCGACTTCGAGGTCTGCGAGAAGATGTTGCGCTACTTCATCCAGAAGGTGCACGCCAGCCGTTGGAGCAAGCCGCGCATGGTCATTTGCGTGCCATCCGGCATCACCGGTGTCGAGCAGCGGGCGGTGCAGGACGCGGCTGAATACGCCGGCGCCCGCAAGCCCGTGCACATCATTGAAGAACCGATGGCGGCAGCGATCGGCAGCGATATGCCGGTGCACGAGCCCAGCGGCAACATGATCGTCGACATCGGCGGTGGCACCACTGAGGTGGCCGTCATTTCGCTCGGCGGCATTGTCACGGCGCAGTCGGTGCGAGTCGCGGGCGACGAACTCGACGAAGCGCTGATGCAGTACATGAAGAAGGAATACTCGATGGCCATCGGCGACCGCACCGCCGAGGAAATCAAGATCCACATGGGTTCCGCATGGCCGCTCGACGAGGAACTGACGGCCGACATCCGTGGCCGCGACCTCATCACCGGGCTGCCGCGAACGCTGGCGCTGACCACCGAGCAGGTACGCGAAGCCCTTTCCGATCCCGTGTCTGCCATCGTTGATGCAGTGAAAGCCACACTCGATCGCACCCCGCCGGAACTTGCTGCCGACATCATGGAACAGGGTGTGATGCTCACCGGCGGCGGCGCGTTGCTGGCCGGTCTCGATCGTCGTATCTCGCACGAGACTGGTATGCCTGTCAACATCGCTCGCGATCCGCTCTACAGCGTGGTCATCGGTTCAGGTCGGGCACTCGAGAACATCGATGCCATGCGGGGGCTGATGTCGCTCGGTGGCGACGAGTAGTCGCTCGGCGGTTCGCTCATGTTCTCGTCGCTCAGCCGTCGCCGGATTGTGCTCCTGGTGGTGCTCACCTGCCTGTTGTTGATCACCCTCGACAAACAGGGGAATCCGATCATCGATCGGGCACGCCGGGCGTTCGACATTCTGCTGTCGCCGGCGGACACTGCCACGCGGGCGATCGTGCTCCCGGTTGAGCGAGCGTGGTACGGCGTGTCGAACTACCACGATCTGGAACGTGAGAACGCCGTGCTGCGCGACCAGATCGAGCACATGAAGGGCAGCGATATCGAGGCGCGCTCAGCGGTGCTGCAATACCGCGAGTTGCTGAAACTCGATCAGCTCCCCTCCAAATGGAGCTACAACGTGGTCACCGCTGAGGTGGTGGGCGCTTCGCCGGGCAACTACGAGCAGACGGTCGAGATCGGGGTTGGCTCCGAGAGCGGTGTCGAAGTGGGAATGCCGGTCACCGACGGTGCGGGTCTGATCGGTCGCATCACTCGGGTGTATCCCAGTCGCAGCATCGTGCTGCTCATCACGGACCCTACGTTCGCCATTTCTGCTCGTGTGTTGAGCACCGACGACCAGGTCTCTACCGGTGACGCCACTACTGGTGCTACGAGCACCACGGTCGCTCCGGTTCCCGTCGTCGACCCGACCGTCACTGATCCCTTGGGTCCCGTCGCTCAGGCCACCACAACCTTGCCGCCTGTGGTCCGCGAGACCGGCATGCTCGAAGGGCGTGGCCCCAGACTGACGTTGGTGCTGCGTTTCACCGATAACAACTCGGCGCTCACGAGCCTGAAGGTGGGAGCGGTGGTCGACACCTCAGGGGGTACCAGCAGCCTGGCGCCGCAAGGTATTCCCATCGGCATCATCACCGCGATCACGCGGCAATCCGGGAACAGCACGACGCTGGTGGAAGTGCGGCCGAACGCCGATCTGCGGCGCTTGAACTTCGTCGCGGTGGTGCTGTTCAAGCCCAACCAGCAGGCCATCGGCGGCTGACCGTTGCGTCGATTCATCATCGGTGCCGGGCCGCGACTCCTAGTGGTGGGGCTGATCGCTCTGGCCCTCCAGCGGGCCGTCTTCGCCCGCCACCCGATCCACGACGTGAAGTTGCAGTTCGTGCTCGCGCTGGTTGCCGCAGCCGGTGTGGGCGGAGGTGCCGAGCGCGGTGCCGTGGCCGGTTTCGCGCTGGGATTGATGTACGACCTTGCCGGGAATACTCCGCTCGGTCTCACGGCGTTGGCGTATGGGCTGGGTGGCATCGTCGCCGGGTACCTGCACGCGTTCACTCCCGATCCGCAGTGGTGGTTGGCGGCCATCTTCGCCACGATGGGCTCGGCGGTGGGGGAACTCTGCATCCCAGTGGCCAACGCGATCACTGGGGAGAGCGGCTGGATCACCGGCGACATCCTGTTTGCCGTGCCGTTGGTGGCGGTCACTTCTGGATTGGTCTGTCCGCTGCTGCTCCCGACGGCACGCTGGATGACCGGTTCGAAGCGCAAGAAGTGGAAGGCGCTCTCCCTATGACCGGCGCCCTCAGCGGACGCGCGCGCCCACTCTCGCCCCTGCACGGACAAGACTGTCGAAATGGCCGTTGACAAGCGCACCGCTCGCCTCGGGGTCCTCGCCACCGTTTCGCTGATCCTCATCGGCCTGCTGGGAGTGCGCCTGTGGTTCCTGCAGGGCGTGAAGGCCGACTATTACCAGGCCAAGGTCACCTCGGCCAAGACCCGTACGGTGTATATCGCTCCTGAGCGTGGTCGCATCTTCGACTCGCTGGGGCGTGTCGTTGCCGACAACAAAAGCTTCCTCACTGTCACCGTCGACTGGCAGGTCGTACGCAAGGCGAGCAACCGGCTGGAGTTGTTCACACGGCTGTCGGGTCCGCTGAAGACACCGGTCGACGATCTGATGCGCCGGTACGACCCGTGTTACAAGCAGCCGACGGGGTGTAAGAAAAAGCAGCAGTTCGATTCGCTGTTGCCCTTGCCACTGAAGGAAGACGTCGACGAGGCCACGGTCAACTTCCTCATGGAGCGCAGTGAGGACTATCCGGGCATCGACGTCACCGAGCAGTACAAGCGCGTGTATCCCTATGCGCCGTTGGCGGCCCATGTGGTGGGGTTCATGAGCTCGATCAGCGAGGGTGGGCTGAAGAGCTACCTCGCCCAGGGGTACAAGCGAAACGAACGTGTCGGGCAGTTTGGTGTTGAGCAGAGTATGGAACGCGAGCTGCACGGCCGGTGGGGCAAGAAGGTCTACGAGGTCGACGCAGCGGGTTCTATCGTGCGTGAACTCACCGATCAGAACATCGACCCGGTGGCCGGATTCGACGTGCAGCTCAGCATCAACCTGGATGTCCAGCAGTACGCCGAGCAGGCGCTCGAGACCGAGCTGAGGTCGCGACGCAACCTGGCCGAGAACCTGACGATGGGCGATTCTGCTCCGCACAACCCGCTCGACCGTCAGACCAACTGGACCCAGCGGGTGTTTCGCCGCACGATGAAGGACGGCACGGTCATCGAATACCCGGAATGGGTGCAGCACAAAGCGCCAGCCGGCTCAGTGGTGGTGGTGAACCACCACAACGGCCAGGTGATCGCGATGGCCAGCTATCCCACGTTCGACAATCGCTGGATGGAGTCGGGCATCAGCGGCGACAAGTATCAGCAGCTGTTCCCCAGCAAGAACGCCGACGGCACCCCGATCGACCCCGACAAGTCGATCCTTGTGAACCGCGCGGTGCAGGGCAACTACAACTACGGCTCGTCGTTCAAACCGTTCGTCGCGTGGTCCGCGTTGCACTCTGGCCTGATCAAGGCCACAGACAAGTACCTCGATGAGGGTTACTACAACCTCACCACGATCGATGCCAACGACTGTCAGCAGAACGGCGGCGTCGCGCGCTGCATCTTCAAGAACGCCGTCAACAAGAACACATTGCGTCCCAGTTCGTACGGCCCGGTGACGGTGGCCGATGCACTCGCGGTGTCGTCCGACACGTTCTTCTACCGTATTGGCGAGATGGCCTACGCGACCAAGGGTGTCGGGCGCCACCTGTTGCAGGACAACCTGATGAGGTTCGGATTCGGAACCAAGAGCGGTATCCAATTGCCGTACGAGTGGAAGGGTCGTCTGCCCACCAACGAAGTCAAGGCAGACCTCGTCCGCAAGGGTGTGTTGAACAAGAACGAGGCACCCCGGCTGGTCGTGGGCGACAACGTGCAGATGGCGATTGGCCAAGGTCTGATGGCCGGTACCCCGTTGCAGTTGGCGATGGCGTACTCCACGCTGGCCAACGGTGGCTTCCTGCTCGAACCGTCGATCATCAAGGCCATCTGGGCGCCCCTCACACCGAACGCAGGGCCGGCGATGGCCGACCTCACCAAGGGTGAGGTGCGCGTGAGCTACGAGAACGCAATCGTTCGCGACCAACTCGAGATGGATCCTGAGACCATTTACAAGCCGATCATCGAGGGCCTCACCCGCGTCATCCGCGGTCCCGGGGTGTTCTACGGGTTCGAACACGAGACCACCGGCTTTCGCCTGTTCAAGGGGTTCCCTGTGAACATCGCCGGCAAGACGGGCACTGCACAAGGCGCCGCCAACCTGCCGTGGAACGACTCCTCGGCCTTCGCAGCATTCGGTGTGACCGATCTGAACTCGGAGAACCCCACCGACGTTCCGTACACGGTGGTGGCCTACCTGGAGAAGAGTGGCTACGGCTCGAAGGCCGCGGCGCCGGTGGTGAAGTGTGTGTTCCTCGCGCTGACCCAGCAGGTGAAGCTCGATCCTGTCGTGGTCAGCGACCCGCTCGACGTCAGTTCGTTCACCGCCGCTCCTGCTCGACAACTGCACAACTCGTACTGCCTCAACGGCTCGTCGGGTCTGAAGGACTGACCGATGGCGGCGACTTTCCTCCGTCGTCGGCCCGACTCCGGGCTGGGCAACATCCGGGCGAGTGCCAGCGCTCCGACGCGCAACATCGACTGGGTGTTGATGATGGCGGTCAGCGCGCTCTCGCTCCTCGGACTCGCCGTCATCTACTCCGCTTCGCGTACGAAGTACGGCCCAGGGGCCACGGCTCCCTTCGACTTCCAGTTCGTCACCCGCCAGGAGATCTTCCTGATCGGCGCGGTCATCACGATGGCGATCGTGATGGCGTTCGACTACGACTGGTGGAAGGACCATGCCCGGTTCTTGTACGGCGCGACCTTGATGCTGCTGACGTTGGTGATCCTGGTGGGAGCAGTGAGCGGCGGCGCATCGCTCAGCTTCAACGTCGGCCCGCTCAAGCTGCAGCCGGCTGAGTTCAGCAAGTTCACCGTGCTGCTCACCGTTGCGGCCTATCTCGCCGAGGATCGCAGCGATGTCTTGCTGTACCACCGGTTCATCATTGGTCTCATGCTGGTGGGCATGCCAGCAGGTTTGATCATCCTGCAACCCGACCTCGGCACGTCGTCGGTGTTGATCGTGATGGCGATGGGAATCATGCTGGTCGCCGGCGCCAAGTTGCGCTACATGGCACTAATTACGTTTGTCTCGATCGGCACGGTGGGTGGGGCGCTGGTGACCGACCTGCTGAGCCAGTACCAACTGCGCCGGTTCACTGCGTTCTTCAACCAGGACTCCAACGATCCTGCCCTGCGCGACTATGTGTATCAGGGGCGCAATGCGGTGCGTGCCGTGGCCACTGGCGGCATCGCCGGCAAGGGGTGGCTGCACGGCCCGATCACCATGGCTCGCAACGACATCCCGGTGCAATGGGCAGACTTCCCGTTCTCGGCTGTCGGCGAGGAGTTCGGGTTGGTCGGCGCAGCGGTCCTCCTCGGGCTGTACGCCGTGGTGCTATTGCGAATTTGGCGCATCTCGCACCTTTCCCGCGATCTCTTGGGTACGTACCTGTGTGTCGGCGTGTTCTCAATTCTGCTCTGGCAGGTGTTTCAGAGCATCGCGATGACCGTCGGTATCATGCCGATCACCGGCCTGCCGTTGCCGTTCATCTCCTATGGCGGCTCAGGCCTGGTGACGTTCTTCGCCTTGATGGGCTTGGTGCAGAACGTCCACATGCGCCGTTACCGCTGAGCAGCACGATCACGTCAAGCTGCTCATCCGGCGTCGTCGGGTACCTGCAGGGTAGACTCGGCGGGAACATGACCTCACTCTGGGCGCGGATCAAACCGCTCCTGGCTCGGGTGCAACAACCGGCCCGTTACATCGGGTGCGAGGACGGCGCCGTCACCCCCCGGCCTGCGCCGGATCGGGTGTCGTGGCTGCTCGCCTACCCCGACACGTACGAAATCGGCTTTCCCAACCAGGGGCTCCAGATCCTCTACGAAATCCTGAACGAACGCAGCGGCGCAGTCGCCGAGCGAACGTACGCGCCCCGAGAAGCTCTGTCGGTCACCTCGGTGGCCGACGATCCCCGGCCACACCTGTGCGCGGTGCTGGCCACGAATGGAAGGGGACTGCGTCCGACGGAATTCGCCGGCGCGCTGTTCCCCGCACTCGACCCGATCAATGTGACCGGACGAGTGTTGCGCACACATCAATGGATCGAGCGCGACGCAGTGCGCAGGGAGATCATCCCGGCGCGTGCGGTTGCGACGCGTACCCCAGTGGGGTGCGCATGAGAAGGGACTCATTTCATGGACAACTCCGAACTCGACACTGCCGGCGCGTCTGCGTCCGACACCGCTGCGACTGAGACTCCGGCCCCGGCCGCCGCTTCGACTGAGACTCCGGCCCCGGCTGCCGCTTCGACTCCCCAAACGGGTGGTCTCATCGACGCGGGCGATGCAGCTGCTCAGACCGCTGAGTCTGGCGAACCTGGCGACGACGACATCGCCGACCCCACCCTGCGGCCGGCGACGCGCAAACGTCGCCGTGGTTCGCGCGGGGGAAAGAACCGCAAGAAGCCGCGTCCGGTCGGTGAAGCCGGCGACGATGCTGCTGACAGCGAGTTCGACGATGATGATGACGACTTCGACGATGAAGGCGGCGACGACACGGCAGAGACAGAGACCACCGATCTCCCTGCAGTCGCTGCACGGCCGGCGAGGGCGCCCCGCGCCCCACGTCCGACTCCCGGGCGTGTCGCTGCTGAGGTGTCATCCGCGAGCGACGAACTCCCTGAACTGCCCGAACGCATGAGCGAAGGTCGCCCGTCGGCGGAGGCCGCCGACAAGGCCCTCGTGCGCCGTCCGCAGATCGGCGACACCCGGCCGTCCTCGGCTGTCGCGCAACCTGTCGCCGCCGCAGGCCAGGGCCAGGGCCAGGGTCAGCGCGCCAAGGCGAAGGGGCCGAGGGCGGCGTCCACGCCGAAGGCCGATGGTGGCAGGCCCGCTGCCACCCTCAGCACCGAGGATGAGGCTGAGGCGTCGACGAACGAAGGCGAAGCCGCCAAGAAGAAGCGCCGGCGCGGCGGCAAGAGCCGCAGCGGCGGCGGCACGGGTCAGGGTCGCCCCGACCAGGGCCGTGCCGAACAGGGCCGTCCCGAACAGGGTGGTCCGGAACTCGATCCCGATGTGCTGGAGCGTCGCCGTGGGCGCGAGCGCAACGGTCGTCCGATCGGTCGTTACCTGATGTGTGTGCAGGTTCGTCCGAACCTCACCCAGGTGGCAGTGCTCGAAGGCCGCACGCTGATCGAGCACTACACCAGTCGTCCGGCCGACGACGTCAGCCAGATCCACGGCAACATCTATGTCGGCAAGGTGCAGAACGTGCTGCCCGGTATGGAGGCAGCGTTTGTCGATATCGGCACACCGAAGAACGCCGTGCTCTACCGCGGCGATGTGCAGTACGACGCCGAGGACATCGTCGAGAAGTCGAAGAAGGAAGAGCCGCGTATCGAGCAGATGCTGCGCTCGAAGCAACTCATCGTCTGCCAAGTGACGAAGAACCCGATCGGGGCCAAGGGCGCTCGGCTGACGCAGGAAGTCTCGCTGCCCGGTCGCTTCGTGGTCCTGATCCCGCACTCCAAGACCTACGGCATCTCCAAGCGACTGCCCGACGACGTGCGCAAGCGTCTGCGCAACATCCTCGACCGCGTGAAGCCCGGCGAGCACGGCCTCATCGTGCGCACCGCGGCCGAGAACGCCACCGAGCACGAGTTGCGTGCCGACATGACTCGGTTGCTCGATCAGTGGAACGTCATCGAGGCCAAGGCCAAGAAGGCCGGCGGTCCGGCGCTGCTGTACCGCGAACCGGAACTGGCCGTCCGCGTGATTCGTGAGGAGTTCAACGTCGAGTACCGCGGCGTAGTCATCGACGACGGCCGCCTGCACGAAGATGTACGTGGGTACGTCGAGGCGTTCAACCCTGAACTGGCCGACCGTATCGAGCACTTCGATGCAGCCGAAGACGGTCTGCCGTTGTTCGAGCGGTTCCACATCCACGAACAACTGCACAAGGCGCTCGACCGCAAGGTCTGGTTGCCCAGCGGTGGTTCGTTGATCATCGAGCACACCGAGGCGCTGACGGTGATCGACGTGAACACCGGTAAGAACGTCGGTACGTCGAACCTCGAGGAGACCGTCTACCGCAACAACCTGGAGGCGGCCGAGGAGGTTGCCAAGCAGCTGCGCCTGCGCGATATCGGCGGCATCGTGGTCATCGACTTCATCGACATGGAGATCAAGGACAACCGTCGCAAGGTGGTCGACGCCTTCCGCCATGCGCTCGCTCGCGACAAGACCCGCACCCAGGTGTTCGACATCAGCGAGCTGGGCCTGGTGGAGATGACCCGCAAGCGCATCGGTGAAGGTCTGCTCGTGAACTTCGCTGACCAATGCCCGAATTGTGAGGGGCGCGGGGTCAAGATCGACTTCGCGCTGTTCGAATAGCGGCGTTTCGGGCATTTCCCACCGGTTCTCCGGTGGGAGTGGCCGCGCCACTCGCTAGGATCGAAGAGCTATGTACGCAGTGATCGCATCCGGCGGAAAACAAGCCCGCGTCGCCGAGGGCCAGCAGGTGCACGTTGAACTTCTCA
This sequence comes from Actinomycetota bacterium, assembly GCA_009702045.1. Classification (GTDB taxonomy): domain Bacteria; phylum Actinomycetota; class Acidimicrobiia; order Acidimicrobiales; family Ilumatobacteraceae; genus UBA668. The sequence continues at coordinate 34,662 of WLIV01000025.1, read as the reverse complement.
ACGCCGAGCAGGGTACCGAGGTCAACCTCACCCCCGTGCTCGTCGTCGATGGTGAAACCGTGCTCGCCACCCCCGAGCAGTTGAAGGGCGCCACCGTCACCGCCAAGGTGATTGGGTGGGCAAAGGGCCCGAAGATCGACGGTTTCACCTACAAGCGACGCACTAACCAGCGTCGCCGCTATGGGCACCGTCAGCAGTACCACGTCATCGAAATCACCTCCATCAAGAAGGGCTGAGCACCATGTCAAAGACAAAGGGCGGCGGTTCAACTCGCAACGGTCGTGACTCCAACGCACAGCGCCTCGGCGTAAAGGTGTTCGGCGGCAGCAAGGTGAACGCTGGCACCATCATCGTGCGTCAGCGCGGCACCAAGTTCCACCCCGGCAACAACGTCGGTATCGGCGGCGACGACACGTTGTTCTCGCTGGCCGAGGGCACGGTGCAGTTCGGAGCACGCAAGGGCCGCAAGGTCGTCGACGTTCTTCCGACCGTCTGAACCACCAGATCTGTACGAGGCCCGGTGCGAAAGCGACGGGCCTTCGCCGTTTTCCGGAGAAGCTGCTCAGGCGTCGGGACGATCGATGCCCTTGGGCAAGCGGTCGAGCGGCCAGCCCAGCAAATGCACCGCTTGGTCGAACGCGTAGCGGTCGGTCATACCGGCCACGTACGTGACGGCATCGCGCACCGCATCGTCACCTTGAGCAGTGAGCGGCAAGCTGTCGGGATGCTCGGCGTAGTAGCCCACGAGCGAGCGCAACACGCGGATGACGGCCTCACCCTGGGCCAGCGAGTCGGGGCGCATGTAGATGTGTTCGTAGTTGAAGCTGCGCAGCGCTGCGAGCGCACTGGCGTGCGTGGGATCCATGCCGACGACCCCGCGCTCTGAGATGCAGCGCACCAGGGAGCTGATCAGCGCACCGAGCTGGCTGGAGCGAGTGCGGCCGAGTACCTCGGTGACCTCGTCCGGCAGGTCGTCGATGCTGACGATTCCAGCGTGCACTGCATCCTCGAGGTCGTGAGCGCTGTAGGCGCACCGATCGGCCCAGCTGACGACCGCACCCTCCGGAGTGGAAGGGGTGGGCAACGACCACGAGTGGTTGCGGATGCCGTCGAGTGTCTGACTGCACAGGTTGAGCGGCACGAGTACCACGTTGGCGCCCCAGATGGCGTGGTTGTACCCCTCGGGAATGAACTCGTCGAACGCGTCCTCGCTGGCATGGCCGCCTGGACCATGTCCGCAGTCGTGACCAAGAGCGATTGCTTCGGTGAGCGTGACGTTGAGCCCCGTGGCGCGAGCGACTGCGGTGGCCACCTGCGCAACCTCGAGTGCATGCGTGAGCCGTGTGCGCTGGTGGTCGGCAGGAAACACGAACACCTGGGTCTTGCCAGCCAGTCGGCGGAAAGCTGCAGCGTGCAGGATGCGGTCGCGATCGCGTTCGAAGCATGTTCGCAGCGGATCTGGTTGCTCCTCGAGCTCGCGGTCGCCTGCGCCTGCGGCTCGAGTGGCGCCGGCGGTCAGGGCTTCGTGTTCGGCATCCTCGCGGGCACGTCGATCGAGCAGCCGAGGCTCCACGGAGGGCGGCGGCGAGTTGCGATGGGCGAGGACGATGCCTTCGTCGGTGGCGACACCTTTCATCGTCCCGGCCCAGACCTCGCTGCGCGGCCGCGACTCGTCGCTCTGCGAGGTGGAGTGTGTGCCGCCCATGTCGTCGAAGGGTACCCGCCCCGGCCGACCCACCCCCGCCACCACCGCGTTTGAAGGGTTACCCGCACCGGGTGCGGCTGCGCCTTCAAACGCAGTGGGTGGAGCGCGACGTGTGAAGGGTTACCCGCACCGGGTGCGGTTGCGCCTTCAAACGAAGGGATGGGCGGTGTTCAGATAGCCTCTGAAGGTCTTATGAGCGGATTTGTCGACGAAGCCCAACTGAACGTACGCGGCGGCGATGGTGGCGCTGGATGTGTGTCGTTCCGTCGTGAAGGGCCGGTTGCGTTCGGTGGCCCCAACGGTGGCGACGGCGGCAAGGGCGGCGACGTCTGGCTGGTGGCCACGCGCAACGTTGCGTCGCTGCTGGCGTTCCGCGATCACCCACACCGTCGGGCAGCGGATGGCGTGCACGGCTCGGGTAAGGATCAGCACGGCAAGCGCGGTGTCGATCTTGAAGTCTTCGTGCCGGAGGGCACCATCGTCTCCGATCTGTATACGGGAGAGCTGTACGCCGACCTCGCTCACCACGGCGACCGATGGTTGGCGGCCCCTGGTGGCCGCGGCGGCCGTGGCAACGCCAAGTTCGCCTCCAACCGGCGTCGTGCCCCAACGTTCGCTGAGCAGGGCGAGCACGGTGACGAGCAGTGGATGAAGCTGGAACTCAAGCTGATGGCCGACGTCGCGCTCGTGGGGTTCCCGAACGTCGGCAAGAGCACGCTCATCAGCGTCATCAGCGCGGCAAAGCCGAAGATCGCCGACTACCCGTTCACGACGCTCGAGCCCAACCTCGGCGTCGTGCGCTATGACGACTCCGAGTTCGTGGTGGCCGACATCCCCGGTCTGATCGAGGGTGCCAGCGAGGGCCGCGGTCTTGGCCACCAGTTCCTGCGCCATATTGAGCGCGCTCGTGCGCTGCTGATTATGGTCGATCTTTCTGCCATCGACGGTGTCGACCCGCACGAACAAGAGCGTGTGTTGCTCCACGAACTGGGTGAGTATCGGCCAGAGTTGCTGGAACGGCCGCGCCTAGTCGTGGGCACCAAGAGCGACTCGGCGGTGTACGACTGGGACGGTGAGCAGATTTCGGCGATCACCAACCAGGGCGTGCGCGAACTGGTCGGCCGTCTGGCGTCGCTCGTCACGGAGGCTCGCGCTGAGCAGCCCGACACCGAGGGCATCGTCATCATTCGTCCGCAGCCCGAGGGCGCTCGCGTCGAACGCCTTGGCGATCACGAGTTCCGCCTGGTCGGCCGTCAGGTGGAGCGCATCGTGGCGCTCAACGACGTCTCCACTCCCGAGGCGCTGTTCTACATCGACCACCAGTTGAAGCGACTCAGCGTTCCCAAGTTGCTGACCCGCGCTGGCGCGCTCGACGGCGACATCATCTGGATCGCCGGATTCAGTTTCGAGTACCACGAGGAAGTCTGAGCATGCGCATCGTCGCCAAGATCGGGACGTCATCGCTCACCGACCATCTGGGCGTCATCGACGGCGCCATCATCGACTCGGTGTGCGATCAGCTGGCGGCACTGCGCGCCGCCGGGCACGAGGTCATCCTCGTCACCAGCGGCGCAGTCTCGGCGGGCATCGCTGCGCTGGGTCTGCCCAGTCGCCCTACCGATGTGATCACGCTGCAGGCCATCTCGGCCGCCGGCCAGAGCCGATTGATGGAGACCTACAACCGTTCGCTCGGCCGCCACGCGTTGGTGGCCGCGCAGGTGCTGCTGGTGCCACACGATTTCGTCGATCGCCGGCAGTACCTCCACGCGCGCCAGACCCTGGTGCGCTTGCTGGAGCTTGGCTGTGTGCCGATTGTCAACGAGAACGACGCGATCGCCAGCGACGAGATTCGCTACGGCGACAACGACCGCATCGCCGCGCTCGTGGCGCACAACGTCGCTGCCGATGTGCTGGTGCTGCTCACCGACACCCCGGGTCTGTACACCGCTGATCCGCGCACCGACCCGTCTGCGGAACTGATCGAAGTGGTGGCCGCCGACGATCCGTTGCTCTCGGTGGCGGCCACCGAGTCGGGCAGCAACCGTGGCAGCGGGGGTATGGCATCCAAGCTGTCGGCTGCCCGGATGGCCTCTTGGTCGGGGGTCCGGGCGATCATCGCCAAGGCGTCGCGGCCGAATGTGCTGGTCGACGCGGTGAACGGTGTTTCCGTGGGTACCACGTTCTTGGCCAGCAGCCGCAACTTGCCCGCACGCAAACTCTGGATCGGCTTCGCCACACAACCCGAAGGCGTGCTCGTCATCGATGACGGCGCGCGCCGTGCGCTCGTGGAGCGTGGCACGTCGTTGCTGCCCGCCGGTATCACTGAAGTGCTGGGCGAGTTCGAAGAGGGCGATGTCGTCGAGGTGCGCGATCACGCCGGTGTTGCGGTCGCTCGCGGCATGGTGCTCAACAACGCTGCCACGCTGCGCGGGTACATGGGCCGCCGCACCACCGAACTGCCGGCGGATGCGACGCACGAAGCGATCCATCGCGACGATCTGCTCGTGCTGATCTAGCCGGACGCGGGAACGTCTTCCTGGCCCGAGCCGAACCGACGGCGCAGGTCGTCGAGTTCCGGTGCCCGCAACAGTATGAGCATCCCGAGGTACACGAACGCGCCCACGATTCCGCCGGCAGCGATTCGTTCGACGGCAGCCATGCCAGAGTTGCCGCCAACGCGACGGGCGACGGCCCACACCGTTTCGGCCATGATCACCGAAGCGAGCAACATCCGGTGGAGTGAGGCGAAGAGCGGGCGTAGGGGGAAGCCGGGCACTTTGTAGCTGAGTACCTGCAGGCTCCAGAGCGCGGACACCAGGTAGGCGAGGGCGAACGACAGGCCGAGCCCAAGCAGCCCGAATCGGTCGACGAGCACGATGGCGAGCACGATGTTGATCAGGTTCTCGCCGACGTTGATCATGAACGGTGTGCGCGCATCGTGATGGGCGTAGAACACGTTCAGTACGAACAGGTACACCGAGAAGCCGACCAGGCCGAGCGCGAAACCGGCGAGCGCGCGGGACGTCTGCAGCGCGTCGGCAGCGGTGACATTCCCGTGTTGGAACGCAGCGCCGATGATCGGACGTCTCAGTACGAACAGCCCGAACCCGGCCGGCAGCGAGACGATGGCGACGAGCCGGATACCGAGCGACGACTGGCGAATCAGCCCCGGACGATCCTTGCGGCGGATGGCGCTCGTCATCTCCGGCAGGAACGTGGTGGCGATAGAGACCGCGAGCAGTCCATGCGGCAACACGAACCACAGGTAGGCGCGCGAGTAGGCGAAGATCGAACCGTTGCCACCGCGCAGCAGGTTGCGAATGACCACAATGGCGATTTGGTTCGCCACCACGTACCCGAGTGCCCACCCCGACAGGGTGCGCAGTCGTTGCACCGCCGGATGACGGAACTGCGGACGGAAGTGAAACCGGAAGCCCGTGCCGGCGACTGCAGGCAGGAGCGCAATCGCCATCACCGCGATACCCAACGTGGCGCCAAGACCCAGCACCCATTGCAACGATGAGTTGTCGAGCGCGTCCTGCAAGGTGGGCACTTTGTGGCCGGTGGTGCCGTGCACCAGCAGCAGCGACACGACGGTGACGAGGTTCGCGAGCGCCGGAACCCACGCTGCGGCGAAGTACCGGCGGCGGGCATTCAGCAACGACGACGCGAGCGAGTTGATCCCGTAGAACAGGATCTGCACCAGGAAGATTCGGGACAGGATCGTTCCCACCGCTCGGTACTGCCCGGCATCCACAGCAGCGGACGTGAGCAGCGAGTACAGGCGGAACACGAGTGGTGCAGCGAACACCGCGGCTGCAGTGATGGCCGCCATCACGATCAGCGACACGCTGAGGACGGCGTTCGTGCCCTCGTCGTCGTTCTCCTCATGGAGCCGAGTGAAGAGGGGGACGAGGCTGCTGCTGAGGATTCCGCCGAGCAGTAGCTCGTAGATCATGTTCGGCGTGCCGTTGGCGAGGTCGTAGGCGTCGGCGAGCGCGCTGGGACTGCCGAGCACTGCTCCAAGGACTGCAACGCGGATGACACCGGTGATCCTGGAGAGTGCGGTGCCGGTGGCAACCGACAGGTTCGACTTCAGCAAGGTGCTCACGGTGACGAGCAGTCGGGGCTCACGCAGGAGCGCGGGTGGGTCGGAGGGCCAGCAGGGGTACGCGGTCAACGGTGCTGTCGGTGGCATCGTCGACCGACACGATCAGCCAGCCGAGCGCACCTTGTGTCTTCGCTGCCGCGAGGTGGATGGTGGTGGTGAGAATGACCGTGCTGCCAGCCGCGAGGAGTCCGTAATCGGCGTTGTTCAGCGCTGGCGCCGACGGGTCGAAGCGCCCGGTGACGGTGGTGTCGGCGGGCACCGCAGCGACGACCGAATCGGCAGTGACAGTGAAGCTGAAGGCTCCACCGGACCCCAGCAGACTCCGTCTCACCGGTATCTCGATGACGGTGCCGTTGTAGGGGGCGAACGACGTCAAGGCATCGATCGGAGTGCTGCTGCCGTACGGGAACAAGTACGCGCTCATGATGCCGTTTGGCGTGCCCGAACTGACGAGCCCGTCGTCCTTCGCCAGGAGTTCGTATTCGGGGGCTGGGTCGGAGTCGGTATTGATGAACACGTCGAAGTAGTTCATCCCCATCGTCGCGAACGGTTGGTCGAGGCGGATTGCGAACACGACCAGTTGAACGTTCCCTGTCGTGGTGTAGGTCTTCACGCCCACGTCAGCGACGTTGGGTGTCTCGGCCGATGAGGTGTCGACAACAGAGTCGCTGATCGCCCACTGGTAGGTGTCGTAATAGCCGGCGTGTGTGCCACGGTTGCTGACCTTCAGCGATGTAGGCGTCTGGGCGATTGCATCGAGGCCCCGAGCGGAGATCGCGTTGGCCGTGACATCGGAGACGCCGTACGGAACGAGCAGGAACGGCACGGTGAGCGCGACGACACCGGGAGCGGCCGAACGCGGCGTGGCGACGACCAGCCCGCTGATCGACTTCAACGCAACGCCACGCGATGTTTCTTGTGTTGGCAGCGCGGCGGGACCGCCGAGGTGCAACGAGACGTTCACCAGCGCGGTGCCAGGAACGATGTTGGGTGACGTGCCGCTGGCCGCCGGAACGGTGACGGTGGAATGGTCGAAGGTGATCGAGAGGGCCGCACCGAGCCCGAGGTCGATGACATGAGCTGTCGAGAGGTCGTAGACGATGGCCTGCCCGGACCAGTTCTCGATGGTGAACGGTCGGGTGCTGTCGAGTGTGGTGCTGATGTGGGCGATACCGAAGGACAGGTTGTCGAGGCCATCGGATGTGGTGATCGTGGCGACAGAGGCGACCGCCGCCGCAGCGGCGACCATTCCTGTTCCGCCGCGCACGGTGTCGTAGTCGAGCACCCGACTGGCCGTGGCAGTGGCCATCAACGCACCCTTGATCTCCGCCGGCGACCAGGACGGATGCGCCTCCGCCACCAACGCTGCGATCCCGGCGGTGTGCGGGCTGGCCATCGACGTGCCGGACAGAACAATCGCCGCTGTGCCGCTCCCGACAGAGGCGGAGACGACGGCCACCCCCGGTGCGGCGATGTCCGGTTTGAGCGCGTTGTCCGAGCGCGGGCCATTCGACGAGAACGACGCGAAACGCTCGTACCCCGGGTTGGTCACAGGGGCCGCAGCGCCGAGTGTGACCGAGGTGCCGCTGGTGCGGAAACTCGCGGCCTGGGCGTCGTCCGGGTTGACGCCGACGAACGGGATCGTCACGCCGGCGATGGGACCCTCGACAGGTGGGAAGTAGCTGACGTTGTTGATGAAGATGACGGCACGCGCCCCTGCTGCCTGCGCAAGGGTGAGCCGATCAGTTCGACCGCAGCGGCCGCCTCTGGTAGCGACTGCGATCTTGCCCGAGGCAGCGCTGAAGTCGGTGTCATCGCAGCCGTCGTTGACAGCGATGAGCTGACCAGTCACCGAACCGCTCCCGGCGAAGTCGTACGAGTTGGAGTTTTGCGCGGAGTACGTGATTCCACCAGTGACAGCAACTCCCGGCACGGTGGATGAGGAGGTGTCGGCAGCAGCCACCGACAACGCCCTGTCGGCGGTGCCGGGTCCAGCCACCACGTACGGACCAGCGCCAGAGTTGCCGGCGGAGACCACCGGCAAGATTCCGGATTGGGCCACGGCGTCGAGGGCCAACGCAATCGGCTCATCAGCGGTTCCCCACGAACTGCCGAGCGACATGTTGAGCACCTTCGGTCGATCAGCCCCGGTGATGGCCATCGCCTGGTCGAGCGCGGCCAGGATGACGGTGTCGCTGGTTCCGCCCTCACAGCCGAACACCTTGTACATGTAGAGCTTCGCCATCGGCGCCGAGCCAGGCGCAACCTTGAACGTCTGGCCGCTGAGTGATGCCGTGTCGTATCCGCCGGCGTATGTGGTGCCATCGGCCAGCACGCCGTATCCGGCAGCGGTGCCCGACACGTGGGTGCCGTGTTCGCCACACGCCAATGGGTCGACGTCGGGGCAGGCGATGCGGGTGGTTTGGCTGCCGGTGACGGTGTTGCAGGCGATGGCGGAGGCTCCCGCCGAGTAACGATCGCCGACGAAGTCGTAGCCGCCGATGACTTTCACCGTGGGGAACGTGCCCGCCTCGATGATCTTCGGGTTGTTCGCTGTGTAGCGCGCCGCGTCGCCGACGGCACCGCGTGTGCCGAAGTCGGCGTGGGTGTAGTCGATCCCGTCGTCGATGACCGCAATACTGACGCCCGCCCCGGTACGGCCGAGAGAGTTCCACACGGCCGTGGCGCCGGTGTACGCGTTGGAGGTGCCGTTGTCGCGCTGGATCGTGCGCGAAACGTGCACCTGCGCCACGCCGGCGACCTGGGCGAGGCCGTCGAGGTCGCGCACCTTCACGTGCACCGTGACCGCATTCAGGACGTTGGTGATGGTGGCGTCAACGGTGGCGCCGGCGGCCTGTAGCTCGGGCACGGTGCGGGCCTGGGTGCGCTCCACAGAACCCTCGGCGACTGCTGCATCGAACGGTCGGTGGGTGCGGGCGGCACGGGCCTGGGCAGTACTCACCGAGTCGCCGCTGAACACCACCGTGGCGGACACCACTGCGTCGGGATCCGCTGGTGGGGTGGCCCCGGTGAGCGTGATGACCGGGTGAGCGAGTGGCCCGAACCGTGAGTCGTCCGGGCCCGGCACGGGTGGGACAGGGGGAGTGGAAAACTGCGCTCGTACCGGACCCGAGAGCGCGAGAATGCCGACCAGTGCGAGCCCGGCCATCACCGCACGACCAGTGCCCCTCGAACGCTCGATGGCCTTCCAACCTCCCGAATCGGCCACGAGGGCCTGCGTGGTTCATCACCCTAATCGACACGGCCGTGGACCGGGAAGCGACCGCCATCAGAATGCACCGCTCGTTACGATTGACCGTGCGGCCAGCATCAACTGTAGGGTGCCCCGCATGGCTCATCGTTTCGAGAGCGTCCAGCAGGTCCGTGATGGCCTGAGAGACGTGAACTACCTCGCCGACGACGGTATTTCCGGCGTCGCCTTCCTCGCCGATCGTCTCGGCAAGCCGATCCTTGTCGAAGGTCCGGCCGGCACGGGGAAGACCCAGCTGGCCAAGAGCATCGCCGATATGACCGGTGCCCGGCTGATTCGTCTGCAGTGCTACGAAGGGCTCGACGAGTCCAAAGCGCTGTACGAGTGGAACTACAAGAAGCAGCTGCTGCGCATCCAGGCCGACCGTGGGAGCGACTCGTGGAGTGATATTCACGACGACATCTTCGGTAGCGACTTCCTGCTCACGCGCCCACTGCTCGAGGCCATCACGGCCGACGACCCGGTAGTGCTGCTGATCGACGAAGTCGACCGTGTCGAGGTGGAGACCGAGGCGCTGCTGCTCGAGATCCTGTCCGAGTATCAGGTCTCGATTCCTGAGTTGGGCACGATCACCGCCAAGCAGATTCCGCTGGTGTTCCTCACGTCGAACAACACCCGTGAGCTCAGTGAAGCGCTGAAGCGTCGCTGCCTCTACCTACACGTCGACTACCCCGACATGGAGCGCGAGAAGCAGATCGTCCTCACCAAGGTGCCCGAGGTCAGCGAGAACCTTGCCGACCAGATCGCACGCATCGTGCGCAGCATCCGTCAGATCGACCTCAAGAAGGCGCCCAGCGTCAGCGAGACAATCGACTGGGCGCGCACACTCGTGCTGCTCGGTATTGAGCACATCGATGCGCAACAGGCCAAGGACACGCTGCACATCCTGCTCAAGTACCAGAGCGACATCGCCAAGGCCTCGAAAGAACTGTCAGTAGACAAGTAGGTCACGATGCTCGATCTTCTTGCCGGGTTCGTCAACGAGTTACGCAACGCCGGGCTGCCGGTGTCGCTCACCGAGAACCTCGACGCGATGGAGGCGTTGCAGCACATCCCGATCGAGGACCGAGAGGCGTTCAAGTACGCGCTCGGGGCCACGATGGTCAAGAACAATGCGCATTGGCGCGCGTTCGAGACGGTGTTCGAGGTGTACTTCAGTCTGCGCGGCCCTGAGTACAAGATCGCCGAGGGTGAAACCGATCTCGATGCCATGTGGCGCGAGATGCAGGAGCAGATGCGCCAGGAGGGCGACAGCCGCGGCAACCAGGGTGGCAGCCTCGACAGTCTGACGCCCGAGGAAATCGCGCAGATGCTGATGTCGGCGCTGATGAACGGCGACCAGGCAATGATGCGTGCACTCGCCAAGCAGTCGGTGCAGCGCTTCGCCGGTATGGAACCAGGTCGCCCCGTGGGCGGCACGTATTACCTGTACCGCACACTGCGCAACCTGGATCTCGATGGCATGCTCGAGAAGTTGATGGAGGCCAGTCGCCAGCAAGTCGGCGGCGAACTCACCGCACTCGAGGAGCGTCTCGAGAAGGACGAGTACAACGACCGCATCGATCAGTTCAAGAAAGAGATCGAAGCCGAGATCCGTCGTCGGCTCGTCGCTGATCGTGGTGCGGAAGCGATGGCCAAGACGCTGCGCAAGCCACTGCCCGAGGACGTCGAGTTCATGCATGCGTCGCGCGACGAGATGCAGAGCTTGAAGAAGGCCCTGCAGCCGCTCACCCGCAAACTCGCCGCCCGTTTGGCACGGAAGCGCAAGCACGGTCGCAAGGGTCCGCTCGACTTCCGCAACACCGTGCGCCACTCGCTGTCGTACGGCGGCGTGCCGGCCGAGCCAAAGTTCAAGTACCCGCGCCCGGCCAAGCCGGAGTTGATGGTGGTGGCCGATATCAGCGGCTCAGTCGCCGCGTTCGCCCGCTTCACATTGATGCTGGTGTACGCGATCCAGGGGCAGTTCTCCAAGGTGCGCTCGTTCGTGTTCATCGATGGCATCGACGAAGTCACGGACTACTTCAAGGGCGAAGAAGACATCGCCAACGCGATCCATCGCGTCAACACCGAGGCCGATGTTGTGTGGGTCGACGGGCACAGCGACTACGGCCACGCGTTCGAGGTGTTCTGGGAGCGTTACGGCAAGGACATCGGCCCCAAGACCACGGTGCTGTTGCTGGGCGACGCTCGCAACAACTACCACGCCAGCCAGGCATGGGTGATCAAAGAGATCAAGTCCAAGGCCCGCCGTGTGTACTGGCTGAATCCTGAGCCGAAGAGCTACTGGAACACTGGTGACTCCATCGTCGGCGACTACGGCACGCACACCGATGGCGTGTACGAGTGCCGTAACTTGCGCCAGTTGGAAGGCTTCGTCGAGAAGTTGGCCTGACCGGTTCGGCATGGCGCCACACCTGGTTCAGCTGCGCTGGTAGTTCGGCGCTTCCTTGGTGATCGTGACATCGTGCGGGTGGCTTTCGTTGCGGCCGGCGGTGGTGACCCGCATGAACCGTGCGGAATCGCGCAGGTGGTCGAGTGTGGCGGCGCCGGCATAGCCCATACCGCTGCGCAATCCGCCGACGAGTTGGTACACCACATCGCCCAACGTTCCTGCGTAGGGGACGCGCCCTTCGATGCCCTCGGGTACGAGTTTGCGCGACTGACCGGCCATCTGGCTCTTGTCGGTCTGTGCGGTTGCATAGCGATCGGCGCCGAGGCCCTGCATCGCGCCCATCGAGCCCATACCGCGGTAGCTCTTGTAGCGGCGACCCTCGAACAGTTCCAGTTCGCCCGGTGCCTCGTCGGTACCGGCCAGCAATGAGCCGAGCATCACGGTGTCGGCGCCGGCGGCGATGGCTTTCACGACATCGCCAGAATAGGTGATACCGCCATCAGCGATCACCGGCACGCCACGGCGGCGGGCGTACTTGGTGGTGAAGTAGATCGCCGACAGTTGCGGCATGCCAGCGCCGCTGACGACGCGGGTCGTGCAGATCGAGCCTGCCCCGACGCCTACCTTGACGGCATCGGCACCGGCCAGGGAGAGCGCATCCACACCTTCCTCGGTGACGACGTTGCCGGCGATCACAGGAAGGTCGGGCCATGCCGACTTGATCCGCCCAATGGCCTTGATCACTCCGGCCGAATGGCCGTGTGCGGTGTCGATCGCAACCGCATCAACACCCTGCGCGAGTAGCGCCTCAACGCGTTCTTCCATATCGGGCCCGACTCCAACGGCAGCGGCGCAACGGAGGCGCCCACGACTGTCGCTGGTGGCGTTGGGGAACTCCTGGTTCTTGAGGATGTCCTTCACGGTGATCAGGCCCGTGAGGCGAAGGTCGGAGTCGACGAGCGGCAACTTCTCGATCCGGTGCCGCTGCAAGATGCCGCGTGCCTCGTCGAGGGTCGTGCCGTGCTTGGCCGTGACGAGGCCCTCGCTGGTCATGAAATCGGCGACCGAGCGTGCGTAGTCGGATGGCTCGCAGAAGCGAGTGTCGCGGTTGGTGAGGATGCCCACCAGGCGACCGTGCGGATCGGTGATCGGAACACCACTGATCTTGAACTGATGCATCAGCGCTTCGGCCTCGGCGAGCGTCGCTGTCGGCGGCAGCGTGATCGGGTCGGAGATCATTCCGCTTTGGCTGCGCTTGACCTTCTGCACCTCCGCCGCTTGTTCGGCGATGGTCATGTTGCGGTGGATCACGCCAATGCCACCCTCGCGGGCGAGCGCGATCGCCATCCGCGCCTCTGTCACCTTGTCCATCGCCGCACTGACCACGGGGACGGCGAGGCGAATATCAGCCGCGAAAACGGCGGAGGTGTCCACCATGTCGGGCAGCACGTCGCTGTACCCCGGCACGATGACCACATCGTCGAAGGTGAGCGCTTGGAAGCGGTCGAACAGATCATCGTTGATCATGCGGGGGTTCCGTTCCTGGAGGTGAGTGATCGGTCAGCGAGGAGCGCTGCGCATACGTCGCGAATCGCATCGACGAGGAGCCGATGCTCAACCGCGTGCACACGAACTGCGAGGGTGTCGAGGGTGTCGTCCGGCAGGATCGGCACAGGTTCGGTGGCGAGCAACGGCCCGTCGTCGACACCTTCGTCGGGCACGAAGTGCACCATGACGCCGGTGGCGGTGCGAGTGCCGTTCTGCGCTTCAGCGAGCGCACGTTCGATTGCGTTGGTGCCTGGTAGTTCGCCGGGAAGTGCCGGGTGCAGGTTGATGACCATGCCGGGAAACCAACCGAGAAAACTGAGTGTGAGCACACGCATCCAACCGACGAGCACTACGTAATCGGGGTCGAAGCCGGAGACGATGTCGGCGAGACGAGCGTCGTAGTCGGCGCGTGACTCATCCACCCGCTTACCGACGTGCACGGCAGGAAGCCCGGCGGTGTCGGCCCGCACCAGCGCACGGGCATCGCCCTTGTCGCTGATCACCGCAACCACCTGGGCCGGAAGTTCACCGCGTCCGCAGGCGTCGATCAGCGCTTGGGCGTTGGATCCGTTGCCAGAAGCCATCAACACCAGACGACAACGAGATTCCATAGGCAGACGCTAGGTTCCGACCGCCCCGCACGCGCCTCCACCTGAACGAAAAGTTCGCGAGTGCCACGACGCCGCCCCGAGTGCCAGGCCGCGCCCGAGTGCCACGTGACACCCCGGGTGTCACGTGGCACTCGGGCGTCACCTGGCACTCGGGGCGGCGGCCAGGCACTCGCACCGGGTCAGGCGGGGAGGAGGTGGACCTGGCGGCCGGGGGCGGTGGCGGGGGCGGGGGTGAGGCGGCCGATGACCCAGGTCTCCTCGGGGATCAGGGCCTGGACGGCAGTGAGGTCGGCGACGGCGACCACGGCAACCATGCCGATGCCCATGTTGAGTGTGCGGTACAACTCGTGGATCGGCAGCGAGGCGACTTCCTGCACCAGACGGAACAGGGGAGGGATGGGCCACGAGCCGAGTTGGACGACGGCGTCGAGCGATTCGGGCAGCACACGCGGCAGGTTCTCGGGGAGACCGCCACCGGTGATGTGTGCGAGCGCCTTCACCCGGCCGCTGTCGATCGCCGCACCGAGCACGGGCAGGTAGTTGCGGTGGGGTCGCAACAGTGCCTCGCCGAGGGTGCAGTAGAACCCGGCAGGCACCGAGTCCATTGGCAGCCAGGCGAACACCTTGCGCAACAACGAGTAGCCGTTGGTGTGCGGCCCGTTGGAGGCCACCCCCAACAGCACGTCGCCATCCTCCAGGGTGCCTCGTGGCAGCATCTGCGCTCGGTCGACGAGGCCGACCAGCGTGCCGGCGATGTCGAACGACCCTTCGGTGTACACCCCCGGCATCTCCGCTGTCTCACCACCCAAGAGGGCGCATCCGGCAACCTCGCACGCCTCGGCCATACCGGTGACCACCTCTGCCACCTGATCGGCGTCGAGCTTGCTGCTGGCGATGTAGTCGAGGAAGAACAGTGGACGAGCGCCCTGTACGAGCACATCGTCGATGCAGTGGTTGACGATGTCCATGCCCACGCCCTTGTACTTGCCGAGACGGGCGGCGAGTTCGACCTTCGTGCCGACGCCATCGGTGGAGGCGACGAGCAGTGGTTCGTCCATGTCCTTGATCGCCGCGAGGCTGAACACGCCACCGAAGCTGCCCACACCGCGCAGGACGGCAGGTCCGTGTGTGCGCTCGACGGCAGCCTTCATCTGGTCGACGGCGCGGGTGCCCTCATCGATGTCGACACCTGCCGCGGCGTAGGAGGACAGGCCGGCGCCGATCGAACGCCAGCCGATGTCGCCGCGCACCTGCATACCGTCGAAGCGGATCGCCTTCATCCGCTGATACGCGTGCGCCCGGGCAGTACCGAGGTCGTTGCCGAGGCCGGTGACGGCCAGTACGCGTCCGCCAGTGACCATCGCTCCGTCGGTGCCAGCGCGGAAGACCATCGCATCGGGCCAGTCGTGCAGATCGCCCTCGATCGCCGCACCGGGGATCGGCATGGCCGGGTAACCCTCCGCGGCTGCCACCACGGTGCAGGCGAAGCCCCGCGACTGGATACGCCGTTCGCCGAGCGCGCCGTTGCAACAGGTGAGCGCCAACTCGGCGAGGTCGTCGATGAGGAGCGGCAGCACCGCCTGCGCCTCTGGGTCGCCGAAGCGGCAGTTGTACTCCAGCAGTTTGGGACCGTCGTCGGTGAGCATCAGCCCGGCGTAGAGCACCCCGACGTACGGTGCCCCGGCCTCCCACAAGTGGTCGACCACCGGCTGGATGAACCTGGCCGTCAGTTCGTCTGCGTCGTACGGCACGGGCGCAGGTGCGTAGGCACCCATACCCCCTGTGTTGGGGCCCGTGTCGCCTTCACCGATGCGCTTGTGGTCTTGCGCGATCGGCAACGGCCGAGCGACGCGGCCATCGCACATCGCCATCAAGCTGCACTCCGGGCCGACCAGTCGCTCCTCGAGCACGATCGGACCCTGCTCGACCAACTCGCGGATTGCGGCCAGCGTCTCGGCCTCACCCTCGGGCACGATGACACCCTTCCCGGCGGCCAGGCCGTCGAGCTTGACGACGATGGGCTTGGCGAACCCACGCCACCACGCCAGCGCTTCGGCCTCGGACGACGACAAGTGGAACGCCGGTGACGGCAGCCCGAGTGAGTGAGCGAGTGTGCGCGTGAACCCCTTCGACCCTTCCAGTCGGGCGACAGCGGCTGTCGGGCCGAAGCAGGGGATGCGCAGCTCAGCGCAGCGATCGGCCACACCAGCGATCAGCGCGGACTCGGGGCCGACGATGACGAGGTCGGCGACCGGGGAGTCGGGGAGCTCCGCCAGGATCTGTACGTCGTGCCCGCGGCGTTTGCACGCCCACGCGATTGCTGACTCGCGGCCACCGCCACCGATCACGAGCACTCTCACGACAGCGCTCCCTCGAAGCTCAGCTTGGGTGGCGCGTCGTCCACGGCCATCGGGTAGTTCCCGGTGAAGCAACCGTTGCAGTACCCGGCACCAGACCCTTCGTGCTCGGGCTCGATGGCCAGGTTCATCCCCTCCAATGACAGGAACGCCAGCGAGTCGGCGCCGATCAGCAGCCGGATCTCCTCCACGCTGAGCCGCGCGGCCATCAGATCACCGTCGTGGCCCATGTCGACACCGAAATGGCAGGCATTGGTGATCGGTGGACAGGTGATGCGCACGTGTACCTCGGTGGCACCGGCATCGCGGACGAGTTTGACGAGTGGCCCGGCAGTGGTGCCACGCACGATCGAGTCGTCGATCATGATGACGCGCTTGCCGGCGAGGTTTTCGGCGAGCGCGTTGAACTTCAGCGCGACACCGCGGTCACGCAGATCTTGAGTGGGCTCGATGAATGTGCGGCCGATGTAGCGGTTCTTGATCAGGCCGTCGTTGTGCGGAATCCCGCTCTGTCGGCTGTAGCCGATCGCGGCGGGGATCGAGCTGTCGGGCACCGGGATGACGACATCCGCGTCGACACCGGACTCGATTGCCAATTGTTCGCCCAGCCGTTGGCGCACATGGTGCACATTGCGTCCCGCCCAGACGCTGTCGGGGCGGCTGAAGTAGACGAACTCGAAGGTGCATCGCGCGGCGTTGACGGCCGGCGCGAGCGCTTGGCGACGGGTGATCTCGCTGCCGTGCAGGGTGACGATCTCACCGGGTAGCACTTCGGTGATGTCGAGGCAGCCGAGCGTGTTGAGCGCACATGTCTCGGAAGCAACGGCGTGGCCGCCCTGGGGTAGGCGACCGACACTCATCGGCCGGAAGCCCCACGGGTCGCGGACAGCGATGACCCGGTCCTTCGCCAAGACGACGAGCGAGTAGGCGCCCTTCCATGCCGGCAACGTGCGTTCAAGGCGGTCTTCCCAGGTGCGACCGCCGGCAGCGGCAAGCATCAGCGTCAGCACCTCGGTGTCGCTGGTGGCGGTGAGGCCGAAACCCTTCGTCAGCAACTCCTCGCGCAGCGCCCCCGCATTCACCAGGTTGCCGTTGTGGGCTACCGCCAGCGGGCCGTGCATCGTCTCGACGAGGAATGGCTGGATGTTGCGGTGTGCGTTGGCGCCGGTGGTGCTGTACCGCGTGTGTCCGATGGCGTGATAGCCGTTCAGCTGGGCCATCGTCGTCGGGGTGAACACGTTCGACACCAGGCCGCTGTCTTTGTGCATGCGTACGCGGTTGCCATCGCTGACGGCGATGCCTGCAGCTTCTTGGCCGCGATGTTGCAACGCGAACAACCCGAAGAAGGCCAACTGCGCGATGCCTTCGCCATGTGGCGTGGAGACCGCGAACACGCCACACTCCTCATGAGGGTGGTCGCCGTCGGCGGGTCGGAGACTGTCGTCAGGAAACATGGCGCAAGGCCTCCGTAATGCGGGGTGCGACTGGATAGGCGCCGGGTACGAATTCGGTTCCGGTGATCTGTTCGAACGCCTGGATGTAGCGGGCGCTGGTCTGCTGCCACACATCGGTCGGCAAGGCAGGCGGGTCGCCATGCCCCGTGTAGCCGGCGTCGAGCAAAGCTCGGCGTACGACTTCCTTGTCGAGGCTCTCCGGCTCTTCACCAGCGGCGAGACGTGCCTCATACGAGGACGCCACCCAGTAGCGAGACGAGTCGGGTGTGTGCATCTCGTCGATGAGCATCACCGTCCCGTGCTCGTCGAGACCGAACTCATACTTGGTGTCCGCGAGGATCAGTCCGGCGTGCCCGGCGATTTCCTGGCCGCGTTGGAAGAGCCGCAGCGCCGCCTCGACGGTGCGCACCCACGCCCCAGGCGCAACCAGACCGCGTTCGGTCACGTCGCGCGGTTCGATCGGCTCATCGTGCGCACCGTCCTGGGCTTTCGTGGTGGGTGTGACGAGCGCGTAGGTGAGCGCGGTGTTCTTCTGCAGCCCCTCGCGGAAGCGGTAGCCGTAGATCGTGCGGGCACCTTCGGAGTACTGACGCCACAGCGAAGTAGAGGTGACGCCGGTGATGTAGCCGCGCACCACGACTTCCACCGGCAACGGAGTGGCAACACGGGCGATCAGCACGTTGGGATCGGGTACCGACAACACGTGGTTGGGGACGATGTCGGCGGTCTCGGCGAACCACCATGCAGCCAGTTGGTTGAGCACCTGACCCTTGTAAGGCACCCCGGCGATGACGCGATCGAACGCTGACAGCCGATCGGTGGTGACGAACAGTCGGCGCCCGCCGACGTCGGGTGCATCGGGCAATGCGTAGCTGACGCGCACCTTGCCATCGCGGCGATCGGGCAGGTTCAGATCGAGATCGATGAACGGATCGGGTGCAGGCATCGTGGTCATGTCGTCTTCTCAGCGTTCCCGTGCGTAACGCACGCCCTGCCGGAACAGTGGCAGACCGAGACCTGCAGCGCTACCGCGGGCGTGGCGCGGGTGTTGCCGCGCCAGGACGTGGTTCTCCGGATGCGGCATCAATCCCAGCACCACTCCCGATTCGTCGCACACACCGGCGATGGCGTCCAGCGAGCCGTTGGGGTTCGTTCCGGTATAGGTGAACGCCACCTGGCCGTTGGCCGCCAACGCTGCCGGGTCGGGGTGCACATAGCGGCCTTCACCGTGGGCGATTGGGCATTCGATGGGGTCAAGGCCCTGTGTCCACACGCTGCGGCTCGCTGGCGCGTCGAGTCGCACCCACTCGCATTGGAAATGGCCGCTGGAGTTGTGGCCCAGCGCGCCCGGCAGCAGGCCCGTGCGGGTGAGCACCTGGAACCCGTTGCAGATGCCGATGACCGGTTTGCCGGCGGCGACGAATCCGCGCAGCGCATCGCCGACACCGTGCGTGAGTTGCAGCGACCACATGCGCCCAGCGCCGAGCGCATCGGCATAGCTGAACCCGCCCGCGACCACGAGCATCTGGGCATCCGCCAGTACCGAGGAATCGGCCAGCAGCTCCGCCAGCAACGTCAGCCTCGGTGCGGCACCTGCGAGTTCGAGAGCGAACGCCACATCGTGATCGCGGTTCGTGCCGGGGGCGGCGAGGACGATGGCCTGGGGGGTGCTCATTGTGCGGCCCCCTTCCAGGCGGTGCGCATCACGACGTCATCGATAGTGATGCCATCGATGACGAGTGCCGCGTCGTCGGTGACCACGCCCAACACGGTGGCGGGCTCACCAAGGGCGGCGACAAACCACTCCACATCGTCGGCCGCAACTGCGCACACGAGCCGACCGTTGGACTCCGCAAACCATGCAGTCGGCGCGTGGTCGTGGGGGAGCGTCTCGACACGGATGCCAAGTCGGCCAGCAAGTGCCATCTCGGCCAACGTGACCGCAAGCCCCCCTTCGGACACGTCGTGGCACGCACGCACGCGGCCGGTCTGCATCGCCGCGTGCAGGCGGCGATAGCGCACGGGTGCGTCCGCGTCGGGTGCGGGGACGACAGCGCGGCCGATCCTGCCGCCAACCATTTCGAAGTGGCTGCCCCCGAACTCTGGCGCGGTGGTTCCCACGAGCACCAGCACATCGCCGGCGCGCTTCAGGTCGGGGGTGACCACCAGGTCGGCGTCGGGCACGTGCGCCATCGCGGTGATCACCAGCGTGGGTGGCACTGCGTGACGCTGGCCGTCGCTGCCGAGGTACTCGTTGTTCAGACTGTCCTTGCCGCTCACGAACGGCGCGGTGTGCGCGAGTGCGGCAGCGCAGCAGCCGTCGACGGCCATCACCAGATCGCCAAGGGTGGACGGGCGGCGCGGGTCGCCCCAGCTGAAGTTGTCGAGCAGCGACACCTTGGCGGGATCGGCGCCGACGGCGACGATGTTGCGGATCGCCTCGTCGACCACCGCGTGGGCCATCCGCTCCGGGTCGGTGAGCCCGTACCACGGGTTTACGCCGATACCCAGCGCCAGCCCGTGGGTATCCGTCGGTCGGGCGAGCACGACTCCGTCGGCGTGACCGTCGTGGCCTTCGCCGACGAGTGGCCGTACCACGGTGGCGCCGCGGATCTCGTGGTCGTAGCGGCGGATGATGTGTTCCTTCGACGCGATGTCGGGATGTGCCAGCAGACGGAGCAACGTGTCGGCCAGGTCGTCGCACTCGGGAAGTGTTGGTTCGCCGCGATAGGGCGTCGGCAACTCGGCGATCATCGACCGCTGCGGGCGTCCGTCGTGCAGGAAGTGCGTGTCGAGTTCCAACACCTGCAGATCGCCGGCGCGTACGCGCAACACGCCGTCACCGGTGAACGTGCCGAGGCTGACTGCCTCGACACCATGGCGGGCGCACACCGCCAGCAGCGCTTCGAAGTGGTGTGGCGGTACAGCGAACACCATGCGCTCCTGGGCCTCGCTGAGCCACACCTCCCACGGACGCAGCCCCGGGTATTTCAGTGGAGCGATTGTGACGTCAACCTCAGCGCCGATACCTTCGGCCATCTCACCAACGGCGCTGGACAAGCCGCCCGCGCCGCAGTCGGTGACGGCTGTGTAGAGCCCGTGCAGCTCGCGCATGGCGTCGATCACCAGCTTCTCCACGATCGGGTCGCCGATCTGCACGCTGGCACCAGCGACGTCGCCGGTGGTGGCATCCATCGTCGCGCTGGAGAACGTGGCGCCGCGCAGGCCGTCGCGACCGGTGCGGCCACCCATCACCACGACGAGATCGCCGGGCTGCGGACCGGGCAGCGGCGGAGCAGCAGCGGCGACACCGATGCACCCTGCATAGACCAACGGGTTGGCGGTGTAACCCGGGTCGTAGATGACCGCACCGGCCACGGTGGGTAGTCCGATCTTGTTGCCGTAGTCCGCCACACCGGCGATGACACCCGACTGGACGAGGCGTGGGTGCAGCACACCCTCGGGCAGTTCGTCGGCGGGTATGTCGGTGGGGCCGAAGCACAGGATGTCGGTGATCGCGATCGGGTCGTGGGCCGTGCCCATCACGTCGCGGATCACGCCACCCACGCCGGTGTTGGCGCCGCCGAAGGGTTCGATGGCAGAAGGGTGGTTGTGCGTTTCGACCTTCACTGCGACCGTCGTGCCGGGGTGGTAGGTGACAATGCCAGCGTTGCCGACGAACGCGCTGACGACGAACGGTGCTGCGATGGCGTCGGTGCACGCGCGGAGTTGCTGGAGGAGTGGCTGAATCTGGGTGCCGTCCGGTGTGCTGATGAGCGCCCGGAATGTCTTGTGCGAGCAGTGCTCGCTCCACGTCTGGGCGAGCGTCTCCAACTCGACGTCGGTGGGCTCGCGGCCGGAACCTCGGTAGAACTCGGCCACTGCGTGCAGTTCGGCGAGGTCCATCGACAGGCCGCGTTCCTTGTTCAAGGTCAGCAGCGCGTCGTCGTCGAGATCGCAAATCGCCACGTGGTCGACCGAACGCTCGGCTGTTGCATGACTGTCGATGAACGACGGTGCGATCGGAGCGGTAGCCCAGCGCTCGATCACCTGATTGGCAAGCAACCGGCGAGCGAGGAGTGAAACCGTGACGTCGTCGATGTCGCCGCGGACATCGAAGTGCATGCCGGTGGCGACTTCCAGGTCGGGTAGACCCACCGTGCGGGCGGCCAGTGCGACCGCCTGCGCAGCTGGGTCGGTGACGCCGGGCAGGAGTTCGGTGTCGATGCCGCCTGTGGGCGGCTGCCATGTGGCGGTTTGTAGCAACGGGTCGACGAGCACCTCCTCGATCGCCACTCGCTGCTCGAATGCCAGGTCGCTGTCGAAGAAGACAACATCGGCGACGTCGATCGCCGTGACCTGTGTGAGACCGAGTGCCTGGGCGTCATTCAGCAGCGACGCCGAGCGGGGGTCGACATCGCGGCTGCGGATGGTGAGACGCGATCCGGGGGCCACTGATGCGAAGCTAGGCCCGCGCCATTCCAGGTACGGACCTGCGCGAACGAAAAGTAAGCCACGGTTGCCGCCGGGTAAGGTCAGCGACGTGACCAGGATCGTGCTCGTACGCCATGGGGAATCGAACGTCACCGTCGATCGCGTCATCGGTGGACCGCGTACCTGCTCCGGCCTGTCACCACTTGGTCGTCTGCAGGCCGAACGGTTGCGCGACCGTTGGTCCGCAGCGCCCGAGTTCCAGGTCGATGCACTGGTCGCCAGCCAGTACCCGCGTGCGGCCGAGACCGCCGCGATCATCGCCCCGGCCTTGGCCAATCTGCCCGTCATCAGCGACCCTGGGTTCGGCGAACACGACCCCGGTCCCGAGTGCGACGGCCTGTCGTTCGACGAGTTCGTGCGTCGCTATCCAGACCGCAGGGCATGGTGGGACGCCGCTGATCCCTTCGACACCACGTTCCCCGGCGGTGAGACCGTGGCGGCTTTTCAGTTCCGTGTTGGCTCCGCCATGCGGCGTATCACCGAGATGTACGCCGCTCAGACCGTGGTGATCGCGTGCCACGGCGGGGTGATCGACGCCGTCGTGCGTCTGGCGCTGAAAGCACCCGGGATGGGTCAGTTCCAGATCCATACGCGCAACACATCGATCACCGAACTGTTGCTGCTGAAGCCGAACCTGTGGCGACTCGATCGCTACAACGACACCGCCCATCTTGCCGGGCTCCCGTCGGCCACCAGGGAAGGCTGAGCCGTGGCCGAGCGTCACGACGTCGTGGTGGTGGGCGCCGGATCTGCTGGGGCAGTGATGGCCGGGCGTCTCAGCGAACGGCCCGACCGCACGGTGCTGTTACTGGAAGCGGGGCCCGACCACGACTCGGCGCACACACCTGCGTCGATCGCCGGCGCGAACTTTCTGGAAGCGATGCTCGAGCCCGAGCGCATGTGGACCGACATGCTCGCCACGCGCACCGCCGAACAGGGGCCGCGGCTGTATGCCAGAGGACGCGGCGCAGGCGGGTCATCGGCCGTGAACGCGATGATTGCGATCCCCGGCGAACCCGGCGACTACGACGAGTGGGAGACCGCGTACGGCTGTACGGGGTGGAACTGGTCGGCGGTCGCCCCGTGGTTCGAGCGCATCGCACTACCCATTCACCAGGCGCGCTCGCACGAGGTCGGCTCGGTCGCCCGAGCGCTGTTCGCCGCTGAACCGACCGCCGAACTTGCGCCGCTGACGCGCTTTCCCGATGGCCGCCGGGCCAGCACGAACGATGTCTATGTCGAACCTGCTCGCTCGCGCCCCAACTTCTGTTCTCGCGGTGATTCGCTCGTCGACCGGGTGGTCTTCGAAGGCCGACGTGCCGTGGGTGTTTTGCTCGCCGACGGGACACACATCGAGGCGGGCGCGGTCGTGCTCGCCGCCGGCGCGGTCCATTCGCCGGCCATCTTGCTGCGTAGCGGCGTCGACCTGCCCGGTATCGGTCAGGGTTTGCAGGACCACCCGTCGATCCCGATCGCATTGCACATGCGCGACGGTCATGTGGCCGCTCCTGGCCGGTTGGCTGGCTCGGCGTGCCTGCGCGCAACACACCTCGAGACGAACGATCTGCAGCTGCTGGCGCTCGACATGGTCGACCCGGCGATGCCCTGGCTGGGTTTGTTGATGGGTGCCGTGATGCGGGTGCATTCACGTGGCTCGTTACGCCTGGCCTCGGCGGATCCGATGGCGCATCCCCTGATCGATTTCAACATGCTGGACGACGAGCGCGATGTGGTGGCCATGCGCGCCGCAGCGGCGCTCACGGAACGTGTTGCGCAGAGCGCCGCCATCGCCGCGGTCGCCGACGTCGAGCCGTACGACGTGTCCGACGACGCGTTGCGGCGCTCGGTGGGCGACTACGTGCACGCGATCGGCACGTGCCGGATGGGTGCCACTGGCGATGAGATGGCCGTGGTGGACACCAACGGTTGCGTGTTCGGGTACGACGGTCTGGTCGTGGCCGATGCCTCGGTGATCCCCTGGATCATGCGAGGCAATACACACCTGCCGGTCGTGATGATTGCCGAGCGGATCGCCGCCTCGTTCTAACGCGCGGTCGAACGCTGGCGCGACCGTTTGGGTGGTTGGATCGGCCTCGCGGCTGCGGCGGCGATGTCGACGAGTTCCTGCATCGATTCGTGCAGCAGATCGACGAGGACCCAGATGTCGGGGACGAGGTCGCGGCAGCCGAGGAAGCCGAAGTCGAGGTTCCCGTCGTAGCTCTGCACCGTGATGTTCAGGCCCTGGCCGTCGATCAACGTGCTGACGGGGTAGTAGTGCAGCAGCCGGGCGCCGGCCGAGTACAGCGGCACGTTCGGCCCGGGGACATTGCTGATGACCAGGTTGAACGGGGGGTTCATGTGGTCGGCGAGGCGGAGCCGGCTGTACATCCGCATCGCCCGTGCCGCAATGGCGGGCGGCGCGAAGCGGGTGAAGTCCTGCAGCACGTCGGCGGGGATCGCGGCGAAGTGCTGCTTGGCGGTGATCAGGCTGCCCTGCACGTGGCGCAGCCTGCGCACCGGATCGTTCTCGTTGGTGGCCAGATCGGTGAACATCGCCGACACCCGGTTCTGGAAGCAGTCGTCCTCCTGGCCGGTGCGCACGCTGACGGGCACCATGGCGATCAGACTTTCGGGCGGCAGGCAGTCGTGTAGCTGCAGGTAACGGCGCAAGGTGCCCGAGCACACGGCCATCACCACGTCGTTGAATGTGCAGTCGAACACCCTGCGCACGACGCGAGCGTCCTCCAACGGCACCGAGGTGTACGAGAAGCGCCGATGGGCCGAGATCGGCCGGTTCCACGGTGTGCGCGGGGCTGGGGTCGGGGGCAGCGCCGGGGGGTGGTCGACGTCGTGGCCGTGCTGGGCGCGCAGCCGCGTGCGCATCAGGTTGCCCAGCGGGCCGGGCACGGGCTGGGCGACGAGGTCGGCGAGTGCCTTCAGCCCGCCCGAGCGGGTGGAGGCGGCCAGATCGCGCGCGGCCTTCACCCCCAGGCGCACCACCTTCTCCGGGCGGCGCAGGTATTCGATCGCGGTCAGCCGCAGCAACTGTTCATCGGTGGGAACGGTCTCGGACTGCCACGGCGCCGGGTGGCCGGTGGGGCGCGAGTCCGGGTCGAGGTCGAGCAGCGCGGCGAGCATCAGCGCGCCGGCCGCGCCGTCGACCGCGGCGTGATGCACCTTGGTGAGCTGGGCGATGATGCGGCCCTCGTCGACACCCTCGATGACGTAGAGCTCCCACAACGGGCGCGACCGGTCGAGCGGGCGGGCGACGATGCGGCTGATGGCGTCGGCCAGTTGCTCGGGTGTTCCGGGCGGCGGGACCGCGTGGTGGCGGACGTGGAAGTCGATGTCGAAGTCGGGATCCTCGATCCAGTACGGCAGGTCGAGGCCCAGCGGCACGGTAACCAGGCGTCGCCGGAAGGGAACCAACCGATCGATGCGCTCGAGGATCAGCTCCTTGGTGGCCTCCAGGCCGGCGCCGCCCGGCGAGTCGTGCGGGTCGTAGAGGCTGATCGAGCTGATGTGCCCGAAGTTGGTGGCAGTCTCCAGATTGAGGAAGCTGGCATCGATCCCGTTGAGCTGCCGCACGGCCTCACTGTAAGCCTCGCCGGGGGGCCGGCGTTACAGGAACTCGTCGGCGATTGGCGGGGGACCGCGACGCGTCTTCGGGGGGCGGCCCGGCTGCTCATTGATGTGGCGGCGCACGGCGAAGACCCAACCGACACCGACGCAGATCGTGAAGACCAACCACTGGATCGCGTAGCTGAGGTGTGGGCCGTTGTCGAGACCAGGAAATTTGATCACCTGCAGGGTGCGAGGCTCAGCAGGGTCTGATGACAACAGCTCCAGGTACATCGGCGCCACTGGTGAGTCGAACTGTTGGGAGAGCGCACCGAGGTCGACGCGGCGGATCTCGGTGAGTGTCGCCGAGCCGACATCGGACGGTTCGCCCAGGCCGGCCGCCTGGCTGTGCTTGAGGCGACCGGTGACGGTGACTACGCCGGACGGTGCTGAGGGCGCGGTAACGCCATTGGACACGAAACCGCGGTTGACGATCACCAGCGTGCCGTCGTCCAGTCGCAGAGCGTTGACCACGTCGCGGCCGACGACGCCGTCTTGGGTGACGTTCACGACGACGAACTCGCGGCCCGGCTCGTAGGTGCCGGTGGCCGCAGCGCGGCGGTACTCGGCGTCGAGCTGGGGCAACGCGAGGAGATCGTTGATCGGGGCAATCGGGGCGTGTGTGTGCGCCGACACCCGGTCGTTGAACGATGTGCGTTCTTGCAGACGATGCAGTTGCCACACGCCGAGCATCACCATGGCGACGATCGCGGCGAGGCACAGCACGTGGAAGACGAGCCACTTGGGTTTCAGTAGGAACCGATACATGCTGTGATTGACCGTATCGGATGGTGCGCTCCGTCGCAGGCTGGCTCCCGGGGAGGGCTACCGTCGCTGACCATGACACCCGACGGGATCACCTCGGAATGGCTCAGCGAAGTGTTGGGCGACGACGTCGAGTTAGTGGGGACCACGCGGATCGGTGACGGTCTGGTGGGGATGAACTTGCGGCTCGAACTGCGTCGTTCGCAGCACAGCGCCGTGCCGGCGACGCTGATTGCCAAACTGCCGACACTTGACCCCACCAGTCGCGGGACGGCCAAGGCGCTGCGCACCTATGAGCGGGAAGTGAAGTTCTACGAACAGATCGCGACCACTGTCGATGTGAGGGTGGCGCACTGTCATTACGCCGAGTGGACCGAGTCGAATGACGATTTCGCGCTCCTGCTGGAAGATCTGGCGCCCGCGCAGCCGGGAAACCAGCTGACGGGATGCTCTGCGCAACAGTCCCGGGCAGCGGTGCTGGAGCTAGCCCGGCTGCACGGCCCGCGCTGGGGAGACCCGACGCTCGACGAGATCGAGTTCCTGCAGCGCCGCGGCGCCGACGACGCAGCGATGTTGGAGGGTTTGTGGAACATGCTGCTGCCGGGGTTCCTCGGCACGTATGCGAAATACCTCGACAGCGAAGGCATCGGCCTGATCGAACGGTTCGGGCCACGACTGATCGACTGGATTGCGGGGCACACCATGCCGGCCACCGTCACGCATGGCGACTACCGACTCGACAATCTGATGTTCCGATCGGCGCTGGGTGGGTACCCGATCGCGGCTGTCGACTGGCAGACGCCCGGACATGGGGCGGCGAGTGGCGATGTGAGCTACTTCCTCGGTGCCGGTCCGTTGCCGGACCTGCGCCGCGAGATCGAGCGCGAGCTGGTGGAGGACTACTGCGGTGCGCTTGACGAGTACGGCGTCACCGTCGATCACGACGAGTTCTGGCGTCACTTCCGGCGCGATGCCTACAGCGGCATCATCATGTCGGTGATCGCCTCGCAGATCGTGGGGGAGAGCGAGCGCAGCGAGGCAATGTTCGCCGCCATGGCCACGCGCCACACTCGCCACGCGCTCGACCTCGCCGCCGAATCCCTCATCTGACACCGCCCGTCCCCCCGGATTCTGGGAAGGAATCGTCCCACTTGGCTGTCCGGGAAGGCCCAGTCCCGGAAACCGGGACTGGCCCTTCCCAGAACAGCCGGGACGGCACACATCGCAGTAGCGTCGACGTGGTGGAACTGCCCGATTTCAAGATTCCCCACGCCGAGAAGATCGAGTGGATGATCGAGACCCACGGCTGGGCGATGGAACCCGTCGCCGCTCGTACCGACACCGATCCGCCAGTGGCTGGCTATGTGTACACGATCGGCTTTCCGGAGGCGCTCGGGTTCCCCGAGGTACTCGTGTTCGGGCTCACCCCATCGGCGGCGCGGGGTCTGTTCGACATGGTCGCCGAGATGCTTCGTGGCGGCACGGAGATTCCGCTCGGCGAAGAGTTATTGGGTCTGTTCGACGGTGATCTGCGCTGCGTGTTCGCACCGATTCCGCCCGAAGCGACCGGCGAACTGCTGAGGACCGGTGTCGCCTGGCGCAAGGGTGCGCCGTTCGAGGCCGTGCAACTGCTGTGGCCTGATCGCAACGGGTTCCTGCCCACCGAAGCCGGTTTCGACCGGCGGGTCGTGCTCGCTCAGCCGGTTGTGGGGGTGTTGTCATGACCACGCCGCCCACCCTGCCGGTGCTGGTGTTCGACGGCGACTGCGCGTTTTGTCAGCGGAGCGTGGAATGGGGCCGCCGGCACATCGGCACGATGCCGACCATCGTGGCCTACCAGTCCGCCGAGCTCGTCGCCTTGGGTCTCACCGCCGATGAGTGCGCCACGGCCGTGCAGTACGTGGCTCGCGACCACCAGGTGTACTCGGCGCACGATGCGGTGAGTGCGCTGCTGCTGGCGGCGGGCAAGGGTTGGTGGGTTGCGGGCGCGCTGATGAAGCTCCCTGGCGTGCACTGGCTGTGCGGTGTGGTCTATCGCTGGGTGGCGCGCAACCGCCACCGGTTCACACGTGGGCCGGCGTCGTGCGCAGTTCGTTGAGGTGCACCAACAACTCGTCGAGCGCCGCGGGGTCGTGACCCTGTAGGCGAATGCGCTGCGCGCAGGTGAAGCCTGCGGCCTTCACCATCGCCGTCCATTCACCATCGGGCTGGTCGAGTGTGATGCGCAGCGCCCGGGTCAATGCGGCAACTGGGTCGAGGTCGTAGTCGTTCATCAGTCGTTCGACGTCGAGTTTCTTCAGCCGGGGCATCAGCTCGCCTCGCGTGGCAGCAGCTCCTCAGTGGCCCACGGGGCACCGTGCTCATTGAGTAACGCAAGGAACGGATCGGCGTTGAACGCCTCTGGGCCTTTGACGCCGGCGCCCTTCCACTCGCCGGTGGCGATCATTTCCAGCGCTACCACCGGGTGCACTGCGGTCTGCCACACGACAGCCTGATGGCCGTACTCGCGCATCGTCCATTCGTTGTCGACTACCTGGTAGAGGTACGTGCTGCGCGGTGTGCCGTCGATGCCCAGGCCGGTGACCACCGAACCGGCGCACGTGCGGCCACGCATCAGGTGGCCCAGTTCGGCAGGGTTCGGCAGCGTCGCGGCGACGACATCGCGGGGAGCGACCTCCACTCCACGGACGTTGACAGGGCGAGTGCTGTCGAGGCCCAACATGTGGATCGTGCGCAGTACGTCGATGAACTCGTCACCGAGGCCGTACTTGAACGTCACCCGGCCAACGTCCAGCCAGCGGGGCATGAGGATCACTTCTTCGTGCTCGACGTTCACGCAGCCGAGCGGGCCGATGCCCTCGGGGAACACGAACGTCTCGGGTTCGCTGAACGGTGCCGTGGTGAACCAACCCTTGTCGCGTTCATAGATAATCGGCGGGTTGAGGCACTCCTCGATCGTCGTCCAGATGCTGAACGTGGGGGCGAACGAGAACCCCTCGATCACCAGATCGGCGCCGTCGCGCACGCCGATCTCGTCGATACGGCTGAACAGGTGATCCGACGCGTAGCGAGCAACCACATCGCTGAACCCCGGCTCGACACCCATGGCCACGAGGGCCAGTAGCCCCCGGTCTTCCCACTGCTGCGACACCGCGAACTGTGCGTCACCCAGCTTCACACCACACTGGTGGTAAGGATCGGTGGGGTGCGGGGTCGACATGTGCATCGCCATGTCGAGGTAGTGCACGCCGGCGGTGAACGCAGCATCAAAGATCGGGGGGTTGAACCGCGGGTCGCACGCGTTCATCACCACATCGCAGCGCGTCGAACGGATGAGGTCGACCAGGTCGACACGATCGGATGCATCAACACGAGTGGCGATCACCCGATCCGACTTGGTAACGGCTGCTGCTCTCGTGGCCCGGTCGAGGTCGAGGTCGGCAACGACGATCTGTTCGAACACATCACGTCGGGCGGCGATCGACGCGATGGACGATCCCACGCCGCCAGCGCCGACGACTAGGAGTCGCATACCGGCGACACTAACCCGCCGAACAGCGGCCGCGCAGATCAGTAGGCGAAGGCCCGACGTTGCCCGCTCGGTTGCGAGAGGACGGCGATGCGGTTGGCGATGTACGGGCTGAACCAACCGCGGTAGCGCAGTTGCAGATCTGGCAACATCCAGTCCTGCCCGGTGACCTTGCCCCGGCAGGTGTCGACACCGCACATGCAGTCGAACTCGTCGTAGTCGCTGCCGTCGCTGGTGGCGTAGTCGTAGGTGAGCGGTTCGCCTGGTTCGATGTCGCGCATCGCCAGCAGGACGGTGGCGCCGCTGAGGCCGCAGTTCGGCTGGCACGAATGGTTGATGAAGTCGGCGGGTTCCGGTTCGGGTGCGCCAGAGAGGTACAGATCGTCCTCGATCTGGATACTGCGCGCCCGCTGCCCTTCGGGGAGCAGGTCGAACTCGTCGCGCACCATGGCGCGGCCACCGAAGGCGACGATCACCTCGCCGGTCTTGATGTGCTCGACCGCGACGGAGCCGCGACCGGCTGCACCGACGAGCACCGGACGTGCCTTGGGGGTGAGATAGCTGACGCTCATCGGTTCACAGCATGGTGCGCGAAACCGGCGCTGTCGACTCGCTCACCGATCAGCCGCGCTGACGCGCGAATCAGCCTGGCTGCCAGTCGCGTCAGCGGGTGTGCCGATATGACCGTTGCCCGACCGGGATCGGTTGCTAACGTGCTGACGTCATGCATCACGAGTGACGCCCGAGAGATCGGGAGTCCGGCAACCGGGGTGGAAGCCCCACGGTGCCTACCTGCCTCGGCAGGGATGTGGTCCGGCTGTGCCGGGCAACAACGCTTCCCCTGGTGATGCGTGACGAAGAACCGCATAGAGCACCTGGAGGAGGACGACATGGCCATTGCCCGACCTGGGCGCCCGCATCCGGTGACGGGTGCGTGGATGCCCGGCCAACTGGCCGGCTCGCGTCAGTTCTTCACCTTCGCACCGAACCGGCCGTTCGCTCTGGACTGTGGTGTCACCATGCACGGTGTCACGATGGCGTACGAGACGTGGGGACGCCTCGATGCCGATGGCGGCAACGCCGTCCTGCTCTGTCATGCCTGGACCGGTGACAGCCACGTCAGCGGCGCAGCCGGTGTCGGCCACCCTGCACCCGGTTGGTGGGAGGACGTCGTTGGTCCCGGACTGGCGATCGACACCGACCGCTGGTTCGTCGTGTGCGTCAACGTGCTTGGTGGGTGCCAGGGTTCCACTGGGCCGGCGTCACCGCATCCCGATGACGGCCGCCCCTACGGCAGTCGTTTCCCGGTCGTCACCATCCGCGACATGGTGCGAGCGCAGGCCCGTCTGGCCGACCATCTCGGCGTTGCTCGCTGGCACTCAGTAGTCGGCGGGTCGATGGGCGGCATGCAAGTGCTGGAGTGGGCGATCACGTTCCCCGATCGAGTGGGTTCGATCGTGCCGATCGCGACGTGTGCGCAGGCCACTGCGCAGCAGATTGCATGGGGCGCCATCGGTCGTCGGGCGATTCGCCTCGACCCGAAGTGGCGCGACGGCGACTACTACGACGCGGACGACGGCGACGGCCCGTGGGAGGGGCTGTCGATCGCGCGCATGGTGGCGCAGGTGACGTTCCGCAGCGACAACGTGTTCACCGAGAAGTTCGGCCGCGAACTGGCCGACGGCGCCACCCATCACGAGGGTGTCGGCCTGTGGCAGCGCTTCGAGGTCGAGCGCTATCTCGAGTACCACGGCGACAAGTTGGTCCGGCGCTTCGATGCCAACAGCTATCTGCACATCGGCAAAGCGATGGATCTGCACGATGTCGGCCGTGGCCGATCCGGTGTGAACGCCGCCATGGCGCGCATCAAGGCGCCCACGCTCGTGCTGGGTATCTCCAGCGACATTCTCTACCCCACGTATCAGCAACGGCAGATCGTCGACCTCCTGGCCGCGAACGGGACGCGGGCCGAGTACGTGGAGATCAACTCACCACACGGACACGACGCGTTCCTGATCAACTTCGACCAGGTCGCTCCACCCGTTCGCACGTTCTTGGAGACCGTGGCGACGCATTGACAGGCGCTGGCGTGTCAGTCCTCGTGAACGCCGGCGAGGACGCCATCGAGCACGGCGATGCAGCGGCTCTTCGACGGCAGACGCAGCGAGAGCATGGCGGTACCGTGCCCGTCGGTGCATTCGCGGGCGACGTAGATCTCGATCTTCTTCGGTGGCGTCGGGGCCTTGCCGATCAGTGTCCAGGCGGTCTCGTGGCGGCGGAACCCGTTCTTGTGGGTGACGTAGAGCGTGCCGTCGGGGGTGACCACCACACGTGCCTCGCGGCGCCGTCCGGGGTGCGCGGAATCAGTGAGATCTTGCGACGTGCACAAGAACCGGCGGCCATCCTGGGCGGACCAGTGGGGTTCCATGCGGTACGCCAGCCACCACATACCGCCCATGGCGAAGATCAGCAGTGCGAACCAGACGTACTCCACGGGCCACAGCATGGCCGATGGCACGTGGTCTCGTGCGACAACTCTGCAGGGCGCGTGGGGAAATGGGTGCGCCGCGTGCGACACTATGTGCCGTGTTGGCAGCCAACTTCTCCGACCCCGAGCACGCACGCATCATCTATCTCGCCGCTGGCGGGTTGGTGCTGATGGCCATCGGTCTCGTCGGCGGCACGGTGTGGTGGTGGCGTTCCAGCGCTGTCGAGCATCCTGCGCTCGGCCCGTTGGAAATGATGAGCACCAAGGTGTTCCGGTCATCCGATGAGGAGATGCGTCGAGAGATCATCGAGGCCGCTCGCCCCGGTGCGCAGGTGGTCGACGAGCTCGAGGTGCACGACGAGTTCTTGGAGCAACTCGATGGCGATCCGAGCTCCGAGCTGTCGTTCGCCGGGTTGATGCCTGCGGACAACGATGCTGTCGAGTTCGCTGATGTGGCCGTCGCAGCTGCCGAGGCCCCGGTGCCTGAGCCGCCCGCGCCCGTAGCGCTGGCGCCCGTTGCGCCCCGACCGGCGTTGTTCGACCAGCACGCGGATGAGAACGAGTCCGCACCCGACTGGCGTCCAGCCCCGATGGTGATTCGCACCGAGCCGCAGTCGCCCGTGGCGCCGCGCTCCATCGACCCGTTGCTGAGGAAGGACATCCTCTGACAAGCCGCGCCCGGTACCGTGGGCGCATGGCTGAAGGTCTCGATGTCGAAGCAATGCTGGTCCGGTTCCGTGAGCGGGCGCACGCCGTGAAGCAGCGACCGCTGCCGCCGGTGGCGGGGGAGGAGCGGTCGAAGTTCATCCAGCAGGCCCAGTCCGATTTCCGCGACTTCGCGATCATCGGTGATGCGACGGCCTCGATGGAAGACGGGTTCCTGGTGTTGAAGGTCGACCTGCGTCCCGCTGACCAGCGCAGCTGACCCGTCTTTCGGCGAAGTGGGGGCGGCGCGTTGTCAGGCCCCGTGATCGGTCGATAGATTGCCTCCCGCATTGCGGACGTGGCTCAGCTGGTAGAGCATCACCTTGCCAAGGTGAGGGTCGCGAGTTCGAATCTCGTCGTCCGCTCCAAATACAACGAGGCCCGGCCGTCAGGCCGGGCCTCGTTGTATTTGCACACGACCGCAGAACCGGACGAGCGGAGCGATGGACGGGTCTCGTCGTCCGCTCCACGAACGTGCAGCGCAGTGGCCCTTCCGGTGGTGTAGGCGTCGCTTCCATGCGGAATCAAGCGCGCCAACGTGCGGGTGGCACGACCTGTCCAGAACTGTGTCTATTGTGCGATCACATGTTTCGCTGTGTCTCATGAGTTGAGCGGCGAGGCCTTTCTGTCGGAAGGACCACAAATGAGAATCCAGAGGATCCTTGCGGCCGCGGTTGCCGCATCCGCACTCTTCGCCTTGGCAGTTGCGCTGCCAGCGAGCGCCGCAGTCGGCGACATCTCCACGGTCGCTGGCACCGGCACCGTCGGGTACGGCGGTGATGATGGCCTCGCCACCCTCGCTCAGTTCGAGAGCTTCTACGGCATGTCCGTGGATGGTGCCGGCAACGTGTACATCGCCGATGGCGGCAACTACATGATCCGTCGGATCGATCACACGACCGGAATCGTGACCAGAGTTGCGGGGACCGGTACCGGGGGGAACAGCCCTGATGGCACCGTGGCAACCGTCGCAGACATTGGCTGGGTCACCGACGTGGCGGTGAACGCCGCCGGCGATCTGTACATCGCCGATGAACAACACAACGTGATCCGCCGGGTGGATCACGCGACCGGCTTGATCTCTACTGTCGCTGGCACCGGTGCCGCCGGGTACAGCGGTGATGATGGCCTTGCGACAATCGCGGAACTGAACGGTCCGTACGGGGTCTCCGTGACCGCCGCCGGCGATCTGTACATCGCCGATAGCGCCAACAACGTGATCCGCCGGGTGGACCACGCGACCGGAATCATCACCACTGTCGCTGGCACTGGTGCGGTGGGTTACAGCGGTGATGGTGCTGCCGCCACCGACGCGACATTTGACTGGCCGATGGATGTCGTCGTGGATGCTGCCGGCGACTTGTACATCAACGATTACGACAACAACGTGATCCGCCGGGTTGATCACTCGACCGGATTTGTCTCGGCGTTTGCTGGCACCGGTGCGATCGGTTACACCGGTGATGGCGCTGCCGCCACCGACGCAACGTTGGGTAGCGAGCCCGGCTATCTCGCTCTGGACGGCGCCGGCAACCTGTACATCCCCGATTACAGCAACTACGTGGTCCGCATGGTGGATCACGCGACTGGCTTCATCTCGACGGTCGCTGG
>WLIV01000024.1 GCA_009702045.1 Actinomycetota bacterium | reverse complement strand
CAGGTGTACGTGTTGTCGGCTTCTGAAGGTGGCCGTCACAAGCCGTTCTTCAACAACTACCGTCCGCAGTTCTTCTTCCGTACGACTGACGTGACTGGCACGATTCAGTTGCCCGAGGGCACCGAGATGGTGATGCCGGGTGACAACGTGACGATCACGGTTGAGTTGGGTAAGCCGATCGCAATGGATGAGGGTCTGCGTTTCGCAATCCGCGAAGGTGGCCGTACCGTGGGCGCCGGCCGCGTCACCAAGATCACGAAGTGAGCTGACGCACCATGGCACAGAGCATCCGTATTCGCCTGAAGGCATTCGATCACGAGATCATCGACCAGTCGACGCGCAAGATCGTCGAGACGGTCACCCGCACGAACGCAACCGTGCGTGGCCCGATCCCGCTGCCGACCGACAAGCACCGCTACACGGTTATCCGTGGACCGCACATTGACAAGGACTCCCGTGAGCACTTCGAGATGCGCGTCCACAAGCGTCTGATCGACATCGTCGACCCGAACGCGAAGACCATCGACAGCCTGCAGCGCATCGAGCTGCCGGCCGGTGTCGACATCGAAATCAAGATCCAGAACAGCTAATTCCGCACCCTCTAGGGGGAGACGAACGGCCCACCGACTTTGTGTCGGTGGGCCGTTTCGCGTTCCCGGCCGGCTCTGAGAGACTGCCCGGCATGAACGCCACAGGGCTGATCGGGTACGTCGCCTCGGCATTCGTCGTGCTGTCGCTGGCGATGACCTCGGTGGTTCGGCTGCGGATGATCTCATTGGTAGGCGCACTGGCCTTCATCGTCTACGGCGTGCGCCTCGGCTCGCCGCCGATCGTGGTCACCAATGGGTCGATCCTGCTGCAGTAGTTCGAACAGCGTCGAGGCAGAATGTTCTTAATGTTCGCTATAAGGCACAGTATCGCTGTTAATAGTTGCTACACCGTACATATGTGGCACACTGACATCGGGAGGTGGACGACGTGGCCCGACCGACACCATTCGCGACACAACAAGCAGCCAAGCAGATGGGGGAGAACCTGCGCATCTGGCGCACGCTGCAGGATCTGACTGCCGAACAGGTCGCCGAACGAGCCGGCACCACACGCGCCACGGTCGGTCGTGTCGAACGTGGCGAGCCGTCCGTCGGGTTCGAGGTGGTGCTCAACGTGGCCCGGGCGCTGGGTATCCTCGACTCGCTCGTCGTGGCCACAGACCCGTACGAGACGCAACTCGGACGGGCTCGTGCCGACGAGCGACTCCCGCGCCGGGTGAGGCGCTGACATGTCCGCCCCGACTGCGCTCGAGGTGCACGTCGAGATCTACGGCGCGACCGTGCTTGCCGGGATCGCGTATCTCACCGCTCGTCGAGGTGCAGTGACGACCCGTTTCGAGTACGACCGCGGCTACCTCACCACCCCTGGATCGTTCGACCTGAGTCCTCACCTGCGGCGGCAGGACCGCAGTGCCACCACCAACGGGCTGCCGGGAGCATGTGCCGACAGCGCCCCTGACCGCTGGGGCCGAAATCTCATCAAGCGCAGGGTGCAGGCTGCCGCTCGCGACACGCGCACCACCCCGGCGGCGATCACCGAGATCGACTACCTGTGCGGTGTCAGTGACATCACCCGCCAAGGCGCTCTGCGGTTCCGAGCACGAGGTGGCGGACCATTCGTGGCAGACAGTCTCGACGTGCCGCGACTCATCGAACTCCCAGCGTTGCTGGCTGCCACGCGGGAGGTGACGAGGGGCGCCGACGACCTCACCGCGGTCAAACTCCTCCTCGCGGCCGGTTCGGCGTCGCTCGGCGGTGCGCGACCGAAAGCATCGGTGCGTGATGGCGACCGACTCGCGATCGCGAAATTCCCCCACCACGCCGATGACTGGGACGTGATTGCGTGGGAAGCCACCATGCTCGACCTCGCGGCCCACTGCGAGATCACCGTTCCTCGTCACCGTCTCGAGACGATCAGCGGCGCGTCGGTGCTGCTGATGGATCGATTCGATCGGGACGGGCCGCGGCGCGTCCCCTACATCAGCGCGATGACGCTCCTGGACCGAACCGACGGCCAGGACGCTGATTATGTCGAGATTGCGGAGGCGATCTCGGCACACGGTGCCAACGTCAACGGTGACCTGCGGCAACTGTGGCGTCGCATCGCGTTCTCCGTGGCTGTGAACAACACCGACGACCACCTTCGCAACCACGGCTTGCTCCACGCCGCTGGTGGATGGATGCTCGCCCCGGTGTTCGACGTCAACCCCAACCCTGACCAGGCCGCTCATCGGGCGACGAGCGTCGTCGGAGCGACCGACCGGGCCGGCTGCTTGCGAGCGTTGCTTGACGGAGCCGAATACTTCGCCTACACCCCATCGGCCGCGCTCGAGACGTGGTCGCTCATCATTGCGGCCGTTGCCGCCTGGCGCGGTGTCGCCACGGCCAACGGAATCTCGGTCGCCGAGCAACGTCGGTTCGCCGACACCCTCGACTCCGTGCCGATCGCAGGCTGAACCGGCGCGCGAAGAGTGCGCGGCAGGTTGGGAGTGCGCCGCGAGCGCCGATAGAGTCCACTCCTCGTGTGCGCCGCAAGGCGTAACTAATCGATGTCCGGGAAAGCCCCACGGTTTCGTGTGTGGGAACTGCCCGGCAACAACTTGAATCCGGTGCTCCGCCGGCCATCTGGCCGTCGGAGCATTTGTGTGTGTCAACCAAACGCTCGGCTTCGGCCGAGTCCGACCGAAAAGGCTGCCGAAATGGCACTCAAAGCGATTGTGGGCGAAAAGGTCGCCATGAGCCAGGTGTGGGTGAACGACAAAGTCGTTCCCGTCACCGTGCTCCGCGTCGAGCCCGCACGAATTGTGCAGGTGAAGACCACCGAGCGCGATGGTTACACGGCTCTGCAGGTCACCTACGGCCACCGTGACGCCAAGAAGCTCACCAAGCCCGAGGCGGGCCACTTTGCCGCCGCTGGTGTCGATCCGGGCCGTCGGGTGGTCGAGCTGCGTCTCGATTCCGTCGAAGGCTTCGAAGTTGGCCAGGAGATCAAGGTCGACACTCTGATCCAGGGCGAGCGCGTCGATGTCACGGCCGTCAGCCGTGGTAAGGGCTTTGCCGGCACGATGAAGCGTCACAACTTCGCCGGTCAGGGCGCCAGCCACGGTAACCACAAGCACCACCGTGCTCCTGGCTCCATCGGCCAGTGCAGCTTCCCCGGTCGCGTGTTCAAGGGCCTGAAGATGTCGGGCCACATGGGTCACGAGCAGGTCACCACGCTGAACCTGGAAGTGGTCGAAGCCGACGTCGAGCGCAACCTGCTGCTGGTGAAGGGCTCCGTGCCCGGCCCCAACGGCGGTGTCGTCATCGTCCGTAACGCAGTGAAGGGGAAGTGACCTCATGACTTCCATCGCTCTCAAGACCACCTCTGGCAAGGACGCTGGCGCCCTCACGCTCGACGCCGATGTCTTCGGCATCCAGCCGAACGTGCCCGTCATGCACCAGGTCGTCACCGCTCAGCTCGCCGCCCGTCGCTCGGGTACGCAGAGCACCAAGACTCGCTCGGAAGTCAGCGGCGGCGGCAAGAAGCCGTTCAAGCAGAAGGGTACGGGCAGCGCCCGTCAGGGCTCGACCCGTGCACCGCACTACAGCGGTGGTGGCGTCGCCCTCGGACCCAAGCCGCGCAAGTACGACCAGAAGACCCCCAAGAAGATGATCAAGCTGGCACTGCGCTCGGCACTCAGCGATCGCGCCTCTGAAGGCAAGGTCGTCGTCATCGACAGCTGGGGTTTCGATGCACCCAAGACCAAGAGCGCCAAGGCCGCCCTCAGCGCCCTCGGTCTCGATGGCAAGGTGCTCGTGGTGGTGGATGTCACCGACACCAACACCATCCGCAGCTTCCTCAACTTGCCGGAAGTGCAGCTCATCGAAGTCAACGAGCTGAACGCCTACGACATCTTGTGCAACGACTACGTCGTCTTCACGCAGGCCACGCTGCCCGGAACCTCGGTAATCGCCGATGCCCCGGCGAAGAAGGCCCCCGCCAAGAAGGCCGCCGCCAAGAAGGCCGAGCCGGCCGCTACTGAAGAGGCCAAATCTGAAGAGGATGGCGAGTGATGAAAGATCCCCGCGACATCATCCTGGCACCTGTGGTGTCGGAGAAGAGCTACGGCCTGATCGAACAGGGCGTCTACACCTTCAAGGTGCACCCCAGCGCGAGCAAGCCTGAGATCAGCGATGCCATCGAGAGCATCTGGGGCGTGACCGTCATGAAGGTCAACACGCTCAACCGCAAGGGCAAGGCCACGCGCGCTCGTCGCACTGGCAAGGCCGGTTCCAAGCCCGACACCAAGCGGGCGATCGTCACCCTGGCAGCGGGCGATGAGATCCCGCTGTTCGAGCACTGAGGCGCACCATCATGGCCATTCGTTCCCGTAAGCCCACCAGCGCCGGTCGTCGTTTCCAGACCAGCTCCGATTTCTCCGAGATCACGAAGACGACTCCCGAGAAGTCCCTCGTCACCTCGCTCTCCAAGAGCGGCGGTCGCAACGTCTATGGTCGCAAGACCAGCCGTCACCGCGGTGGCGGACACAAGCGTGCGTACCGTGTCATCGACTTCCGTCGTGTCAAGGACGACATCACGGCCAAGGTCGCTGCGATCGAGTACGACCCCAACCGCACCTGTCGTATCGCCCTGCTGCACTATGCAGATGGCGAGAAGGCCTACATTCTGGCCCCCAAGGGCCTCAAGGTCGGCGATCACGTCAGCAGCGGTCACCACTCGGACATCAAGCCCGGCAACGCGTTGCCGCTGCGCTTCATCCCGGTCGGTACCACGGTGCACAACGTCGAACTGCGCCCCGGTGGCGGCGGTGCGATGGCTCGCTCGGCCGGCGTCGCCGTGCAGCTGGTTGCCAAGGAAGGCGAGTTCGCCACCTTGCGTCTGCCCAGCACCGAGATGCGCCGCGTGCTCATCGATTGCCGCGCCACGATCGGCGAAGTCGGCAACAGCGAGCACGAGCTCGTCACCATCGGTAAGGCCGGCCGCAACCGCTGGAAGGGCGTCCGCCCGCAGACCCGTGGTGTGGCCATGAACCCCGTCGACCACCCCCTCGGTGGTGGCGAAGGCCGTACTTCTGGTGGTCGCCCACCCGTGTCACCTTGGGGTAAGCCCGAGGGTGTCCGCACTCGTAACACCAACAAGCCGACGCAGAAGCTCATCGTGCGCCGTCGCCGTACGTCGAAGGGCCGGAGGTAATACCCATGTCACGCAGCCTGAAGAAGGGCCCGTTCGTCGACGACCACCTGCTGAAGAAGGTCGACGATCAGAACGCCGCTGGCGAGCGCAAGGTCATCAAGACCTGGAGCCGTCGCAGCACCATCATCCCCGACATGGTCGGTCACACCATCGCCGTCCACGACGGTCGCAAGCACGTGCCGGTCTATGTCACCGAAAGCATGGTTGGGCACAAGCTGGGCGAATTCAGCCCGACTCGTACCTTCAAGTACCACGCCGGCCAGGAAAAGAACACGAAGGGTCGCCGCTGATGACCGGTCCGAAGCTCAACGAGAAGTCGTTCGTCGCTGGCGAACGCAGTGGCACGAAGGCGAGCGCGCTCTACATTCGCTCGTCGGCCTCCAAGGCCCGAGTCGTGCTGAACCTGATCCGCGACCTGCCGGTGCGCAACGCCGACGAGGTGTTGCAGTTCACCGACCGCGAGATCGCCGGCACCATCCGCAAGGTGCTCGCCAGCGCTGTGGCCAACGCCCAGCACAACGACGAGCAGGACCCTGAGGAACTGTTTGTCAAGGCCTGCTTCGCCGACGAGGGCCCGACGCTGAAGCGTTTCACCCCCCGTGCTCGTGGCCGCGCCGGACGCATCAAGAAGCGCACCTGCCACATCACGATCATCGTGGCTCGCCTCGACGACGCGCGTATCGAAGTGGTGCAGGCCCGTGAGGCCAAGCGCACCGCCACCGGCCGCCGCCGTGGCGCCGCTGTTGGCGGCACCTCGGCCAGCCGCAAGGCCCGCGTCGAGCGCAGCCGAGAGCGTGCGGTTGCTGCCAAGGACCACGATCACGATCACGATCACGATCACGATCACGATCACGACCACGACCACGACCACGGTGACGAGGCTGCGGCCGATGTCATCGAAACGGTCGAGACCACCGATACGCCGGAAACGGAGACCAACTGATGGGTCAGAAGATCAACCCGTACGGCTTCCGTCTCGGCGTCACCACCGACTGGAAGAGCCGCTGGTTCAGCGAGCGCGAGTACAAGGAGTACCTCACCGAGGACTGGAAAATCCGCCGTGCGCTGATGACCAAGCTCGAGTCCGCTGCGGTCAGCCGCATCGAGATCGAGCGCACTCGCGACAAGGTGCGGATCGATATCCATACCGCTCGTCCGGGCATCGTCATCGGTCGTCGTGGCGCCCAGGCCGACGAACTGCGTGCACTGCTCACGCAGATCACCGGTAACCCGAAGGTGCAGCTGAACATCGTCGAGATCAAGAGCCCCGAGCTCGACGCAGCGCTCATCGCTCAAGGTGTCGCCGACCAGCTCGTCAACCGCATTGCATTCCGCCGTGCGATGAAGCGTGCGGTCCAGAACGCCCAGAAGGCCGGCGCACTCGGTATCCGCGTGCAGTGTTCGGGTCGTCTTGGCGGCGCTGAAATGAGCCGCACCGAGTGGTACCGCGAAGGCCGAGTGCCGCTGCACACGCTGCGTGCCGACATCGACTACGGCCTGCGTGAGGCTCGCACCTCCAGCGGTCGTGTTGGCGTGAAGGTCTGGATCTACAAGGGCGACATCGTCCCCTACAAGGCGCAGACCGAGGACAAGATCGCTCGTGAAGCCGCGATGGCCGTCGGCGAAGCCGCCGGTCCGGCCGGCGCTGCCCGCAAGGTGGTCTCATCGGGTGCCCGTCGCAAGGACGAGCCCGAGCTCGAGGCTGCCCCGCTGATCAAGGAAGCCGACCCCGAGCTCGAGAAGTTGCTCGACGAGGAAGAAGAGATCGCTCGCCGTACTCACGGTGGCGCTCACGAAGCCCCGCATTTCCGTGGGGAGGACTGATCCAA
The DNA here is from genome assembly GCA_009702045.1 of Actinomycetota bacterium. GTDB lineage: Bacteria > Actinomycetota > Acidimicrobiia > Acidimicrobiales > Ilumatobacteraceae > UBA668. The sequence goes on along the minus strand of WLIV01000024.1, from coordinate 47,625 downwards.
CATGTTGATGCCCCGTAAAGTCGCACACCGCAAGCACCACCGCGGTCGTACGTTCGGTAACTCCAAGGGTGGCACCGAACTCGCCTTTGGCGAGTACGGCATCCAGGCGCTCGAGCCAGGCTGGCTCACTGCCCGCCAGATCGAAGCTGCTCGTATTGCCATGACCCGCGCGATCAAGCGTGGTGGCAAGGTCTGGATCAACATCTTCCCGGACAAGCCCGTCACCAAGAAGCCGGCCGAGACCCGCATGGGTTCCGGCAAGGGCAACCCCGAGTTCTGGGTGGCAGTCGTCCGCCCGGGTCGCGTGCTCTTCGAGCTCTCGTATCCGAACGAGGAGACCGCCCGGTCCGCAATGGCCAAGGCGATCCAGAAGCTCCCCATCAAGGCACGCATCATTACCCGTGAGGAGATCATCTGATGGCTCACTCCAATACTGAGCTGAAGGAAATGGATCTCGCGGCCCTCGTCGAAGAGCTGCGTGCCACCAAGCAGGAGGCGCTCAACCTGCGCTTCCGCAACGCAACCGGTCAGCTCGACAACAACGCCGAGATGAGCAAGGTTCGTCGCCAGATCGCCCGTATCAACACCCACATCCGCGCCCGTGAGATTGCGCTAGCGGAGGGGAGCAAGTGATGTCCGAAGAACAGAACGAAGCCGAAACCAACGAGCGCAACAACCGTAAGACCCGTGAGGGTCTGGTCGTGTCCAACAAGATGGACAAGACCGCGGTGGTCGCCGTCATCGAGCGTGTCCGTCACCCCAAGTACGGCAAGTTCATGATGCGCACCAAGAAGCTCTACGTCCATGACGAGTCCAACGACGTCAACATCGGCGACAAGGTCCGTGTGATGGAAACTCGCCCGCTCAGCAAGAACAAGCGCTGGCGTGTCGTGGAGATCTTGGAGCGTGCCAAATGATTCAGCAGGAATCCCGCCTGCGCGTCGCCGACAACAGCGGCGCCAAGGAAGTGCTCTGCATCAAGGTGCTCGGCGGTACTCGTCGTCGCTATGCCGGAATCGGCGACATTTTCGTCGCCACGGTGAAGGACGCGATCCCCGGTGCAGCCGTCAAGAAGGGCGACGTCGTCAAGTGCGTCGTTGTTCGCACGAAGAAGGAACGGCGCCGTCCCGACGGCAGCTACATCCGCTTCGATGAAAACGCTGCCGTGATCATCAAGGACGATCTCACGCCGCGCGGAACCCGAATCTTCGGGCCCGTCGGTCGTGAGCTGCGTGACAAGAAGTTCATGCGCATCGTGTCGCTGGCCCCGGAGGTGCTGTGACCATGAAGCTCAAGAAGGGCGACACCGTCGTCGTCATCGCCGGCAAGGACAAGGGCACTGAGGGTGAAGTGGTGCAGGTCATGCCCACTCGCAACAAGGTCATTGTCAACGGCGTGAACACGGCCAAGAAGCACAGCAAGCCGCGCAAGTCGAATCAGCAGGGCGGCATCATTGACCGCGACATGCCGGTCGATGCCAGCAACGTGATGCTCGTCCACAAGGGCAAGCCCACTCGCGTCGGCTACCAGATCCAGCCCGACGGCACCAAGGTGCGCGTCGCCAAGCGAACCGGTGAGGTGATCTCATGACCGCTGCGACAACCAGTGCTCCTCGCCTCAAGCAGAAGTACCACGATTCGGTCAAGGCTGCGTTGAAGGCCGAGCTCGGCTTGACCAATGCGATGCAGGTGCCCAAGCTCGAGAAGATCGTGATCAACATGGGCGTCGGCAGGGCCACCCAGCAGCCGTCGCTGCTGGAAGGCGCCGTCGTCGATCTCGCCAAGATCAGCGGTCAGAAGCCGGTCATCACCAAGGCGGGTACCTCGATCGCCAACTTCAAGTTGCGTGAAGGTCAGTCCATTGGTTGCAAGGTCACGCTGCGCGGCGACCGGATGTGGGAGTTCCTCGATCGTCTGATCGCAGTGGCCATTCCCCGTATCCGCGACTTCCGCGGTCTGCCGGCCTTCAGCTGGGACGGCCGTGGCAACTACACCTTCGGTCTCAGCGACCAGACGGTGTTCCCGGAGATCGAGTACGACAAGATCGATGCCACTCGTGGCATGGACATCACGATCGTTACCTCCGCCACCACCAACGAGCAGGGCAAGGCGCTGCTCGACGCATTCGGATTCCCGTTCAAGCGGGGCGACGAGGCGGGGGCGGCTTCCACCAAGAAGAAGCGTCGCGGCCCTGTGCGCGGCGGCAAGGGCGCAGCCAAGCCGGTTGCGAAGAAGAAGAAGTAGAGGGCACCGACATGGCAAAGAAGTCGCTCATTAACAAGGCCAACGCCACGCCCAAGTTCAAGGTGCGGGGTTACACCCGCTGCCGCCGCTGTGGTCGCGCCCGTTCGGTCTTCCGCAAGTTCGGCCTCTGCCGCGTGTGCCTTCGTGAGATGGTCCATGCAGGCGAGATCCCGGGCGTCACCAAGGCGAGCTGGTGAGGAGAGAAAATGCTCACTGATCCCATCGCAGACATGCTCACCCGTATCCGCAACGCCAACACGGCGATGCATGACGAGGTCCGTATGCCCGCTTCCAAGCAGAAGGTGGCCCTGGCCACCATCCTCCAGAAGGAGGGCTACATCACCGGCTTCAGCGTGGCTCCGGCCACGTCGGGTCCCGGAGATGTGCTGTCCATCTCGATGAAGTACTCGGCTGATCGTCGTCGCACGATCTCGGGTCTCCGTCGTATCTCCACTCCGGGCCTGCGGATTTACCGCAAGAGCGACGCCGTTCCGCGCGTCCTCGGTGGCCTCGGTGTGGCCGTCCTGTCCACCAGCCAGGGGCTCATGACCGACCGCGAGGCGCGCAAGCGTCAAGTGGGCGGCGAAGTCCTCTGCTACGTGTGGTGATCGAGAGGCCCCAACATGTCACGCATCGGTAAGTCTCCCATCGCTGTCCCCGGCACCGTCGATGTCACCATCGACGGCCCGGTGGTCACCGTCAAGGGCCCCAAGGGCTCGCTCACCCGCTCCGTTCCCGGCGCCATCACGGTTCGTCGTGATGAGGCTGTGTTGGTCGTCGAGCGCCCGAACGACGAGCGTCAAAACCGCTCGCTGCACGGCCTCACCCGCACGCTCGTGAACAACATGGTCGTCGGTGTCACCGACGGCTTCACCAAGGAACTCGAGATCATCGGCGTCGGTTACCGTGCCGAGGCCCTTAGCCCTACCCAGCTGCGTCTGGCCCTCGGCTTCAGCCACCCCGTGCTGATGGATGCCCCTGAAGGCATCACCTTCGAGGTGCCTACTCAGACCCGCGTCATCGTCCGTGGCATCGACAAGGAAGTTGTTGGCCAGGTGGCCGCCAACATCCGCGCCGTGCGTAAGCCTGAGCCCTATAAGGGCAAGGGTGTGCGCTACCTCGGTGAGAAGGTGCTGCGCAAGGCCGGCAAGACCGGCAAGAAGTGATCCGAGGAAACGAATCATGAGCAAAGTCGCACAGAAGCGCCGCGAAGGCCGCATCATCCGCCACCGGCGGGTACGCAAGAAGATTCATGGCACCGCCAACCGTCCCCGTCTGGCCGTGTTCCGTTCCAACAAGCACCTCTCCCTGCAGGTGATCGACGATGTGAGCGGCCGCACTTTGGTGGCGGCCAGCACCACAGAGCCGGCCATCAGGGGCGAGGGCACTGGTGCCACGGTCGAAGCTGCTGCCAAGCTGGGCACGCTGCTCGCCGAGCGGGCCAAGGCCGCTGGTATCACCCAGGTTGTGTTCGATCGTGGTGGGTTCCTCTACCACGGCCGTATCGCCGCAGTTGCTGCTGCGGCCCGTGAAGCAGGTTTGGAGTTCTGATGGCCGCCCCCTCGAATTACGGCAACCGCAATGAAGAGCGCGCACCAGACCCCAATGGTCTGCGCGAGTCGCGTGTCATCGCCATCAACCGCGTCGCCAAGGTCGTCAAGGGTGGTCGTCGCTTCAGCTTCACCGCCCTGGTGGTCGTCGGCGACGGCAACGGTCGTGTCGGTCTCGGCTACGGCAAGGCCAAGGAAGTGCCGCTGGCAATCCAGAAGGGCACCGAAGAGGCCAAGAAGAACCTGTTCGACGTTCCGTTGGCCGGCAGCACTATCACTCACCCGATCATCGGCATCAACTCCGCTGGTCGCGTGCTGATGAAGCCCGCCGCCCCCGGTACCGGCGTAATCGCCGGTGGTGCTGCTCGCATCATCCTCGAAGAGGCTGGAATCCACGACGTGCTCTGCAAGTCGCTCGGCTCCTCGAACTCGATCAACGTGGCCCGCGCCACGATCAACGGTCTGCAGTCGCTGCAGCGCCCCGATGAGGTTGCGGCCCGCCGTGGTCTCGACCCTGCGGAGTTCGTCCCCAAGGGCGTGCTGCGTGCCTACAACGAACGCAAGAAGCAGACTGCTGCAGGGGAGACCCACTGATGCGTAAAGACACCAACTACGAGGGTCCCACCATCACCGTGCGCCAAGTGCGTTCGGCGATCGGTAACAAGCCCAAGAACCGTGGCACGTTGCGTGCTCTCGGCCTGCGCAAGATCGGCGACACGAATGTGTTGCCGGACCGCCCCGAGATCCGCGGCATGCTCGCTCGCGTCCCGCACCTCATCGAGGTCACGGAGAACGCAGAAGGAACCGTGAAGTAACATGCGCGTCGACGAACTCTCTCCCGCACCTGGGTCCAACAAGGCCAAGAAGCGTGTTGGTCGTGGTATCGGTGGCAAGGGCGGCAAGACCGCTGGTGCCGGTACCAAGGGCCAGAAGTCGCGTGGTCGCGGCAAGGTGGCTCGCGGTTTCGAAGGTGGCCAGATGCCGCTGAAGCAGCGCGTTCCCAAGCTGAAGGGTTTCAACAACCCGTTCCGCGTGGAGTACAGCCCGGTCAACCTCGACCAGCTTGCTGCGCTCGAAGACACCACCATCACGCCTGAGTCACTCGTGGCTTCCGGCCTCGTGCGCAAGGGCACGTTCGTGAAGGTGCTCGGCCGTGGTGAGATCACCGTTCCGATTACCCTTACAGCGCATGCCGTCTCCAAGTCGGCTGACGCAGCCATCACCGCTGCTGGCGGTACTGTCACACTGCTCGGACTTCCGTTCAAGCAGGGTCGCCCGCCGGTCAAGGGTAACCAGTTCACCAACCGTTGATTCTGCCGACGTAACTGTTCGGCTGTCCGCACTTCACCAAACTCCTTGGGAGCTCGCACGTGTTCTCCAACTTGAAGAACGTCTTCAAGGTGCCCGACCTGCGGAACAAGATTCTGTTCCTCCTGGGAATGGTGCTGTTGTATCGCATCGGTGTCGCGATTCGCGTTCCGGGTATCGACCAGGACGCGATTCGCCAATTCAAAGCCGCAGCCAAGACACAGGGTGCGCTTGGGTTCTTCAACCTGTTCAGTGGTGGCGCCTTCGCCAGCTTCAGTATTTTCGCGCTGGGCATCATGCCCTACATCACGGCCAGCATCATCATGCAGGTCCTTGGTGTGGTCATCCCCAAGCTCGAGAAGCTGCAGCAAGAGGGCGCAGTCGGTCAGCGCAAGATCACGCAGTACACCCGTTACCTCGCGATCGGTATCTCCACGCTGCAGGCCACGGCGCTCACGTTCATCTTCGGTAACGGCAACGGCAACGCCTTTTTCGGTGCAGCGCAGCGATTCCCGCAGAACCTGCGTTTGCTACCTGACGGCATGTGGCCGCGTGGCTATCTCGTGATCATCACACTCGTCGGCGGCACCGCCGTCCTGATGTGGATCGGCGAACTGATCAGCCAGCGAGGTATCGGCAACGGTATGTCGATGGTGATCTTCGCATCGGTCGTCTCCAGCCTGCCGAGCGGTTTCTATTCGGTGTGGGCTGAGAAGAACTGGTTCGTGTTCACGCTGTTGCTCACCCTGTGCTGTGGCATCGTCATCGCTGTCGTGCGTGTGGAGCTTGCGCAACGTCGGATCCCAGTGCAGTTCGCCAAACGTGTGGTCGGTCGCCGTATGTACGGTGGCCAAAGCACGTACATCCCGCTCAAGGTCAACCAGAGCGGCGTGGTCCCGATCATCTTCGCGAGCTCGGTGCTGTTGCTGCCGGTGTTGCTGACGAACCTGCTGGGGAGCTCCAGCAAGGGAACCTGGCGCTACACGATTCAGCACTGGGTCGATCAGAACCTCGTCAACAGCCGCAACCTGGTGTACATCTCGCTGTTCTCGATGATGATCATTGCGTTCGCGTACTTCTACAACTCCATTGCGTTCGACCCGATTCGCCAGGCAGATCAGATCCGTCGCCAGGGTGGTTTCATCCCCGGTGTGCGCCCCGGTCCGCAGACCGAGCGCTATCTCGGCAAGGCCGTCAACCGCATCACCCTGCCGGGCGCCGTGTTCGTGGCCATCATCGCGATCATGCCGTACCTCTTGCTGTGGGGTTTCGGCGTGCAGAACTTCCCGTTCGCCGGCACCACGGTGCTCATCGCCGTAGGTGTGGCCATGGAACTCATGCGCCAGATCGACAGCCAACTGATGCTGCGAAACTACGAGGGCTTCCTGAAGTGATCCCGGGCGCCCGGCTGATCCTGCTCGGGCGCCAAGGCGCTGGTAAGGGCACCCAATGCGTGCGCTTGTCACGTCATTTCGTCGTGCCGCACATCAGCACCGGCGACATGCTGCGCGCCGCGGTCCGTGAAGGTACCGAGTTGGGTGCCATGGCCAAACGGGTGATGGACGCGGGTGGCCTCGTGGGTGACGAGATCATGGTCGGAATCGTCCGTGATCGTCTCGCACAGTCGGATGCGGTGGGCCGTGGCTACATCCTCGACGGCTTTCCACGGACGGTGCCGCAGGCTGCTGCGCTTGATGAGATCACGGCCGAGCGTCCACTCGATGTGGTGCTCGATCTCGACGTCCCGCGCGAGCTCGTGCTGCGACGTATCACATCACGTCGCGTGTGCCGCGACTGCGGTACGAACTATGTGGCGAGCGGGAGTGAGAAATCGCCCTGGATCTGCGACGTGTGCGGAGGCGACGTCATGCAGCGCGACGACGACACCACGGAGGCCATCGCCCATCGCCTCGACCTCTACGAGGAGCAGACCTCACCGCTCATCGAGTACTACGAGCGTGGCGGCCGTCTCGCGGTGATCGACGGTGTCGCCTCGCCCGACGAGGTGTTTCGCCGTCTCACCGTCGCCGTCGAGGGCGCTCGGCGCTCGAGCTGATGGCCCGCTCGCGCCGCAACGGCATCCCGCGACGTGCTCCAGAGGAACTTCGTCATCTCCGGGCAGCTGGGCGAGTCGTCGCCGAGATGCACGTTGCACTGCGCCAGGCTGCTCGCCCCGGAGTGACGACGGCGCAGCTCGACCGCGTAGCTCGCGATGTCATCGAGCGGCGCGGTGCGAAGTCGAACTTCTTCGGCTACCACGGTTTCCCCGGCGTCATCTGTGCGTCGGTGAACGATGAGGTGATCCACGGCATTCCCGGGTCGCGGGTGCTCATCGAGGGCGATCTGCTGTCGGTCGACTGTGGTGCGATCGTCGAAGGTTGGCATGGTGACGCAGCCTTCAGCATTGGAATCGGCACGATCAGCGCTGAGGCTCAGCGGCTGATCGACACTGCCGACGCTGCGCTCGCTGCGGCGATCAAGCAGATGCGCCCAGGTCGTTGCCTCGGTGATATCGGGGCCGCGGTGGAGACCATCGTCGCTGCTGCCGGCTACGGCAATCCGCTCAACTACTGCGGTCACGGGATTGGCCGCGAGATGCACGAGGAGCCAGATGTCGAGAATCGAGGTCGACCCGGCCGTGGCCTCGAACTCGCCTCGGGAATGGTGCTGGCGATCGAACCGATGCTGCTCGGTGGCGGGAGCGACAAGGTGAAGGAACTCGACGACGGCTGGACGATCGTCACCGCCGATGGCTCACTCGCCGCCCATGTGGAGCACACGGTCCTCGTCGGCGAACACGGCCCGGAGATCCTTACCCGCCTCTGACCCTGCGAGTGCCACGGCCCCGCCCCGAGTGCCACGTGCGCACCCGAGTGGTACGTGGCACCCAGGGTGCCACGTACCACTCGGGTGCAACGTGGCACTCGCACCGGTGGCCTGGCACTCGCACCGGTGGGGGGTTAGCGGGTGGCGGTGCCGTCGACGACCACGGGGATGCCGTTGAACACGGTGTGGCGCACCTTGCCACGCAGGCGACGGCCGACGTAGGGCGTGTTGCGGCTCTTACTGGCGAGCTGCTCGGGCTTGACGGTCCACTCGACATTGCGATCGAACACCGTGAGGTTGGCCGGCTCGCCGACGGCGATTGGGCGACCGTGACGGTCGGCGACTCCAGCGATGGCGGCAGGCTTCCAGCTCAGTGCGGCGACAATGTCGACGAGGGACATATCGAGTTCCGCCAGGCACACACCGAGTGCGGTCTCCAGGCCGAGCATCCCGGAGGGCGCCTGATCAAGCGGCACCTCCTTGGTGTGCGGTGCGTGCGGTGCGTGGTCGGTGGCGATCGCGTCGATCGTTCCATCGGCGAGGCCAGCCTTGATCGCCGCGATGTCAGCGGGGGTGCGCAGCGGAGGGTTGACCTTGAACACCGCGTCGTACCCGCTGAGCTCTTCGTCGGTGAGTGAGAAGTGGTGCGGTGTGGCCTCCGCGGTAATCGCCAGGCCCTCGGCCTTGGCCGCGCGCACCAGCGCCACGCTGCGGGCCGTGGAGAGGTGCAGGAAGTGCATCGGTACGCCGGTGATGCGTACCAGTTCGATATCGCGGAACAGCATCAGCTCTTCGGCCAGCGCCGGCCAGCCAGGAAGGCCCAGTCGGCTGCAACAGGAACCCTCGTGCATGACCGCGCCCTTGGTGAGTGAGGCGGTTTCGCAGTGCTGGGCGAGCGTGATGCCGAGCGGGCCGGCGTACTCGAGCGCGCGTCGCATGAGCTGCGCGTCCTGCACGCCGTTGCCGTCATCGGTAAAGATGCGCACACCCGCTGCGGCGAGCTCACCGAACGGGGCGAGCCGCTCGCCAGCGCGGCCGACGGTGATGCAGCCCGACGGCAGCACCTCGCACAACCCGGCGCGCTCGCCCTGGGCGCGCACGAACTGGACGACGGCGACGCTGTCCTGCGCCGGGTCGGTGTTCGGCATCGCCACCACCGCAGTGAAGCCACCGAGCGCAGCGCCGCGGCTGCCGGTCTCGATGGTCTCGGCTTCTTCCTTGCCCGGCTCGCGGAGGTGCACGTGCAGGTCGACGAAACCGGGGGAGACGACGCAGCCCGTGGCGTCGAGGAGCTGGCCGCCGGTGAGCCCGGTTCCCACCTCGACGATGTAACCGTCCTCGATGGCAACGTCGCCAGCACGTTCACCGGCCTGGTCGAGCAGCGTTCCGCCAGAAATGACCACTCGGCCAGCTGCGGGGGGAGTCATGACAGGGTCTCCGATCGAAGGTCGCCACCGGTACCGAGTAGCGAGAACAGGACGGCCATCCGTACGGCGACGCCGTTGGTGACCTGGTCGAGAATGGCCGAACCGGGAAGGTCGGCGGGGTCGACGACGATCTCGACACCTCGGTTCATCGGCCCGGGATGCATCACCAGTGCGTGAGGCGCGAGTCGTGCGGCGCGAGCGGCGGTGAGTCCGTACATCGCCGAGTATTCGTGCATCGAGGGCAGCAGCGCGTCGTCCATCCGCTCACGCTGCACCCGCAGCAGATAGAGCACATCGAGATCGGGCAGCAGCGAATCGAGGTCGTGGCTGACCGCGACTGGCCAATCGTGCAGGGCAGGGGGCAGCAATGTGGGGGGTGCAACGAGCGTGACGTGGGCGCCGAGCGCAGCGAAAGCCTGCACATCGCTACGCGCGACGCGGCTGTGCTTGATGTCGCCGACGATGGCGATGCGGAGTCCGTCGAACCCGTCGCGCCGGTTCAGTCGGGTGCGAATCGTGTAGCAGTCGAGCAGTGCCTGGGTGGGGTGCTGATGCCAGCCGTCGCCGGCATTGACGATGCTGGCGTCGGTCCAACGTGTGATCAACCCCGGTACGCCGCTGCTCTTGTGGCGGATGACGAACGCGTCGACGCCCATCGCGCTGATCGTCTCGATCGTGTCGCGCAGGCTCTCACCCTTGTTCACGCTGCTCGACGACACGGCGAAGTTCATCGTGTCGGCGCTGAGTCGTTTGGCTGCAGTGTCGAAGCTGGTGCGGGTGCGGGTGCTGTCCTCGAAGAACAGACTGACCACGTTCTTGCCACGCAGCGCCGGCACCTTCGGGATGGGGCGATGGTTGATCTCGACCATGTGGTCGGTGAGTTCCAACAGGTGGTGGATGTCGTCGGCCGTGAGGTCGTCGATCGAGAGCAGGTGCTTGGCGTGCCGCGGGCTCATCGGATCGTCACCCCGTCGGAGGTCGCGGCGACCTGTTCCTCGCGGCTGGTCGGCAGGTTCTTGCCCACGAAGTCGGGCCGGATCGGCAGCTCGCGGTGGCCCCGATCCACCATCACTGCCAACTGCACGGCTCGTGGCCGGCCGTAGTCGTTCAGCGCCTCGAGCGCGGCGCGCACGGTGCGGCCGGTGAATAACACGTCGTCACACAGGATGACCGTGCGACCGTCGAGCTCGACGGGAATATCGGTGACATGGCCCGGCACGATCGGGCGCAGGCCCACATCGTCGCGATGGAAGCTGACATCCAACGAGCCGATCGGTACTGGGTGAGCAGGGTCGATGCCGACGAGGATCGCGGCGAGGGCCTCGGCCACCCACACTCCTCCACGCTGCAGGCCCACGACCACGACCTGTTCGAGGCCGTGATTCCGCTCGACGATCTCGTGGGCGATGCGGGTGAGCGCCCGACGGACGTCGTCGGCACTGAGCACTTCGCGGGCCTGGACGCTGGCCGTCATGGCGTTCTCCCTTCACGTATGGGCCTCACAGAACCCATTTCACGTTCCCCTTGAATATAGCCCGCCGGAAATGCCCGGGGAGGGGTGTCCGCAGCGGCTACCTTCGTCTCTCAGGAATCGCGCAAAGTGGCACTTGGCTTCACGACGCGCGGGCGGTAGCATTGCCCCTCGGCCCTGCGAGCCTTGGCGTGCCCCGGCATGTCTGTGCTCATCGGGTGCCTGTCAGGCAACTAACAGGTAATGAGTCCCAACGATCGAGGAGGCAGTTCTGCCCAAGCCCAAAGACGACGCCATCGTGCTGGAAGGCACGATTTCCGAATCGCTCCCGAACGCGATGTTCAGGGTCGAATTGGAGAATGGGCACAAGGTCCTGGCGCACATCTCCGGAAAGATGCGGATGCACTACATCCGTATCCTCCCCGGAGACAAGGTGCAGGTAGAACTCACTCCCTACGACCTCACCCGGGGTCGCATCACGTATCGCTACAAGTAATCCGGTCACGAGAAAGCACGTACACCATGAAGGTTCGACCGAGCGTCAAGAAAATTTGCGAGAAGTGCAAGGTCATCCGCCGCCATGGCAGCGTGCGCGTGATTTGCGAGAACCCCCGTCACAAGCAACGCCAGGGCTGAAAGAGAAGATCGCACGATGGCACGTATTTCCGGCGTCGACATTCCCCGCGAAAAGCGGTTGGAAATTTCGCTCACCTACATCTTTGGCATTGGCAAGCCCACTGCTCAGCGCATCTGCGCCGAAACGGGTCTCGACCCGAATCAGCGCGTTCGCAACTTGACCGAGGACGAGATCAACAAGATCCGTGGCTGGGTCGAGACGAACATCACCGTCGAGGGCGACTTGCGTCGCGATGTCGCACAGGACATCAAGCGCAAGATCGAGATCGGGTGCTACCAGGGCGTCCGCCACCGCAAGGGTCTGCCCGTCCGCGGCCAGCGCACCCACACCAACGCTCGCACCCGTAAGGGACCGAAGAAGACCGTTGCAAACAAGAAGAAGGCTGTGAGGAAGTAATGGCCAAGCCGAAGCCGGGCGGTCGTCGCCCCCGCAAGCGCGAGCGCAAGAACGTCACCAACGGTGTCGTCCACATCAAGAGCTCGTTCAACAACACGATCGTCTCGATCACCGACACCGAAGGCAACGTCATCTCGTGGGCGTCCTCCGGTGGCGTGGGCTTCAAGGGCTCGCGCAAGAGCACGCCGTTCGCCGCGCAGATGGCAGCCGAGAAGGCTGCCCGCGCTGCAATGGAGCATGGTCTGCGCCGCGTCGAAGTGCAGGTGAAGGGCCCGGGTTCGGGTCGCGACACTGCAGTTCGCAGTATTCAGAACACCGGCATCGAGGTCACCTCGATCAAGGATGTCACCCCCGTACCCCACAACGGCTGCCGCCAGCCGAAGCGTCGCAGGACCTGATCTCACATGGCTCGTTACACCGGCCCGAAGGTGCGCATCTCGCGTCGCCTCGGCATCAACATCTTTGAGAACGACAAGGGGCGCAAGGCGCTCGAGCGTCGTCCCTTCCCCCCGGGTCAGCACGGCCGTACCCGTCGCCGCAACGCCGGCAGCGAGTACCTCGCGCAACTGCAGGAGAAGCAGAAGGCGAAGTACATCTACTGCGTCCTCGAGCGTCAGTTCCGCAACACCTACGACGAAGCCGTGCGTTTGCAGGGCCCGACGGGTGAGAACCTCCTGCGTCTGCTCGAGCAGCGTCTCGACAACATCGTCTTCCGCGCCGGCTTCGCCAGTACCCGGCCGCAGTCGGGTCAGTTCGTCAGCCATGGTCTCATCCTGGTCAACGGCAAGCGCGTCGACATCCGCAGCTATCGCGTGAAGAAGGGCGACGTCATCGCACTGTCGGCCAAGGCACAGGCGATGATTGTCATCCAGCACAACCTCGACGTTCTCGACCGCAAGGTGGTCGGTTGGCTCGAGGTCGGTGACGGAGGCAAGCAGGTCACCGTGCGCGATCTTCCGCAGCGTGAGCACATCGACGTGCCCGTTCGCGAATCCCTCATCGTCGAGCTCTACTCGAAGTAATCCAGCTACTTTCCCCGTTCAGAGGCACCCTTCATGCTCGTCATCCAGCGCCCCACCGTCGAAGCCATCGGCGACGACAACTCCACGCGCCAGCGGTTCGCCGTCGGTCCGCTCGAGCCTGGGTTCGGTCACACCATCGGCAACTCGCTACGCCGTTGTCTGCTCTCCAGCATCCCTGGTGCAGCGATCACGGCGGTGCGTTTCGACGACGCGTTGCACGAGTTCGACACCATCCAGGGTGTGAGTGAGGATGTCACCGACGTCATCTTGAACATCAAGGACGTCGTGGTCACCAGCACCTCGGACGAGGACATCACGCTGCGTCTCGATGTTCGTGGTCCGGCGGTCATCACCGCCGGCGACATCAAGTGCCCCACTGAGATCGAGATCCTCAACAAGGACATCGTCATCGCCACGCTGAACGCGAAGGCTCGCCTTGCTGTCGACCTCACCGTCGGCCGTGGCCGTGGCTACTTGTCCAGCGACCGCGACACGCAGAACCGCATCATCGGCGTCGTGCCGATCGATGCGATCTTCTCGCCGGTGCGCCGCGTGATGTTCGAGATCGAGCCCACTCGCGTGGAGCAGAGCACGAACTTCGAGCGCCTCGTCATCGACATCGAGACCGACGGCAGCATCTCGCCGCGTGAAGCGTTGGCCTCGGCCGGCGACACGCTGCGTTCGTTGGTGGCACTGATCGCCGATCTGAGCGACGAGCCGCAGGGCCTTGAGCTTGGCGAAGTGGCCAGCACTGCCAGCACCTCCCCGGATCTGGATCTCCCGATCGAGGACCTCGACCTGTCCGAGCGCCCGCGTAACTGCCTCAAGCGCGCTCAGATCAACACGGTGGGCGAACTGCTCACCAAGACCGAAGATGACCTGCTGAACATCACCAACTTTGGGCAGAAGAGCCTGGACGAAGTGAAGCAGAAGCTCGACGAGCGCGGCCTGACGCTGCGCGGCTGAGTACAGAACGCTGTAAGAGGAGAACCACACCATGCCCGCAACACCCCGTAGAGGCCCCAATTTCGGCGGCAGCTCGCAGCACCAACGACTGATGATGGCCAACATGGCTGCATCGTTGATCGCCGCCGAGGCGATCGTCACCACCGAAGCCAAGGCCAAGGCCTTGCGCCCCATCGCCGAGAAGCTGATCACCAAGGCCAAGAAGGCTCAGGACGAAGGCCCGGCGCGTATTCACCGCATCCGCCAGATCCAGGGCTACCTGGGCGACAAGGAAATGACGCACAAGCTCGTCGCCGACGTGGCCCCGCGCTACGCCGAGCGCAACGGTGGCTACCTGCGCATCCTCAAGCTCGGACCGCGCCAGGGCGACAACGCCCAGATGGCTCGTATCGAACTCGTCTGAGTTCGCCACGACCAACCAGTACTGAGCATCGGGCGTCGTCTTTCGGGGCGGCGCCCGTGTGCCGTTTTCGGGCGCGACATGATGCCGAGATGAACCGTTGGCTGCTCGCAGGTGAACTCTGTGGCGGCCGCCTGTTCTGTCCGGTACGTTCGTCACTGTGGCCGACGTCAGCGTGTTTGCGATTGATCGATCGGTTCGCGTCCGCACCACCGCAGCGCTGCGCACCGCCGGAGTCACCTGGGACGATGCGGACCACCGGACCCTGACGGACGTGGACACCTTCGACGGCCGGCTAGCGGCCAGCGGACTGCGACTGACAATTGTGGATGGCCGCCGCGCGGACTTGCGCGGTCGCGGGACGATCAGTGAAGCCTTGGTGGCCGAGGCGCTGCCCACTCGGGCCGAGCAGCTTCCGTTCGGCGCTCTGCGGTCGGCAGTCACCGCCGCCGTGGGACATCGGTCATTGGTTCCTCAGCTGTCGGTCGCTGGTCGCCATCGCTTTGGTCGTGTCATCGGGGCCGATGGGGCACCTCTCGTTCAGCTGGAACGCACTGCTTCCGTGCGCATGGACCACCTGAAGGCTGATTCCGTAGACGTGTTGGAAGTCCATCTCGTGCGCGGGTCGCGGCGTGTTGGCCGGGCGTTGATCGCTGAGCTCGAGGCCGCAGGGGCACAGCCGATCGATGGCGATGTGGTCGACTATGTAGTACGCAAAGCCGGTCGCACCCTCGGTGGTTTCGACGCGTCGCCCCGCACTGCACTCGAGCCGGGTATGGCCTCGGACGAAGGATTTCGGCTGGTGCTCGCTGATCTTGCAACAGTGCTGGCAGCGATGTGGAGCGGTGTCGCCGATGACGTCGATGCCCAATTCCTGCACGACTTTCGCGTTGCGCTGCGCCGCACACGATCGATAGTCACGGCTGGCCGGTCGGTACTCGCTGCGCCGGAGGTGGAGGCTGCCCGTACTGGGCTGGGCCACCTGGCCTCCTCTAGCTCTGCCGCACGGGACCTCGACGTGTACCTGCAGAGGTGGCCGCGCTACACCGCCGACCTGACTCCCGAGACGGTTGCTGATCTGGAGCCGCTCCGCCTGCTCCTACGCGATCGGGCCGTGGCGGAGCACGCAGAACTTGGGAAGGTGCTGCGCTCCCCCGAGTCGTTGGCCGTACTCGCCGACTGGCAGCGGTGGCTGGCGGCACCTCACACCCGATCGGGCGATTCCGGGCACGCCCCGCTGGACGCGACAGTCGCGCAGTTGATCCTGCGCAGTCATCGCGTGCTGATTGAACGGGGACGGCTGATTACTCCAGAGTCTCCTGCCGAGCAGGTGCACGACCTCCGCAAGGACACCAAACGGCTGCGATATCTGCTGGAGTGTTTCGGCACGCTGTTCGCGGCGGCACCCCGACGGCGCTACGTGAAGCGGCTGAAGGTACTGCAGGACAATCTTGGAGCGCACCAGGATGCCGAAGTGCACGTGACGCAGCTCACCGGGTTCGCCGACGAGTTGTACACCGGTGGCGCCGGGGCCTCGACCTTGCTGGCCCTTGGACGGCTGACCGAGCGGATGGATCAGGCTCGCAGAGCGGCGAGATGGGAGTTTGCCCAGCGTTTCGCTGAGTACGACACAGCAGCGACGACAAGGGCGTTGAACGACGTCGTCGATTCCATCCGCTGAAGGTCGTTCACCCCGAGTTCAGCGAATAGCCACCGTGCGTTCACCTTCGCATAGAGTGCCGCCGAACCGCCGCACGACTTCGAGGACGATCCATGCGCTTCCGCCTGATTCCCCGTGATGAGAGTTTCTACCCACTCTTCGATGAGCAGGCACAGATCGCTGCCGACACCGCACAGGTGCTGCGCACCTTGATGTCGTCGCTCCCGATTGTCGCTGAGCAGGCACAGGCAATCGTCGATGCGGAGAAGAAGGCCGACGGCGTGCTGCGCCAGGTCCGTCAGCGGCTGGAGACCTCGATCGTGACGCCGTTCGACCGCGAGGACATCCAGTCGCTGGCCAACTCGTTGGACGACGTGCTCGACGAGATGCGCGCCGCTGCCGATTCGGCGCTGCAGCACCAAATCGGTACGCCACTGCCTGGCGTCGACAACCTGACGCGCATCCTTGTCGAGATCACGGCAAAGAATGTCTTGCTCGTCAAGGGACTGCGCAACTTCCGCGACCTGACACCATTGATCGACGAGATCGAGCGCCTCGAAAGTGAGGCCGACGGTGTGTTCCGCACCGTCATGGCCGAGCTGTTCTCTGGGCGTCACGATGCCCTCGACATTCTCCGTTGGAAGGACGTCGTGGAGGCGATTGAGAGCGCGATCGATGCGGTTGAGGACGCCAGTGACGAAGTGCAGTCGATCGCGGTGAAGCACTCCTGATCATGACCAACTTCATGGTCATCCTGGTCGTGGCGATCGCGCTCGTCTTCGATTTTGTCAACGGCTTCCACGACGCTGCCAACTCGATTGCCACCGTTGTCGCCACGCGTGTGCTGAAGCCATGGCAAGCGGTCATCTGGGCCGCCAGCTTCAACTTCATCGCGTTCCTGCTGCTGCCCCTCGAGGTCGCCAATGCGATTGCCAAAATCGTCGGTGGGCCGGGGGTGATCAGCGTCGGTCTGGTGTTCGCCGGCTTGATGGGCGCAATCTTCTGGAACGTGCTCACGGCCTGGCTGGGGCTGCCGTCATCGTCATCGCATGCGCTGATTGGCGGCATGGTGGGGGCCGGTATCGCCAAGGCAGGCGGCCATGTGGTGAACGTCAAGACGCTGCAGAAGACCGCAGTGTTCATTCTCTACTCGCCGCTGATCGGTCTGGCGCTGGCGTTCACACTGATCGTGCTGGCGTCCTGGTTCGTGCATCGCATCCGCGCCAAGCGGGCGGTGAACAAGACCTTCCGCGGCCTGCAGTTGGTGTCGGCTGCAGCGTTCAGTCTCGGCCATGGGGCCAACGACGCGCAGAAGACGATGGGCATCATCGCCGCGCTGTTGATCGGTGCCAACAAACTCAACCCTGATGTGTTGAAACACCCCGACGGTCTGCCGCTGTGGATCGTGCTGTCGTGCCACGGGGCAATCGGGTTGGGCACCATGTTCGGTGGTTGGAAGATCGTGCGGACGATGGGTACCAAGCTCACTCGGTTGGATCCGATGGGTGGTGTGTGCGCCGAGAGTGCCGCCGCGGCGACACTGTTCTTCGCTTCGAAGAACGGCATCCCAGTCAGCACTACGCACACGATCACCGGAGCGATCGTCGGTGTTGGTTCAGCAAACCGCATGTCCGCTGTTCGTTGGAACATCGCCAGACGCGTCGGCTGGGCATGGGTGCTCACTATCCCTGGCTCAGCTGCTGTGGCCGTGTTGTGCTACTGGCTCGTGGAGGTGTTCAACTGATGGACCGCCGTGCGATCTTCTTCCTATTGGCTGCGATGGCCACCGCCGGTCTTGAACGTTTCGTGCCACACGACCCCAAGCATCTCCTGGCCGACAGCGTGGGTTGGCCGCTGACAGGCCTGCTCGTGGTGCTGGCGTTGCTCTCGTGGTTGGACCACCGGAGCAGCGCGCGCCGCCGCGACTGACGGCGCCCTTCGTAGAATCAGACACCATGTCGCGCCGCGCCCGAAGCCCACTTGCGGTGTTGTGCGTAGTCGCTGCGCTACCGGCTGTGGGGCTCGGCGCGCTGGCGTGGTGGGCGAACTCGAAGGTTGCGACGGTGACGATCTCCACCGACTCAGGTGGGGTCACGGTCGTGGCCCCGATTCCACTGGCGAGTCCCTTGCTCTCGGTGCGTCGCGCTCCGGGCGCGCTCGCGACCGATGCCCGCGGGACTGCGCTGGTGGCTGCTGCTGCAGCACTGCTGGGTGCGATCGATGGCACCTCGTGTGCCGCGTTGGGGATCAACGACCGCGTGGTCAAGTCGGTGAACCCCGATCTCGTCGTCATCCCTGCAAGCAACCTGAAGATCGTGGTTGCTGCGGTGGCGCTCGACGTGCTCGGCCCCGGCGTCACGTTTACCACCCAGGTGGTCGGCCCGGCCCCGGTCTCGGGTGTGATCAACGGCGATGTGTACCTCGTCGGCGGTGGCGACCCGGTCCTCAGCGAGGCGTGGTACACAAAGGTCAGTGCGACGCACAAACGTCCGCCGTTGCATGCCACGAGCGCTGAGGGCCTCGCCGACGCGCTGAAAGCGGCCGGTGTCACCTCCATCACGGGCAGCATCATTGGCGACGGAAGCCGCTACGACGCCGAGACCTACCCACCTGGCTGGTCGGCCGACATCCGCGCCGTCGCCGACGGCACGCCGGTCGGCGCGCTGGTGGTGAACGACTCCACCACCAGGGCCGGAGTCATCGGTAAGGATCCGGCGCTCGCCGGCGCGAGGGCGTTCAACCTCCTGCTGAAGGCCAAGGGCATCACGGTCGCCAGCGACAGCAAGGTGGGCACCGCTCCGGTCGGCGCTGGCGTGCTCGCCTCGGTTCAGTCCGCCCCGCTCAGTGATCTGCTCAACGAGATGCTCGCGACGAGCGACAACCTGACGGCTGAGATGCTGGTCAAGGAAATTGGCAAGGTGGTGGCTGCGAAGGCCACACGGGTCGACGGTCTGGCAGCGATGACCCAGAAACTCACCACATGGGGTGTCCCAGTCGTGGGCCTGCAACTCACGGACGGTTCAGGGCTCAGTCGCGACAACCAGCTCACGTGCGCCACGCTGATGGCCGTGCTGATGCGCGGAACAGCGGGCGACGCGGTCGGCGCCGGTATGGCGCGCGCCGGACAGGATGGCTCCACTCTCGCCGACTCATTCACCAAAGCGGGTCTGCTCGATGTGCTGCAGGGCAAGACCGGGTCGTTGAAGGAAGTGAAGTCGTTGAGCGGCTTCTTCGTGGTGGGCGCTGACGAGGTGGAGTTCGTGGTCATCCTCAACGGACCGACAGCGAGCGCGTTCCAGCCGATCTGGGATCAGTTGGGTGCCGCTCTCTTGGCAACCATCAGCGCACCTACTGCTGATCGGCTCAGCCCGGCGGCCACCGTAGGCTGACATCTGTGGCCCGCCGAGCACGACTCACCGTTGCCTACGACGGCACCGATTTCCACGGCTTCGCCGAGCAGACGAACGCCCGCACGGTCATGGGCGAACTGCGCGTCGCTCTGGAGAAGGTGGCTCGGGGTCCGGTCGACCCCGTGGGCGCCGGTCGCACCGACACTGGTGTGCACGGGTGGGGTCAGGTCGTCAGCCTCGATCTTCCGCCGCGGATGGACCTCACGTCGTTGCAGCGCCGACTGAACAAGATGTGCGGACCGTCGATCGCTGTCCGCGATCTGCAGTGGTGCGACGACCCCAAATTCCATGCTCGTTTCGCTGCCACGTACCGCCAATACCGCTACCACATCATCAACGGGCCGACGTCCAACCCGTTCGTGGCCCGTACGGCCTGGCACGTGCACGAGCCGCTGCGGTTGTGGGCGATGAACCTGGCGTGCGATCCGCTGATCGGCGAACACGACTTCTCCTCGTTCTGTCGTCGACCGGCGGTCTCTGAGGGAGTGCGCGAGCCGATCATGACTCGCCGGGTGATCAGTGCCCAGTGGCGCGAGGTGCCCGGCGATGTGCCCGGGTTGTTGCGCTTCGAAATCCGCGCGACGGCGTTCTGCCACCAGATGGTGCGCTCGATCGTGGGTACGCTCGTGGAGGTCGGGACGGGCAAACTGCATGCTGGTGATATGCGCGGCATCCTTCTGCAGCAGAATCGCCATGGAGCGGGTCAAGTGGCGCCACCACATGGTCTGGTGCTGTGGGAAGTCGGATATCCGACGTCGTGAACGGGAGTTTCGCGAACTTCGCCGCGTCGTATGCCGATTTCCCGGTGATGCCCCGTATCATTTCACGGTTCCCTGGCAGCAGTCACCGCCCGCATCCGCGGCCGGTCGGTTGTCCGGCGTATTCGCGTGTGAAGGACGAATGAGATGACTACCTACAGCCCGAAGGCCAGCGAGATCGTCCGTGCATGGCACGTGATCGACGCCGAAGGTCTCGTGCTCGGCCGTCTGTGCACCGAGGCTGCTCGTGTGCTCCGCGGCAAGCACAAGCCGACGTTTGCCCCGCACATTGACACGGGTGATCACGTCGTGATCATCAACGCGTCGAAGATCGTGTTGACGAAGAACAAGGCAGCCCTCAAGGGCGTGTACCGCCACACGGGTTACCCCGGCGGTATCAAGTCCGAGACCTACGCCAACCTGCTCAATCGCGATGCTGCCGAGGCCATCCGCCGCAGCATCCGCGGCATGTTGCCGCACGGCCCGCTCGGCCGTCAGCAGATCAAGAAGCTGAAGGTCTACGCCGGTGCCGAGCACCCGCATGGCGCACAGAACCCCGTCGCCCTCGAACTCGCCGCGGCCAAGGCCCGCTGAAGCGCTGGAAGGTAGAAGCACATCATGGCCACTAAGCCGCTCACCCAGACCACCGGCCGTCGTAAGGAAGCTGTGGCTCGCGCCCGCCTCCGTCCCGGCACCGGCATCCACACGATCAACGGCAAAGCCTTCGATCAGTACTTCCCCACCGCCATGCAGCGCATGACGGTCACTGAGGCGCTCCGCGTGCTCAACCTGGAAGAGACCTACGACGTCGACGCCACCATGCACGGTGGCGGTATCAGCGGTCAGGCCGGTGCCCTGCGCATGGCCATCGCCCGCTCGATGATCGAACTCGACCCCGAGACCCGCCCGGCCCTGAAGAAGGCCGGCCTGCTCACCCGCGACCCGCGTCGCAAGGAGAGCAAGAAGTACGGTCTCGTCAAGGCCCGTAAGGCCAAGCAGTACACCAAGCGCTGATGTTGTTGCGTACGGCGCCCCGCGGCCCTCGGCCCGGGGCGCCGTCGCCGTTTTCGACCAGGAGGTGGGCATGTCGTTGAAGTTCGGGACCGACGGCGTGCGCGCCGAGGCATTGACGATCCTCACCACCGACTACGTGGCTGCGCTCGGAAGGGCTGCCGCCCAGGTGCTCGGAGGTGGTGCCTGGCTGATCGGACGCGACACCCGCGAGTCCGGTGCGGCACTGGAGGCAGCACTCGTGGCCGGTTTGGCGGCGGGTGGCGCCCAGCCAGTGTCCCTCGGTGTAGTCCCCACACCGATGCTTGCGTGGTTGGCCGAGCAGCACGGATGCCCCGCGGCGATGATCACGGCCTCGCACAACCCATGGCGTGACAACGGTGTGAAGATCCTCGCTTCGGGCGGCACGAAGCTCCCCGATGCTGTCGAGCGTGCCATCGAAGCGGTGCTCGACCCGGCGCACATCGGCGTGTTTGTCGATGGTCACGATGTGGTGGCTGCTCATTCGAACGAAACCGACAGGTACCTGCAGCATTTGCTAGGCCTCACGGTGCGCCTCGACGGTCTGTCGATCGTGCTCGACTGCGCCAATGGGGCGATGACGCAGGTTGCCCCGGCAGCGTTCCGTGCGTTGGGCGCCGACGTCAGCGTCATCCACGATCAGCCCAACGGTCGCAACATCAACGACCTCTGTGGCGCCACCCACACCGAGTCACTGTCGGCTGCGGTGCTGTCGGCAGGAGCGTCGATCGGCCTCGCCTTCGACGGTGATGGCGATCGGGTCATCGCGGTCGATCACCTCGGCTGTGTCGTCGATGGCGACCGGCTAATTGCGCTCGCGGCGCTCTTGTTGCGTGAGGAGGGTCGCCTGCACCACAACACCGTGGTGGTGACGGTGATGAGCAACATCGGCTTCCACAAGGCGATGGCCGCCGCGGGAATCGAGGTCGTCACCACCGCGGTGGGCGACCGGTACGTGCTCGAGGCGCTCGACGCTGGCGGGTTCAGCGTGGGCGGCGAACAGAGTGGCCACATCATCTACCGCGACCTGGCCACCACCGGCGACGGACTGTTGGCCGGTCTGCGTCTGGCGCAGTTCGTGCACGGCCATCACCGCTCGCTGGCCGCCCTGGCCGCCGAGGTGATGACCAGTTACCCGCAGGTGTTGGTGAACGTGAAGGTGGCACAGCGGCACCCGGACGTGGCCGCAGAACTGGGTGCCGAGATCGCCGCAGCCGAGCAGCGTCTCAAAGGCGACGGGCGCATCCTGGTGCGGGCCAGTGGAACCGAGCCGCTCATCCGAGTAATGGTGGAGGCCGCGACCGACGAGTTGGCTCGCACCGTCGCCGATGATCTTGCCGCGACCGTGCTCAGCCGCTTCGGCTGACCGGCCCCGCGACCTGTTGCCCTCACCACCGGCTGCCGGTCACCTCGGTAACCTGTTCGTCATGTGCGGCATCGTGGCCATAGTTTCCCGTCCAGCGGTCCGTCCCGCGCCCGCTCCCGGAGAGTTGCTGGCGCTGCTCGATCGGGCCGTCGCAGCGCCAACGCTGGCCGATGCCGTTCCACTGGTCGGTGAGGTCGATCGGTTACTCCACGGCGTCCCGGGCATGTTGGCCCTCATCGGTCGAAGTGAGCTGATTGCAGGTATCGGTGCCCGACTCGATCAACTCGACGGGCGCATCGCCGATCTCGAACGTTCGCTCGACGCGGCCACGTTGTCGGCCGACGAGATCGAGGACATCAACGCAGAGCTGCTCGCTGCACGCGATGGTGTGTGGGCCGTTCGCAAAGACCGTCTGCGCACGGCCGATGCAGTGGCCAACCTTGCCGGTCGCGATGCTGCCGAGTCGGCTGTTGCCGGATACCTGGCCATCCAACAGGCACTCTCGGCGATCGACCGCATGGAAGTGCGCGGCCGCGACAGCGCCGGTATCCATGTCCTGGTGTGGGGCCACGGCCTCAACCTGACCGACCCATCGCTGGCCGCGCTGGTGGCGCAGCGCAACCGCGATCCATTGTTCCAGAGCGGTTCAGTGCGCGTCGCTGGCGATCGCCTCGGGTTCGTCTACAAGGCAGCCGCTGAGATCGGTGAACTTGGTGACAACGTGAAGGCACTGCGTGCGGCGGTGAACGGCGACGCGCTGCTGCGTCTCGCACTCACCAGTCCCGCGGCGAGAGTGTCGGTGCTGGGCCACACACGGTGGGCGAGTGTCGGCATCATCAGTGAACCGAACTGCCACCCGGTGAACGGTGAGCAGACGGAACTCACGGGCTCGAGTCAGCACGATCAGTGCTACACGGTGGCAGTGTTGAACGGCGACGTCGACAACCACGCCGACATCAAGGTCAACCACTCGCTGCGCATCGCCGGCCCGATCACCACCGACGCGAAGGTCATCCCCGCGGTGATGGCGCTGCACGCTCGTGACGGCGGAAACGGCGTACGAACCGACCTGGCCGAAGCGTTCCGGCGCACCGTCGCCGAGTTCGAGGGCAGCGTCGCCATCGCTGCCGCATCGGGCGATGCACCCGAGCAGGTGTTCCTCGCGCTGCGCGGCAGTGGCCAGGCGCTGTACCTCGGCATCGGCGACGACATGTTCATCGTCGCCAGCGAGCCCTACGGCGTGGTGGAAGAAACCGCCCAATTCCTGCGCGTCGACGGCGAAACGGCGTCGCCATCGGGTAGCCGCGGTCAGGTCTTCGTGATCGATGGCGCCAAGGCGGGGTCACTCGAGGGCATCCGCCGCATGGCCTACGACGGCACCGACCTCCCGCTGTCGGCGAGTGAACTCGTCACCGCTCAGGTCACCACTCGCGACATCGATCGTGGCGATGCCCCACACTTCCTGTTGAAGGAGATCTGCGAGGCGCCGAACAGCTTCCGCAAGACGCTGCGCGCCAAGATCGTCGACACGGAGCGCGGTCTGCGTGCCGACGTGGGCGAGCGTTCGCTTCCTGCAGCGATAGCGCAGCGGTTGGCCGATGGCACCATCACCAAGGTGCGGATCATCGGTCAAGGTACGGCGGCCGTCGCCGGCCGAAGCATGGCCGCCGTGCTCGATGTGCTCACCGATGAACAACTCGACATCGACGACATCACCGCCACCGAATTGTCCGGGTTCCACCTGCGCCTCGACATGAGCGACACGCTCATCGTCGCTGTCAGTCAGAGTGGCACCACCACCGACACGAACCGGACAGTGGATCTCGCCCGTGGTCGCGGCGCCCTCGTGTTGGCCATCGTCAATCGCCGCAACAGCGACCTCACCGACAAGGCCGACGGTGTGATGTACACCAGCGACGGCCGCGACGTGGAGATGAGTGTGGCCAGCACCAAGGCGTTCTATGCGCAGGTAGCGGCGGGCGTGCTGCTGGCCTGCGCCATCGCTGAGGCCGCCGGTAAGGGCACCGCTCAGCGGCGCAGCGACATCCTGCGGTCGCTCCGCGCACTTCCCGAAGCGATGTCCGCGGTGATCGCCACCCGACCCGCCATTGCCGAGGCAGCGCGCCGTTTCGCGCCACCGAAGCGCTACTGGGCGATCGTCGGCAGCGGCCCCAACGTCGTTGCCGCCGAAGAGGTACGGATCAAGCTCAGTGAGCTGTGTTACAAGTCGATCGCCTGCGACGTCACCGAGGACAAGAAGCACATCGATCTGTCCAGCGAGCCACTCATCCTGGTGTGCGCGGCTGGACTGGTGGGTGGCACTGCCGACGATGTGGCCAAGGAAGTCGCCATCTACAAGGCACACAAGGCCACCCCGATCGTGGTGGCCACCGAGGGCGACGGGCGCTTCGCGGCTGCTGCTGCCGTGCTCACCGTTCCGTCGGTGGATCCGGCGCTGGCCTTCGTGCTGTCGGCGATGGTCGGCCACTTGTTCGGCTACGAGGCTGCGCTGGCCATCGATGCCTCCGCCCGTCCGCTGCGCGAGGCGCGCGAGGTCATCGACCACGCGCTCGCCGCCCACGAGGGTGGTGACGACGTGCTGCGCACGGTGCGCTCGAACATCGGTGTACACGCCGAGAAGTTCTACGAAGGTCTGCGTCTTGCCACCTACGACGGCCACCTCGAGGCATCAACGGCGGTGCGCCTCGTCGGTCTGTTGCGCGATTTGGCCAGCGAGTCGCCGCTCGAGCAGTACCAGCACACCACCGGCAAGATCGCCACGCCTGGCAGCCTCATCGACGACCTGACGGCGGCGCTCACGCGAGCCATCGAGGAGCTCACCCGGCCCGTCGACGCAATCAAGCATCAGGCCAAGACCGTCACCGTCGGCATCAGCCGAAGCGATGAGGGCGTGCTCGACCGCCAACTCGTGCAACAGGTGCTCGCCGCTGGCGCCGGTCGCGATCGCCTCAGCTACACCACGCTCAAGGTGCTGGCCGATCTCGACCCAGCCGTGGAATCGGTGGTGGGCTTCACCCGTTACGCCATCGAAGGCGACCCGGCGCACGGCGCAACGATCTCGATCGTCGACCGAGGCGGCATGTCGCGAGATGTGCCCAGCAGAGTCGAACGCAACTCACAGCTGCGCGGCACGAAGCGTCGGGTCGCGAGTGAGCGGGGAGTGCTGGTGGCTCGCGGCCGCAGCGACGGACGCACCGTGATCATGGTGCCGGAGGTCAAGAGCGGTCTTTGCACAGGGATCACGTTGCTGCATGTGCGCTTCCACGATCTCCTGCCGATTGCCGCGGTGCGCAGCGTGCTGCAGGGGTACGACCGTCGTTACGACCGCCTCGTCGACTGGGTGACGGAGACCGAGGGCGCATTCCGCGACGATCTGTTGGCCGAACTGTCCGTGGTCGATCTGCTGATCCTGCCGATCTCCGAATCCGCTGATCACTGGCGGCGCGGAGAGTGAGCATCAGGGGCATCGGCGTCGATGCCGTCGACATCGAGCGGTTCCGCACGTCGCTCGCGCGTACGCCGACGATGCGCGAGCGCCTGTTCACACAGATCGAACTGGACTACGTGGCGCCGAAGATCGATCCTGTGCCGTCGCTCGCGGCTCGGTTCGCGGCGCGTGAAGCGGTGATGAAGGCGATGGGCCTCGGACTGGGAGCGTTCGGGTTCCACGAGGTATGGGTCGAACGTGCCGACAGCGGCGTACCTTCCCTGCAGGTCACCGGTCGGGCACTCGAACTGGCGGTGAACCGGGGCATTACCTCGTGGCACCTCACCATCACCCACTCCGACCTCATCGCCATCGCCTACGTCATCGCCGAGTGATCCGGCCGAGTATGCGGTGGTGGCGGCGGGCGTAGGCTCCCACCGTGCTTCCGATCGTGACTCCCGAGGAGATGCGCGTCGTCGACGACGCCTCCGACTCTGTCGACATGCTCATCGACCGTGCGGGTTCAGCCGTCGCTCGCGCCGCGATCCGCATGATGGGCGGCACGTACGGTCGCACCGTGCACGTGATTGCTGGCAAGGGCAACAACGGCGCCGACGGCAGAGTGGCCGCTCGCCTGCTGGCCGCCAGGGGTGTGAAGGTGTACGTGCACGATGCTGCCGCGTGCCCGCCCGTGTTGAGCGCAGCGCACCTCGTCATCGACGCTGCCTACGGCACCGGCTTCCGGGGTACCTGGGCCCCGCCCGACGTTGGCGACACTCCAGTCCTTGCTGTCGATGTGCCGAGCGGTGTGAACGCAGTGAGCGGTGAAACTGCTGGCGACGTCCTGGCGGCGACGCGCACGGTGACGTTCGCGGCGTTGAAGCCGGGGCTGTTGTTGCCGCCGGGTAGTGAACTCGCGGGCGAAGTGGAGCTCGCCGACATCGGCCTCGGTGATGGTGTCGATCAGCACTGTCGGGCATGGCTGATCGAGTCATCCGACGTCGCCGCATGGGTGCCGGTGCGCACGGCCACCGCCCACAAGTGGCGTGCGGCCCTGCGGGTGGTGGCCGGTAGCCCGGGGATGACCGGTGCAGCGTGCCTCGCTGCCGGTGCGGCGATGCGGGCCGGCGCCGGGATGGTGCACCTTTCATCGCCGGGCACGATGGCCCCGAACGCTCCGGTGGAAGTGGTGCAACGACCGTTACTCGGTGGCGAGTGGGCCACAGAGGTACTTGAGTCGCTCGATCGGTTCCACGCGCTGGTACTCGGTCCTGGTCTCGGCCGCGGCGACGACCACTGTTCCCAGGTGCGCCGGGTGGCGGTCGAGGCGCCGGTGCCCACCGTGATCGACGGCGACGGGCTGTTCGCGATGGCGTGGAACGCGCAGGGTGCGGCAGCGTTGCTGCGAACGCGCACCGCGCCGACGGTACTCACCCCGCACGATGGTGAGTACGCGCTCCTATACGGGTCGGCGCCGATCGCCGATCGGTTGATGGCCGCCCGGCGTTTGGCCGAGCAGACCCGTTGCGTCGTGCTGCTGAAAGGTCCCGCGACGGTGGTGGCCGATCCTGACGGTGATGTGTTGGTGAGCACCGCGGGTGATGCCCGACTGGCGACCGCTGGTACGGGCGATGTGCTCGCTGGCATCATCGGTGCGCTCCTCGCAGCCGGTGTGCCGGCGTTCGAGGCCGCTGCCGCAGGCGCATGGTTGCACGGAAGTGCTGCGGCACTTGCCGCAGAACGGGGGATGGTGGCGGGCGATATCGCCGACCATCTGCCGCTGGTGTTGGCAGCGCTGGCATGAGCAGGTGGGCGTGGGCCGAGGTGTCGGCGTCGGCCATCGAGCACAACGTGCGTGAACTCGCGAGCGTTGTCGCTCCAGCGCAGATGTGGGCCGTCGTGAAGGCCGATGGCTACGGCCACGGCTCGGTGCTGGCGGCTCGGGCTGCGCTGGCAGGAGGTGCGCACGGTCTGTGCGTGGCGCTCGTCCAGGAGGGTGTGACGCTGCGTGCCGCGGGAGTCGATGCCCCGATCCTGGTGCTCAGCGAACAGCCGTCCGCTCAGACGGCGACGGCGCTCGCCGCCGGGTTGCAGCTCACCGTCTACACGCGTGAGGGTGTCGAGGCGATCGCCGTCGCTGGCGGTGTCGCCCACCCGGTGCATCTCAAGGTCGACACTGGGATGCGGCGTGTCGGCGCGTCCGTGTCGCTGGCGCTGGAAGTTGCCGCCGCCATCCAGGCCTCACCCGCCACCAGTTTGGCCGGTGTGTTCACTCACCTCGCAGTGGCCGACGAGCCCGCCAACCCGTTCACCACTCTGCAACTTGATCGCTTCGACGAGGCGTTGGCAGTGCTGCGCACTGCCGGCTACCACCCGCCGTTGGTCCACGCGGCCAACTCGTCAGGAGCATTGGCTCACCCGCGGGCGCGTTACGGCATGGTGCGTGCCGGTATCGCGATCTATGGCATCTCGCCCGGTGCCGGCGTCGACCATCTCTGCCGCTCGCTGCAGCCAGCGTTGTCCTTGAAGGCGCGTGTCAGCTATGTGAAGCGGGTCGCCGCCGGCGAGTCCATCTCCTATGGTCTGCGGCACACATTCCTTCGTGACTCCACAGTGGCCACACTGCCGATCGGCTATGCCGACGGGGTCCCTCGGCGACTGCATTCTGTCGAGGGCACCGTGTTGCTGGGCGGCCGTCACCGCCCGATCGTCGGGGTGGTGACGATGGATCAGTTGATGCTCGATTGCGGTGACGATGCCGTGGCCGTGGGTGATGAGGCAGTGCTCATCGGCACCCAAGGTGCCCACACCATCACCGCCGCGGACTGGGCGGCGCGACTCGACACGATCGCCTACGAGATCGTGTGCGGTCTGTCGACGCGCATCGAACGCCGCCCCGTATGACCACGTGCCTCTAGCATTGGGTTGCTCATGTTGCACCTCCGCGCCTCGACGCTCGCCGACACGAATGCCATCGCTGCGGCGCTGGCCGAGTTGTCGCGCACGGGCGATCTGATCGTGCTCGCTGGTGAGATGGGGGCTGGCAAGACGGCGTTCGCCAAAGCATTCGGCGCATCGCTGGGCGTCACCGAACCGATCACCTCGCCGACGTACACCTTGGTGCACAGCTACGACGCCGGTCGCATCACGTTGCACCACGCCGACGTCTATCGCTTGTCCACACACCACGAGGTCTCCGACCTGGCGTTGAACGAGTTGCTCGAGAGCGACGGCATTGTGCTCGTCGAATGGGGCGACGTCGTTGGTCGTGCGCTCGGCGACCATCTGCTGGTGCGCCTCGAGCATGGCGACACCGATGAATCCGAGGAGATGCGCTCGATCACGCTCGATGCGACCGGTCGCGCCTGGGCCGTTCGCTGGGATCGCATCGAGGCAGCAGTGACGAGGTTCGCATGTTGATATTGGGGATCGAGACTGCGACACAGCAGGTCAGCGTTGCCATCGGCGGCCACGAGGGTGTTCTCGCGATGTTCG
The DNA here is from genome assembly GCA_009702045.1 of Actinomycetota bacterium. GTDB lineage: Bacteria > Actinomycetota > Acidimicrobiia > Acidimicrobiales > Ilumatobacteraceae > UBA668. The sequence continues at coordinate 18,210 of WLIV01000024.1, read as the reverse complement.
AGGTGTCGCGTGGCCGCCGTCACGCCGAGACACTCGTGCCGGCCATCGAGTTCGTCTGCCGCCAGGCGGATGTGCAGATCGCCGAATTCGGAGCGATCGCCGTCGATATCGGTCCTGGACTGTTCACCGGAATGCGCGTCGGTTTGGCGGCCGGCAAGGCCATCGCCCAAGCCTTGCGCGTGCCGATGATCGGCATCAGCTCGCTCGACTTACTGTCATTCCCGCTACGCCACGCCGACCGCACGATTGCCGCTGTCATCGATGCCCGCAAGGGTGAAGTGTTCTACGCCTTCTACCGGCCCGTGCCCGGCGGCGTGCAACGGGTCACTGAGCCGTGTGTCGGCTCGGTCGACGATCTCGTTGCCGACCTCATTGCCCGCGGGCAGAACGTGGTGTGCGTCGGCGATGGCGCACTGCGGTACCGAGACGACATCGCCTCTGGTGTGAACTGCGACTTCGCTGAACAGTTCGTGTCGTACCCGTCAGCAGCGCCGCTGGTGCAGTTGGCGCACGCACGGGCGTTGCGCGAGGACTGGGTGAACCCGTGGGAGATCCAGCCGATGTACCTGCGGGCTCCTGACGCGCAGATCAACTGGTCGACGCGGGAGGGCTCGGCATGAGCGTGCTTGCCAAGTTGTTGGGCCGTCAGTCGTTCGAACGGATCGAGGTCGAACCGCTGCGCCGTCGTCACCTGGCTGCGATCCTGCCGATCGAGCAGGCCTCATACCCGGCGCCATGGACAGTCGGGGTGTTCCAGAGCGAGATCGAACTCGCCCGTACCGGCGAACGGCATTATCTCATCGCCCGCGACGGTGCCGAGGTCGTCGGCTATGGCGGCCTGATGTTCGTCCTCGACGATGCGCACGTGACCAACATCGCGGTGGCCCCCAGTCGGCAGCGGCAGGGCATCGCCACGAAGTTGCTCGCGGGACTGGCATGGGAGGCCATCGCGCGGAACTGCCACGCCCTCACATTGGAGGTGCGCGTCAGCAACGTTGCAGCACAGGCGTTGTACCGCGAGTTCGGGTTCGCTCCGGCGGGTGTGCGCAAGAAGTACTACGAAAGTGTGGAGGACGCCATCGTCATGTGGTGCAACGATCTCGCACTCCCCGAGTACCGCGATCACCTGGCGGAACTGTGCCCGGAGGCCGCACGATGATGGTCAACGACGCGACCCTGGTGCTCGGTATCGAGACGAGCTGCGACGAGACCGCCGCCGCGCTCGTGATGGGCGGCTACGACGTCGTGTCCAGTGCGGTCAGCACACAGGTCGATCTCCACGCGCAGTTCGGTGGCGTGGTGCCCGAGATCGCTGGCCGCGCGCACCTCGATCTGCTGAACCCGATGATCGCCCGCGCGATCGTGGAGGCTGGCGTCACCGACGACCGCATCGACGCGGTCGCTTGCACGGTCGGGCCGGGTCTCGTCGGTGCGTTGCTCGTCGGCGTGTCGGCGGCGAAGGCGCTGGCACTCACGTGGAACGTGCCGTTCGTCGGTGTCAACCACATGGAGGCGCACCTGTATGCCGCCTTCCTGGAGGACCCGACGCTCGAGTTCCCACTGGTGGTTCTGCTGGTGTCGGGCGGGCACACGATGCTCATCGAGATGCAGGGTCACGGTCAGTACCGTCTGCTCGGTCAGACGATCGACGATGCGGCGGGCGAGGCCTTCGACAAGGTCGCGCGTTTCCTCGGGCTCGGGTATCCCGGTGGGCCGGCAATCGACCGTGAGGCCGAGGACGGCGACCCGGAAGCGATCAAGTTCCCGCGGGCGATGCTGCACGAGGGTCTCGACTTCAGCTTCAGCGGGTTGAAGACCTCGGTCATCAACTACGTGCGCAAGCACCCCGATGTGTCGGCTGCCGATGTCGCTGCGTCGTTCCAGGCCGCGGTAGTCGACGTGCTGGTGCAGAAAGCACAGCGCGCTGCGCGGCAGGTGGGTGCCCGAGGTCTGGTGCTCGGGGGCGGCGTCGCCGCCAACTCGCTGCTCCGCGAGCAGTTTCTCTCGGCGTGTACGCAGTCCGGTATTCGCGGCTTCCTGCCCAGTCGGGCGATGTGTACCGACAACGCGGCGATGATCGCCGCTGCCGGATGGCACCGCTTGCAGTCCGACGGGCCGACCGGGCTCGACGCCGGTGCGTACCCGAACCTTCGTCTGTCGTTCAACCCGTGAAGGGGCTTTCATGAGTGCCCGTATCGACGCGTTCGTCGTTGCCGTACCCGGACTCGAGCCACTCGTGCTCGGCGAGGTGCAGAAGTTGGGTGTGCGTCCGGCGCGCCCCGTGCGTGGTGGTGTCGAGTGCACTGTCACCTGGCCGCAGTTGTGGGCCATCAACCTGCGTTCGCGCTACGCCACTCGCGTGGTGGTTCGCGTTGCGCGGTTCAAGGCCGATGGGTTCCACTCGTTCCAGAAGGGCCTCGCCGCGATTCCGTGGTCCGAGTGGCTCGCGCCGAACGCTGGGGTCCAAGTGTCGGTGACCTCCGACAAGGAGTCGAAGCTGTACCACACGGGTGCGGTGGAGGAGCGGGCGATGGAGACCCTCGCTCGGCCGCTCGGTGAGCAGGTCGTGCTCATCCGCATCCTGCACGACATCGTCACGATCAGCCTCGATGCCTCCGGCGCGCCGTTGCATCACCGCGGCTGGCGTGGCCCGGCCGGGAAGGCCCCGCTGCGTGAGTCGTTGGGCGCGGCGCTCGTCACCGCCTCAGAGTGGGATGCCAAGACGCCGCTCGTCGATCCGTTCTGCGGGTCGGGCACGATCGCGATCGAAGCTGCGCTGATCGCCCGGAGGATGGCGCCGGGTCGCAACCGTTCGTTCGCGTTCCAGCAGTGGCCGACGTTCGAGGACGACGCGTGGGCGCGTGTGCTGCGCGGCGCGGACGGCGATGTGGTGGACAAGTGCCCGCCGATCATCGCTTCCGACCGGGACGCGGGCGCGATCGCAGCGACGATCGAGAACGCGGCTCGGGCCGGTGTGGGCGACAATATCGAAACCGCGGTGCGGGCTGTCAGCGATCTGTCGTTGCCGCCGCGCGCTGGCTGGATCGTGTGCAACCCGCCCTACGGCCAGCGTGTCGGTGGCGGGGATATCCGCAACCTCTACGACCGCTTCGGCGCCGTACTGCGCGAGAAGGCCGTCGGCTGGAACGTCGCCGTGCTCGGCTCCAGCGACACCCCGGTGGCCCGGCTGCACTTGCCACTGCGTCCGGCACTGTCGACCACGAACGGTGGCATCGAAGTCGTCCTGCACACCGGCCCCGTCCCACCCGCCCCCTAACCGCGTTTGAAGGGGTAACCGCACTGCGTGCGGTTACCCCTTCAAACGGATCCGTGTCGCCGCAGCGTTTGAAGCCCAAACCGCACCGGGTGCGGCTGCGCCTTCAAACGCGGTGTGGGGTGGGCGGAGGCGAGGGGCGGGTACGGTGGCGGGCCGTGAAGTCGTTGAGGATCGGGTCGATCGCCCCCGTTGCGCCAGTGGTGTTGGCGCCGATGGCCGGAGTCACGAACGCGCCGTTCCGCACGATGTGCCGGCAGTTCGCTCCCGGGCTGATCTACGTCAACGAGATGGTGATGGCGACGGCCATCGTGCACGGCAACGCCAAGACCATGCGGATGATGACGTTCAGCGAGGACGAGCAGCCGCGCAGCCTGCAGGTGTATGGCAGCGACCCGGTGATGTTGGGTGAAGCCATCCGCATGCTGTGCGCCGAAGGGCGCGTCGACCACATCGACATGAACTTCGGTTGCCCGGCGGCGAAGGTGACGCGCAAGGGCGGCGGCGCAGCGGTGCCCGCCAAGCCGAACCTGCTGCGCGCCATCCTGCGCAGCGCAGTCGCCGCAGCCGCGCCCTACGGCGTGCCGATCACGATCAAGTTCCGTAAGGGTCTCTACGACTCACTGCTCACGCATGTCACCACCGGTCGCATCGCTGCTGAGGAAGGTGTCGCCGCGATCGCGCTGCACGCCCGCACTGCCGAGCAGCACTATGCGGGCCTCGCCGACTGGGACGCCATCGCCGAGCTGAAGCAGGCCGTGCCCGAGATCCCGGTGCTGGGGAACGGCGATATCTGGGAAGCGTCGGACGCGGTGCGGATGATGGAGCACACCGGCTGCGACGGTGTCGTGGTGGGCCGCGGCTGCCTGGGCCGCCCGTGGCTGTTCCGCGACCTGGTCGATGCCATGAGCGGCCGCCCCGTCCAGCCTGCGCCTGCACTGGGTGAGGCCTGCCGAGTGATGGCCGAGCATGCTCGTCTGCTGGTGCCGCACTTGGGCGAAGATCTGGCGATGCGCGATTTCCGCAAGCACACGTCGTGGTACTTCACCGGCTACCCGGTGGGGGGAGAAATGCGCCGCCGCTTCAGCAACATCAGTTCGCTGATGGAACTCGAAGACCTGATCGCCACGCTCGACCCGACGATGGAGATCGTGGAGGGTGGCGAGCGCATTCGCCGCGGCCACACGAATGGGCCCATCCGGGTGGCGCTGCCCGACGGCTACCTGCAGCACCTCGACGACCTCACCGTGCCCGACGATGCGGCGGAGATGGCGGTCAGCGGTGGCTGAACCATCACGACCGAGCGTGACCCTGGCCAGCGGTTCGCCGCGACGGCGCGAGCTACTCGAACAACTCGGCCTCGAGTTGACCATCGTCTCGCCCGATGTCGACGAAACCCCGCTCGACCGTGAAGCCCCGGTGGCCTACGTGCGGCGCCTGGCGATCGCCAAGGCGTTCGCCGTGGAGGCTGCGCCCGACGCGCTCGTGATCGCGGCCGACACCACCGTCGACCTCGGCGGCGAGATTCTGGCCAAACCCGATGATGCCGCCCACGCGGCCGACATGCTGCGCCGTCTGTCGGCGCGTACGCACCGGGTGCACACCGGAGTCGCCGTGCGCCTCGGCGACCGCTTCGCAGCCGAAGTGGTCACCAGCCTGGTCACGTTCGTGCCGCTCACCCCGGCCACGATCGAGTGGTACGTGGCCACCGGCGAGCCGATGGACAAGGCCGGCGCCTACGCCGTGCAGGGCGCCGGGGGAGTGTTCGTGCAACGCATCCGCGGCAGCGTCAGCAACGTGGTCGGTCTGCCCCTGCACGAGGTCGTGCGTCTGGCTGGCGAACTTGGCGTCACGCTGTTGGGGGGAAGCTGACGCTTCGGACGAGCTCGCCGCCGTTCCACAGCTCGACCGAGACCGCGTCATCCTGGATCAACAACCCCAGGGTCGGCCCCGGCAGCGCCGTGCCCCAGTCCTCGAGTGCGAACGCCTCCACGTTCGTGGGGCTGGTGGCATGTCTGACTCGCACCTCCGGTGCGTTCGTTTCCTCGGCGGGCACCACCGCGACGACGAGGTGCATGCCGTAGGCCGTCAGAGGAATGAGGGTGGGCCCATAGAACGGGCTGCTCCTCGCGCAGGTCCGGAAGCCATCGACGATCGCGCACGCAGTGAACTCGCTGTGCTGCCACGTGGCCGAGAGGGTGAACTGACCGCCGTTCGGGTCGATGCTGTCGAGCAGGGTGATCTCCGTGCCCTTTGGTGGGTCGTACTTGCTGGACAGTGGGTTCGGGGTGCGGGCCGCGACGTCCACCACGTCCCCCCATTCGGCAGCGGTCGCGGCGCGCACGGTCTCGGCCAGCGCCACGGTCGCGTCGATGGTGCCCGAGCTGCTGACCATGACCAGTCGCCCGTCCTCCTGCCACATCACGACTGAGTTGTTCGAGAAAGGGTCGGTGGATATCCGCACCGCATCGGCGGCGGCCAGACCGGTGACACCGTGCACGGTGCGCTCGACCCCACCGGGGAGCAGCAGCCGCAGCAGCCTGGGCACATCGCTGCCGGCGAAGGGGATCGACCCCACCGTGGCGATTCCATCCGCCGATCGGTAGGACGCGAACACCAGCCAGGTCTGCGGGATCGACTGTTCTCCCGTGTTGGAGAGCAGGCTGTAGACCCTCGTCAGGTCGCGAGCGCCTACCACGGGCTGCATGCCGGCGAGTGCCCGGTCGTCGGAGATCGTCGGCGTACCGTCGCGCAGCCCGACAGCATCGGCGAACCGCAGCGCCTCCTGCATCGTCAGGTGCTCTGCCGTCACGTCGAACAACTGGCCGTCGATCGGGCCGAACTCGACGTCGATTCGGTTCGTCGTCGCGTTCACGGCCTGGGTGATGACGGCAGGAACTCCCTGGACGGTGGCAGCCGTACCGCCGGTGACCAGCGCGTCGTACGTGCGTGTGCTGAACATCGCGGATCGACCAGTCGACGACGCGCCCCGCACGAAGCCGATGCTGGCGTCGGCATCGGCAAACACGTAGCCCGTGAACTCGGACATCGCGTACGACCCCGGTTCATTGGGCGCGGGGGTGCCCGTGCCGGCCCCGACCAACGTGCCCGGCGGCGTGTCGAACACCCAGTGGCCGTCACCCGCCGGCACCACACCCGGAGCGGGAAACGACAGCGAGTGCGGGCCGCGGTGCCAAGGCTGCAGCCGCGTGCCCACGACTGCGGCGCCGCCCACCAGGGCCAAGACCACCAGACCGACGACGCTGCGGGAACCGCCACGAACCCACGCCGGTCGCGGCCGATCAGCCGACAGCGATGCTCCCGCGCCGAACGCGGAGGGATCGGCGTCGATGATCTCGATCCATTCCGGGCCCGCCCCGCCGGTCGCCATGGGGCCAGTCTCCCACGATTCCCAGTTAGCACTCTCATGTCCCGGTTGCTAACGGGGTTCGCGAGCGCGTAACCTGGCACTCACCCCGGTCGAGTGCTAACCCACTCGGTCGGTATCGATCCACCAACGAGTGCTCTTGCCAACGGAGGCCGCACCAATGAATCTCAAGCCCCTCGACGACCGCATCGTCGTTCTGCCCAAAGAGGCCGAGAAGACCACTGCGTCGGGTCTCGTGATCCCCGACACTGCCAAGGAAAAGCCGCAGCAGGGCGAAGTCCTCGCCGTCGGCCCCGGCCGCTGGAGCGACGACAAGGGCACGCACGCCGCGCTCGACGTCAAGGTCGGCGACACGGTGCTGTACAGCAAGTACGGCGGCACCGAAGTCACCATCGACGGCAAGGATCTGCTGATCCTGACCAGCCGCGACGTGCTCGCCATTGTGGCGAACTGAGCAGCTGACACCACATGGCTAAGCAACTCAAGTTCCACGACGAGGCTCGTCGCGCGCTCGAGGCCGGGGTGAACAAGTTGGCCGACACGGTCAAGGTCACCCTCGGACCGAAGGGTCGCAACGTCGTTCTCGACAAGAAGTTCGGCGCACCCACCATCACCAACGACGGTGTGTCCATCGCGAAGGACGTCGAGCTTGACGATCCGTTCGAGAACATGGGCGCCCAGCTGGTGAAGGAAGTCGCCACCAAGACCAACGATGTTGCCGGCGACGGCACCACCACCGCAACGGTGCTCGCTCAGGCGATGGTCAACCACGGCATGCGCAACGTCACCGCCGGCGCCAACCCGATGGGCCTCAAGAAGGGCATCGAGAAGGCAGTCGCCGCGGCAGTCGAGAGCATCAAGAGCCAGGCCACCAAGGTCACCGAGAAGGATCAGATCGCTGCGGTCGCCACCATCTCGGCAGCCGATTCCGGTATCGGCGAAGTCATCGCTACCGCGATCGACAAGGTCGGCAAGGACGGCGTGGTCACGGTCGAGGAGAGCAACACCTTCGGCACCGAACTCGAGTTCACCGAAGGTATGCAGTTCGACAAGGGCTACCTGTCGCCGTACTTCGTGACCGACCCGGAGCGCCAGGAAGCCATCCTCGAGGATGCCTACATCCTGTTCAACAGCGGCAAGATCTCCACGGTGCAGGCCATGTTGCCGGCACTCGAGACGGTCATGAAGACCGGTCGCCCGCTGCTGATCATCGCCGAGGACATCGACGGCGAGGCCCTGGCCACGCTCGTCGTGAACAAGATCCGTGGCACGTTCAACAGCACGGCCGTCAAGGCCCCCGGCTTCGGCGATCGCCGCAAGGCGATGCTGCAGGACATGGCCGTCCTCACCGGCGGTCAGGTCATCAGCGAGGAAGTCGGCCTCAAGCTGGAGAACCTCACGCTCGATCTGCTCGGCAAGGCCAAGCGCATCATCATCACCAAGGACAACACCACCATCGTCGATGGTGCCGGTTCGCACGATGATGTCACCGGCCGCGTCAACCAGATCAAGGCCGAGATCGACAACACCGACAGCGACTGGGACCGTGAGAAGCTGCAGGAGCGTCTGGCCAAGCTGGCCGGCGGCGTTGCAGTCATCAAGGTCGGCGCTGCCACTGAGGTCGAGCTCAAGGAGAAGAAGCACCGCATCGAGGACGCCGTCTCGGCCACTCGTGCGGCGATCGAGGAAGGCGTGGTCGCCGGTGGCGGCACCGCACTCGTTCGTGCTCGCGCCGCGGTGAAGGCCGTGGTCGACTCGCTGGAAGGCGACGAGCAGACCGGTGCCCGCACCGTCTGGGAGTCGCTCACCGCTCCGGCCAAGCTGATCGCCGAGAACGCCGGTCTCGAAGGCGCCGTTACCACCCAACAGGTGGAAGCGGCTTCGGGCAACATCGGCCTCAATGCGGCCACCGGCGAGATGGTCGACCTGGTCAAGGCCGGCATCATCGACCCGGCCAAGGTCACCCGTGCGGCGCTGCAGAACGCAGCATCGATCGCGGCGCTGGTGCTCACCACCGAGTGCCTCGTTGCCGACAAGCCCGAGAAGAACTCGGGCGGCGGCGGCGGAGGCGGCGGCATGGGCGGCGGCATGCCCGGTATGGGAATGATGTAAGCCTGTCTCACTGAGACTGTGTTGTATGAGAACGACCCCGGTGGCTTCGGCCCCGGGGTCGTTCCCTTTCTGCGCACTAGGCTCGCCGTCGTGAGCAACCCGGGCAAACGTCCCTTCTGGATGCACCAACTCGTCGAGTACATCCTCGGCGGGGCGTTGGTGGCCACGGGCCTGCAGAGCCCCCAGCCGTTCGTGCCGTCGGTGCTCGGCGCCTTCATCCTGTTGTACGCCGCCAGCACACGTGGCGCGCTGTCGGCGTTCCGCCTGATTGATCGGCGAGTGCACAAAGTCGGCGACCCGGTGCTGGTGCTCGTCGAGATTGCTGCCGGTCTGCAACCGTGGGTCAGCGTGGACAACGGCACGCGCTTCATCATCGTCGCGATCGCTGCGGTGCACGCCGTGGTCTGGTGGGGGAGCAGCTTCACCCAACGTGAGCGTCGGGCGCGTGCGGCCGCGGGCGAACCGGGCGACCGCAGCACGGAGATCGGCAAGAAAGCCGGGCGCGCGGTCGGCAGCGGTGTGAACATGGTGCGCAAGGCACAGGCTGCGCGGGCTGCGCGCCGGTAGCGTGTCGCTATGTCGTTCGAAGCCCCAGCACCTGATCTTGGCAAGATGCTCACCGCGTGGGAGGAGTTCGAGCGCGGCGAACAGGCGCCCGGGAAGGTGCTGTCCGCGCTGAAGACTGCCGGCCTGCCGCAAGTGTTGCGGCAGCTGATCGACAGTGGCTGGACCCCTGCTGCCTGAGCAACGCCCTGGGGGCCAGCAGATCATCCCTCGTCCAGAGGGGTGGAAGCCTGGAGGCGGCCCGCCGTGGCCGGTCCCGGCCCCGATCCACGACACCGCGCATGCGGTGCGCGCGTTGCTGGCCGAGCCGTGGCCGGATGACCCCGACACGAGCCACGACGACCGTCCGGCCGCAGTGCTGGTGGTGTTGGCCGACGGCCCACGTGGCACCGAGGTGTTGCTGACCCGCCGTCCGTGGCACATGCGCACGCACAAGGGCGAGGTGACGTTCCCTGGCGGCAGACTCGACCCGGGCGAGACGTACGAGCAGGCAGCCCTCCGCGAGGCCTGGGAGGAAGTTGCGCTGCCGCCCGAGACCGTCACGGTCGTGGGTCGGTTGCACCCTGTGCGTCCGTGGACGAACAACAACTGGATCATGCCGGTACTGGCGCACATCCCGGCACCGGTGGAACTGGTGGGGCACGCGGCCGAGGTCGACCGTGTGTGGTGGGTGCCGTTGCAGGACTTCACCATGCCGGGTACCTACCGTGAAGAGCACTGGGACACTGCGTACGGCAAGCACCCGATCTTGTTCTACGACCTCGACGACGAGACCGTGTGGGGACTCACCGGACGCATCCTGACCTGGCTGCTGGAGGTGGTGTACGACATCCCCGGTCGCACACCACCCCCGATCGTCGAACCAATGCCCGACCGCGAGTAGCGGTTCAGCTACGGGCCGCCCCACAGCCGCACCGCGGCGTAATACGTGTGTGCCCACCAGCGGCACGTCGGCTGCAACCACAGGGCCCGGTGCGCACAGTGGGCCCGCATATCGGCAAGGAACTGCTGGTCGACGCGACGTCGGTTGGCGCTGGTCCAGTGCCCGACGCCATAGCGCCGGTCGAGGAGTTTCAAGTTGCGGTACCCGAAGTCGTGCCGTCGACACGGGCCGCGGAAGTCGTACGTGACGCCCGTGTTGCCCAGCATGGGGGCCGAGCAGAAGTCGGTGCTCCAGTCGAACCAACGGTCGCCGGTACCACCTGCAGCGGTAACGAGGAATGTGCTGAGCGACACCTCGTACAACTGGTGGTGCACGTACGCCCAGTCGGCAGCGGGTGAGTGCGCTGGTGTTGCATGAGCGGGGCCGACCGCTGTCGGCGATAGGACGGTCAGGACAGTCGTGACCGCGACGAGCAGTGCGAACCGGAGCCGCATGCTCTTCTCCTTGTTGGATTCACCTGGGTGAAACGCCCGTCAGTGGGCGTGCTGCCGATTCAACCGGCCGCGAGTTCCTGCAACAACTCCCACGCCGCGCGGACATGGCGTTCGTCGGTGGTGCGTGCGCCGATGGAGACACGACACGCGACTGCGCCGTCGAGCACCGTGCGGGTGAACAGCGCCCGCCCCGTCGCGTTGGCCCGTTCGATCAGCGAATCGGTGGCGATGTCGCCCGCCTTCAGGCGCACACACAGCAGGTTCAACGGGTGTGGGGCGACGATCTGAAAGCGATCATCGGTCGCCACCCAGTCGGCCAGTTGCTGTGTGAGCGCGACGTGACGGCGGATCATTGCGATCGCATCGTCGGCACCGCCCGCGCGAATGGTGAACCACAGCTTGAGCGCGCGGAACCGACGACCGAGCGGGATCTGCCAGTCGCGATAGTCGATCGCCTTGCCGCTCTCTGCGGCCGCGGAACGCAGGTACTCGGGCAGGATGCTGAGGGCACCCAACAGAGCAGTGCGGTCGGCGGTGTAGAACAGGTCGCAGTCGAAGTTGACGCCCATCCACTTGTGCGGGTTGGTGCAGTAGCTGTCGGCGAACTCAAGGCCGTCGTTGATCCAGCGGAACTCTGGTGCGAGGGCGCCGATTCCGCTCATGGCTGCATCGACGTGCAGCCACAGGCCATGCCGTTGTGCGATTTTACCCACGGCGTCCACCGGGTCGAACGCCATCGTGCTGGTGGTGCCGAGTGTGCAACACACCCAGAACGGGGTGAGGCCGGCGGCGACATCGGCCTCGATCAGCCGCTCGAGTTCGGCGGGTACCATCGCGAACGAGGCGTCGTGGGGAACGACGCGGAGGTGCTCGGTGCCAATCCCGGCAATGCGCAGCCCCTTCTCGATCCCGCTGTGCGCTTGCGAGGTGGAGTAGGCGACGAGATGGGTGGTGTCGCCAGTGTGGTTGATGTCGCCGGCGGTGACCCGCCAGCGGGCCGCCAGAATCGACGCCAGCGTGGCCTCGCTGGCCGAACCGTGGATGACGCCGCCACCCGTGGCGCTGGTGGAGCGAAAGCGCTCGGGGAGGCCGAGCAGCTCCTGCATCCAGTCCATCATCAGCGTCTCCACCTCGGTGCACGCCGGGCTGGTGACCCAGCTCATCCCTTGCACCCCGAGACCGGCAGCGGCCAACTCGCCCAGGATCGCCGGATAACTGGAGTTCCCCGGGAAGTAGGCCATGAACGATGGGTGCTGCCAGTGGGTGATACCGGGCATCACCACACGGTCGAGGTCGGCCAGCACATCAGCGAAGGGTTCGGCCGCCGTCGGCGGGTGCTCGGGGAGCGAGGCGCGGATGTCGCCGGGCTGCACCTGGCTGGCCACCGGATACTGCTCGACACCTTCCAGGTAGTCGGCGATCCAGTCGATCAGTGCATGTCCGTGCTGGCGGAAGTCGTCGGGGGTCACTCCCGTGACGCTATGTCGTTGACCACCGCATCACGCGCGCGGATACTCCGCGACACTCGCCAGCCGATGAACCCGACGCCACCCGCCAGCGCTGCGAACACGAGATAGAGGTGAAGCCCGCCTTTCGCTTTGCTGCCGCAGTTCGGTCCTTCGTTGGTGCCGACGCAACTACTGACGTTTTGTGCATCGGGGATGAAATCGTTGTTGGCCAGACCGGTGCCGTCGGCGGTGTCGGCGGTCGCAGCGTCGGTCTTCGCGGCTTGGTACGGGTTGTCGCCGCTACAGCCCGCGAGCAGCGCGAGTCCGAACGCGAGGGGAAGGATCAATCGGGGCAGCCGGGTCATGGGGCACCATCGTCGCACGGGTTTCAATGATTCACACCGCGGCCGGTCAGTCGCCGATGCCGCCTTCTGTGAGCGCTGCCCAGGTGTTCGGGCCGACCTGCCCGTCGGCGGTGAGACCGCGAGCCGTTTGGAAGTTACGCACGGCAGTGTCGGTGTCGGCGCGGAACTGATCGTCGGCGGTGCAGGGGAAGCCCAGCACGTTGAGCCGGTCCTCGATCGTGCGCACGTACCCGTGGGTGTCGCAGTCGCCGAGGCGCACGTTGTCGTCCCACGCCGCCGGGGTGCGAAGGCAGGTGAAGGGGGCTGTGGTGCTGGCGGTGGCCGGTATCGAGGTCGCGGCGGCGAGCGACGACGTTGTGCTGGTCGATGCGCTGGTGGTCGATGCGCTGGTGGTCGATGCACTGGTGGTCGCTCGTGCGCTGGAACGGGTCTCGCTGCTGCAGGCGGCCGCGCCTCCCAGACAGAGCAAAGCCATCAGTGTGATCCGGAACGCCGCTATCGCCGATCGGTGCATGCGTCAAGTCCAGCACATTCGCGCTGGTGCTGGCGTCAGCCGGGGTGCTGATCCCTGGGGGCGTGACTTGTGGCCGATGGGATCGGCCGCGGGGTCGAGCGCGTACCATCCGAGGCATGGTGCGTACACACACGGTCTTAGTGGTGGATTTCGGAGCGCAATACGCGCAACTCATCGCTCGGCGAGTGCGCGAGTTGAACGTGTACTCCGAGATCGTTCCGCATCGCATCACTGCGGCCGAGGTGGCGGCCAAGGATCCCACCGCGATCATCCTCTCGGGCGGCCCCAAGAGCGTGCACGTGGACGGCGCCCCGACACTCGATCCGGCGATCTACGAACTTGGTATCCCGATCCTGGGTATCTGCTACGGCGCACAGCTCATCGGCCAGCAACTGGGCGGCACCGTGGGCCGAGGGCTGCGCGGCGAGTATGGCCGTGCGCGAGCCACACGGATCGGCGACTCGGCGCTGCTCGAGGGCATGCCGGTCGAGCAGGAAGTGTGGATGAGCCACTTCGACGCGGTCACCGAGGTGCCGGCCGGTTTCGTCGCCACGGCGAGCACACCCGATGCTCCGGTCGCCGCGATGGAGCACATCGAGCGCAGGATCTTCGGTGTGCAGTGGCACCCGGAAGTGGTGCACACGCCCTACGGCATGAACCTGTTGCAGCGGTTCCTGCACGATCTCGCCGGTTGCGAGCCGAACTGGACGATGGGCTCAATCATCGAGGAGCAGGTCGCCGCGGTGAAGGCCCAGGTGGGCACCGGCAGGGTGATCTGCGCGCTCAGCGGTGGTGTGGATTCCGCCGTCGCTGCCGCGCTGGTGCATCGCGCCATCGGGCAGCAACTGGTGTGCATCTACGTCGACACGGGGCTGATGCGCCTCAACGAGAGTGATCAGGTCGTCGAGACGTTCAAGCGCAACATGGGTATTGAGCTGATCCATGTCAGCGCCGGACCGCGCTACTTCGAGAAGTTGGCCGGGGTCGTCGAGCCGGAGGCCAAGCGCAAGATCATCGGTGAGCTGTTCGTGCGCATCTTCGAAGAGCACACCGGTGGCCTCAGCGACGCCAAGTACCTCGTCCAGGGAACGCTGTACCCCGATGTCATCGAGAGCGGTGGCGCTGATGGCACGGCTTCGGTGATCAAGAGCCACCACAACGTGGGCGGTCTGCCCGCGGACATGACGCTCGAGCTGGTCGAGCCGCTGCGCGAGCTGTTCAAGGACGAAGTGCGCAAACTGGGCAAGGAACTCGGTCTCCCTGACGAGATCGTTCTTCGTCAGCCGTTCCCCGGTCCCGGCCTCGGGGTACGCATCCTCGGTGAGGTCACACCCGATCGCGTCATCACACTGCAACTCGCCGATGCCATCGTGCGTGAGGAGATTCACGCCGCTGGCCTCGAGCGGGAGTTGTGGCAGAGCTTCGCGGTGCTCGCCGCCGATGTGCGGTCGGTGGGCGTGATGGGTGATGAGCGCACGTATGCCCACCCGATCATTATTCGTGCTGTCACCAGCGATGATGCGATGACTGCCGACTGGGCACGTCTGCCCTACGACCTGCTCGAGACGATGTCGAACCGCATCATCAACGAGGTGCCGGGCGTGAACCGAGTGGTGTACGACGTTACGTCGAAGCCGCCGGGAACCATCGAATGGGAGTGAGCGGCGAGTAAACGCGGGGCGCTTCGCAATGCTTTCGTAACATAGGTACACTGCCCGAGTCATGTCGCGACCACCTCGGTTCCGAGTGCTGTTGAGCACGATCGTGCTGGCCACCCTGTTCGGGGGCCCGCAGATCGTCGCTGCCGACGGTGTCGATCAGGCGCAGAACAAAGTCGACCGGATGCTCAACGAGCTGCAGGATCTCGAGGACCGTATGGGTCAGCTCGATGAGGACTACGGCACGGCCCAGGAACGCCAGACGCAGCTACAGGGCGATATCGCGACTTCGCAGGTGAAGCTCGGAGAGCTGAACGTGAAGTTGGGCAGTGTGCAGTCGGTGATGGCCAAGATCGCGCTCGACCGGTACACCGCGGGCGACACGCTGCAGCTCAGCCCGATCTTCTCCGACGCGGAGACCTTCACCCGCGCTGAGCAGAAGGCGGCGTTGGGGATGGTGGCCATCGACGCTGGTCAAACCAGCGCCGATGGGTTGCAAGCCCTGGCCGACGCTGTCGCCCGCGAGCAATCGTCGATGCAGCGGATGCAGGGCGAAGCCGTCGGCCTGATCAAGACGCTCGAAGACAAGCAGGCCGAGTACTCCACACTGGAAAAGGAGTACACGGCCAAGTACGCGCAGGCCAAGCGCGATCTTGGTGAGGCGAAGTTCAAGGCCGCGCTGGAGCAGCGCGCGGCAACGGCTGCGGCGAAGCGGGCGAAGGCCGCCAAAGCGGCCAGAGCCACCGGCACACCGCGCGGTGGGGGGTCCGCACCCCGCTCCTCGCCTTCGGTCACGATCAACTATCCGGCGCCGTCTGGTAAGGCGGGGATTGCGATCAGAGCCGCCCTCAGTCAACTCGGTGTGCCCTACCGCTTCGCCACCGCCGAACCGGGTGTCTCGTTC
The DNA here is from genome assembly GCA_009702045.1 of Actinomycetota bacterium. Classification (GTDB taxonomy): domain Bacteria; phylum Actinomycetota; class Acidimicrobiia; order Acidimicrobiales; family Ilumatobacteraceae; genus UBA668. The sequence goes on along the minus strand of WLIV01000024.1, from coordinate 2,606 downwards.
GACTGTTCCGGGCTCACGGCCTGGGCGTGGGGGCAGGCCGGGGTGTCGCTTCCTCGGGTTAGCCGCTCCCAATTCGCGGTATTGCCGCATGTCCCCGCGTCAGAGGCTCAGCCGGGCGACCTGATCTTTTATTACACGCCGATCGGACACGTCGGCCTCTACCTCGGCAGTGGGCAGATGGTGCACGCCCCCCAGACCGGCACCACCGTCAGCATCACCGTGGTGCATTGGAACAAGGTGGTCGGCGTCGGGCGACCGGGCTGACGCTCGCGGAGCGCACTACGGTTGCCGCTCGTGCAACCTCTCGTTCCCGGAATCACGCAAGGTATTGATGTCGAACCAGTCACCCGCTGGCTGGAAGCGAACGTCCCGGGAGCAGCAGCGCCGTTCACGTTCGATGTGATCGCCGGCGGTCGGTCGAACCTGACGTTCCGTGTCACCGGTGCCGATGGCACCCGTTACGTGCTGCGTCGTCCGCCGCTTGGCCACGTGTTGGCGACGGCCCACGACATGGCCCGCGAACACCGCATCATTTCCGCAGTCGGCAGCACAGGAGTGCCGGTACCGCCGTGTCTGGGGTTGTGCACCGACGACGCCGTCAACGGGGCCCCGTTCTACGTGATGGGCTTCGTCGACGGCGCAGTGCTGGACAGTCCGGCTCGTGCCGAACTGCTGAGCCCAACGCTGCGGCCCGCTGCCAGCGAACATCTGGTGGATGTGTTGGCCGACCTGCACGCGGTGGACGTAGATGCCGTCGGCCTTGGCGGCCTGGCCAAGCGCGAGGGCTACGTCGAGCGTCAGGTGAAGCGCTGGAGTTCGCAGTGGGACAACAGCAAGACCCGCGAGTTGCCGGCAATCGACGAGGTGGCCAACTTGCTGCGTCGGCACATGCCCGCGCAGCAGGGTGTCTCGATCGCCCACGGCGACTACCGCTTCGGCAACGTCCTCACCGACTTGCAGACTGGTCGCGTCAACGCCGTGCTCGACTGGGAACTGTGCACCCTCGGCGACCCGTTGGCCGATCTGGGCTACCTCGGCGTGTACTGGTATCGCCCTGAGGTGGGCACTGCACGCGACAACGACCCCACCGGCGCCGGCGGTTTCCTGTCGTACGACGACGTGGTCGCTCGCTACGCCGCACGCACCGGTCGCGATGTGTCGGCGATCGACTACTACGTCGCCTTCGGGGCGTTCCGGCTCGCGGTGATCAGCGAGGGTGTGTACGCCCGCTACATGAACGGTGCGATGGGCGCCCAGGGCGATGTGAATGTCGACTCGTTCAAGGTGGGAGCCGAGGTACTGTCGGCGCAGGCACTGGCCGCGCTACAGCGGTTGTAACCGCTGCGGCGAAGTGAACTGGGGGAGCGTGGGATGAGCGTGTTAGACGGCTGGGACCTCTCGGAGTTCACGGCGGCCGGGTACACCCGCCAGGTGTACCGCCGCGGCAGTGGGCCCGGTGTGATTGTGGTGCACGAGATTCCGGGTATCACTCCGAGGGTCACCACGTTCGCGAACGAGGTGGTTGCTGCCGGTTTCACGGTGCTGATGCCCGTGCTGGTGGGGGCCCCTGGCAAGGACGTGAGTACCCCCTACATACTGCGTTCGATGACCAAGGTGTGCATCGCTCGCGAGTTCACCACGTGGGCGCTCGACGAGACCTCGCCGATCATCGGTTGGTTGCGGGCGTTGGCGCGCAACCTGCATACCGAAGTCGGTGGCCCCGGTGTGGGCGCCGTGGGGATGTGCTTCAGCGGCGGCTTCGCGCTGGGGATGATGGTGGACGACATCATGGTCGCCCCAGTGCTGAGCCAACCCTCGATGCCATTCGCCATCGGGAAGAAGTCCCGTGGGGCCAACCTCAACCTCTCAGCCGATGACGCGATGGTGGTGGCCCGACGCGCCGCCGAGGGCTGCCAGGTGTTGGGTCTGCGTTTCACCGGTGACAAGTTGGTGGGCACCCGCTTCGATTCGCTGCGGGAGCTGCTGGGTGATTCGTTCATCGCCGTGGAGCTACCGAGTTCGAAAAAGAGCGACCATTCGGTGCTGACCGAACACCGCGACGAACCCAGCGTGCAGCGCGTGCTGCAGTTCTTCAAGGACAAGCTGCTGGCCTGACCCGCGCTGCCGCGCCGTCGCGCCGCGCCGTCGCGCCGCGCCGCCGCCCGGTCAGGTCTGATCTCGTCGGGCGTCAGGCCGCCGCCTCGGTTCGTGGTCGGGTGTGGATGGTGGTGCCGTCGATCAGCTGCAGTCGTAGGTCGTGGACGTCGCCGTGGATGGTGACGCCTGGGCGGTGTTTTTCGGTGTGGTGGTGTCGGCACAGCAGGATCAGGTTGTCGAGGTCGGTGGCACCGCCGTTCTCCCACGGAATCAAATGGTCGGCGTCGCACCATGGTTCGGGGATGTGGCAGCCGGTCCATCGGCAGCCGCCGTCGCGGGCGAGTAGCGCCTTGTATTGGGCGTCGGTGGCGTAGCGCACCTCTCGCCCGAGGTTCAGTACGTGTGAGCCGGCGAGTAGGACGCGTTGCAGGTTGGCGTGTTCGGCCATGTGCCGCACGACGTGTGCGGGGATGCGTTCACCGTGTGCGGTGAGGCCAGGTTCGTCGCTG
>WLIV01000023.1 GCA_009702045.1 Actinomycetota bacterium | reverse complement strand
GTTGGGGGCATCGCCCACTTGAGTTGCCTGAGGTCGAGAGCGGCGAGATGACGCACACCTCGGGCGGCCCAGGCGCGGACGGTGGCTCGGTCGAGTTCACCGCGACCATCGCTGAAGTGCTCTGTGACGAAGGCCCGAGTTCGCTGGCCGAACTCGCAAGGTCTGGCGGAGGTCTGCGGTTCCGGCACGCCCTACTCGGTAACCTTTCGACCGTCCGCACGCTGCAGTGATGCGGTCCCGCCTCCGTAGCTCAGTGGATAGAGCAACGGTTTCCTAAACCGCAGGTCGCAGGTTCGATTCCTGCCGGGGGCGCTGTGTGCATACCGGGTCGTCAGGCTCATCTGGAGCCCGATCCGAATGCTTGACTTAGCGGATCCGCTAAGATCTGGCCATGATCACCGGTGACACTCTGGCCACGTTGCGACGCCGGTCGGGTCGTACGCAGTCCGAGGTGGCGCAAGCGGTCGGCATCCCCGCATCGGTGCTCAGTGCCTACGAGCGTGGGCGGCGCGAGCCCAGCCTGGCCAATGCGTCACGCATCATCGATGCGCTTGGGTACTCGGTGAAGTTCGATTTCGTACTCGACCCCGCCGAGCAGGCCCGCCGATTGCACGATGTGCTGGAACTCGCCGAAGCGCTCCCGTATCAGCCGCGGCCACTCGCATCGGCCAGGCGATGAGCGCGCCAACAATCGGTCTGATCGACCGCATCGTTGCGGTCTGCGAATCGCTCGACCGCGCGAGCCTTCCCTGGGCGCTCGGGGGCGCGCTCGCTCTGGCCTACGCGACCAACGAACCGCGAGGTACCGGCGACATCGACGTCAACGTGTTCGTCGATTCGGGCGATGCTCGCACGGTGTTCGCGGCGCTCCCCGCCGGTGTGGTGTTCACCGACTCCGATGTGGCCGATGCGGGTGCGCACGATCAGGTGCGCCTGTGGTGGGACACGATGCCGATCGATGTCTTCTTCGCCGCCGATCCGTTCCATCACGATGTGGCGGCGCGCTGTCGGGTGGTGCCGTTCGAGGGTCGCCGCATCCAGGTCCTGTCGGCAGAGGATCTCGCAGTGTTCGCAGCGCTGTTCGACCGCAGCCAGGACTGGGCCGATATCGAAGCGATGGTGGAGAGCAACGCCATCGATCTGCAGTTGGCAGCTGATCGTCTGGCCGATCTGCTCGGCGGCGACCCGCGCGTGGAGCGGTTGCGGACGCTCACCATTCGTTGAAGCCGAGGTGGTGGGCAACCCAGCGCTGCCGCTCGCCGTATGGTCTGGTGTGTGACGAGCACACCGACGATCGCCGAACGGCGGCGACTGGTCATCACCGGTGTGGTGCAGGGCGTCGGGTTCAGGCCCTTCGTGCACCGACTCGCAGGTGAACTTCGCCTCACCGGGTTTGTCGGGAACGACTCGGCAGGTGTGTTCATCGAGATCGAAGGGGCGCCGTCAGCGATCGCGACGTTCGTGGAGCGACTCGACGGTGATGCCCCACCCCTCGCGAGTATCGATTCGGTGATCGCTACAACGGTTCCTCCCACTGGGGCGGATGGCTTCGCGATCGTGGAGTCGTCGGCGGTCGGCGGCGACCGCACCTCGGTGCCCCCCGATGTCGCCACGTGCGACGACTGCATGGTCGAGGTGCTCGACCCTGCCGACCGGCGCTATCGGTATCCGTTCACGAACTGCACCAACTGCGGTCCCCGCTTCACCATCATCACCGACCTTCCGTACGACCGGCCCGCCACGACAATGGCGCAGTTCGTGATGTGTCCTTCGTGCCATCGCGAATACGACGACCCGACGAACCGCCGGTATCACGCGCAGCCCTCGGCGTGCGCCGTCTGCGGGCCGCAGGTGCGGTTCGACGCTCAGGGGACGGTCGTCGACGGAACCGATGCCGTCATCGCCGCGACACAGCGGGCCATTGCCGCCGGGGCGATCGTCGCCGTCAAGGGTCTCGGCGGCTACCACCTCGCGGTCGACGCCAGATCGGACCACGCACTCCGCACGTTGCGTTCCCGCAAGGGTCGCTCGGACAAGCCGTTCGCGGTGATGGTGCCGACGCTGGCCGCGGCTCGAGCACTGGCGGAGATCAGCGATGAGGAAGCCGCCGCACTGCAGTCGCCGGCCCGGCCGATCGTGTTGCTGCGCCGACGCTCGGGCGCGGACGTCTCGGCATTCGTGGCACCGGGCAACCCTCTGTTGGGCGTGATGCTGCCGTACAGCCCGCTGCACCACCTGCTGTTCGCCGAGGTTCCTGGTTCCGATGCGGTGCCGCCACGAGTGCTGGTGCTGACGTCGGGCAACCTGCCGAACGAACCGATCTGCATCGACGATGCCGACGCGCGGATTCGGTTGGCCGACCTGGCAGATGCCTTCCTCACTCACGACCGGCCGATCCACGTGCCCTGTGACGATTCGGTGATTCGGATCGTGGACGGTGCGGTGCAGCCGATCAGGCGGTCACGTGGGTACACGCCACTTCCCGTGGCCTTGCCGGTGAGCGTCGCTCCGACGCTCGCGGTCGGCGGCGAACTGAAGAACACGTGTTGCGTCGCATCAGGTCGTCGAGCCTGGGTGAGCCAGCACATCGGCGACATGGAGAACCTGGAGACGCTGCACACGTTCGAACGGACGGTCGAGGGCTTCCAGCGGATGTACGCAGTGCAACCAACGGTCATCGCCGCCGACGGGCACCCGGGATATCTCACCCGCCGCTGGGCGATCGAGCACCGTGCCGACCGCACCTTGGTGCACGTGCAACATCATCACGCGCACATCGCCGCGGTCATGGCCGAACACGGCCTCGACGGCACGGAACCGGTCATCGGTGTTGCCTTCGACGGCACCGGCTACGGGATCGGCGACGATGGCGCTCCCGAGATCTGGGGCGGCGAAGTGCTGCTCGCCGACTACCGCGGTTTCGTGCGCGCCGGCCACCTGCGACCGTTGCCACTCGTGGGCGGCGATGGCTCGGTGAGCAACCCGTGCCGTCTCGCTGTTGCCTATCTCGCCGCCCTCAGTATCGAGGTCGACCCGTCGCAGCCTGCCGTCGCGGCCTGCGACGCCACCGAACTCGCCGTCGTGCGTCGGCAGGTGGAGCGCAACATCGGCTGCACGCCGAACACGAGCATGGGTCGCCTGTTCGACGTGGTCGCATCGCTGCTCGGAGTTCGCCACCGCGTCTCCTACGAGGCACAGGCGGCGATCGAACTCGAGGTGCTCGCCGAAGGCGGAGTCAGCGACCCGTCGGCGCTGCCGTGGATGTTCGGTCTGGACGGCGCGGGCATCATCGACCCGACTCCGGTGCTCCAGGGAATCGTCGACACGGTTGCGGCCGATGGCAACCGAGCCGCCGCCGCACTCGCGTTCCACCATGCCGTCGCCGCCGCCGTGGTGGCGGTCGTGCAGCAGGTCTCCTCGGCGCACGGCACCCATCCGGTGGCGCTGACCGGCGGGGTGTTCCAGAATGCATTACTCACCCGGATCACTCGGGCGAGCCTGGAAGCCGCTGGGTATGTGGTGCTGACCCACCGTCTTGTACCGCCGAACGACGGCGGGTTGTCGCTCGGCCAGGCGATCATCGCCGGCCACGGAAGGGAATAGTCATGTGCCTGGGAGTGCCTGGCAAGGTGTTGGAGATCCGCTTCGAGCAGGGCACGCGCATGGCGACCGTCGACTTCGGCGGGGCGACCAAGACCGTGTGCCTGGTGTACGTCCCCGAGGTGGAGGTGGGGGACTACACGATCGTGCACGCCGGGTTCGCGATCACCCGGCTCGATGAGGAGTCCGCGCTGGAAACGTTGCGGCTGTTCGCGGAACTCGGGGACCTGGGGTGAAGTATCTCGACGAGTTCAACGACCCGGTGCTAGCTCGGTCGTTGATCGAGCAGATCGCCGCTGCGGCCACACGGCCGTGGGCGATCATGGAGGTCTGCGGTGGTCAGACGCACTCCATCATCCGCAACGGCATCGATCAACTGCTGACTGATCAGATCGAGTTGATCCACGGGCCGGGTTGCCCGGTGTGTGTCACCCCGTTGGAGATGATCGACCGCGCGCTCGCGATCGCCGCTCGCCCGAACGTGATCTTCACCTCCTTCGGCGACATGCTGCGCGTGCCTGGCAGCCGCGACGATCTGTTCTCGGTGAAGGCCCGTGGCGGCGATGTGCGCATCGTCTATTCGCCGCTCGATGCAGTTGCGCTCGCGCACGAGCACCCCGACAAAGAGGTCGTGTTCTTCGGCGTCGGTTTCGAGACCACGGCCCCGGCGAATGCGATGGCGGTCTTCCAGGCCCGTCAGCGAGGGCTGGTCAACTTCTCGATGCTGGTGAGCCACGTGCTCGTACCGCAGGCGATCGAGGCGCTGATGACCTCGCCGACGTCGCGGGTCAACGGGTTCCTCGCGGCCGGTCATGTGTGCAGCGTCATGGGTACGGCGCAGTACCGCCCATTGGCCGAACGGCACCATGTGCCCATCGTCGTCACCGGCTTCGAACCGCTCGACGTCCTCGACGGAATTCGCCGATGCGTACTGCAACTCGAAGCCGGTCGTGCTGAGGTGGAGAACGCCTACCCGCGGGCGGTGAGCGATGAGGGCAACGTGCACGCGCAGCAGATGTTGGCCACCGTGTTCGAACAGTGCGACCGGCAATGGCGCGGTATCGGCTTGATCCCGCAGAGTGGCTGGCGGCTGACTCCGGAGTTCGCAGCGTTCGACGCCGAACGACGATTCGACGTCGGTGAACTCACCGTGAGCGAACCGGAACGGTGCCGCGCTGGTGATGTGCTGCAGGGTGTGCTGAAGCCCGACGAATGCGAATGCTTCGCCACGGAGTGCACGCCGCGCACTCCGATGGGGGCGACGATGGTGTCGAGTGAAGGGGCCTGCGCCGCCTACTACCAGTACCGACGCCTCGACCCGCCGAACGTGGCTCGTCGTGGCTGATTCGGCCGACATCGAAGGGTGGTCGTGTCCGCTGCCACTGCGCCAGCAGGAGCGCATCGTGATGGGGCATGGCGGTGGCGGGCAGATGTCCGCAGAACTGATCCAGCATCTGTTCCTACCGGCCTTCGGCGCAGCGGCCAGCAGTGCCACGCCGACCGACTCACATGTGCTCACACTGGCCAACGGCCAACGACTGGCGTTCTCCACGGACACCTATGTCGTGCATCCACTGTTCTTCCCGGGCGGCAACATCGGCGAACTCGCCGTCTACGGCACGGTCAACGATCTGGCGATGAGCGGCGCAGTGCCCCTCGCTCTCTCCACCGGGTTCGTGCTCGAAGAGGGTTTGGAGATGGACGTGCTCGGCCGCATCGCCACCGCGATGGGCGCGGCAGCGACGACTGCCGGGGTGCAACTTGTCACCGGCGACACCAAGGTCGTCGAGCGTGGCCATGGCGACGGTGTGTACATCAACACCGCTGGCATCGGCCTGGTGCCGGAAGGTGTCGACATCCGACCCGAACGCGCCCGCCCCGGCGATGTCGTCATCGTCTCCGGTGAGATCGGCCTCCATGGCATCGCCGTGCTCAGCCTTCGCGAAGGTCTCGAGTTCGGCACTGAACTGCGGTCGGACACTGCGCCGCTGAACCACCTCGTGGCCGCGATGCTCGCCGTGTGCAGCGACATCCACGTGTTGCGCGACCCCACACGTGGTGGACTCGCTGCGTCGTTGTGCGAGATCGCTGAGACTGCACAGGTGGGGATCGAATACGACGAGCGCTCGCTGCCGGTGCCCGAAGCGGTGCGTGCAGCGTGCGGGTTCCTGGGGCTCGACCCGATCCATGTGGCGAACGAGGGGAAGCTCGTCGCGTTCGTGGCCCCCGAGCACGCTGAGTCGGTCCTGGCCGCGATGGCCGCGACGGACGTCGGCCGCGGAGCCGTCGTGATCGGGCGCGTGGTGGAAGAGCATCGGGGTGTGGTCGTCGCCCGCACTCGGCTCGGCTCGACCCGGATCGTGGATCGCCCGCTCGGCGAACAGTTGCCGCGGATCTGCTGACGGCGTCGCGCCACGCTCGACGCGGGTCCCGCTGCACATCAGGGCTACGGTGCCCCACATGGCCGTCGATCCCGCTGCTCAATCCATACTCGATCTGCTCGTGGCGATGGGTGGTGCGCCAATGGAGACGTTGTCCCCGTCCGAAGCTCGCCTGCTCTCTGACGGTTTCGCTCTGCTCGGCGGCGACGGCGCCGAGGTGGCATCGGTGGAGTCACGCGAGGTCGGGGGCGTGCCGGCGTTGGTGATCACACCGCACGGCACCGGCCCATTCCCGGTGTTGGTGTGGATGCACGGTGGTGGCTGGGTCGTCGGCTCGCCGACCGAGTCGTTGGCCACCGGCAAGAACCTGGCCGCGAAGGCCCAGTGCGTGGTTGTTTCGTTGGACTACCGCATGGCGCCCGAGCACAAGGCACCTGCCGCCTACGACGACTGCGTGGCGGCGACGGCGTGGCTCGTGGAGCACGCTGGCGACATTGGCGGCGACCCAACCCGTATCGCCGTGGGCGGCGACTCGGCCGGTGGCAATCTGTCAGCCCTCGTCGCCCAGGCGCTCGGTGGAGCGTTGTGCTTCCAGGCACTGATCTACCCCGCCACCGACGTCACCGGCGACTACCCGTCGCGCGTCGAGAACGCGGACGGCTACCTGCTGACGAAGTCGATGATGGAGTGGTTCGAGGCCCACTACTTGGAGGACAGTGGTATCGACCCGAGCGATCTGCGCGTGTCGCCACTGCTGGCGCCGACGTCGACGGTGGCCGCCACCGCTCCGGCACTCGTGATCACGGCCGGGTACGACCCGCTGCGCGATGAGGGTCAGGCGTACGCCGCGCACCTGACGGCAGCCGGAGTGTCGGTGGTGCACCGCCATTTCGCCGGGCAGATCCACGGCTTCTTCTCGATGCCAAACGCGGTGCCTGATGCTGTCGTCGCTGAAGACCTCACTGCCGAACTGCTGCGCAAGGCCTTCCAGCGCTGATCCCTGCCGGCGCCCGTGGGCGTCGGCAGGTGACGTGCGTCAGTGCTCGAGCGAGGGGTTCACACGAGCCGCCACGATGGGCAGCATCTTCACCGCGAGATGCGGGACATCTTCGAGCAGCACCATGAAGCCGCGGCCGTCGATGTGCAGAATCGTGGAGTCGAGCTTGGCGGCAACCCGTGAGTTGCGTGGACGATGGCACAACAGCGCCAGTTCGCCAGCGAAACCGCCCTGCTGGATATCGGCCACGTGCTGACCCTTGTGGCTGACCTCGAGTGCGCCGTCCAGCACGACGACCATGTCGTGGCCGGTGCTGCCCTCTTCCATCAGCACATCGCCCTTCTTCACCTTGAGGGTGGTGGAGACCGCATGGATGTGCTCCAAGTCGTGCTTGGTGAAACCTTTGAACAGTGGGATCTGCAGCAGTTCGTCGTCGTGGCGATTCATCTCGTTGTGTCCCTTCTGTGACGCATGTCTCAACCTAGTTCAAATGGCTACTCTCGCGCCACGTACGTCGAGAGAGAGGTAGCACGTTCGATGGACAAGCAACCGGGTGCGCACGCAGCGACCAGGGCCGCCGCACCGGCCGTGATCATGGCCGACAGCGGTGTGGTCGTCACCTATGGCGAACTCGACGAGCGCTCGATGCGCTTGGCGCAGTTGTTCCACGCCGCCGGTCTGCGGCCCGGCGACCACATTGCGATCCTGCTGGAGAACCACCCTCGTTACTTCGAGGTGTACTGGGCCGGTGTGCGCGCCGGGCTGTACGTCACGCCCATCAACTGGCACCTCAAGCACGAAGAGGCCGCCTACATCCTCGAGGACTGCGCGGCGGCGGCGATCGTCACGTCCGTTGCGCTCAGTGGCGTGCTGGGGAAGCTCGCACCTGCACTCGCGAACGTGCCGACGCGCCTGGTCATCGACGGCGACGTCGATGGGTTCCAGCGCTATGAGACGGCCATCGCCGCCTACCCGGCCGAGCCATTGGCCGACGAGGTCGAGGGCAGCTTCATGTTCTACTCCTCGGGTACCACCGGCCGCCCGAAGGGCATCAAGCCTCCGTTGCCCGGGGTGCCGTACGGCGCTGGCGGCGGTGCGCTCATCGGGCTCATCCAGACCATGTACGGCTTCACCGCCGACACCGTGTACCTCAGCCCGGCGCCGCTCTATCACGCCGCTCCGCTCGGCTGGACGACGTCGGTGCAACGCCTTGGGGGCACAGTCGTCGTGATGGAGAAGTTCGACCCTGAGCGCGTACTCGCGCTCATCGAACAACATCGCGTCACCCACGCCCAGTTCGTTCCCACCCACTTCGTGCGGATGCTGAAGCTGCCCGCAGAGCGCCGGTCGGCATACGACCTGTCCAGCCTGCAGGTCGCGGTGCACGCTGCAGCGCCGTGCCCCAAGGACGTGAAGCAACAGATGATCGACTGGTGGGGGCCGATCATCTATGAGTTCTACGCCGGGAGCGAAGGCAACGGTTTCTGCGCGGTGAACTCGCCGGAGTGGCTCGCCAAACCCGGCACTGTCGGGCGGATGATGCTGGGCGTCGCGCACATCCTCGATGAGGACGGTAACGAACAACCCACCGGGGATGCGGGACAAATCTGGTTCGAAAGCGCCACGTTGTTCGAGTACCACAACGATGCGGAGAAGACCCGCAACGCGTTCAACGATCGTGGCTGGAGCTCGCTCGGCGACATCGGCTATCTCGACGAGGATGGCTTCTTGTTCCTCACCGACCGGGTATCGCACATGATCATCTCTGGTGGCGTGAACATCTACCCACAAGAGGTGGAGAACCTGCTCACCATGCATCCCGCGGTGTCCGATGTGGCGATCATCGGCGTACCCGACACCGACATGGGTGAGGTCGTGAAGGCAGTCGTCATCGCTGCGGACGCGAACGCTGCAGGTCCTGCGCTGGAGGCCGAGTTGATCGCCTACTGCAAGGAGCACCTGGCCACGTTCAAGTGTCCGGCCAGCGTCGACTTCGTCGATGAGTTGCCGCGGCTGCCCACGGGCAAGCTGCTCAAGCGCGAACTCCGCAACCGCTACTGGCCCTGAGGGCCGAGGTACGCCTGACTTCGGGCTTGCTCGACGGGAGTCATATGCTCCGCCACAACCAGGGAGGTTGTGTGATGGAGCACTTCGACGTGTTGATCGTGGGTGCCGGTATCTCGGGTATCGGCGCCGCGTACCACCTGACGCAAGGGATGCCAGAGCGCAGTTTCGTCATCCTGGAGGCACTCGAGGACTTCGGCGGTACATGGCTGACGCACAAGTACCCGGGGGTGCGCAGCGACAGCGACCTCTACACGTTCGGTTACCGCTTCAAGCCGTGGACGAGCGCTCCCATCGCTACCGCTGGCGAGATCCTCAAGTACATGGGCGAGGTGATCGACGAGGCTGGCCTCGCGCCGCACATCCGCTACCACCACCACATCAGCGATGCCTCGTGGGACGGTACGACGAACCTCTGGACGGTGCACGCCACGAACACCCAGACGGGTGAGGCGTTCACGTTCACCACCAACTTCTTGTGGATGTGCCAGGGCTACTACCAGCACGCCCAGGGCTACACGCCCGAATGGCCCGGTATGGACCGTTTCCAGGGGCAGATCGTGCACCCGCAGAACTGGCCCACAGATCTGGACTACGCGGGCAAGAAGATCGTGTGCATCGGGTCTGGTGCCACCGCCGCCACGCTGGTGCCCGCCATCGCCGGTGATGCCGCGCATGTCACCGTGCTACAGCGTTCGCCCACGTACTTCTGGACGGGCCGCAACGTCAACGAGTTGGCCGACACGTTGCGCGAACTGCAGATCGACGAGACCTGGATCCACGAGATCGTGCGCCGCAAGGTGCTGTTCGACCAAGGGGCGCTCACCCAGTTGGCACTCGACGAGCCCGAGCTCGTTCGTCAGGCGTTGATGGATGGTGTGAAGGCGTTGCTGCCCGAGGGCTACGACGTCGAGCAGCACTTCGGCCCCAAGTATCGGCCGTGGCAGCAGCGGCTCGCGTTCGTGCCCGACGGCGATCTGTTCGCCGGAATCAGCGCCGGCAAGGCCAGCATGGTCACCGACGAGATCGAGACGTTCACCGAGACCGGTATTCGTACCAAGGGTGGTGAAGACCTCGAGGCCGACATCATCATCACGGCCACGGGCTTCAACCTCAGCGTGCTCGGCGACATCGCGTTCACCGTGAACGGCGAACCACTCGACCTGTCGAAGACCATCACCTACCGAGGGATGATGTTCACCGACGTGCCCAACCTGCTGTGGGTGTTCGGCTACTTCCGTGCCAGTTGGACGCTGCGCGCCGATCTGATCAGCGACCTGGTGCTGCGCCTGCTGCAGTTGATGGATGACAAGGGTGCGGCGCGGGTGACTCCGCGGCTGCGGCCCGAGGACGCCGACATGCCGACGCTCGAGTGGATCTCCGACGACAACTTCAACCCGAACTACTTGAAGCGTTCGATGCACCTGTTGCCCAAGCGCGGCGACAAGCCGGAGTGGATGCACACTCAGGACTACTGGTTGGAGAAGGAGTCGTTGCCGGCCGCAGATCTGGACGACGGCTGTCTGGTGTTCGAGTGACCGCTCGCCCGGCCTGACCCGCGCCCCGCGCCTCACCCGCGCCCCGCCCTGACCCGCGCCCCGCGCCTCATGCGTTTGAAGCCGAAACCGCACCCGGTGCGGTTTCGCCTTCACACGCGGAGTGAGCGGAGGGCGGCGCGGGTGCGGGCGTAGGTCTCGTCGTCGTCGACCCAGGTGGCGGAGAAGGCGGACGCATCCAGTTCGGCCGCCAGCGCCGCCGCCGTGGCCGCGATCGCGTCGTCGTCCGTGAAGGCCGCCGCCAGTTGTGCGTTCGCAGCCGTAGGCGGTGCGCCGCGAGCGACTGCTTCGGCGGCGAAGTGGTCCTGCAACAGACCCCATCGGCCACGACGGCGACGCCGCCACCAGCGCCGGGTGAGCCGGACGGCGACGAGTAGAGCGGCCCCACCGAGCGCCACCAGCAGTACAAGCGTGATGTGCTCGCCGATGACCGCACCGATGGCTGCGGCGAGGTCGGCGCCGATCGTGTGCAACCTGGCCTCGCCGGAGAGCGGTACGGATGCAGTGGGGTCGAAAGCGATCCACCCCGGATCGCGGAAGTTCACCTCGACCCAGGCATGGGCATCGCGAGCGCGGCTGATCCAGACCCCGGCGACCTTGTCGCGTGAACTGGGTACGTAACCGGTGGCGATGCGAGCCGGGATACCCAAGGTGCGCAACATGATCGCCGTGGCCGTTGCGATCTGTTCGCAGAAACCGGTCTGCGATTCGAACAGGAACTGGTCGACGGAGTCAGTGCCCTCGGGCGGCACCGGAGCGCTCAGGTCGTAGGTGATGTTGGCGTTCATCCATGACTCGATTGCGCGGATCGCGTCGTACGTCGTGGTCGATCCGGCGGTGATCTCGCGGGCAAGTGCGCGGGTGCGGTCGGTGACCGAGTCCGGAAGTTGCAGGTAGCGCCCGGGGCTACCGAATCGGGCGAGATCTCCGTACCTGCGCAGTACGTCCGGGGTGGCCTCCGTGCGGTCGGACACCACCGTGTAGGCGCTTCCCGCCGGCAACACCACATCGGCACGCAATGCGCCGTCGGAGCGTTGCCACAGCGGAGCGTTCAACAACACCCGCTTGGCCCGGTAGGCGGCAAAGACGATGTTCGGCATATCGACCTGCAAATAGAAGGTCTGCACCATCTCGTCGTTGCCGTAGAGCGAAGCGTCACCGTCGGCGAGCTTCAGCAGGTGGTCGGGACCTTCGGTACGGTCGGCCTTCACGTTGGCGGTGCCGTCCTCCACGTACCACGTGCGACCGTCGAAGTTGCTGAACGTCTGGCCGCGCCAGAAGTCGGGGTACGGCGACCGCACACGCAGGATCACCTCGTCGCCGAGATCGCCGCGCAGCGACGTGTCCATGGTGGTGCTGAACCCTGGATACCCACTGGCACCCGCTGCGCTGGTGCGGTTGTTGGTCGGGCCGCCGAGCAACGGCGATCCGTCCGCCGCGGCCAGCTCACCGCGGCCCTGTGTGGGTCGCAACTCCGTCAGCCAGGTGGGCAGCGTCAACTGCGCAGGCCCGCGCGGCACCGGCACGACGGCCAGAATCGCCACGACGGCGGCCGCGGCGACGAGGAACGACACCACCCGGGTGACGTTCGAGTGCCATGGCCGTGGGTGGAGTTGGCGGTGTCGACCGACCTGATGCGACGCGATCGCCATCGAGCCCACAGCGGCAAGCAGCCACAGCGAGAGATGGTCATCTATCCGGATGCCCGCCGCGTAGGCGGTGAGCACCGCGGCGCAGGCGAGGGTGACTCGCGCTCCTCGGCGATCGACACACTCGAAGCCCTGCATCACGACCAGGCTGACCAACACCTGTGGCAGCAAATATCGAAGTGACGCGCCGACGCTGTCGATCGCAGTGAAATCGATGAGCACTGCACCGACGGCGACACCTGCGACGAGTCCGAGCAGCTGGCGGTAGACGTCGGGAAGTTGGCGGCGAGATCCGGTGACGAGCGCGGCCACGAGCACGGCGGTGAGCACCACCGCTACCGCTGTCGACCCATACCCGAGCGGTTCGAGGACCATCAGCATGCTGACCGCTGTAGCGATGCTGAGCAACCGGCGCGCAGTGGCTGACAGCGCTCGATCCGGCTCCGGC
Source organism: Actinomycetota bacterium (assembly GCA_009702045.1). Lineage (GTDB taxonomy): Bacteria > Actinomycetota > Acidimicrobiia > Acidimicrobiales > Ilumatobacteraceae > UBA668. Next base: position 43,237 of record WLIV01000023.1, on the reverse strand, counting down.
GAGACGAGCACCGCCCGCTTCCACCACGGCAGCGTGGGTTGCGCAGAATCGTGCGGGTCGAACCTGGCAGCCCAGTGCAGCACTGCCGCATCGTCGACCAGATCCACCGCGCTGCCGCCGTCGACTTGCACTGCAACGGTTGCGCCAGCGGCCAGGCCGCGTTCGAGTGTGTGGCGAACGCGTGCCGCTTCCGCCGTCGAGTCGGTGGTGCCGGTGCGTGCGTGCACGACCCATCGCTCGTCGTGCTCGCGGAAGCGCTGACGCACGACGAACTCGCCGGTGCGCAGCGTGGAGGGCCAATGGATGCCGGTGAGCTCGTCGCCGTCGCGCCATGAGTGCACGCCGTCGAGCTCGTCGCGACCCGGGTGTGTGCTCGTTACCCGTTCGCCTTCGGCCTCGTCGGTGGCCAGCGCCAGTGGGGCACCATCGGCAGCAGCGCGCGGTGCGACCACGAGCTCAGTGATCGTCAGCCGGCAGCGCCGACGCCACCACACCAGGCCAACACGACCAGCGCTGCACCACTCGGCCTCGACCGCGCGGTACACGCCACGGCGGGGCGCGGTGCCGCCGATGGTGCTGGTGCCCGGGTTCACCCAGCCGTGGGCGACGGTCTGTCGACCGCCGTCACCGGCGAGGCGCAGGATGAGATGCGCCGGCTGCGACCCTGTGACCTCAATGTGCCACGTCATCTCGTCGCCGGTCGCAACGAGGGGTGAGGTGACGACCGAGTGCATCCTCGTGCCGCTGACGCCACGCCACCCGGAGATCACCGCCGCGATCATCGCCACCAGGCCGACAGCGAGCAGGATGACCACGGCTGTCGCGCCGGTGAGCAACGCAATCGTGCCCGCGGCGAACCACGCGGCGATGAGGGACAGTGCGCCGTGCGACAGGCCGGCGGGCCGCGGCCGTCCGGGCGGGCGTGCCGTCAGCGGCGCGGTGCGTCGACCTGAGCGAGACATTCGTCGACCACGTCCGTCGCGGCACCGCGTTCGCGGGTGGCCAGCACCAAGCGATGGGGCAATGCACATTCGGCAGCGCGGGCGATGTCGTGCGGGGCGACGTGATCGCGGCCGGCCATCACCGCGAACGATCGAGCCAGCGCGACCATTGCCACACCTGCTCGTGTGGACGCTCCAAGACGCACGCGAGCGTGGGCGCGTGTGGCGTGCAGCAGTTCGACCGCATAGTGAGCCACGGCTTCGGCGAGGTGCACCTGCTGGACCGCAGCACGGCATGCTGCCAGCTCATCGGGTGTAGTGACCTGCTGCACATGTGCCAAGCGACCACGGCCGCGGCGACCAGTGAGTACCTCGACCTCCTCCGCTGCGGTGGCACGGCCGAGGCTGATTGCTGCCATGAAGCGATCGGTGACACCCTCCGCGAGCGGGTAAGTGCCCACCATCTCGACTGGGTTCTGCGTCGCCAGCACCACGAACGGTGTCGGCACCGGATGGGTGTGGCCGTCGACACTGACGCGGCCCTCTTCCATCACTTCCAGCAGGGCCGACTGTGTGCGCGGGTTGGCGCGGTTCAACTCGTCGAACAGGACCACGTTGGCAAACACCGGGCCGGGTCGGAAGTGCAGTCCGAAGCCATCGGCGTTGGGTGCCAACGAACCGACCACATCGGCTGGCAAGAGATCTGCCGACCCTTGCACTCGTGCGAACGACCCGCCGATCGCAGCAGCGACGGTCTGCGACAGCAACGTCTTGCCCACGCCGGGGATGTCTTCCAGCAACACGTGGCCACCGGCGAGAACGCACGCGGTGACCACCTCAATCTGTTCACGGCGACCTGCCAGCACCGATGTGACGCAGTCGTTGAGGGCGGCGGCGAGCGTGGTGGCGGCCGAGGGTGTTGGCGAGCGGTCGGGTGCAAGAGCGAAGGTCATGGCGAGGTGTCATCGGCAGGCACGAGCACGGACTGGAGCGCACCGATGACCGGAGAGTAGCTGGGCTGATAGGTTCCCAGTCAGCGAGGAGCCAATGGGGGCTGCAATGAGCAACACACACGGAGCCAAGGGGTTCCAGAACATCGTCGTCGGGGTCGCCGACACGGAGACATCACAGGTCGCTGGTCGCAAAGCGGTCGAACTCGCCGAGGCGATGGGCGCCACGGTGCATTTCGTCACCGCTGTCACCGACGGTGAAGTGGTGGTCATCGAGGTCGGTTCCGACCGGTTCGTGCTCGACACCGTCGAGTCCTCGCGTCTGGCCGTCGAACGGTTCGTCGAGACGCTGGGTAGTTCCGTCGCCTACACCGTCCAGGCCGTGGAGGCCACGCCGGCGAAGGCGCTGGTCACCGTCGCCGAACTCGTCGACGCCGACCTCATCGTCGTCGGCAACGTACGCATGCAGGGTCTCGGTCGCGTACTCGGCAGCGTCGGCAACGATGTCGCCCACAGCGCCCCCTGCAGTGTGCTGATCGTCAAGACCGTCTGACCCGACCAAGTTGGCGGTCAGGTCTGACCTGTCCGGACCTGAACGCCGATATTGGGTCAGCGACGGGAGAGGATGCGTTCGTACTGGTCGAGGTAGGCGCCAGCGGCGATGCCCCAGCCGACGTCGCGGGTCATCGCTCGCTTCTGTGCCCGTTGCCAGGCGAGCGGGTCGGCGAACAGCGTGCACGCGCGGTCGATCGCCACACCCAGTTGCACTGCGTCGACCGGGCTGAACTGGAAGCCGGTGGCGACGCCATCGCGCAGTGCGGCCTCGTTGGCGTCGATCACGGTGTCGGCCAGCCCGCCGACACGCGCCACCACCGGCAGGGTGCCGTAGCGCAGGCCGTACAACTGGGTGAGGCCGCACGGCTCGAACCGTGACGGAACGATGATCGCGTCGGCGCCGGCCTGGAAGCGGTGCGACAGCGGTTCGTGATAGCCGATGGTGGTGGCCACCTGGCCCGGGTGTGTTTCGGCCAGCCGCAGGAACTCGTCCTGGATGGCGGCGTCGCCGTTGCCCAACACCGCGAGTTGCGCGCCACGAGCGTGCAGCGCTGGCATCGCATCGAGCAGCAGGTCGAGACCTTTCTGCGTGGTGAGTCGGCTGACCACGCAGAACAGCGGCACATCGGTGCGCACATGTAGGCCGAGCTCTACCTGGAGCGCGGCCTTGTCGAACGCCTTCGCTTGCAGACGTCGCGCCGAGTACGGGCTGGCGAGGTGCGGGTCGGTGGCTGGGTTCCACACTGTCTCGTCGATGCCATTGACGATGCCGGTGAGCACGTCGGCGCGTGCCCTCAACAGGCCGTCGAACCCCATACCTTGGTGGGGCGTGAGGATCTCCCGGGCATACGTGGGGCTGACGGTGCTGAGTCGGTCGCACCACTGCACACCGGCCTTGAGGAAGCTGAGGTTGCCCCAGTACTCCAGGCCGTCGTAGCCGAACGCGGTCTTCGGTAGTCGCAGCGTGTCGGCCAGTGCCATTGCAAACACACCCTGGAACGCAAGGTTGTGGATGGTGAGCAGGCTTGGGGGTGCTGGAGCCTTTGCTGTGTGGAGATACGCCGCGGTGAGCGCCGCTTGCCAGTCGTGCAGGTGCACCACGTCGGGCTGCCACGTGCCGACCTCCCCGAGCGCAATCTGTGCGCCGACCCACGAGAGCGCAGCGAAGCGTAGGTGGTTGTCGGGCCAATCGAGACCGTCGGGGCCGAGGTAGGGGCCGCCGGCCTTGCGGGCAAACAGGTGCGGAGCATCGACCAGTACTACGTGCAGTCCGTCGGCGGTGGTGCCCGAGATGAGACCGCCGGGTCCGCCGAACAGGTCGGGCAGGCTAGCGATCTTGCGTGCCCCGGTGAGTTGCTCGCGGACACCGGGATAGGCGGGCAGCAGCACTCGGGTCTCGACCCCGAGCGGGGCGAGCGCCAGCGGCAGGGCACCTGCGACGTCGGCCAAGCCGCCGGTCTTGACCAGCGGGTAACACTCGGACGTCACGAAGAGAGCCTTCACACGAATGGAACGTAACGCGTACTGGGCCAATGGGCGACCCTGGGATACATTCGGGCACATGACTGAACCGAAGGTGCTCGTCATCGTCCTTGCCGGCGGAGAGGGCAAGCGCATGCTGCCGCTCACCCAGGATCGAGCGAAACCGGCGGTCCCGTTCGGCGGCAGCTACCGCATCATCGACTTCGCGTTGTCCAACTTCGCCAACGCCAGGTATCTCAAGATCGTGGTGCTGACGCAGTACAAGAGCCACAGCCTCGACCGCCACATCAGCCAGACCTGGCGGTTCAGCGGCCTGCTCGGCAACTACGTGACGCCCGTGCCCGCGCAGATGCGTAACGGCCCTCACTGGTTCGCCGGCTCGGCCGATGCGATCTATCAGAACCTCAACCTGATCAACGACGAGAACCCCGATGTGGTGTGTGTGTTCGGCGCCGACCACATCTACCGCATGGATCCGCGGCAGATGGTCGACCAACACATCGCCAGTGGTGCGGGCGTCACGGTCGCTGCCATCCCGGTGGGCTACGAGGATGCCAAGTCGTTCGGTGTCATCGAGGCTGGCGCCGACAACCAGATCGTGGGGTTCCACGAGAAGTCGCCAACCCCACCCACGATGCCCGGCGACGACACTCGCTGCCTGGCCAGCATGGGCAACTACGTGTTCGACACCAAGACGCTCATTGACATCGTCACACCCACAGGCGACGACGATCAGCGCACCGACATCGGCGGCCACATCATTCCGGCCCTGACGGCGCGCGGCGTTGCCAAGCTGTACGACTTCTCCAAGAACATCGTCCCCGGCCAGGACGAGCGCGAGAAGGGCTACTGGCGCGATGTCGGCACCATCGACTCGTACTACGACGCGAACATGGATCTGTTGTCGCCGGTACCGGTGTTCAACCTCTATAACGACGACTGGCCGGTGTTCACCAGCCATCAGTCGCTGCCGCCGGCGAAGATCTCGCGTGGTGCTGGCGGCGAACCCTCGTATGTGGACGGCAGCCTGTTGTGCGCCGGCTCGATCGTCTCGGGCGCGCATGTCGAGCGCTCGATCGTGTCGCCGGGTGTGCGTGTGCACCACGACGCTCACGTCACGGACAGCATCGTGTTTCCCGGTGTGCAGGTGGGAATCGGTGCTCGACTCAACCGGTGCATCATCGACAAGAACGTCATCGTTCCGCCCGGAACCCGTATCGGCTTCGACCGCGCCGCCGACGCCGCGATGTTCACGATCAGCGATCACGGAATCGTCGTGATCCCCAAGGACTTCGAGTTCTAGCCCCGGTGCACCGTCACTCGGTGGCGGTGGTGTCGATGGCCTGGCCGAGTTCGGGTCGAAAGTCAGGCGGCATCGGCTCGCGCTGTTGACGCATCGTGGATCCCACGCGTTGAGCGAGGTCACGGTCGTTCATGATCGCCCGCACCACGGTGGCACCCAAGCGGCCACCGACCGGCAACTGACCGGCGGCGACGGCGGCGATCAGCGCACTCGACACCTGTGCTGCCGCCGGCTGCACCTTGCCCCAATCCACCTCGGCCGCCAGCGCTCGCATCTTCTTGGCAGCGTCGGCGGTGCGTTCGGCGGTGGACGACCTGACGGCGGCCCAGTCGACATCGCGGATTGCAGTCACCACGGACTCGGTCTCAGCGGTGTCGGCGTTCTCGTCGAGTGGTGTGTCACCTGCGCCGGAGCGACCCGCCACGTACTCGGATTTCAGTCGCCGAGCGAACTCGGCGGCGCGGTCCTTCGAGGTGAACGGTTTCACCGCGTTGGAGAATCGAGCAGCGACCTTGCCGAGGGATCGGGACACCATCGCGGCCAACCTTACCGTCAGGGTTCGACATGGTCGGCCGCAGTGCGGGAAGCTGAGGAAATGAGCGATCTTCTTGCTGAACTCGACACCTGGCTGGACGCGAACTGGGACCCCGCCCTCACGGTCGCGGAATGGTGGCAACGCCTCGGCAGCTCCGGGTGGGCTGCCCCGGCACTGCCCACCAAGGCCTACGGCAAAGGTCTGTCGCGCAACGAGGCCATCGCCGTCGCCCAGCGCATCGTGCAGCGCGGTGTCGTCGGCGCCCCAGGCGGCCTCGGCATGCTGTTGGCCGCGCCCACCATCGCGGTACACGGTACGCAGGAGCAGATCGACACGTACGTGCTTCCGATCGTCACCGGCCAGGCCGCCTGGTGCCAGCTGTTCAGCGAACCCGGTGCCGGCAGCGACCTCGCTGGTCTCGGCACTCGCGCCGTGAAGGATGGTGAGGAGTGGGTCGTCAACGGTCAGAAGGTGTGGACCAGCGGTGGCCAGATCGCCGACATGGGCATGCTCATCGCCCGCAGCAACCCCGACGTTCCCAAGCATCAGGGCATCACCTGGTACGCGTTCGACATGCACCAGCCGGGCGCGGTCGACATCCGTCCGCTCAAGGAGATGACCGGTCACGCGATGTTCAACGAGGTGTTCCTCAGCGACGCCCGCGTGCCCGATTCAGGCATCATCGGTGGCACCCACAACGGGTGGGCCGTGGCGAACACGACGCTGATGTTCGAGCGCACCGGCCTGGGCGCAGGCGGGCACAGCGCCGCTGCGCTCTGCATCCCCGGAACCATTGCCGGTGATCTGCCGAAGCGCGTCGGGGAGTTCCTCCGCGAGGCCGGCCCGGCCAGCGCGGGCGGGGCCGGTTCGACCGACACGCAGAAGCTGTTCCTGCGCCTGGCGCGGCAGAACGGCATGGTCAACGATCCGATCGTTCGGCAAGACATCGTCCGCCTGCACACGTTGCACGAAGTCGGCCGCATGTTGGCCCTGCGGATGAAGGCGCACGCGGCTGTCGGCCGCGAGATCCCCGGCGCCCCTAACATCGCCAAGTTGTCGATGAGCGAAATCAACCGTCAGAGTCGCGACCTGGGGCTGAAGTTGCTCGGTGCGAGCGGCATGTTGCACTCGTACACCACGGCGGGTCGCGAGGTCATCGAGGCTGCCACCGGTAACCCCAGCATTGCCCACGTCACAGAGTTGGCCCTCTTCGCCCAGGGCCCGCCGATCTACGGCGGTACCGACCAGGTGCAGCGCAACATCATCGGCGAGCGCGCCCTCGGCCTGCCGAAGGAGCCGAACGAGGACAAGGTCAAGTCCTGGGCGGAACTGCCCAAGAACGGTTGACATTCGCGAAAGACTCGCGGTATGGAACAACGGGAGTGGCCGAGGTCGCAGAAGGAACTCAACGCCGGCGCGATCAAGGTGCGTGTCGCCGGGCTGGATCAGATCTTCAATGCGATGGATCCGACGCCGCTGGAGGAACGTTCGCTGAACCCAGAAGTGGCTGACTGGATCGAGGAGTGGGCGGAAGATCTCGGGGGCGACAAGCCGATCACCATCGAGATCCATGTGATCGACGGCAACGTCGACGGCCGACGCGACGCGGTGGCTCGCGGTCTGCACAACCACTTCGAGTACCGCGCGTGGCAGGAGGGCCGCGAACTACAGAAGTTGTGGCGCGAAGGCCGCATCAGCATGGTGATTGGCCTCTGCGCCCTCACGGTCTTCATCTCCCTGTCGCACCTCATCGGCACCAGCCCCAACCCGGTGCTCGATGTCGTGCACGAAGGACTCACCGTGCTGGGGTGGGTCTCGATGTGGAAGCCATTGCAGATCTTCCTGTACGAGTGGTGGCCGGTGCGTCGCGAACGCGAGGCCTGCCGTCGGTTGTCCGAGGCGGAAGTGATCTTTCGCTCGGTCAGCTGACGTTGCCGAGTCGCTGACGAAGTTGTACGAACACGGTCTGACCGGCGATCGCCGACAGTTCTTCGGCCAAGGACTCAATCACTGGCCGGTCGCCCACGTATGCCTCGGCACCTTCGGTACAGCACCACGACATCGTCTCGCCGTCCTCACCCCAGTCGGCCCGGCTCCAGCGGCGCACAGTGGCGTGCTCGATACCGCTGTCCTGCATTTCCCACTCGACGCGGATCGGCAACTGCCAGCACACGGATGGCTTCCAGTCGATCGCTGACTCGCCGACGGCCTGTGCTGACAGGTGCAGGGCGCACCCGGCGCCACCCTCGAAACCGGGACGGTTGAGGAAGATGCAGGCACCGTCGACGACCTTGGTGTTGGTGCGCGTGTCGTCGCTGAATACGTCGTCGGCGTCGGCTCGGTCGTGGTACTGCCACAGATGCGTTGGCACCGTGGCCGCCAATGCTGACACGGTCATCGCTTCTTCGACGTCGGCCAGTTCGGCGCCTACGGAGCAACAGCCCTGCTGGAGCTCGGCGGCAGGGTGGTCGAGAATGCCGCTGCATCCGCGACCCCAGATACAGGTCCAGTTGGACTCGAGGAACGTGCGCTCAAAGCGCCACAACGTGTCGCTGTCGGGAATCTCGACGAACTCGTCGCTCATCGTCCAGAGGCTACTCCGGATCAGATTGTGGACGGCACGAGTTGCGCGGCCGCGAATCGGCTGGCGACGTCGGGCCAGTTGACGATGTTCCAGAAGGCCTTCACATAGTCGGCCTTCACGTTCTTGTATTGCAGGTAGTAGGCGTGCTCCCACGAGTCGATCACCAGCAGGGGAATGCTGCCAGCGCCGACATTGCCCTGGTGATCGTGAATTTGCTCGATGACCAATCGCTTGGCGACGGGTTCCCATGCCAACGCACCCCAGCCGATTCCCTGCACATTGACGGTGGCCGCCGTGAGTTGCGCCTGCATCGGCTCGAAGCCGCCGAAGAACTCGGTGACCGCCGAGGACAGTTCGCCCTCGGGTCGACCGCCGCCATCGGGGCTCATGTTCGTCCAGAAGATGCTGTGCAGCACGTGGCCACTGAGGTGGAAGGCGAAGCTGCGCGACAACATGTTGATCGTCGAGAAGTCGCCGGCGGCGCGAGCGGCGTCGAGAGCCGCCAGCGTGTCGTTGGCGCCTTTCACGTAGGCGGCGTGGTGCTTTTCGTGGTGGAGCGACACGATCTCGCCGCTGTAGTGCGGCTCGAGGGCGCCGGGCGAATAGGGCAGTTCCGGCAGTGCGTACATGTCGTCACCGTACCCCGCGTGCAGAACCCGCAAACGTCGGCCCCGCCCCCGCCCCGCTGCGTTTGAAGGCGCAACCGCACCCGGTGCGGTTGCGCCTTCAAACGGAAAGGGGCGGGGCGCGTGGCAACCTGTGCGGGTGAGCACCGCACCCTCTGCCGAGCAGTACGACCTGATCATCGTCGGATCTGGTTCCGGGAACTCGGTCATCGGCCCCGAGATGGATGGATGGCGCATCGCCATGGTGGAGCGTGGCGTGTTCGGCGGCACCTGCCTGAACCGCGGCTGCATTCCCACGAAGATGCTGGTGTACCCGGCCGACCTTGCCGAGCAAGCTCGTCACGGTGAGCGCCTCGGAGTGCACACGAGCTTCGACGGCGCCGACTGGCAGTCGATGGTGCACCGCATTTTCGGGCGTATCGATCCGATCGCCGAGGGCGGGCGAAACTACCGCGTGGGTCTGGCGAACGTCGATGTGTACGAGGGCGGCGCCCACTTCGTCGGTGATCGCGAACTCGAGGTGCTGGGAACCCGCATTCGCGGCGAGCGGGTGGTGCTCGCCGCCGGCGCTCGCTCATTCATTCCCGATGTGCCCGGGTTGGTCGACGCGCCGTTCCACACCAGCGACAGCATCATGCGCATCGCCCATCGGCCCGAGCACCTCGTGATCATCGGCGGTGGGTTCATCGCCGCCGAGTTCGCCCACATCTTCCAGGCCTTCGGCTCGCAGGTCACGATCATCAACCGCAGCCACCACTTGTTGCGCGCCGAGGACCACGACATCTCATCTCGGTTCACCGAGCTCGCCGCAGAACGGTTCGACCTCGCGCTGGGCGCACATATCGAACATGTGCGGCGTACCGACACCGGCATCTCCGTCGAACTGACCTGTGACGGCGGATCGCGCACGATCGAGGGTGATGTTCTGTTGGTGGCGGCGGGGCGGCGTCCCAACGGCGACCAGTTGCGCGTCGAGGCCGCTGGCATCGAGATGCACGAAGACGGTGCGGTGCCGGTCGACCGGTATGGCCGCACCAGTGCTCCCGGGGTGTGGGCACTGGGCGACATCAACGGGCGTCATCAGTTGAAGCACATGGCCAATGGTGAAGCGAAGGTGGTGCGTCACAACCTGCTGCACCCGGATGCGCTTCGCGAGTACGACAGCCGTCCGGCGCCGCACGCAGTGTTCTCCAGCCCGCAGATCGGAGCGGTCGGCCTCACCGAGGAACAGGCACTCCACCGCTCCCAGCAGACCGGTCAGCCGTATTGCGCGATCATCCAGCACTACGGCAGCGCCGCGTACGGCTGGGCGATGGAGGACACGACGTCGTTCTGCAAGTTGATCGGCGACCCGCTCACGCGCGCGGTACTTGGCGCCCACGTCATCGGTCCGCAGGCCTCGCTACTGGTGCAACTCCTGGTCCAGGGAATGCACCTCGGCAACACGGCGGACGAGATGGCCGTCGGTCAGGTCTGGATCCATCCCGCGCTCGGTGAGGTCGTGGAGCAGGCGCTGCTGTCGTTGATGGACGCGTTCGATGCGTGGTCCGAGGCCGATCGCCAGCGCTGACTCTCACCGTTCTCTCACGTTCCGCGGGTTGGGCCTTTACCAGCGGCTGCGCATCATGGAGAGGCGTCAGCCACGCACCTGGACACAGTTCCAGAAAGGACCACCCCGATGAACAACAAGATCGTCGCCGCCGGCCTCGCTGTGGGCCTGCTCGCCGGAGCCGGAATCGGTTACGCACTCGAGAACTCGGGCAACGCCGATGCCGAGCACCGTTCAGAGGTTGTCGTGGCCCCGGGCGACAATGGCACTACGCCGATCAACCTCGGTGACGGAGGCCAGGGCAATCAAGACGGCTTCGACCCGTACGTTCGCATGCAGGCCGCGCTTCAGCCATTGATCGACAACGGCACCATCACCCAGGCTCAGGCCGACAAAGTGATTGCGGCCCTCGTCGCTGCCGACCCGCTCGGGCGCCGCCGCGGTGGCGACGGCGACGGCGATCACGGCGGCCTCGGGGGAGATGACGATCAGAACGGTCTGCCCGGCAAGCCGGGTCAGCCCGGCACCATCGGCACCGTGCCCTTCATCGACGGCGGCCCGGCCGACACCACCACCACCACGGGGTGACGCTGCTCGGCGATGGATGCCACCGCCAGGTCGTACGATCGGCCACCAGCACACAGAACACAGGACACAGGCAGGAACAACACCATGAGCGGACGGATTCTCCTCGCCGACGATGATCGTGCGATTCGCGAGGCGCTCACCCGTGCGCTCACGCTGGAGGGCTACGACGTGGTGCAGGCTCCCGATGGTGCGCAGGCGCTGTCGTTGATCGAGAGCAGCAAACCTGATGTGGCCGTGCTCGATGTGATGATGCCGAACGTCGATGGCCTCACCGTGTGTCGAGTGTTACGCGCCGAGCGCAACCGGATCCCGGTGCTGATGCTCACCGCTCGCACCGAGACTCCCGACCGCGTGGCCGGCCTTGATGCCGGCGCCGACGACTACTTGGCTAAGCCGTTCGACCTGGACGAACTGTTGGCCCGCATCCGCGCTCTGCTGCGCCGTGCTCGCCCCGAGGATGAAGCCACCGACGAACCGTTGCAGTTGGCCGACCTGCGCATCGACCCGACCGCACGCCGCGTGTGGCGTGGTCAGCGTGAGGTCGAGTTGTCCAAGACCGAGTTCGACCTGTTGGAACTGTTGGTGCGGAACCAAGGGATCGTGCTCGAGCACAGCACGATCTACGACCGCATCTGGGGCTACGACTTCGGCCCCGACTCCAAGAACCTGGCGGTCTACATCTCGTACCTGCGGCGCAAGCTGGAGGGCGACGGCGAAGCCAAGCTGATCCACACCGTTCGAGGTGTGGGTTACACGGTGCGTGTCGGGTGAGCCTGCGGCTCAAACTGGTCCTCGCGCTCACGCTGTTGGCAGTGTGCGCTACCGCTGCGATCGGTGTCGCGTCCTACACCAACACCAAGCGGCAGATGGAACACACGGTCGACCGCTCGCTGGAAGCGGCGTCGCAGCAGTTCACAGAACGACCCGGTATGGGCGACCCGGACAACGACGGTGACGGCACTGGCAATGGCAATGCACACGTACCCGGTGGGGACCGTCCGCGCAGTTTTGAACAGGTGCTGTACCAGCGCATCGATTCGCTCGGGATGGTGTTGGTGTCACCGACTTCTGGTGAACTGCCGATCAGCGGCGCCGACCTCGCGGTGGCGGCCAGTGCCGATGTAAACGCCCGCACCCGTTACGAGGTCGACCTTGACGGCGAACCGTTCCGAATGCTGACCGTGAAATACAAGGACGGCGCCGCTCAGTTCGCACGCTCGCTCGATGAGAGCCAGAAGTCGCTGTCTGCCATCCTGCGCAGCACGCTCCTTGCCGTGATCATTGTCGCCCTCGTGTCGGCCATGTTGGGTTGGCTGGTCGCCCGGCAGACCACCCGCCGCCTCCTGCGTCTAACCCTCGCTGCCGGAATCGTGGCGTCCACCGGCCGGCTCGATGTGGAAGTGCCCACGGACGGCAGCGACGAGACCGGTCAGTTGGGGCGCGCCTTCAGCGGCATGCTCTCCGCGCTACATGCCAGTCGTCAGGAGCAGCATCAGTTGGTGCAGGACGCCAGCCACGAACTGCGGACACCGCTCACCAGTTTGCGCACAAACGTCTCCGTGCTGCGTCGTCGGTTCGGCAGCCTCGACGATCAGTCGCGCGACCAGTTGCTGGCGGATCTCGACAGCGAGACCCGCGAACTCACCGACCTGGTGAACGAACTCGTGGAACTTGCCACTGATCGGCGTGACGATGAACCTGTGCAACCGGTCCGTCTCGGTGATCCGGCAGAACGGGCTGCCGCCCGCTCGCGCCGCCGGTTCTCGCGTGATGTGCTGGTCGTCGCCGATGAGTCCACAGTCGATGGTCAGCCGAATGCGATCGAACGCGCGATTCAAAACCTGATCGATAACGCCTGCAAGTTCGCGCCCGATGGGCCGGTGGAGGTCTCTATCTTCGACGGCAGCGTGACCGTGCGCGATCACGGACCTGGTCTGCACGAGCAGGACATACCGCACCTGTTCGACCGCTTCTACCGATCAGTGGAAATGCGCAGCAAGCCCGGCTCCGGGCTGGGATTGGCAATTGTGAAGTCCGTCGTCGACGCACACGGCGGTGAGGTGTTCGCTCAGAACGCACCTGACGGCGGCGCCGTGCTCGGGTTCACGGTTCCGATCTCGTAACATCCGGGGCCGAACGGGGGATTCGTGACGATCGACATCGAAGCGGTGATGGCGTCTCTGACACTCGAGCAGAAGGTGAGTCTGCTGGGCGGCCACGACACCTGGCACACGGTCACCCTGCCTGGTGTGCCAGCGATTCGTTGCAGCGATGGGCCGGCGGGTGTGCGTGGTACGAAGTGGAACGGCCCGGCGTCGGCCTCGTTCCCCTGTGCGACGGCGCTTGGTGCATCGTTCGATCCAGCACTCGTGGAAGCAGTCGGCGCAGCCATCGGTCGCGAAGCTCGGTCCAAGAATGCGCAGGTACTGCTCGCCCCGACGGTGAACCTGCACCGTACGCCGATCGGCGGCCGCAACTTCGAGTGCATGAGCGAAGACCCGCTGCTCACAGCGCGTAGTGCCGTCGCATACATCCGTGGCGTGCAGAGCCAGGGTGTGGCGTGCTGTATCAAGCACTTCGTGGCCAACGACACTGAGCACGAACGGCACACCATCTCGTGCGAGGTCGACCCGGTTACGTTGCGCGAGGCGTATCTGCTGCCATTCGAACAGGCGGTGAGCTCGGTGGCCGACGGCGGCGCCGATGTACGTGCGTTGATGAGCTCGTACAACCGGGTCAATGGCGTCTACGCCAGTGAACACCCAGAGTTGCTACGTCACGTACTTCGCGACGAATGGGGTTTTGACGGTGTCGTGATCAGCGACTGGTTCGGAACACACACGGCCGCCGAATCGTTGGAGGCGAGCCTCGACCTGGAGATGCCAGGGCCGCCACGCGAACGCGGCGACGCGATGCTGGCGGCCGTGCGCGACGGCCGCACGCCCGAGGCGCGTGTCGACGAATCGGTGCGGCGCCTGCTGCAATTGGCCGATTGGACGAGCGCCGGCGATGGTGATGGCAGCGAGCGCACCGACGATTCACCCGAGACACGGGCGATCATCCGCCGTGCGGCGATCGCGGGCACGGTGTTGTTGAAGAACGACGACGGCGTGTTGCCGCTTGCGGGTAGCAGCCGAATCGCACTGCTCGGACCCAACGCCGCTCGCGGGCAGGTGCAAGGTGGTGGCAGCGCCCAGGTGCGTGTCCAGCGTGCGTCGAATCCGCTGGTCGCGTTGCAGCAACGTGGACTGGAACTGGTGCACGAGTCGGGCTGCTCGATCGAGAAGCGGCTACGAGCGATGCGCGGCACCTTCCACTTGCAGTACGAGGACACTGCTGGCAACCGGGCGGAGGACACGGTCGACCGTTTGAGCTTTCTGTGGATGGAAGCGCCCGGCAATGGCATTGACCGCTCCGACTTCCGGCTGACGGCGCGTGGATCATTCGTTCCCGATGTCACCGGCGACTGGCAGATCGGGCTCACCGTGGTGGGGCCGTGCATGCTGCGCATCGACGGCGAGGTGGTCATCGACCTCAGCACGCCGCAGACCGGTGGCGCGTTCTTCGGCCTCGGGAACGACGAGGTCCGCGCCCTAGTGGCCTGCGAAGCAGGTGTCGTCAGGGCTGTCGAGGTGGAAATGGGCCACGTTGAGCGCGGTCAGGTCCGTGGTCTGCTCGTGGGCGCGGCACCGCCCGTGTTGGCAGATCCGATGGCGGCGGCGGTCGCTGCTGCCGCTGCCGCGGACGTGGCCGTCGTGGTGGTGGGTACCAGTTCGGACTGGGAGACCGAAGGTGAAGACCGCACGACGTTGGCGCTGCCCGGCGATCAGGACGCGCTCGTGGCCCAGGTTGCGGCAGTGAACCCGCGCACCATCGTCGTGGTGAATGCCGGGTCTCCTGTGGCGATGCCGTGGTTGGACGACGTGGCGGCGGTGATGCAGGTGTGGTTCCCCGGAGAGGAGTTCGGCGAAGCGCTGGCCGACATCCTGCTGGGGGTTGCCGAACCCGGCGGGCGACTGCCGGTCACGTTGCCGCGCCGCATGGAAGACACTCCTGCGTTTGCTCACTACCCGGGGCACGACGGAACGATGGAGTATGCCGAAGGACTGCTGATCGGACACCGCTGGTACGACGCGATGGGGGTTGAGCCCTTGTTCCCATTCGGTCACGGACTCGGCTACACGACCTGGGAACTCGAGTCGGCGGCGGTCAGCGGCGCGATCGATGGCGGGGTCATGCTGACCGCCACCGTGCGCAATACGGGTACTCGCGAGGGCAGCACGGTGGTGCAGTGCTACGTCGAGGCACCGACCATCCAGGGGGCCACATCAGCGCCGCAACGTCCGGTGCGCACCCTGCGCGGGTTCGCCAAGCTGGTCGCCGGCCCAGGAACGACCGCGACCGCCACGATTCGGCTCGACCGGCGAGCGTTCAGTCAGTGGGATGAACCATTCCGTTCGTGGGTCGTTCCCGCAGGTGACCACCGAGTCATGGTCGGTTTCTCGTCACGTTCGTTGCGGTTCGCCGGGGAATGCAGCGCACCGGCAGGCGGTTGACTGCGGCATGTCCGCAACTTCCGATCCCATCCGCGACGTGGCCACCGTCGAACGTCTCGTCAAGGCCCCGGCCGCAGCGATCTTCGATGTGTTGGCCGACCCGTCGCGACACCACGAGATCGATGGCTCAGGCACCGTGGTGAGTGCGCCCGAGGGTTCGCAGCGTCTGGCCAAAGGCACGGTCTTCGGCATGTCGATGAAGATGGGTATCGGCTACTCGATGGCCAACACGGTCATCGAGTTCGAGGAGAACCGGCGCATTGCGTGGCAGCCTCGCCCGACGGTGGCGCCGCTGCGAGCGTTTGTCGGTGGCCGCATTTGGCGATACGAGCTTGAGCCCGCCGACGGCGGAACGATCGTGCGTGAGAGTTGGGACATCCGCCACGAGAAGTTCTCGTTCATGGTGCGTCCGTTGCGTTCGAAGACGATCGATGCGATGACCAAGACGCTGGAGCGACTGGCGGCAGTCGTCGAGCACTGACGCCGCGCCGGGTACGCGTCTAGCGGTTGCCCATCGCTCCGAGGTGCATGCCGGCGAGGTCGTTGCCCAGCATCACTACCACTGTTGCATCGCCGAGTGCTGCGGTGCCGCCGGTGATCCAAACAGGTGTCGGCATCGGCAGCACCTTCACGCCTCCCATCGCCCGACTGACCGAGTCGGCCACATCCTCCGAACCGACGATCACGTAGATCTTGCTCTCGTCGAGGCCAACGTCGGGGCCGAACCCGTCTGTCGGATGGGCGAGTGTGAACCCTGTGGCAGCGAGTTCATCGGTCAGCGTGCGCGCCGCGCCGCTCTTCGTCGACGAGTTCGCCACCATCACTGTGGCACCGGTAGTGACGAGCGGAATTTGGGTGGTCGTCGGCGCCAGCGTCGTCGACGTGGTGGTGGACGTGGATGATGTTGTCGTACTGGACGCGGTGGTGGTCGTGGAGGGTTCCGTGCGCGCTCCACGGGTACTGGAGCACGCGAGGGGAACCACGATGGCGCACAGCACGAGTGCGCATCGCGCCACCACCGAGCGGTGACGAGTCGGTGTGGCGAGCGGAGTGGAGTTCATCGTGTCGCTCATGGTGCCTGACATCGTGGCGAGTTCTTCGGCAGGAGACAAGTCACCTTCAGAGCGCCCAGTCGATCGGCGCCAGACCATCGGCCACGAGCGCAGCATTCGTGCGACTGAACGGGCGACTGCCGAAGAACCCGTTGTGGGCGCTGAGCGGGGACGGGTGCGCAGACTCGATCACCGTGTGCCGGTTGAGGTCGATGAGCGTCTTCTTCTTCCGAGCATTCGCTCCCCACAGGATGAACACCACTCGATGCTCTTTGCCGTTGGCCGCTCGCAGCACCTCATCGGTGAACGTTTCCCAACCCTTGCCGTGGTGCGACGCAGCCTCTCCGGCGCGCACCGTCAGCGTGGTGTTCAACAACAGCACACCCTGGGCCGCCCAGGCCTCCAGGTTCCCGTGACCAGGAATCGCCAGGCCGACGTCGGTGTGCAGTTCCTTGTAGATGTTCGCCAATGACGGTGGGGTCGCCACACCCCGCCTCACCGAGAAGCACAGACCGTGCGCCTGTCCGGGCCCGTGATATGGGTCTTGACCCAGGATCATCACACGCGTGTCGGCGTAGGTGGTGAGGTGCAACGCCGCGAACACGTCGGCGTCGGGCGGGAACACGGTGTATGCCGCACGCTGGTCGGCAACGTACTGCTGCAGGTGCTGCCAATAGGGCTTGGCGAACTCGCCGCGCAGCACGGGGTTCCAGTCCGTCGTCACTCGGTCAGTATGGACTCTGGCGTGACCGACCGCAGCGACTCAGCCGTCAAGCCCGCTGTGGCCGCTACCGCCCCCGGCCTTGTTGCTGTTCGAGCCGCGGTCGTCGACGCTGGTGCCGGTGGTGTTGCCGGTGCTGGTCGCGGTGCCGTTGTCGTCGTTCAGGTCGTGTGTTCCGGAGACGTCGTGGGTTTCGGTCTCGACGCCGTGCTCGGTTTCGGTCTCGACGCCGTGCTCGGTTTCGGTCTCGACGCCGTGCTCGGTCTCGGTCTCGACACTGTGCTCGGTCGTGGTTTCGACACCTTGCTCGGTCGTGGTCGGCATCTCGGGGGAGCGGTCAGCTGTGGAGGTTTCGGGGCGCTCCACCGCCGGTGTCTCGATCTCGACATGGTGGCTGGCGCCTGAGCTGGCGGCGGCGAACCCGGCGAGACCCATCACGAGGGCGCCGGTGATGGCGCTGACGATGACAAAGCGACGGGGCTGATTGCGGAGGTTCATGAGCTGGATTCCTTCTTCCGGGCGGCGGGAGTGCGCTGGGTTGCAACAGTCACGCCGCCGACGAGCGGAAGGTTTGGCCGATCAGCAGAAAATCACACCTTGCGGACGGGAACTCCACCGATCAGGTCGATACGGATGCTCTGGTCGTCGCTGCTCGAACGCCAGCGGAACTCGATGCGAGTGGCAGTCGCTGTGGATGTATCCAACGCGAAGCCTGCCGCTGGCTGGCTGGACACCAGTTCCAATGCGCCAGCGGCCAGCCTGACGGTGATCGTGCCGCCAGCGCAGGTGTAGGTCTGCACATCGGCGGTGGCCGGGTTGGAGGGCGTCGTCGTGGCCGCAGTGCTGGATGACGGCCCCGTGGGCTGGCTGCTGGTGCCCTGGCCGTTCGACCCAGCGCCAGAGCCAGCGGTGGTGGTGCTCGGCCGTATGGCGCTGGTGTCGTCGGTGGCCGGGGTGGACTGGGTGTCGACGCTGGCATCCACCGACAGGCTGCCGTGATCGCCGGGTTGCAGGTTGCTGCGCTGACCCGTGGAGCCGAGCGCGAAGGCGCCGCCGACGACGAGCACGGCACAGGCCGCCGTGCCGGCGATCATCGAACGGCGCTGCTTGATGTGCCGCACTCGGCCTTGTACCTGGGCGTAGGCGGTGTTGACATCGGGGAAGGCGCCACCTGCGGCGCCCAGCAAGCGCTCCATCCGATCGTCGTCGAATTCGCTCATGGCAATTGCTCCTGGCTGATGGCGACCACACCGCGGAGGCGGTCGCGCCCTTGATGAAGATGGAACTTCACGGCTCCCTCACTGAGTTTCATCGCCGCTGCGACCTCGACAATCGGGAGGCCCTCGACATAGAACAGCGCCATCGCCAGACGCTGTTGGCGGGGCAGCTCGGCGAGGAGTGCGGTGACGTCCTGGCCGTTACTCCACTCAATCTGGTCGGGCCGGGCATCGGCCTTCAGGCGTTCGACAGCTCGTTCCTTGCGGCCGCCGCGGCGGTGGTCGTCGCGCAGCTTGTTGATCGCAACGCGGCGAATCCAGCCGACCGGATCGTCGTAGCGCTGGATTCGGCGCCAATGCAGGTGCGCCTTGACGAACGCCTCCTGCACCGCATCGGCGGCAGCCTCCTGGCTGCCGGCCACGACAGCGAGCGCGCGCACCAACCGCGCGTAATGAGCACGGAACAAGGTTTCGACGCTGTCGCCGGCGGCCACGGAGATCGTCGTGATCGCCTCGTTCATCGGGTAAACCAGCGATTCCACAGCCAGGACACGACGGCAGTATGGAACAGGTTTGGTTGATCTGCGGAATTCTTCGGCCAAAGTTGTCGAAGGTGTGGGCGGAACGGTGTCTGGGTGTGGGCGACCACTGCGCGGCCCATGTCGGCTCCTGCCGTCACGGGTGACTTCCAACTGCGGCGCTACGGTGGCGGGATGAACAAGATTCTGGACGTCGATCTGCTCGCGTTCGAGCGCGGGAGCGGCGAGCAGCGTCGAGCCGTCGTCGACGGGGTGCGTCGCAGCCTGACGACCGGGTTCGTGTACACCCGCCACGACCTGTCCGAGGACATGCTTGACACCGCGTACGGGATGTTGAAGGAGTTCTTCGAGCACCCGCAGGAGGTCAAGCAGTCGTTCATCGCTCCCGAGAGCCACGGCCAGACCGGGTACACCGGGCTGCTGGTGGAGACCGCCGCCAGTAGCGATGTTCCCGACTGGAAGGAGATGCTGAACTGGGGTATCTCGCTCTCCGAGGGTCACCCACTGCGTGCTCGTTACCCGCATCGCTACGGCCCGCAGGTGCTGCCCGAGGCGGCCGTGCCCGGCATCACCGAGGTGCTGAACACCTTCCACAAGCAGGTGGAGGATGTGCAGCGCCGTTTCCTGCGAATCATTGCCGAGGGTCTCGGCTGTCATGAATCGTTCTTCGACGAGATGACCACCAACGGTGCCACGCTCACCCGCGCGATCCGCTATCCCTCGATGCAACACGCACCGCAGGGTGGTCATGTGTGGGCTGGTTCGCACGGCGACATCAACCTCATCACCGCGTTGCCGCGGGCCACCGCCCCGGGCCTGCAAGTGCTGGTCGATGATCAGTGGGTCGATGCGATGGCCCCCGACGGCCAGGTGATCGTCAACACCGGCATGATGCTGGAACGGCTCACCAACGGTGTCATTCCCACCGGCATCCATCGTGTGGTCGCAGCCCCGGGGTACACCGGCGAGCGCTACAGCGTGGTGCAGTTCGCCCACCCCACACCGTGGACGCTGCTGAACCCGCTGTCGTGCTGCATCACTCCCGAACACCCTCAGCGGTTCTCCGGCATGGCCAGCGCGGACGCACTCGATCTGGTGCTCTATGAGATCAACCTGGTCGAGAACGCGCGGCGTGTCGGATGAGCGGATCGGATGAACGCACTGGTTCGATGAGTGACGACACACTCGACCGACTGCTGTCGACGGAGCCGGGACGCACCGACGATCAGGGTGAGGACGAGGGCAAATCGCGTCAACTCGTCGGCGACGTCATCGTCGCGGTCGACATCGGCGGCACGAAGATGGCGGCTGGTCTGATGACGATGCAGGGT
This sequence comes from Actinomycetota bacterium, assembly GCA_009702045.1. GTDB lineage: Bacteria > Actinomycetota > Acidimicrobiia > Acidimicrobiales > Ilumatobacteraceae > UBA668. The sequence continues at coordinate 22,708 of WLIV01000023.1, read as the reverse complement.
GAACTGCTCGACCGCGACCAGATCCCTGTCGATCACCGTCTGTCGGCCGACGGCCTGTTCAACAGCCTGCACACGTTGGTCAACTCGCAATTGGTACGCGCCCGCGACCATCACCACATGCGGCCTGTCGCGATCGGTGTCGGTTGCGCTGGCCCGATGTCGCGCGGCGCCGAGACCGTGTCGCCGATCAACATCCATTCGTGGCGCGAGTTTCCGCTGCGTGAGCGTTTGGTCGCAGGCACCACGTTGCCGGTGTACGCCGACCTCGACGCCAAGGCACTCGCTCTCGCCGAGGGTTGGTTGGGCGGCGCCCAGGGCAAGGAAAGCTTCATGGCGATGGTCGTCGGCACCGGAGTGGGTGGCGGCATCGTGCTGAACGGTCAACTGCTCGACGGCGCCGAAGGGAACGCGGGCCATGTCGGCCACATCGTTGTCGAACCCAATGGCCGTCGTTGCGGGTGCGGATCGAAAGGCTGTCTCGAAGCCGAGGCCTCCGGTAACGCAATTGAAGCGATCACCGGTCGCCCGCCCAGTGAACCGACATACGAGATCATGCAACGCACCGGTCGCCTGGTCGGCCGCGCCGCCGCCTCGGTGTGCAACTTGCTCGACCTCGACCTAGTGGTCGTCGGCGGGTCGGTGGCCTTGGGGTTTGGCGCGACGTTCTTCAACTCCGCTCAGGAGACGCTCGATGAGCACGCCAAGCTCAGCTTCTCGCGCGGTGCCCGCATCACGCCCGTGCGCCTCGGCGATCGCGGGCCGCTCATCGGTGCCGGGGCAGTGGCTGTACGCGGGATGCACCGCGCTCGCCGCGCCGCCCGCTCTCAGCAGTGAGATCGTTCGCGCTCAACTGAAGCGGCGATACGCCCATTCGAGTGGTCCGGTCGCATGCCGCCGCTGCAGTTCGTGTGCCGCGGCGACAGCCACCACCCAGTAGACGACGGCGAAGACGAGGGAAGTGCCCAAGCCCGCTGGGTGCACCCAGCCCAGGCGGTGGACCAGCAGGTTGAACACCAGGATGTGCCCGACGTAGATGGTGAGCGTGGTGCGACCCGCATCGGCGAGCAGACGAGTTGCGGCCCTGTTCGCTGTGCGTCGAAACAGCAGGCCGAGCCCAGCGACGGCCAACAGTGTGCTGCCCACCGCTGCGATCACGAAGCACACACCGCGATCGAATGGGCGCGTCGAGCGCAGCACGAGGTGCCATGGGAGCCACGTTCCGGCGACGTAGCCGAGTGCGAGGCAGACTGCGCCGGTGACGGCCAGGCGTGTTCGCCACAACCTGCTGAGCGGCAGTAGCCGGCCGAGCACCATGCCCATACACAGGAACACCAGCCACGGCAGCAGCGGATGGGTGCCGCGCACGAAAGTGTCGAGGAGCAACTCGCGCGGCGAGTGCGGGTCTGGGGACGGTGGCTGCAGCAGCCAGGTGACGGCGTGGCCGTCCGACTGCCGGTCGAGCGCCCACCAACGCACGGCTGCCGCAGCGAGCGCAGCGCCGGCGCCGATGGCGATCAGCCATCGCCAACGCAACGTGAACAGCACTGCCGCAGCGAGGAAGTAGGCGCCGTAGAAGAACAGAATCGTGCCGCTCCAGACCCAGTTCAGGAAGTAGCCACACGTGTACAGCAGCACCCCGCGGCGCACGAGCGTCCAGCGCACATCGCTGATCGCTTGCCGATCAGCCGCGGCGACAGCGCGGGCGGCCAGCAGGCTCACACCCATTCCGGCCAGCGTCACGAACACGGCCGCGAAACGGGTGCTGAGCGGGCCGTTCCAGGGGTCGAACACACGCTCGGCGAAGTTGCCGGGCGGCCAACTGCCACCCTCCTGCACGAGGTACCCGTGGTAGTTCAAGACGCACACGCCGATGAGCGCAAGGCCGCGCAACGCGTCGAGTTCCACCAGCCGGCTGCGAGCCGGTGTGTTCACACCCACTCCACCTCGTCGACGTGTGTGTGCACTAGAGGGTGTTGCACATCGACGCGGCTACCGACCGCAGGTACCGCAGCGCTGGCGTCGGCGATCGCCAGCGAACTGTGCATGTGCGGTGGCTCCAGCAACGTGAGCCGGCGGTGGGCGAAGTGGAACGGACTGCGTTGAGTCGGGTCGTCGTGTTCGAGCGGAGCGATTCCGTGTGTGCTCCCCGCGCCGATGACGACGAGGGCGCCGCCATGCGGTGCCGGCGTGAGCCGGTACCCGGCGCGCTCACCGGCGCGGATGGTTCGAACGTCGAGCACTTCGGCGGAAAGGTGCAGGAACGTTCCGCGAGGGCGGCCGTGCCACAGCGCGGTGCCGATGCGAATGCGCAGGTCGCGATCAGGATGCCGTTCGCGGAGCGACGTGTAGGCCGCGGGCGCGAGGTGGCTGACCCACAGCGCCGACTCGTTGGGGAGGTGAGGAAACCACGCCTCGATCTCGGCCAGCCGTGCATCGTCGTCGCCAGCGAGCGGGAGATGCAGCGCGAACCCGCTGCAGGTGAGCCCGGCCGCCGCCACCGTGTCGAGCAAGGGCCGCAACTCGTCGGGGCCGACCCCGTAGCGGCGCATACTGCTGGCCAACTTCACCATCACGCGCCCGTTCCAGCCGGCGAGGGCACGTACGTGATCGACGTGGCCGACCGTGAGCACCGGCCAGGTGTCGGACGGTGGACGGAGCGCGGGGGTGAGCACGACTGGGCTGAGGGCCGCCGGCACGTCGATGAGTTCGTGGATCGAGCCGACACACACATCGCCCGAGACGTCGCGGGCGAGATCGTGCAGTATTGGCCGACCGAAGCCGTAGCCGTTGCCCTTGACCACGGGCACCATCGTGGAGCCGTACGCGCCGGCCGTGCCGTACACGTGCTGCAACCAGTCGGCGCGGCGGACGGTGAGGCGCACGGTCATCACCACGAGGGTAGCCGGGGGAAGTAATCCTGAGTTGTCTGGTCGGGTTTAAGCATCTACGCTGAGGCCATGCGTTCACGTCTGTTCGGCTTCCCCAACCCGGTCAACGAGACGTCGGCGCGTCTTGTCGCCGGTGGCGTCGTCGCCCAGGGCATCGTGTTCCTTGCCATTCGTCAGTGGTGGGTGCTCATCCCTCTCGTCTACGGCTTCCTCGCCCGAGTGCTCACCGGGCCGAAGCTCAGCCCCCTCGGCCAACTGTCCACGCACGTGCTGACGCCGCTGCTGCACATTGAGCACAAGATCGTTCCCGGCCCGCCGAAGCGCTTCGCCCAGGCCGTCGGGCTCGTGTTCAGCGGTGGCGCACTGCTGTCGTGGGGCCTCGGCGCCCACACCGTGAGCTATGTGCTGATCGCCGGTCTCGTCATGGCCGCCTCGCTGGAGGCGTTCGCCGGGTTCTGCCTCGGCTGCGTGGCCTTCGGTCAGATGATGAAGTGGGGCATCATCCCCGACCACGTGTGCGAGGACTGCAACGACATCAGCCGCCGCCTCGTGTCGGCCAACTCCTGAAGTCGGGCACCAGCGGACCTGGTTCACGCTCGGCGATCACCCCGGCCCACACGCCGGCGCCGTACGCGGCCTGATCAGCGATTCTGATCGGCGTATCGATTACCGGTTGTAGCGAACGCTCGCGGACACCGTCGATCAACGCCGGCACGGTGAACGCTGCGAGCAATGGCAGGCGGGTGCGGCGGACGAGCACAGCCGCGACGAGCGCGACCGGCCACCACACGCGCACCGTCGCCTGCGCGAACTGGCGGCCAGCTGCGAGGTGCCCACGCGTTGCGAGGCGAATCGACTCGCGGGGCGGCACGTCCGTGAGCTTGCGCTGCAACGCCACGGCAGTACCTATCGCCACTCCGAGCGCAAGGAACGGTCGACGCAACAGCAGCAGACCCCACGCGAGAGCACTCCACCCGCTCATCCGCAGCGGAGTCAGCGCGCCCGGGTGTCGGCGGGCCAATGTCGCAGCCGAGCGGCCGTAGCCGAATCGTTGGCGCAACCATCCGCCGAGCGAGTCGCGCGATTCGTGGTGCACCACCACTGCTGGTTCGTAACGGCAGCGATACCCGGCGTTGGTCAAGCGCCACACCAGATCAACGTCCTCGCCCAGACGCATGGCTTCATCGAAGCCGCCCAGCGAACGCAGGGCCTCCGTGCGGCACACGAGCGCTGCCGCGGGCACGTAGCTGACGCGTGTGCCGGCGGAGATACGGGCGGGTTCAGCGCCCAGGTCGAGCGGGCTGTGGCGCTGCTCGTACCCGGCGAGCGTGCCATGTCCAGGCGCGCCAGCCACGCGTGGGGCCACGAGCGCGACCCGTTCGTCCGCGAAGTGCGCGAGCAGTGGCGTCAGCCACTCGGTAGGCAGGTGCACGTCGGCATCGACGAACGCCACCAGTGGGGTCGTGACCTGAGCGAGGCCGGTGTTGCGCGCTGCGGCCGGGCCGCCGTTCTCGCTGCGGCGTACGACGCTGACGAACTCGTACTCACCGACGAGTTCCACCGGGGTCGCTCCGGCATCGTCGACAATGATCGTGCGGAGTGCTGCGATCGCGGAACTGCCGACTGCGGCGGGCAGCCGTTGGTGTGCGGGCATCACGACAGTGACATCGGCCGGGCCGTACGGGCCGCGTGAAGGGATCGGATGCATCGCTCCGGCATCGATGAAGCGATCGATCAGCGAGCGGATTGAGGGCGTGTTCGGCACTGAACCCTGCTCGGCTTGAGCGATGACATGCGCGCCGCCGGTAGAGAGGCGGAACAGTCGCAGCGGTGAACCGGCGATGACGACGCGGCCGTCAGCGGGGGCGTCGGTGGGCCGCCGCCATGTCGAGTCCAGGCGTACTCGCACGGATGGTTCATCGCCGGGCGGCGGGTTCACTGCCACCATTCGTCCACTGCCGCCACGAGATCGATCGACAGACGCGTGAGGATCGTGCGTCCGTGGACGGCTGTCGCGCGTGTGGGGTCGCCGAGTACCCCGTTCGGGCTGACTGCGCTCACGCCCCGTTCGGCCATCTCGTCCAGCAGATCGCGCAACGGCTCGGTGTTGCCGCGCTCGGCAAGGTCCATACGCACCAGTTCGGGGGAGATGGCCAACATCATCGAGGTCTCGGTGCCGCCTGCGTGCGCATCGCTGCCCTCCACCTTCGGCCACCAGGCGAACACTCGCCGTTGTTCGGACTCCAGTGTTCGCACTGCATTGCGCACTGCTTTGCGGTTCCCGCCGTGGCCGTTGACCAGCACGACGCCAGCACTCCAGTCGGCACTGCGCACCAGTTCGATGAGTACCTGCTCGAACACCGCAGTGCCCAGTGAGAGCGTGCCCGGGAACGACTGGTGCTCGCCGCTGGCGGTGATGGAGAGCGCCGGTGCCACCAGCACGTCACCCTCGTCGTATTTGTCCACCAGGCTCTCCGCCAACGCCTTGGCGATCCGGGTGTCGGTGTCGAGCGGCAGGTGCGGCCCATGTTGTTCGCATGAGCCGACGGGCACGACCAGCAACGGTCGCCGGCGGGGTGCGTTGAAGTCCGTCCAGGTGGTGTGCCCCAGGTAGCGCGTCACGTCGGTCCGATCATGTCGCCTAGATCTTCGCAGCCCGGAATGCCTCGGTCAGGGAATACCGACGGCGACTTCGAAACCGGCGCGTGTGCCGACGTAGATGCGGCCCTTCCACACGACGGGTGTGCTCTCAATATTGCCACCGAGCGCCAGCGACCAGAGTTCGACCGGAGCCGCCCGCGGGTTCGACAGGTCGTATGCGTGCAGGATGCCGGCGCCGTCGCCCTGGATCAGCACGCCGTCGACGAGCGCCGGTGAGCTGAGCGCAGGACCGTTGATCTTCTGCTTCCAGAGCACCTCGCCGGTGTTCTTGTCGATGCCGTAGATCCAGCCGGGCTTGCTGGTCCAGAGCACCACGTCGCCAGCGATGATCGGTGTGCTCCACACCCCGTCGTCAACGCGGAAGGGTAGGTGCACCGACCAGACGATCGGGTTGTCGGGTTTGCGCGGATCGAGCTTCAGCATCTGCCCGACCTCCTCGTTGCGTTTGGTCGCGCGGTCGACCTCGACACCCACGTAGAGGAACCCCTCAGCGTCGGGGACGATCGTCGAGTCGCTGTCGTCGCCGGTCCAGAACCGGAACGTGCGGGTGACGGTGCCGACGCCGGTGCGTAGCGACGAGAGATCCCAGCCCTGCACCAGACCGCCGGAGTTGTTCAGCCACGCCGTGTCGCCGCTGATCGACACCGATGCCTCGAGACTGACGCGGCGGGGGTCCTTGCTGCCGAGGTCGTGGAATAGTTGGGTATCCCACCCTTGCACGCGGAACGCCTCCTGCGGGTCAACCGTGACGGTGCCGTCGGTCGCATAGCCGCGGTTCAGCTTCAGTCCGTAGAACCAACTGTTCTCCGAGCCTTCGACGAGGTAGTCGTTGACGATGAGCGCAGCAGCATCCCAGTCGTCGTTGTGTACGCGGTCGGGTGTGTGGGCGTCGATCGAGTACAGCTCACGCGGGGCGGCACCGTCGAAGGCGATGACGCGGAAATGGTTGTCGCGCGACCCTTCGTAGATCAGCGGGAAGCCGTCGGGATCGACGGTGACGTTGCCCTTGGCGAGATCCTTGGTGGGGAACGGAGGGATGATGTCTTGCCCGGTCGCGGCGTCGACGAAGTGGATCTTGTAGTCGTACGCGCCGAACACCAACCAGGTGCGTCCGTCACGCTCGAACACTGCCGGCTGTCCGGTCCAGCCGGTGCCGCACCACGTGCGCACGTTGCCGTACTCGCTGCTGCTGCCGCACATTTTCTTGCCGGGATAACGCCACAGCACCTGCGGCTTGGTCTGTGGGATCGGCCCGGTGCCGTAGTAGCTGCGCGTCGGGTTGCCGCGGAACGTGAGGACGCCCTGCACCGTCGTGCCCCAGGGCTGGCCGAACGAGTTCGGGTCGACCAGCGCCGCGGGTGCCGTCGTGGTGGTCGTGGTGGAGGTGGTGGAGGTGCTGCTGGTCGATGCGGTTTCGGTGGTGACCGTGTCGGTGCCGACCGTCTCGCTGTTCACCGGTGCGGGAGTGGTGCCGACCGCACCGTTACTGCTGTCGTTGCTGATCACCTGGCCGACAGCGAAGACGCCTGCCCCGAGCAGGGCCAGCACGAACGCGAAAATCAGCGCTTGTTTGGTGAGCTGATTCATGTAGCCAAACCTTTCATGACCGCGCCGGTGGCGTCGGTGAAAACGATCGACCCGTCAATGCCGGTCGTGTTCGCGTGGGTGAGTTCGAGGCTCACGCTCCGACGCTACCCGAGTGGCTGCCCCCCGGCCCGAGTGCGTGGTGACCTGTGCGAGTGGGTCGCCGCCGGCCCGAGTGCCACGTGCTACCCGAGTGGGTGGTGGCACCCAGGGTGCCACCACCCACTCGGGTGCACCTGTGGCACTCGGGCCGGCGCGCTGGCACTCGCACCGGGTCAGTCGAGGTAGCCCCAGGTCTTCAGGGCGTCGATGATCTTGGCCGCAGCAGCTGCGGGTTCGAGGGTCACCTGTTCGCCGCGGGCGGCGGTGGCGGCGCCAGCGTCGGTGAGTGCACGCAGGCGGTCGAGCGCAAGATCGCCGGCGGGGGCGGCCAGGGCGCGTGCACGCGGCCGATAGGGGTGCACGACGGCGTGGTACGGCTCGGCCGGGGTGGACGGTTGCACGACCTCGATGGTGGCTTTGCCCGCAGCACGCACCGCGGCCAGGCCGGCGCGGCGCAGGTGGGCCGTGGCGCCTTCCACGCTGATGACGGCGGGGGCCGCAACCTCGAGCAGTTCGCGGCGGCCACCGTCGAGGCGCCGGGTGGCGGTGATCACACCGTGGTTCCCACCTGCCCCGCCGGATTCGACAGCGATGATGCCCAGCGCCTGCTGCGCGGCGAACCGGCCGGCGAGGAACGCGGGCACGCTGCCGGTGCCACGGTCGAGTGAGTAGTCGCCGCACCACACCCACGAAGCGTCGGCGACGATGGCCGCGATCGCGGCGGCGACGTCGTTGGACATCAGCGGGCGCTCGGTGTGGATGCGGACGGCGCGGGTGACGCCCGCGGCGAGTGCGTCGCGCAACACCTTGTCGGCACCGGCAGGGCCGACGGTGATGGCGATGGCGCCGACACCGAACGCAGCCGCCTGCTGGAGCGCGAACTCGAGCGCCGACTGGTCGGCCGGGCTCATGCCGGCGAAGCGCTCGTCGTTGGGCTCACCCGGATGGGCGACCCACTTGAGGCAGGCGACGATCACGGGAGCCCCGCTCACGAATGCCTCACGTCCGGCGGAACACGATGCCGTGCCCGCCCTCGGGGTAGTTCCAACTGATTGCACCCTCGCGGTTGCACACCATGTAGCACGTGCCACATTCGAAGCACTGCTCGTGGTTGAACACGATGCCGCCGTCGCTGGTGGGCACGAACAACGATGCCGGGCAGGCCACCACGCATTCACGGGTACTGCAGTCGGCGCACACCTTGCCGTCGACGACGATGTGCGGTTCGTGGTGGATGCGGAACTCGGCCGTGGCCATGCGCTCCTGGAACGACATACCACCCCACGCATGGGGTTCGAGCATCTCCGTCGGCCGGTTGGTGGGGGGAGTGGTGCCGCTCATCCGAAGCTCCTGAAACCGGCCCAGCCGTCACGTGCGAGGTTGCGCAACTTGACGCCTGCGCGTTTGCGTTCCTGGCCAAGGATGTGGCGCACACCAGGTTTGGGCTGCGGGTTGTCGACGCGGAACATGCGCTCGACGGTGTTGGCCACCATCTGCGGGTAGAGGTGCTGCACGCGGTCGCTGAGCACCAGGTTCGGGGCTCGTCGCAGCTTGCGGTGGTCCTTCAGCACGAACGTGTCGCGCAGGCGGCGGCCGTACCCGGCGAGACCTTTCATGCCGAAGTCGTTGGCCCGTGCTGCCTCGACGACGGCCTCACCGGCATACATGCCGCTGGCCATCGCGAAGTTCACACCCTCCAGCCAGATGCCGGCGGCCAGGCACAGCGCCGCAGCGTCACCAGCGACGAGCATGCCGGGCATGGTCATCTTCGGCATCATTTCCAGACCGGCTTCAGGGATGACGTGCGCGCTGTACTCGCGCAACTCCGCACCCTGCACCAGTGGTGCGATCGCGGGGTGTGCCTTGAGGTTGGCGATGATCTGCTCGGGCCGCAGTTTCTGCGCTGCCAGCTTGGGCAGCTTCAGCACGACGCCGACGGCGATCGTGTCGAGGTTGGTATAGATGAACCCACCGCCGTTGACGCCGGACGTGCCACCGAGGATCTCGATGTCGACACCCTGACGGTCGCGCACGTTGAAGCGCTCGTCGATCACTTCTTCGGGCAGCGCCAACGTCTCTTTCACGCCGAGCGTGAAGTGCTTGGCATCGGTGTGCGTGTACAGCCCGGCCTCTTTGGCCAGGAAGCTGTTCACCCCGTCGCACGCGATCACCACGCGAGCACGCAGGTCGCCGTCGGGTCGGTCGGTACGCACACCCACCACAGTGCCGGAGGCGTCCCGGATGAGACCGGTAACCGTGGTGCTGGTGATGATCTGTGCACCGGCGGCCTCGGCATGGCTGGCCAGCCAGTGGTCCCAGTCGGGGCGGAAAGCGGTGGCGCCGTTGTACGGCGGCGCCCCCCAGGCTTCGCTGCGGAAGTCGACCGTCATCGCTTGGGTGTCGGTGAGCAGCATCGTGCTGCGGCGCGTGACCCAGCGCTGCACGGGTGCCTCCAGCCACCACTCCGGAATGAGATCGTCCAGGATGCGCGGGTAGACGACCCCGCCGTACATGTTCTTGCTGCCGGGGAACGGGCCACGCTCGATGAGTACGACGTCGAGGCCAGCGCGGGCGGCGACGATTGCCGCGCACGACCCGGCGGGGCCGCCGCCCACCACGATGACGTCGACGTCGATACCGGGCACGCTCATGATCCGGATTCCAACAGTCGCTCCAACTCGTCGAGTGTGGCGTTCGCATCAGCGGTGATGGCGAGGTCGGCCAGCTGCATCATCGGGCAGTGGCCGTCGGTGTTCACCGAGATGATGTGCGTGGGGTTGCCGAGGCCCGAGGTGTGCTGCACCGCACCGCTGATACCGAACGCGAGGTACAGGTCGGGGTCGATGACGACACCGGTGGTGCCGATCTGGCGGGCGTGGGGTACCCAGCCGCGGTCGGTGACCACACGGGTCGCGCCCATGCTGGCGCCGAGTGTCACGCCGATGCGGGTGATCTGCTCCATGCGGGCGGGAGTGTCGAGTCCGGCACCGCCGGCGACGATGCGTGGTGCCTCGGCCAGGTCGATCGTGGCCGGGTCGGGTGGCAGGACGGCAGTCACGCGGGCATCGAGTTCCTCGAGCACGGTGAGGTCGACCGTTGCTGGAAGCATCACCGGGATCTCCGCATCGGGTGTCACGGCGACGCCGCGCACACCCGGGTGCAACGTGGCCACGAACGCCTCGCCGGGCGACACCCGGTGGAGTTCGGTGCTGCCGTTGCGAGCGAGGTCGACTCGCGAGCGTGTGACTTGTACAGCTCCTGCCCACAACGGGCGGTGCATCAGCGCGGCGAGGCGCGGTGCCAGGTCGCGGCCGTCCGGCGAGGCCGGCAGTACGACGATCGGTTCGTTGGCGAGCACCTCGGCCAGCGCCGCTGCCAGTGCTGCTGGGCGGAAGGCGCCACCACCGCCGGTGGCCAGTGCAGCATCGTCGAGTTCGGCGCAGGCGACCTCGGCCGAGACGCCGACAAGTTCGGCGGCGGCAGCGTGCGTGCCCGTTCCCACGAGCAGGGCGCGGCCGTCGCACTCGGCGACGGTCTCGATACCTCCTGCCGGGAGCTGCCCGGACCTCACGACAACGACTGCGATCATCGGGTGCAGATTAGGGGGTGCGACCCGCAACTCCCTTGCCCGATGGCGTGAAGGTTTCTGCAGAGGGCGCGATCAGACCGCTGGCCGTGGCCCCGTCGGCAACTCCCGGCGACTCAAGCTGCTGGATTGGTGCCTTGGACTGCGCCACTCCGGCGAAGACGATGACCGCCGTTCCGCACGGTGCGCCGATGGTGAGCCCCATCGCCACGAAGAACTCACCTGTGCGGAAGCGTCGACGACTCATGCAGCAGATATCGACCGTCCACCTCGGAACATGAGTCGAGATCCAGACAGGTTGTCGTCAGGATTCAGGCAAGTTCTGCGGCGGCCCCGGTGAACTGGGCGTTGTACAGCGTGTAGTACGCCCCAGCCGTGGCCAACAGTTCAAGGTGGGTGCCCTGTTCGACAATGCGTCCGGCGTCCATCACCAGGATCGTGTCGGCGTCGCGGATCGTGCTGAGACGGTGGGCGATCACGAAGCTGGTGCGGCCACCGCGCAACTTGGCCATCGCCCGCTGAATGAGCACTTCGGTGCGAGTATCGACCGAACTGGTGGCCTCATCGAGGATCAGGATCGAGGGGTCGGCCAGGAACGCACGGGCGATGGTGAGCAACTGCTTCTCACCGGCGCTCACCGAGGTGCCTTCGTCGTCGAGCACCGTGTCGTAGCCGTGCGGGAGCGAGTGCACGAACCGGTCGACGTAACACGCCCGTGCGGCCGACATGATCTCTTCCTCGGTGGCCCCGATGTTGCCGTAGGCGATGTTCTCGCGGATGGTGCCGCCGAACAACCAGGTGTCCTGCAACACCATGCCGATCTCGCTGCGCAGTTCGCTGCGGCGGATCTTCGCGATGTCGTTGCCGTCGAGGCTGATGTGTCCGCCGTCGAGTTCGTAGAACCGCATGATCAGGTTCACCAACGTCGTCTTGCCAGCACCCGTCGGGCCGACGATGGCCACGGTCTGGCCAGGTTCGGCGATGAGTGACAGGTGCTCGATCAGCGGACGGTCGGGGCGGTACGCGAACGACACGTCGTGGAACTCGACGCGGCCCTTCACATGCTGCGGGTCGGCCTGGGGTTCCGGGTCGGGGGATTGCTCGGGCGCATCGAGTAGTTCGAACACCCGCTCGGCCGACGCGATACCGGACTGCATCACGTTGGCCATCGAGGCCACCTGCGTGAGCGGCTGCGAGAACTGTCGCGAATACTGGATGAACGCCTGCACATCGCCGAGGCCCATCGATCGGCTGGCTACCTTGAGGCCGCCGAACACCGCGATGGCGACATAGTTGAGGTTGCCGATGAACGTGGTGGCTGGCTGCACACAGCCGCTGATGAACTGAGCGTCGAAGCTGGCCTCGTGTAGCTCCGCGTTCGTTGCGTCGAACGTGGCCTGTGCTTCCTTGTCGCGGCCGAACGACTTCACGATCGCGTGCCCGGTGAACGTCTCCTCCACCTGCGCGTTCAGCAAGCCGGTCTGTTTCCACTGGGCGATGAAGCGGCCCTTCGATCGCTTGGCGATCTGCTGCATCGTGAGGATCGAGATGGGTACGGAGATGATGGCAACGAACGCCAGCTCCCACGAGATCCAGATCATCATCCCGACCGTGCCGACGATGGTGAGCACGCCGGTGAGCAGCTGGCTGATCGACTGCTGCATGCTCTGTGACACGTTGTCGATGTCGTTGGTGACGCGGCTGAGCACGTCGCCACGGGCCTGCTGGTCGAGGTACCACAGCGGCATTGCGTGCAGCTTGGCCTCGACGTCCGCGCGCAGTCGGAACATCGTGCGCTGCACGACACCCGCGAGCAGATATGCCTGCAGATACGACAGCAGACCGCCGACCGTGTACAAACCGATGGCGAACCACAGCGTTCGGTGCATCGCTCCGAAGTCGACGCCGGGGCCGCCCGAGAACTTGCTGCGGAGACCATCGAACAGGATGTTGGTGGCATGGCCGAGCACCTTCGGGCCGATCACGACGAGCGACACGCTGATGAATGCCATCACCAGCACCAGCACGACCTGGGCGCGCTCGGGGGAGAGGCGGCGGCCGAGGCGGTTGACTGAGCTCTTGAAGTCCTTCGACTTCTCCATCGGCACGCCGACGGTATTCCACCGGCCGCTGCGCGTATCGGTCGCAGGTCCGGGAGGACGAACGCTGTCGTCGGTGCCAGCAGGCGCGGTGCTGTGGTCTTCCTGCACGTCGTCGCCGGGACTCATGCGGCGGCCTCGTCGTCGGTGAGCTGCGAGTGCACAATCTCGGCGTAGGTGGGGCAGTCCGCCATCAGTTGGGCATGGGTACCCAAGCCGACCGGCTCGCCGTCCTCCAACACCAGGATCTGGTCGGCGTTGCGGATGCTGGTGACTCGTTGGGCGACGATGATCACTGCGGCATCTCGTGTGTGGGGCGTCAGCGCTTCGCGTAGTCGAGCGTCGGTGGCCATGTCGAGGGCCGACAACGAGTCGTCGAACAGGTACACGTCGGGTTTGCGCACCAACGCGCGGGCAATCGCCAAGCGTTGACGTTGGCCGCCGGAGACGTTGCTACCGCCCTGGGCGATGGTTGCATCGAGGCCGCCGGGCATTGCCCGCACGAACTCGGCGCCCTGAGCGACGGTGAGTGCCTCCCAGAGTTCGTCGTCGGTGGCGTCCGGTTTGCCGTAACGCAGGTTGCTGGCCACGGTGCCGCTGAACAGGTACGGGCGCTGCGGCACCAAACCGATGCGCTGCCAGAGCATTTCGGCGGCAAGGTCGCGTACATCGACGCCGTTCATCAGGACGGCGCCTTCAGTGACGTCGAACAGGCGAGCCACGAGGCTGATCAGCGTCGTCTTGCCGGAGCCAGTGCTGCCGATCACCGCAGTGGTCTGACCAGCGACGCAGCGCAATGTGATACCGGAGAGCACGGAGTGTTCCGCTCCTGGGTAACGGAAGCCCGCAGCGCGGAACTCCACCGAGGCCACGGGTTCCACCTCGGTGACAGGGTGCTCGGATTGCACGACGCTGGTCGGCGTGTCGAGCACTTCCTGGATGCGCTCGGCACTGACAGCTGCGCGCGGCGCGAGGGCGCCAATGAAGGCGGCCATCATCACGGCCATCAGGATCTGCGTGAGGTAGGTGAGAAACGCGATGAGCGCGCCGACCTTCATCTCGCCATTGGCGACACGTGTACCGCCGAACCAGACGACGGCAACACTGGACAGGTTGATGATCAACAACACCGACGGGAACATCACACCCATCAAACGGCCACCGCGCAGTGACACCGTGGTGAGCAGGTCGTTGCTGTCCTCGAAGCGGGCGGTCTCGTACGGTTCGCGCACGAAGGCACGCACGACGCGGATTCCGGTGATCTGCTCGCGCAGCACGCGGTTGATGTCGTCGATTCGTTCCTGCACCTTGCGGTACGTGGGCACCATCCGGATGATGACCGAACCCACGCTGAGCATCAGCAGCGGAATGGCGGCAGCGAGGATCCAGGTGAGGGCCACGTCCTCGCGGAGCGCCATGATCACGCCACCGACGGCTGTGATGGGTGCGGCGACCAGCAGGGTGCACGTCATCTGGACGAGGATTTGCACCTGCTGCACATCGTTGGTGACGCGAGTGATCAGGCTCGACGGCCCGAGCTGGTTCACCTCGCGCGCCGAGAAGTTGGTGACCTGATGGAAGAGCGCGGCGCGGACATCGCGCCCGAACTCCATCGCGGCGCGTGAGCCGTAGTAGATCGCCCCGACGTTGAACACCAGTTGGATGGCACTGACAGCGAGCATCAGCGCGCCGTGGGCCCAGATGTAGCCCGTGTCGCCGGTGGCGACACCCTTGTCGATGATGTCGCGGTTGATGCTGGGGAGATAGAGCGCCGCCACGACCTGCACGGTTTGCAGCAGCAGGACGGCGATGAGGACCTTCTTATAGGGCCGCAGATGGGTACGCAGTAGTCGGATCAGCATGCGACCGCAATCATGCCGTCAAGGTACGCCAAAGTTCGAACTGTGTTGAAACGCATGTCTGGTGAGGGTTCGCGAAGTCCAAGAATGGGCCCGACGGTATCGTCGCCGACATGAGTTCAACCGTGCCGTCGTTGCCCGATCAGGCCGATGTCGTCGTCGTCGGCGCCGGACTGGCCGGGCTCGCAGCGGCCCGAGTGCTGCAGTCTGGGGGTCGCTCGGTGGTGGTGCTGGAGGCCTCCGACGGGGTCGGTGGACGAGTTCGCACCGATGTGGTCGATGGGTTCCGTCTCGACCGTGGCTTCCAAGTGCTGTTGACGGCCTATCCCGAGGTGGAACGGCAACTCGACGTGGCGGCACTGCGCCTGCAGACATTCGAGCCCGGCTCGCTGATCTGGCTGGGCAAGCGGATGCACACGCTCGGCGACCCGATGCGACGCCCCCGCATGGCGGCGGCCAGCGCGGTGGCGCCGGTGGGCAGCCTGCTCGACAAGGTGCGGTTGGCTGGATTTCTGCACCGATTACGCAAGTCCGACCCCGTGGCGCTGCTGAAGGGCCACGACGTGCCCACCATCCTCACCTTGCGTGACGAAGGATTCGGTCATCGCATCACCGAGCGGTTCCTGCGCCCGCTGTTGGGCGGTATTCAACTCGACCCGGAACTGTCGGGGAGCGGTCGCATGGCACAGGTGGTGTTGCGGTGTCTCGCCACCGGCGACTCGGCCGTGCCCGCAGACGGCATGCAGGCCATCCCCGATCAGATGGCAGCCCACCTGGTTGCTGGCACCGTGCATCTGCGAGTGCCGGTCGCCCAGGTCGAGCCAGGTCTGGTGCGCACGGCCGACGGGCGGACGGTTCGCGCCGCCAGCGTGATCGTTGCCGCCGAAGGCCCATCGGCGGCGAAGTTGTTGCACGGTCAGGCGGGTACGCGTCCGGTCGTCGAACCTGGCTCGCGTGCTGCGGCCTGTGTGTGGTTCGCCGCTCCCGAGTCGCCGGCGCCCGGCAAGCTGATCGTGCTGGATGGCACGGGCCAGGGTCCGGCGTTGAACGTGGCCGTGATGAGCGACGTGGCTGAGGGCTACGCACCAGCGGGTCAAGCGCTGATCGCCGCCGCGTGTCCGGGCGACCTGGGTGAGGCCGCGGCGCTCACTGATGCCGCACTTGCGGGGTTGGTCCGCATGCAGTTGCGACGATGGTGGGGTGTGCAGGTGGACGGTTGGCGCGTGTTGCGCGTCGACCGCATCGCGCACGGGCAGCCCGACTCGCGGCCGCCGTTCCACCCCAAACAACTGGTGTCGCTCGGCGAGGGTCTGTTCGTGTGCGGCGACCATCGCGACACGCCGTCCATCCAAGGTGCGATGTTCTCGGGTCGCCGGTGCGGCGAGGCCGTCCTGGCTGGGTGAGGCCGTCCTGGTCGCCGGGTCGGTGTCCAGGACGAATAGAGTGCTGCCGTGATCGAAGGAGGAGTAGCCGGAGGAAGTGCCGCGCATCATGCCGACCAGCGTCGCACCGTCGCCGCTCGGCTTGAGTCGGAGGCAACCTGGCTCGACGCAGTTGCCGCCGACGAGCGTGCCACCGGTCAGTTTCTGCAGCTGTTGTCGCAGTCGTATGCGATTCTGCACGATCTGAAGTTGCCCGGGACTCAGGGCAACATCGATCATGTGGTGGTCGGCCCGGGTGGGGCGTTCGTGGTGGTGACCCGCCGGTTCGCTGAGCCGATCGAGTTCCGTGAGGAGACGCTGCACGCAGGCGGTCGGTCGTTGCAGGCCGAACTTGCCGGTGTGGCAGTGATCGCCGCCCAACTGACCGATCTTCTCGGCACCCCGGTGGTGCCCGTGGTGGGGTTTCACGGCAACGTGCTGTCGGCCACCGCTCCGCCGCAGGTGGACGGCGTGCTGGTCTGCGCAAGCGAGAACCTGGTTCGGGTGATCACCCGCGCATCGCACACATTGCTGCCACCGCATCAGGTCACCGGCGTGTTGGAAAAGGCGCTGCCGCTGCTGTTCAACCCAGGTTCCACGCCGCGTGATCAGATACAGGCGAACGCTGAGGCACCCACGCTGCCGCCGGCGGTGATGACCACAGTGGCGCCGATCGTGCCCGTCGCCGTCGCTGCGGTCGCTCCGCCAGCCTTCACACCACTGACGCTGACGCCGTCTCCGCCACCGCCACCCCCAGCGTTTCCTCCGCTCGCTGTGCCGGAGAATGCCAACGAGGCGGCATCGGGCACCGTGGCTCCGGAAGTCTCCTCCGTGGGCCTGACCGAGGCGGCCGCAACCGCGGCGGCTGCCGCTGCGGCATCGCGTGCTGCCCGGGCTGCGGCACCGGTGATGCCCGTGGCGCTGGTGCACCACAAGCGTTCGAAGGGTTTCGTGCTGGCCGTTGTTGTCAGCCTGTGCCTCGTTGCGGGCACGCTCGGCGCTGCCGCGAACCTGATCTTGAAGGATGACGGCGCCCCCAAGAGCGCATCGACCACCTCGACCACCGCAGAGTCCGTGGATGTGTCCACCCCGCTCGCAGCGGCGCTGCCGGCACCGACGGTGGCGTTTTCGGCGGTCTGCCCGGCCGCTGGCTCGGGATGGCAACTGGTTGCGACGTGGCCGGGCGACGTCGACGGTCTCACGCAGTACGACGTGGAGCTGCAGAACGCCGACGCGACATGGACGGCCTTGGCGCCGCTGCTGTCCGCTGCGGTGACTGCGGCCTCGCTGGAGGGCTACGGCCCAAATGTGACGGTCACGCTCCGGATCACTGCAGTGATGACCGACGGCAGCCGCAGCGCCAATCAGCCGACACCGTTCACCACCCCGACGTCGCCCTGCTGAACTCTGGGCTGAACTCTGGGCTGAACACTGGCTGAACTCTGGGCTGAACCGGCGTCCGGGGTCGTGTTGGCCTGCCGCCCCGATAGCATCGTCAGCCGCGCCACCGGCCGTTTTCGGTCGTTGCGCGCCCCTGAGATCGCAGTACGACGCACAAGAGTAGAGAGAGACACTGATGGCCAAGCGCGAATATCCCCTGGAGCGCACCCGCAACATCGGCATCATGGCCCACATCGACGCGGGCAAGACCACGACGACCGAGCGCATCCTCTACTACACCGGCAAGAGCTACAAGATCGGTGAAGTGCACGACGGTGCGGCCACCATGGACCACATGGCGCAGGAGCAGGAGCGTGGTATCACCATCACGTCCGCTGCCACCACGTGCATCTGGAACGAGCACCGCATCAACATCATCGACACCCCCGGTCACGTGGACTTCACCATCGAGGTCGAGCGCTCGTTGCGTGTTCTCGACGGTGCCGTCACGGTGTTCGACTCGGTGGCCGGTGTCGAGCCGCAGACCGAAACGGTGTGGCGTCAGGCCAACAAGTACAAAGTCCCGCGCATGTGCTTCGTCAACAAGATGGACCGCATCGGTGCCAACTTCTACCGCACCGTCGACATGGTGCGCACCCGCCTGGCGGCGAACCCCGCTGTGCTGCACCTTCCCATCGGCTCGGGCGGCCCGGAGAGCAACAAGCCCTTCGTCGGTCTGATCGACCTGGTGAAGATGAAGGCCCTCGTGTGGCACGACGAAGAACTCGGTGCCAAGTGGGACGAGCTCGACATCCCCGCCGACATGGTCGACGAGGCCAACGACTACCGCGAGCAGCTGCTCGAAACCATCGCCACCAGCGACGACGAAGTGATGGAGAAGTACCTCGCTGGCGAGGAGCTCACCGAAGCTGAAGTCAAGCGGGCCATCCGTAAAGGCACGCTGGCGTTCGACTTTGTGCCGATCCTGTGCGGCTCGGCGTTCAAGAACAAGGGCGTCCAGCCGATGCTCGACGCGGTCATCGACTTCCTCCCCAGCCCGCTCGACATTCCCCCGACCCAGGGTGTGCGCCCCAACCACGAGGACGAGATCCTCTTCCGCAAGGCGTCCGAGTCCGAGCCGTTCGCGGCGTTGGCCTTCAAGATCGTGGCCGACCCGTTCGGCAAGCTCACGTACTTCCGTGTCTACTCGGGCTCGATCAACAAGGGTGAAGAGGTCTACAACTCCACCAAGGAGCGCAAGGAACGCCTTGGCCGCATTCTGTTGATGCACGCCAACCAGCGTGAAGACCTCGACGTGGCCATGGCCGGCGACATCGTTGCGGGCCTCGGCTTCAAGGACACCACCACGGGTGACACCCTGTGCGATCGCAACGAACCGATCATCCTCGAGCGGATGATCTTCCCCGAGCCCGTGATCCACGTGGCCATCGAGCCCAAGACCAAGGACGACTCGGACAAGCTGGGCAAGGCGCTCAAGTCGTTGTCCGACGAAGACCCGACGTTCCGGGTGCGCACCGACGAAGAGACCGGTCAGACCGTCATCTCCGGTATGGGTGAGCTCCACCTCGAAATCCTCGTCGACCGCATGATGCGTGAGTTCGGCGTGGTCGCCACCGTCGGTAAGCCGCAGGTGGCCTACCGCGAGACGATCACCAAGATCGTGGAAGCAGTCGAGTACCGCCACATCAAGCAGTCCGGTGGTTCGGGTCAGTTCGCCGTCGTGAAGATCACGCTCGAACCGAACCCGGGCAAGGGCTACGAGTTCGTCGACAAGATCAGCGGTGGCCGCATCCCGCGTGAGTACATCAACCCGACCAACCAGGGCATGCAGATGGCCTTGGATTCGGGTGTGCTCGCCGGCTACCCGACCGTGGACGTCAAGGCCAGCCTGGTCGACGGTCAGTACCACGACGTCGACTCCTCGGAAATGGCATTCAAGATCGCCGGTCAGATGGCGTTCAAGAAGGCTGCCGAGATGGCCAAGCCGGTCATCCTCGAGCCGATCATGTCGGTCGAGGTCGTCACCCCCGAGGACTACATGGGCGACGTGATGGGCGACCTCAGCAGCCGTCGTGGCCGCATCGAGGGGATGGAGGCCCAGGGCAACGCCCAGGTCATCCGTGCGCAGATCCCGCTGTCGGAGATGTTCGGTTATTCCACCGACCTGCGCAGCCGCACCCAGGGTCGCGCTACCTACACGATGCAGTTCGCTCTGTACCAGGAAGTGCCGGCCACTGTGTCGGCCGAGATCATCAAGCGCGTTCGCGGCGAATAACTCGCCTGAACACTCGAAGGTTCCGCATGAACCGCCCGGTGCCCCAGCGGCCCGGGCGGTTTGTCGTTTTCGGCCAGCGGATTTTCGGCGCCGTTACCATGCACACATGCCTGCCCGTCACCTGCCCGTTCGAACTGTCGACTACCACACGGGTGGCGAGCCGTTCCGAATCGTCGTCAGTGAGATGCCAGCGACCGTTGGCAGCACGGTGCTCGAACGGCGCACCCTGGCGCCCGGTGGGCCACTCGACCCGATTCGTGCCCTGTTGTGCAACGAACCTCGTGGCCATGCGGATATGTACGGCTGTTTCCTGGTGCCGGCGAACGACAACGGTGCTCGTACCGGTGTGTTGTTCTGGCACAAGGACGGGTTCTCCACGGCGTGTGGTCACGGCACCATTGCCCTGGGCGTGTATGCCGTTGATGCCGGTTGGGTGGCGGCGCCCGAACACGGTGAGGTCGATGTCGTGCTCGATGTTCCGAGTGGCCGGGTCACGGCGCGGGTGCGCCGGGAGGCAGGGTGCACGGTGTCGGTGGCGTTCCGCAATGTGCCGTCGTTCGTGGTGGCGCGCGGCATTCGTGTCGCCACTTCGCGAGGCGAGATCACGGTCGATGCGTCCTTCGGTGGGGCGATCTACGGGTCGGCGCGTGCTGCCGACCTCGGCCTGTCGGTGGCTCCGCAGCACCTGCACGAACTCGTGCAGGTCGGTCGCGAGATCAAGGCGGCGCTGCTGCAGTGCGATGACGTGCGGCATCCCACCGATGATCGCCTCTCCGATGTGTACGGCACCATCTGGTTCGATGAACTCGAACCCGGAGCGGCCGGCGCGGTGCGTCAGCGCAACTGCACCGTCTTCGCCGACGGCGAAGTCGACCGGTCGCCATGCGGTTCGGGTACGAGCGCCCGGCTGGCCCTGCTGCACGCCACTGGCCAACTGCAGGTGGGGCAGACGCTCGAGCATTTCAGCATCGTCGGCAGCCGGTTCCTCGGCAGCGTGGTCGGCGTGAACGACGATGGTGCGGTGCTCACCGAGATCGAGGGCATCGCCCACCGCACCGGCGAGCACTCGTTCACACTCGACCCACTCGATGTGCTGGGCCTGGGGTTCCAGCTGCGATGACCGCTCCCGACGGCAGCCAGGTGTCGATGGCGGCGCTGGTGGACGCGCTCCGGGGTGCGCTGATCGAGCGGCGCGACGAACAGGGCATACGACGGATGGTCGTGCCGGTGGATGCCGGCGAACTGCTGTTGATGCCAGCCGCCGGTGGCCGCTTCGTGGGCACCAAGATCGTCTCGGTGGCGCACGGCAACCCGGCATTGGGTCTGCCGCGTATCCAGGGTGTCTATGTGCTGATGGATGCCGCCACGCTCACACCTGTCTGGCAGACCGATGCGTCGTGGCTCACATTGCTGCGCACCACTGCGGTCTCGATGCTGGGTGTTCGTAAGTTGTTGGTCGCTCGTGGCGCTCCGCTGGAGCGGGCGGTGATCATCGGGTCCGGACCGCAGGCCGCGCAGCACGTACAGGCGATCGTCGAGCTGGGCCTGGCGGGTGAAGTCCTGCTGGTTGGTCGGAACGCCACCGCCATGGAGGCGTTCGCCGATCGCTGTCAGGCGCTGTGCCCGACGATCGTCGTGCGCGCGGCGAGCGTGGCAGATGTGGCCAGCGCCGATCTGGTGGTCTGCTGCACCTCAGCGCGTACCCCACTGTTCGACGCCGATTTGGTCGACGACTCGGCGATCGTGGTGGCGATCGGTTCGCACCGACCAGATGAACGCGAACTGCCCACTGGTCTGATGAGTCGGGCGTTTCTCTGTCTGGACGGTACATCGGGGCTCGACACGGCTGGCGACCTGGTGCTGGCAACAGCCGAACTGGATCGGCCGCTGACGAGTTGCAGCCTCGGTGACGTGGTGCGCGGCGCAACTGCGGTGCGCGCGCACGGACCGTGGGTGTTCAAGTCGGTGGGGGAGTCGTGGCAAGACCTCGCGGTCGCAGCAGCGCTTGCGCCGTTGTGAGGTCTGGCGAGATCTGTTCCGATTCCCCGTAGCGATCGGGGTGGCACACCGTTAAGATCGTGCCGTTCTTTGACAACCCCAATGAATCCCCGACACTTACGGAGACCGCAATGAGCAAGGCGAAATTCGAGCGCACTAAGCCGCACGTCAACATCGGCACGATGGGTCACATCGACCACGGCAAGACCACGTTGACTGCTGCGATCTCCAAGACGCTGTCGGAGAAGGGGTTGGCGAAGTACACGCCGTTCGATCAGATCGACAAGGCGCCGGAGGAGAAGGCTCGTGGTATCACGATCTCCATCGCGCACATCGAGTACGAGACGTTGAACCGTCACTACGCGCATGTCGACATGCCGGGTCACGCTGACTACATCAAGAACATGATCACTGGTGCGGCGCAGGTCGATGGTGCGATTCTGGTGGTCGCGGCGACTGACGGTCCGATGCCCCAGACTCGTGAGCATGTGCTGTTGGCCCGTCAGGTGGGCGTGCCGTACATCGTGGTTGCGTTGAACAAGTCCGACATGGTCGATGACGAGGAACTGCTGGAGCTGGTTGAGCTCGAGGTTCGCGAATTGCTCAGCGAGTACGAGTTCCCCGGCGATGATTGCCCGGTCGTGCGTGTCTCGGCGCTCAAGGCGCTCGAGGGCGACCCTGCGTGGCAGGAAAAGATCATGGAACTGATGGCTGCGTGTGACGCGGCGGTTCCCGAGCCGGTTCGTGAGCTCGACAAGCCGTTCTTGATGCCGATCGAAGATGTGTTCACCATTACCGGTCGTGGCACTGTTGTCACCGGCAAGGTGGAGCAGG
>WLIV01000022.1 GCA_009702045.1 Actinomycetota bacterium | reverse complement strand
AGTGCCACTGGTGAGCCCGGTCGCCGACGCGGTGATCGTCGTCGCGGTGCCGGCCACGTTGCCAGTCAACGTCCTGGCCGCAACACCAGCGGTCGCCGTTCTGCTGCCGGTGCCAGTGACCGTCGAGGTACCACCAGCAGCGGCGAACGTGATCGAGTTCGTCGCCGTGGTGACCGTGTTGCCATACGTGTCGGCAACCGAAGCGGTCATCACCTGAGTGGTTGCCGACGCAACACTCGGTGTCGCCGGGGTGAGCACAATCTTGGTGGCCGTCGTGAACCCGGTGACCGTCAACGAGGCGGTATCACTGGTCAACCCGGACGCCGAGGCAGTGATCGTGGTGGCCGTGCCAGCGAAGTTACCGGTCAACGTCTTGGTAGCGACACCAGCCGAAGCCGTTCTGGTTCCGGTGCCGGACACGGTGGAGGTGCCACCCGCTGCGGCGAAGGTGACCGTGTCGGTTGCGGTGGTGACCGTGTTGCCGTAGGCATCAGTGATCGTGGCGGTCATCACCTGAGTCGCTGCCGCAGCAACACTCGGGGTCGCCGGGGTGAGCACAATCTGGGTGGCGGTGCTGTAACCGGTGACCGTGAGGCTTGCGGTACCACTGGTGAGACCCGACGCCGAGGCGGTGATCGTGGTCGCGGTGCCGGCCTTGTTGCCGGTCAACGTGATCGTGGCGACACCGCTGGAAGCGGTTGCACTACCGGTACCCGACACCGTCGACGTACCACCTGAGGCTGCGAGCGTGATCGAGTTGGTCGCCGTGGTGACCGTGTTGCTGTTCGCGTCTTGAACCGTTGCGGTCATCACCTGAGTGGCGCCAGCAGCGATGCTCGGCGTGGACGGGGTGAGCACAATCTTGCTCGCCGTACCGGGGGTGACCGTCAACGTCGCAGTACCACTGGTGAGACCTGAGGCCGAGGCAGTGATCGTGGTGGCCGTACCAGCAACCACACCGGTCAACGTCTTGGTGGCGACACCACTTGCCGCCGTCGAACTGCCGGTGCCAGTGACCGTCGAGGTACCACCAGCAGCGGCGAACGTAATCGAGTTCGTCGCCGTGGTGACCGGGTTGCCATACGTGTCAGCAACCGTCGCGGTCATCACCTGGGTGGTTGCCGACACAACCGTCGGCGACGCCGGGGTGAGCAGAATCTTGTTCGCGCTCAGTGCGCTGACCGTGAATGTCTTAGAACCGGTGGTCACACCCTCGGTGGCGGTGATCGTGGCCGTGCCAGCGGAATAGGCGGTGAGGTTGGTGCCCACTGTGGCGACGCCATTCGCGAACGTCAACGTTTGTGACGCTGCACCCGACGTGCCCGGGTACTTGGGAGCCGTACCTGAAGGGCTGCTGGTGAGGCCGCTCCAGGTGATGGTGTGCGAACCAGTGAAACCGGTATCGGTGACACCGGAAAGCGTTGCCGTCACGCTCGTGACCGAGAGGTTGGAGCCAGCGTTGACCGACGAGGACCCGAGGGCGATGGTGAACGCGGGCGACAACGTCGTCGTCGACGCCGTACCCGCGACAGAACGCCACTTACTACCAACAACAGAAGTAACCGAGTACTGGTACGCAGTCCCCAACTCCAGACCGGAATCGCTGTAGCTCGCTGACGAGGTACGCACCACCAACGGTGCGGTGGCACCACCGGTACGAGTGACTTCGTAGGCCGCGCCAGCCGGCAGCGGGGTGGGGGTCGACCAGCTGATAACTACCGTGGTTGCCCCAGTAGAGGTCACCGTCACCGAAGGCGTCGGCATCGTGCCCGCCTCGGCCACTGCACAGTTCGTGCAGTTGTAGGAAACATCGATGGCCCAGTACGCGAAGGCGGCACCAGCACACGCAACTGCGAACGCAATCACAGCAATGATGGCGGTACGGCGGGCGTTGCGATGGATCGTGTTCACTTACTCACCTTGAGGGTCACTGGGATCGCGAAGAATTTGCCCTGACAACCGTTGTCGGACGAATCGCTCATCACAACGGCCCCGGCCAGATGGACGAGGCCGGTACTGTTCGCCGCGACCGCGACAGACAGAGTGCTGGAAGTCGGCACGCTTACACCAGCGATGCCAGCATTGCACGCGCCGCCGTCGGTGACGGTGATGGCCCCGTTCTGCGAGATGCCGGTGATCGTCACCGCAAACGGGTTCGGGTTGGTCAGCGAGACCACCAGATCGGCCGAACCACCCGGCGCCAACCGGCTACTCACGGTGGCCGGACCGGCAACGATCGGCTGCGCAGTGATGTTGACATTCTGGCCGCTGATGGCTGAACCGGTGCCCGCGCCACTTGTCTTCCAATACGCGAACGCTGTCCCTGCCAGAAGGACGAGGGCGCCAACGACACACGCCAGAACCAGAGCCTGCGACCGGCGGATCATGATGTCGCCGTCCCGGTGTAGTTGATGGCGAACGAGGCGCCCTTACAGGCGTCCTGGTTCGACGGCAGGTTCGGCATCTGCAACATCGGCCACTGGGCGAACGTGACGTCCGGTGCCAGATCAAAGAGATGCACAGAGCTGTTGGCCGGGATGACCGCAGTGCCCGAGAACGGGCGAGACACGATCAGATTTTCGGCGCCGTCACAGCCGACCCGGCTGGTCGCATGTGCGATGGTGATGGTGATTTCGGTGACGGTGATCGCGAACGAGTTGGTGTTCGTGATCTGGAGATCGATATGGCGGGCCAGCGCACCAGGCGAGAATGCACCGGACGGGTTGCCGCTGATCGTGAAGCCGCACGGGGTCTGACCCTGGTCGAGGACACAGGGGACCGGCGCTTCGGATTGCTGGCCAACCGTGGTGGTGGTCTGGCCTGCGACATCAGAACTGATCGTGGTGCGTGTCGGGCGAGCACCCACGACCGTGGTGGTGGAACCAGCGCCAGCATCGGTACCAACAGTGGTGCCAGCATCGGTGCCAGTGCCGGTACCCGTGCCGCCGATCACCTGCGTGGTGGGAGTGGCGGACGATGTGGTGGGCGACGACCCATCCTCGCTCGAATGCGTGGACAAGAACGCGAACGTCAATGCACCAGCCAGACCGACAGGAACCAACACCGCAACAAATTTCATCACACGCGCCGCAGCGTTCCGGGCTTCATCGATGTGCTTCACAGTGTCACCTCCTGACGTTCTTGGGTCGTTCCAACTTGACTACAACTTCTGCGATGGGGGGCAGGCAGCCCTGCCCCCCCATCACGCACACAACGAGATCAGGGGGCCGTGGTGGTGACGTCGACGGTGATCGTCGCGCCCTTGCAGCCGTCCTGGTTCACCAAGTCACGCGAGATCATCGTCAACGTGCCGGAGCCGATGGCGACGCCCGCATCCGCAGCGTGGACGACAGTGCCGGCAGTGGCAGTTGCATTCGGCAACGTGAAGTCGGCCACCGTGCAACCGACGTTGTTCGTCGAGACTGCGAAGTAGAGGGTCTTGCCGCCGAGCGACACATCGCTGGAGCCATTGCCGTCAGCGGTGACCGTGACGGTCTTCGAACCGCCGAGCAGCAGACCTGCATCGAATGAGGTGTGCAGCGTCAACGCAGTAGCCGTTGAGCCGGCATCTGCCGTACCCGTACCGGAGCCACCAGTGCTCCAGTAGGCGAATGCGGCCGTGGCGCCCAACGAGGCGACTACGACAGCGCCGACAACGGCAAGCTTCTTGTGGGTGATCTTCATTTTGAGTCCTGCTTCCTTTGTAGGTGTGGGGTAGTTCGCAGGCGTCGGGTTCGCCACTCGCTCCGTCCCGACCAGGGCGACCAATATGCAGTCGGGACTTCTTTGCTTCACCTGCCGGGCGTGCTGCCCAGTGACCGGTAGTGAAGCCCACAGAAATACACAAAGCACGCCTAACCCTCACAAATAGGCCAAATTGCCTATACGCCAGCGACCCGAACCCACACCACGTAGTCCATACGGCCTATAGGTTCGCGGGAGAGTCCCGACGCAGGAGTACCGGGCGCAGCTGTCGGTGTGGCTGAGGGGCATGCAGCCCGCCTCCGGGCCACCGCCAGCAGCCAGCCGCCGCACGACGTGACGGAATCAGACCGAAACAGACGAGTCAACCAGCTCAGAAACCACAAGCCTCAGGTAGAGGTTGAGGGTTTACTACGGGGCGACCGAAGGCACCGGGCCAGCCAATGCCCAGGAATCGACCGGCTTAGCGCACCACAGGCTTGGGGCCGGGCACGCGCTCGGGGCGCTCCCCCGGCTTCGGGTTGCCGATGTGGGTGTAGGCCATGCCGTTCTGCAGCGCAATGTGGCGCGGCATCTCGATGCTCTCCCAGATGGCCCGGATGGTGCCCTGGATGGCTTCGGGACGGCGAGCCGCGATCTGCGACGCGATGTCGTGGGCTCGCGCCCGCAGCTGGTCGAACGGAACGACCTCGCTGACGAGGCCAATGCGGAGCGCTGTCTCGGCGCCGATGCGCTCCTCGTTGCCCATCAGCGCCCAGCGCAGCACTTCGCCCAGCGGGATACCGCGGTGCAGCATGCCCATCGGCTCGAGCGCCGACACGATGCCGCCATTGGCATGCGGGTCGAAGAACGTTGCGTTCTCCGAACAGATGATGATGTCCGATTCGTTGATGAAGTACATGCCGCCACCGGCGCACATGCCTTGCACGGCAGCAACCACCGGCTTCCACACCTTGTGGTGCTTCGGCCCGAGCAGCGCGCCCGGATCCTCGTGGTTCCAGACGTCCTTGTCGGTCCACCAGGCACCGCGGGTCACGTCGATACCGGTGCAGAACGACCGGTCGCCGTTGGCACGCAGGACGGCGACATGGATGTCCTTGTCGTCGCGGACACGTTCCCAGATCTCGGTCATCTCCTTCGCCATCGTCTCGGTGAACGAGTTCATCTTGTCCGGGCGGTTGAGCGTGATCGTGGCGATGTGATCGGCGATCTCGAACTCGACGGTTTCGTAGGTGCTCATGTCGCTCACTTCGGTTCGCGGGGCAGGCCGAGGATGCGCTCGCCCATCAGGTTTCGTTGGATCTCGTGGGTGCCACCGGCGATGCGCGACTGGCGCGAACCGTTGAGTGCGTGGGCAGCGTAGTCAGCGTCGGGATGACCGGCTTCCCACGCGATACCCGAGGCACCACGTAGGTCGATGACCAGTTCCGACGATTGCTGCTCGAGGTTGCCCGCGTACACCTTTACCAGCGAGCCAGCAGCAGGATTGCCGCCGAGTGCGGCACCGGCGTGGATGCGCTCGGCGAGCAGTTCGAGGATGCGCTCGCGCGCCGCCACGTCGACAATGCGGTCGCGCACGACGGCGTCGTGGAGCTTGCCCGCATCGGCAGCAGCGGCGAGCGCCTGGCGACGACGACGTCCCTTCCCCGAGCCCCCGAGATAACCGGATCGCTCGCCGGACAGCGTGCCGTTGGCAACCTGCCAGCCACGGTTGACCTCGCCGATGATCTCGTCGTCGCGCAGTACGACCTCTTCGAGGAACACCTCGTTGAAGTGGTGGCCACCGGCGATGTCGACGAGCGGGACAACGGTGACGCCCTTGCGGTCCATCGGCAGGATGAACATCGTGATACCGGAGTGCGGCTTGTCGGAGTTCGGATCGGTGCGAGCCAGCAACATTCCGTAGTGCGCGTCGCTGGCGAAGGACGACCAGACCTTCTGACCGGTGATCACCCAGGTGTCGCCGTCGCGCATGGCCTTGCATCGCAGTGAGACCAGGTCGCTACCGGCGTCGGGTTCGCTGAACAGCTGACACCACACCTCGTCGGCAGCCACCAGCTTGGGCAGGAACCGACGCTTCTGCTCCTCACCGGCCGCGCCGAGGATCGTGGGCATCGCGAGGCCCATACCGATTCCCAGCGGACGCAGCGATGGGCAGTCGAAGCGCATCAGTTCTTCGGCGACGATGTCGTCGTGGGCACGGGTGAGTCCCTGACCGCCGTACTCCTGCGGCAGACGTGTGGCCCAGAAGCCAGCGGCATACAGCGCCTTCTGCAGTGTGATCGCACCCTGCACCATTGCCACGTGACCCTCGGGCGCACGAGCGATCGTGTCGCCGCGCTCATCGTCCTTCTGTGGGCCGATCTCGGGGTAGCGCTCGGCGAGCCACGCCCGCACCCGTGCCCTGAACTCAATCAGGTCGTCCATCCGACACCCCTCGTGCTTCGTCGATCATGGCCTCGGCTTCCCGATGCACCCTTAAATAGGTTACTCTTTATTGGTTCGTCGGCTCCAACCCGGAGCGAGCGGGCGCGAGCACGGAGGTAGCAAGTGGTGTCGAGCAACTGGGAGCAACGACTCGGGGTCTGGTACATCGCCGAGGACCACCCGGACACCGTTGCCATCGCTCACTCCCCCGAGGGTGCCTTCACCTACGGAGAACTGGCTGCGAGTGCGCACCAACTGGTGCACACGTTCCGCGCACTCGGTGTGCCCAAGGGCGGCATCATCGGGGTCATTGCCCCCAACGGCGTGTTGCCCGTCCAGGTGTCGATGGCCTGCCAAGAGGCTGGCTGGTTCTTGCTGTTGGTGAACGCCTATCTCACGCCCGAAGAGCTGACGGCGATGCTCGAACACGCCGGCACTGCGTTGCTGGTCGTACACGAGGCCCACAAGAGCGCGATCGAAGGCGAGTTCGGCGATCGCGTGAAGGCCGTCACGCAAGTCGTCGGCGTCGGCGAGGTACCCGGTGTGCTGAACCTGGCCGACCTCACCAAGGATCAGCCCACGACCGTCCCCGACGACCGCAGCGAAGGCGGTTTCCTCGCCTACTCCAGCGGCACCACCGGCAAGCCCAAGGGCATCTCCCGTTCCGGTTCGGGCGCTGACCCCAGCGAGGTGGCCAACAAGGCCGCCGTGTTCGGCCGAGCGTTCGACTACCGCCCGTTCGACGGACCGCACCTGGTCTCCACCGGCATGTACCACGGCGGCTCGCACAGCTACTACATGGCAGCGCTGAACGTCGGCCACGCCCTCGTGATCATGCGCAAGTTCGACGCAGAGGGTGCGCTCCAGCTGATCGATCAGTTCAAAGTGCGCACCGCATACATGGTGCCCACCCAGTTCCACCGCATGCTGCAACTCCCCGACGAGGTGCGCGCCAAGTACGACATGTCCAGCCTGCACTCAGTGGTGCACAGTGCCGCCCCGTGCCCGCGCACGATGAAGCAGCGCATGTTCGACTGGTGGGGCCCGGTCATCTGGGAGACCTACGGTGGCATGGAGGGCGCGGCCACGATCGCCAAGCCACAACGCTGGCTGGAGAAGCCGGGAACCGTCGGCCGAGCGATCAAGGGAGTTCGACTGGCGATCCTCGACGACGACGGCAACGAGCTCGGCCCGAACGAGACCGGTCACATCTACTACGAGACCGAGGCCGGTTTCCGTTATCACAAGGATGACGAGCTGACGAAGAGCACCTACAAGGGCAATCGTTTCAGCATCGGCGACATCGGCTACGTCGATGACGACGGCTACCTGTTCATCCAGGACCGCGCCAAGGACATGATCATCAGCGGCGGCGTCAACATCTTTCCCGCCGAGATCGAGGGCGTACTGCTCAATCACCCTGCCGTCCACGACGCAGGTGTGATCGGCATCCCCGACGCCGATTGGGGCGAGTCGGTGCTGGCCCTCGTGGAACTGCGCGACGGTATTGAACCCACCGATGCGCTCAGCGCCGAGCTCATGCAACATTGCGCCGACCACCTTGCCGCCTACAAGCGGCCGCGGCACCTGGAGTTCCGCACCGACCTGCCCCGCACCGAGGCTGGCAAGTTGTACAAGCGCCAGATCCGCGCCGAGTACTGGAAGGACCAGGACCGTCAGGTCTAGGTCACACAAGCGAACGACGATCGAAAACAGGAGCAGCACATGAGCACCGACCAATCCGGAACACCGAAGGGTCTGCGAGTCGACGACGCCGTCGCCGCCGAGTTCGACAAGGCCACCGCCTACAAGTTGACCGACGAAGACATCGAGCGCGCACGCCTACTCATCGGCCACAACACTGCCAACCGCTACCAGGAGCTCAACTCCGTCGCCAGCCCGGACGCGATCCGCAACTGGGCACTCGGCGTCGGCGACGACAACCCGCTGTACACCGAAGAGAATGGTTATGGCGCCGGCACCCGCTGGGGTTCGCAGATCGCCCACGCCACTCAGGTCGGCCACATCAAGACACCGATGCTCGGCGACCCGATGCCCGATGAGGTCAAGAAGGCCACCAAGAGCGTGTTCCGCGGCATCCACGTGTTCGTCTCCGGCGGCTCGTGGGAATGGTTCCGCCCGATGTACCCCGGCGATCGCATCTTCACCTACTCCGGTGAGGAAAGCCTGCAGGTCAAGCAGAGCGAGTTCGCCAACCGCTCGGTCGTCAAGGTGCGCCGCGATGTGGCGATGAACCAGCACGGCGACGTGGTGGGCATCTACCGCATCCTCAGCATCCTCACCGAGCGCGACACTGCTCGCAAGAAGGGCAAGTACGCCGAGATCGAGCCGGCCACCTACACCGACGAGGACTACGAGCGCATCGACGCGATCTACGCGCAGGAGCAGCCACGTGGTGCCGACAAGCGCTGGTGGGACGACGTCAACGCCGGCGATCAGTTCGACCCGATGGTGAAGGGGCCGCTGACGGTGACCGAGCAGATCGCGTTCCACGCGGGCGGCTACGGCTTCGTTCCCTACGGTCTGCGCGCCGGCCGCGTCGGCTACCAGAACCGCAAGCGCATCGCCCCGTTCTATGTGAAGAACGCCCAGGGCATCTGGGATGTCGCCCAGCGGCTGCACTGGGACAGCGAGTGGGCCAAGGCGATCGGTAACCCGATGGCCTACGACTACGGCGTGCAGCGTCAGTGCTGGTTCTGGCACTACCTGTCGGACTGGGCCGGCGACGACGCGATCGTGTTGAAGATGGACGACTCGATTCGCAAGTTCAACTACATGGGCGATACCACGTTCCTGTCCGGCGAGGTCATCGACAAGCGCGTCGAGCCCAACGGTCAGACCGTCGTCGACGTGCGCATGCGTATGGTGAACCAACGCGACACCGAGACCGCCTACGGCAGCGCCACCGTCGCTCTGCCGTCCAAGGATCGTGGCCTGCCGATCTACCCGTCCGTGCCGGACGAGATCCGCCAGGAAGCGGCCAAGATGTACGCCCGTCACAACGAACTGTCGGCCAAGAAGCGCGGCTGACATGGGCGAGCGGGCACTCGATGATGCGGCGGTGGGAACCGTCACCATCGGTGATATCACGGTGCGCCGCTTGGGCTTCGGCTCGATGCGCATCTCGGGCGCCCGCAACGCCGACGGTGTCCGCGATCGCGACACAGCGCGCCAACTGGTGCGCCGCGTCGTCGCCCGCGGAGTGAACCTGATCGACACCGCCAACATCTACGGGTACGGCGAGTCCGAGGAAATCATCGCTGAAGCGCTCTACCCCTATCCGAAGGATCTGGTGATCACCACCAAGGCTGGATTCAAGCCGGCCAAGATCCTCAAGGGACATGCAACGTTGCCTGCCAAGGGCGATCCGGCGCACATCATCGAGGAGTGCGAGAAGAGTCTGCGTCGCCTGCGCGTGGACTGTATCGACCTCTATCAGATGCACGTGCCCGACCCGAACTACGCGTACGAGGAAACCCTTGGCGCCTTCGTGCAATTGCAACAACAGGGCAAGGTGCGCCACATCGGCGTCTCTAACGTCTCCGTGATGCAGTTGAAGTTGGCGTTGGAGATGTTCCCAGTCGCCAGCGTCGAGAACCGCTACAACGCGGCCGACCGCGACAGCGATGCGGTGCTGGCCGAGTGCGAGGCACGCGGGATCGCGTTCATGCCGTGGGCACCGATCATCCTCGGCTCGCCGAAGGTGGCCGAGGTCGTCGACCACATTGCGGCGGCCCACGGCGCAACTGCGCAACAGGTCTCACTGCAATGGCTACTGCAGCGCTCACCGATGATGCTGCCGATCCCCGGAACGTCGCAGGTGGCGCACGCCGACGAGAACATCGATGCCGCGTGGCTCGAGTTGAGCAGCGACGAGCTGGCGAGCATCAATCAGGTCACCGGAGTCTGAGCACGTGCCACACACCCGCAGCGTCGTGCGCCCCGGCTCGCCGGCATGGTGCTTCGATGTGGATGGCACGATCGTCGACTCCTTCGACGCACAGCACCTGCGGCCATATGCCGCCGAGTTGTTCCATGCACTGCGCCAATCCGGATCGGTGATCCACATCTGGAGCGCCGGTGGCGTGGCGCACGCCCGCACGGTCATCGAGCGCCACGGGCTGACACATCACGTGGCCGGTTTCCACGACAAGAACCCCGGACCTGACGGTCGTTGGGAGATGCCGGCCGAGTTGAGCGATCACGGCGACGTCGTCTGTGTGGACGATCAGCCTGATCGCCTGCCAACCGCCAGTCGTCATGTCCGGGTGTTCCCGTATCTGCACGCCAACCCGCACGACCGCGACCTCGCCGCCGTCCTCAAGGAAGTCCCCGAATGAGCACCGAACACCTGTCCCTCGCCGCCGCCGAACTCCGTTCCGTGCTCGAGCGCATCATGCCTGCACACCACGCCAAGTGGGGCGACAGCGACGAGTGGGAAGCGCTCACCGACTTCCAACGCGAACTCGGCACGGCCGGTTGGGGTGCCTCGTCGTGGCCGGTGGAGATCGGCGGCAAGGGGCTCGACGTTCCGGACCAACTCGCGTGCGACGAGGAGTTCGCCCGCGCCAAGGCACCACGGCGGGTCGCCGTGTTCGGTACGAACAACGTTGGTCCCACGATTGCTGCGGTCGGCACGACCGAGCAGAAGAAGAGCCTGCAGGCGATCCTGATGGGCGACGAGATCTGGTGCCAGGGATTCAGCGAACCCGACGCAGGGAGCGACCTTGCCGGTCTGCGAACGAAGGCCGACGTCACCGATGATGGCTTCATCGTCAACGGTCAGAAGGTGTGGACGTCGATCGGTCTCAACGCGACGCACTGCATGCTGCTGTGCCGCACCGATCCCGACGCGATGAAGCACAAGGGAATCTCCGCCCTTCTCGTCCCGATGGACACGCCTGGCCTCACCCGCCGAGCGATCAAGCAAATCAATGGTGAGGCCGAGTTTGCCGAACTGTTCTTCGACAACATGTTCGTGCCCCGCACTGCGCTGCTCGGTCCGCTGCACGAAGGCTGGCGGGTCACCATGACAACGCTCGGCTTCGAACGCGCTGGAGTCCTGTCAGTCGCCGGCAACCTGGTGGGCAAGGTGACGGCGATGATGCACTCGCAACATCTCGCAGATGCCCCCGCCGCGTTACGCGACCGCGCACTCCACACGTACTCCAAGGCGCTGATCCTTGAATGGATGGGTCAGCGTGCGCTGGCCGAGACAACCGACGGGCCCGGCGCCGTGTCGTCGTTGATCAAGTTGTTCTGGTCGCACCTCGGAGCCGAGTTCGCCGAGGTGAATGCCGACGTCGTCGGCATCGGCCTGATCGCCGGCCTGGAGCCGGATGCGGCGAACGAGTTGCTGACCAGTCGCTCATCGAAGATCGCCGGTGGCACCAGCGAGGTCATGAAGAACCTCATCGGCGAGCGCAACCTGGGTCTCCCCCGCGAACCCCGCTAGAGCAGTTGCTCGACGAACGGTACGTACTCGTCGATCATCGGCATCGCCGTGGCCGGATCCTGCCAGCCATCCCGAGCCGCGCCGATGATGGTGCGCTGCACGCCGAGGTCGCGGTACAGCTTCAGGGTGTCGAGCGTGGGGTTGCCGAACGCCATCATCGTGATCGGGATCTCGCCGCGCCCGGCAGCCGCAGCCGCCTCGCGGAACTTGCCAACATTCTTGGCCACGTTGCCCAGCGAGACGTCCATCGGCATCCACTCGTCGGCCCAGCGTACGGCGTGCTGCGTGCCCAGCTTGCCGCCCACACCCAACATCACCGGCGGCGTGGGCTGCTGCAGTGGCTTGGGGTAGCTCCAGGCTGCGTCGAAGTTGTAGAACTCGCCGTGGAACTCGCTGTCGTGCTCGGTCCACAACGACCGCAACGCGGTGACGCACTCCTCCAGCCCGCGGTAGCGGGCCCTCCACGGGATCGGCCGGTGGTTGGCCAGTTCCTCTTCGTTCCAGCCCACGCCGACGCCGAACAGCACACGTCCGCCTGACAACACGTCGAGCGTGGCAACGGTCTTGGCTAGGTCGAGGATGTCGTGCTCGAGCGCCAGACACACGCCGGTGCCGATCTTGAGTTCCTTCGTCGCCATCGCTGCCATCGTCAGGCTGACGAACGGATCCATCATCTCGATGTAGTTCTGCGGAAGTTCGCCACCCGACGGGTAGGGCGTCGTGCGCGAGGCCGGAATGTGCGAATGCTCGCCCATCCACAGCGAGTCGTAGCCTCGCTCTTCGAGCGCTCGTCCCAGCACATCGGGGCGCACGTCGCTGGGGCCGTTCATCGTCGAGAAGCCGAGTCGCATGGACGGTCACCGTAGCCCACGACCCACAGGAACTCTCCATGCCGATCACCGAACGCTTCACCCTTAACGACGGAGTCCGGCTGCGCTGGCTCGACAACTCGCCCGCCGCACCGGAAGGTCTGCCGATCCTGTTCTCGCCCGGCTTCTCCGACTTCGCCGATGACTACATCGAGATGCTGGAGTTCATGTCACCCCGCCGTGTCGTGGTGGTCGAGGTGCGCGGTCGCGGCGGCAGCGACGCCGGTGAAGACCTCGACTACTCCGCGCCGCAGCATGCCGCCGACCTGCGTGCCGTCGTGGAGGACGCCGGGTTCGATCGGTTCCACGTGATGACATTCTCCCGCGGGACGACGTGGGGCCTGGAGATGGCGTTCGGCCTGCGCGACCGAGTGGCCAGCATCTCCATCGGCGACTACTGGGCCAAGGAACACGGGGTCTCGGAAGACCTGGCCCGCGGGATGCTGGCCACCCGGTTCCGCGGCAAGC
Organism: Actinomycetota bacterium; assembly: GCA_009702045.1. Lineage (GTDB taxonomy): Bacteria > Actinomycetota > Acidimicrobiia > Acidimicrobiales > Ilumatobacteraceae > UBA668. The sequence goes on along the minus strand of WLIV01000022.1, from coordinate 43,676 downwards.
CTGTGCCCGAGCGCATCCCCGAGCACGTACTGCTCAGCGTGTTCCGCGAATCGATCGAGCGTGAGTTCTCCAGCCATCTGGCTGCGATGCCCTGCCCCGTGCTGCTGGCCCACGGCACCGAGGAGGGGCGACTGGTGGACGACGCGGGTATTGCCGAGTACCGCGCCGCACGGCCCGATATCGAGGTGGTCACGATCCACGGCGCGGCGCACGACCTGTTCCGCCTCGATCGCCACGCGTACCCGCGAGCGGTGCTGACGTTCATCGCCAACGACTGCCCTGGGCTCTAGACCCGCAGGCAGCGTTCGAAGAAGGCGAGCACGCCCATGTGGTATGCCCGCGCTGCCCAACCGATGCTGAGGTTGTGCCCCGCGCCAGGTTCGACGTTGGTCTCGACGCGCGACGACGCGGAGAGGCCGGCAGACATCTCTGCCAACGCCTGCGGAATCGGTCCCCACCACAACTCGTGGTCCACCATCGTGATCCGCACCGGCACGGTGACCTTCGCCGCCACGCTCGGGAACACCTTCCACCAACCGAACGCGCTGGTGCCGTCCTCACCGACGATCGGCGTGGTCACCGCACGGCCCTCGGGCGCGAACACCTCGGGCGGGTACAGCGCCATCGGCCCCCAGTAGCGCTCCATGATCGGGCCGTCGTGCTCTCGGTCGTGATCGAGGTGCAGGCCGATACCCGAGTACTCGATACCGGCGAGGTTGGCGATGGCACCGGTAGCCGCCGCGCACAGGCTGATCATCGAACCCGCCGACTGGCCGAGGAGGAATAGCGGACCTTCGGACAGGACTTCGCCGATCGTGGCCACGTGCAGCCGGGCCTCTTCGTCGGCCGGCATGCCACCGGGCCAACGCTCCTCGTTCGTCCGGTGACCTGGCCGATCCGGGTAGGCCACGCGGAACCCGGCCGCGGTGGCGAGGCGCGCCAGCGACAATGCAGACTCGAAGGGGCAGTCCCAGTAGGCGCTCGACAGGCCACCGCCGTGCAACGCATAGATCGTGCCACGCACGGCACCGTCGGGCTCTGCCACTGGCAGCACCAGCCCGGTGGAGGGATGCAAGACGTCGAAGGTGGCCACGTCGCTTGACAGTATCGTCACGACGACGGCCGGGCTACGTTACGGCGATGTTCGATCTGCTCATCACGGGAGGCAGCGTCGTCGATGGCACCGGCGCTCCCGAGTTCATCGCCGACATCGCCATCACCGATGGAGTGATCGTCGCCATCGAACCCTCGCTCGGCGACGCTGAAGCGAAGGAGATCATCGACGCCACCGGTCGAATCATCACCCCAGGATTCGTCGATGTACACACGCACTTCGACGGTCAGGCCACGTGGGACGAACTGCTCGAGCCGTCCAGCCCGCACGGCGTCACGACGGTGATGATGGGCAACTGCGGTGTCGGTTTCGCCCCCGTACGTCCCGACGCGCACGCTGCGCTCATCGAGTTGATGGAGGGTGTGGAAGACATTCCCGGCGCAGCCCTCACCGAAGGGCTGACGTGGGGGTGGGAGTCGTTCGCCGAGTACCTGAACGTGCTCGCTCGGCGCAAGTGGAGCCTGGACGTGGGAGCACAGCTCGCCCACGGTCCGTTGCGCACGTATGTGATGGGCGCGAGCGCCGCCGAGAAGTTGGAGGCGACACCCGAACAAATTGCCGAGATGGCTCGTCTCGCCCGAGAGGCCATGGCGGCCGGCGCGTTCGGTTTCACGACGTCACGAACGCTGGGCCACCGAGCGCTCGACGGAACCCCCGTTCCCGGAACCTATGCGAGTTGGGACGAACTGTCGTCCATCGGCCACGCAGTGAAGGCGGGCGGCGGGAGCAACATCGAGTTCGCCGCGGCCGGACTCGCGCGTAGCGACCCACAACAACAGGTCATCGACGAGTTCGAATGGGTCGGCCGTCTCGCCGCCGAGACCGGGCTCAGCGCCACGTTCATCCTGCTGCAGTGCCACTCCGATCCCGATCGCTGGCGACACGAGATGGAACAGGCCCGCCAGTGGCGCAAGGACGGCGTGATGGTCACCCCACTGGTGGCCGGTCGCCCGTTCGGCGTGCTGTGGGGCTGGGACGTCCGCCATCCGTTCGTCGCTCGCCCCACCTACCGCAGCATCGCCCATCTCCCGCTCGACGAGCGGCTGGTGGAACTGCGCACACCCGAGGTCCGTATCGCGATCCTCGGCGAGGCCGACGACACCGACGACATCGCCGTCAAGCGTCAACTCGGGTACATCCGCACTGTGCTCGGCGACTGCCACATCATCAGCGGCGCGCCCGACTATGAGCAGCCGCGCGAAGCCTCAATCGGCGCGGTCGCCGAAGCGCTCGGCGTGTCGCTCGAGCAGGTCACCTACGACGGACTGGTCGCAGCCGACGACGCGATGCTGCTCTATGCGCTCTACAACTACGTCAACATGGATCACAGCGCGCTGTACGAGCAACTGCTCGACCCCGACACCGTGGTGGGTCTTGCCGACGGTGGTGCGCACTGTGCGTTCATCTGCGATGCATCGATCCCGACGTTCATGCTCACGCACTGGGGACGCGACCGAACCCGTGGGCCACGATTGCCGTTGCCGGAGATCGTCCGCCGTCTGTCGTCGCAGCCGGCCGACCTGTACGGCCTGTCCGACCGCGGCCGCCTCGCAGTCGGCCTGCGCGCGGATCTGAACGTGATCAACTTCGATGAACTCGAACTGCAGGCACCGTTCGCCGTCGACGACCTGCCGATGGGTGGCACTCGGCTACTGCAGAAGGCGACCGGCTACGACGCCACCATCGTGCACGGCCGGGTTACCCGCCGTTACGGAGTCGACACGGGTGCTCGCCCCGGGCGACTGATCCGCAGCTAGGCCTTCTTCACGAACTTGGCCTTCAGCAGGACGCCGCGGCCGTTGATCTTGCAGTCGATCTCGTGATCACCCGAGATCAGTCGGATGTTGCTGACCTTGGTGCCGATCTTCAGTGGCTCGGTGCCTTTCAGCGGCAAACCCTTGATCAGCACCACCGAATCACCGTTCTGCAACACCACGCCGTTGGCATCGCGGATTTCACCCAATCCGTCCGAATCGGCGACCTCGCCCTGCCACTCGTGACCACACGTCGCACACTCGTGGCGCCCGGCATCCATGGTGAGAATGTCGGTCATCGTGCAGATCGGGCAAGCCGTGGTGGAATCCATCCCCCTTGTCTAGCCCCTGACGTCACCACGGCACGGGGCCGCCCTCGTTGCTGTAGGTGCCGTGCGGGCAATCGTCGCCCGCGAGCGCCAGCCGAACGATCGCCACGGCGGCCTGTGCAGCCGAACGGGTGGCGTTGCCCATACCGGATGTCATGTCCGTGTCCGTGAAGCCGGGGTCGACCGCGTTGATGCGAATCGGTGACTCGCGTAGTTCCTTCGCGAACTGCACGGTGATCATGTTCAGCGCCGCCTTCGACGATGGGTAGGCCAACGAGATCGCCTTGCGGTGCGGCATCTTCGGCGTGGTGTTCAGCGTCAGCGAACCGAAGTCGCTGGACACGTTGACGATGCGCCCGGCGGGCGAGTTGCGCAACAACGGCAGCAAGGCGTTGATCATCGCCACCGGGGCGAATGTGTTCGTCTCAAAGATCGAGCGCATCGACTCCATCGTCACCAGGCTGGGCGAGGTGAAGTCGAGACCGATCGCCGCGTTGTTCACCAGGATGTCGAGGCGACCATGTTGCCGTTGCATCAGCACAGCAGCGCGGGCGATGTCGTTGGCAGCGGTGACGTCGAGGTGCACAAACCTCACGTCGTGCCCCTCCGCGCGCAATTGCGCGGTGGCGGCATCGCCTAACGCTGTCTGGCGCGCACCGAGGTACACCGTGACCCCGGCTGCACCCAGCCCGCGCACCACCTCGAAGCCGATGCCCTTGTTGCCGCCCGTGACGAGTGCGATGCGCTCACCCATGTTCAGACCCACCGCGCCGTCAGACCGGTGAGCCGTTCGCCGGTGAGGTCTTTCAACTTCACACCGACCAACTTCGACACGCTCTCGGATGTTTGATAGCGGAACACCGGCGTCTCGGCCGTCGCGACCTCCACCAACACGGCAGCGATCTCCTGCGCAGGTTGCGCCGCCTGGTAGCCACCCTCCTGGATCACCTGGAAGCGGGCACGCGAGGCGGCGTACGGCCCATCAGCAGCACGCTCGCTAGGAGCATTGCCGTGCTGTACGAACTGACCCAGCACCGGGCCCGGCTCCACGACCGACACGTGCACACCCACCTGCGCTGCCACCGGGTGGAGCGATTCGAGTAACCCCTCCAACGCCTGCTTCGATGCGCAGTACGCATCGTTGAACGGCTGACCCAAGGCACCCGCCAGACTGCTGACCGCGATCAGCCGACCTTCGCCACGCTCGCGCATCGCGGGCAGCACCGCCTTGAACAGCGACACCGTGCCGAAGAAGTTCGTCTCGAACACGCCACGAATATCGTCGAGCGAGAGCTCCTCGAGCGTTCCATCGGCAGCCACCCCGGCGTTGCTGACGACCACGTCGATGCGGCCGTGGTCGGCCACGACCCCTGCGACCGCGGCGGTCACCGACGCCAGGTCGTCGACGTCGAGTGCGCGGATTTCGGCGGTCAACCCGTTCATCGTCAGCGCGGCACGCAGCTCATCGGCCTTGCCGAGATTGCGCATCGTGGCAACGGTGGTGAACCCGTGACGAGCGAACTCCACGGCGGACGCCAAGCCGATCCCACTGGAACAGCCGGTGATGAGGACGACGGGAGCGCTCAACGCATCCACCTTTCTGCGAACTTCTCGAGACCGGCGATCACGCCGGCCGTGGACCACTCTGCACTCAACGCGACCGCTGGCACGACGACGGACTGTACGCCAATCGCCGCAAGTGAATCACTGTCGCGCGCCACCTTCGGGCTACCGACCACCTGCACCGTCAACGGCACATCCGCCAACTCGCCGGCGGCGCGGAATCCACGCAGCTCGGCGAGCATCCGGCCAACGTCGTCGACATCGGTGAACGTCGCGATCCAGCCATCGGTGCGTGCGGCGCGACGGAGCGCGGGCCTGGTGTTACCGCCGATCAGCAACGGCACCTTCGGCGCGGCCGGCAACATCCGCAGACGGGGAAAGTCGATGTGCTCACCGTGAAACTCGACGAACTCGCCGCTGAACAACAGCGGCAGCACCTGCAACATCTCGTCGAGCCGCGACCCGCGGGTGGCGAAGTCGAGGCCCACCGAGATGAACTCCTCCTCCAACCAGCCGGCGCCGAAACCGCACGACACACGGCCACCGGCGAGGCCCGCCACGGTGCCGATGCTCTTGGCCAGGTTGAAGACCTCGCGTAACGGAGCAACGTAGACACCCGTGGAGAACTCGAGCGTGGTGGTGGCCTGCGTCATCGCGGCAATCGCCACCCAGGAGTCGGGCCACGGGGCGTCGGCCGGCCAGTTGATGCCACCGTCGGCCGAGTACGGGTACTTCGACGAGAAGTCCTCGGGGAAGAACAGATGGTCGGGAAGGGTGACCCCGGCGAACCCCAACGACTCTGCCGCCTGCGCGATCGGCACGAGTTGGTCGAGCGCGAGAAAGCCAGCATTGATCCAGTACTTCATTCCCACCACAGGTTCCCCTTACTTTTGACGACAACCGCTCTGGACAGCCCCGCTATTTGACGATAGTGTCAAGTCTGCACTCCATTCGAATCCCGCCCCAGGAGGCGTTGCTCGTGACCATTCTGGACCGCCCCAAAATCGACGCGCTGATCGACTATCAGCTCTACGACGCCGACCAGCACTATTACGAAGCCGAGGACGCGCTGACGCGTCACCTCGACAAGGAGTTCAAGAACGCGGTCCGCTGGGCCGACATCCAAGGCCGCCGAACGTTGATCATCAACAACAAGCTGCTGACGGTCGTCCCCAACCCGACGTACGACCCCGTCGGCGTTCCCGGCTCGCTGGAAAAGTACTTCCGCGCCGAGAACACCGAGGGCCTCGCAATTCGCGACATCATCTCGATGCAGGCCATTCAACCCGAGTACCGCGACCGCGACGCCCGCGTGCGCCGCCTGGATCAGCAGGGTGTCGAGTTGGCCTGGCTGCTGCCCAGCCTCGGCCTCGGCATCGAGGAGATGCTCTGCGACGACCCGAAGTCCGCGCATGCGATCTTCACCGCCTACAACCGCTGGCTCGACGAGGATTGGGGCTACGACCGCGACGGGCGTATCCAGACCGGCCCGCTGATCTCGCTGCTCGACCCTGCCGAGGCCGAGAAGGAACTTGCTCGCGTCCTCAATCTGGGTGCCAAGTTCATCACCATGCGGCCGGCCCCTGTCGCAACTCCCGGTAAGCACCGCTCACCGGGCGATCTCGCACACGATCGGGTGTGGGCGATGATCGCCGAGGCCGGCATCGTCTGCTCCATCCACGCTGCCGACTCGGGGTACAACAAGTACCTGGGCGACTGGGGCGAAAGCACCGCCTACACCGGCCTGAAGAGCACGCCGCTCACCGAGGTGCTGTCGATCGCCATCGAGCGCCCGATCTTCGACATGATGGCGGCGATGATCTGCCACGGTGTGTTCGATCGTCACCCGACACTGAAGGTGGCCACGCTGGAACTCGGTGCCGCATGGGTGGGCGAACTGCACCGCCGCCTGCGCATCACCTATGGCAAGTCGCCGCAGCTGTTCGGTAGCGACCCGTCCGAGTCGTTCCGCGAGCACGTGTGGGTCGCCCCGTTCTACGAAGATCTCGTCACCAAAGTCCGCGACGACCACGGTGCCGACCGCATCCTGCTCGGCAGCGACTGGCCGCACCCGGAAGGTCTCTCCGAGCCCCGCGCGTGGGTCGGCGACTTCATGGGCCTCACCGATGCCGAGCGTCGCCTCGCGCTGCGCGACAACCTGAAGTTCCTCTCCGGCCGCTGAGGCACCCTGGGGGCGGTTCCCAGGAACCGCCTCGGGGTACGTGTGTGCCCCATTCCGCCTCATTCAGTTTTCAAGCGTGAGTGACCGATCCGGAATGGGCATTCGGCGTTACCTGGAAACTCCGTCACACCCGCCCTTCAAGCTGACCTGCATGAGCGATCGCACTCCATTCGACGACCCTGCGACCGTCATCCGCATGCTCCACGGTAAGTTGGGCTTCGACGAAGGAGGCGTGCAATGACCGAGCATGAAGTGCTGCTCCCCGCCGAAGCCGCACAACGGCTCGGCGTCGCTACCCGTGTCGTCGTACATGCGATGTACGAGCGGCGACTACCGCGAGTGAAGCTCGAAGACGGAACGCTCGGCATCCCCGCCGACGCGCTCGACTCGTTCCACGTCCAGCCGGCCTAGCGCTTCCTGTCGCGAAGTTCCTCTCCGGCCGCTGAGGCACCCGATCCCGTTTGTGTCCCACGTCGGCCACGGGCTCCCGTGGCCGACGAGCGACAGAGGCGCCTAGGTGGCGGCGAAGACCGTCAGGCGATGACGGCGTCGGCGACCCACTCCAGCGTGTCGATGGATGCGTCGGGGTCGTCGCCACAGATGTTGAAGCACTGCCACGTGACGCCCATCGCGTCGAGTTGACCGATCTCGTCGCGCATCTGCTCGGCACTGGGGTTCTTGCGGATGTCCATCAGACCCCAGTTGCCGTTGACGACAATTTCCAGCGTGGCGATGTCGCGGCCGACGCGGTCGCACTCGGCACGCACATCGTCGATGCGGCGGGCCATGGATTCGAGATCAGGGATTGGCTTGGTCTTCAACGTGTTCGTGCGCTCGGGCCCGATCACCATTCCCATCCATCCCTGGCAGTGCTGCACTGCGTACTTCAGGCCCCAGTCGGTGTTGCCGTGCAGGTAGAGCGGCGGATGCGGGGTCTGCAACGAGGCCGGAACCGAACGCACGCCACGCGCGGAGAACTGGCGGCCCTCGTAGGTGACGTCCTGCCCCGCCCACACCTGACGGGCAACCTCCAGCGCCTCCTCGAAGTCTGCGCGCTTGAGCGCCGGATCGGTGCCCAACGCGAAGTACTCGCTCTTCAAGTAGCCCGTTCCAAGACCGAGCGTCACACGGCCGGCGCTGAGGTGATCCAGCGTGGCGACAGCATGTGCCATCAGGAACGGATTGCGATAGTTCGGCATGAGTACGAACGACATCAGCCGCACACGTTCAGTGACCGCTGCACAGAACGCCAGCGAAGTGAACAGGTCGGCGACACCCTCTCCCCCGCTGTCGACCCAGCGGTTCGACGGCGCCGGATGGTCGGTGAACGCAATCGCGTCGTAGCCCACCCGCTCAGCAGTTTGCGCGAAACGCTTCACCTCAGTAGGTGTGAGGATCGCAGGTGTCCACCGACTGTCGCCGATGCCGTGCTGTACGCCGAATTTCATTGTTGGAGCCCCCAGGTTGGATGATGTGGCATGGCTTTGTCAGACACCGAGAAGTTGCAGATTGCCGAGGCGTACATCGCCGCCAGTCGCACGAACGATCCCGCAGCGCTGGCCGCAGTGTGCAGCGCCGACAGCATCACGTGGCACAACTTCGACGAGGTCGAAGTCGGCCCCGCCCAGTCGGCGAAAGCCATGGGCTGGATCCATCGCACGGTGCCTGACATCGCCTGGACCACGCTCGCGTTGACGGCCACCAGCGCCGGCTTCGTGTGGCAGTCGGTGCTGGGCGGCACAGCACCCGGTGGCCCGCTGCACTGCCATTCGTGCATCGTCGCCACGTTGAACGACGACGGCAAGATCAGCCGCATCGACGAGTACCTCGACACGGCACAGACCAAGCCCCTTCGAGGCTGATTCACAGCTTCCCCGCCAACTTGTCGACCAGTTCGACGACATGGCGGGCGGCTTCAACGAAGGCTTCCACTTCCCCACCGCCGGGGTCGACGACTTCTTCCCACGGCTCCAACGGCCGCCGGGCGAGATCGAGTACGCCCAGTCGCTCATGCAGCGCAGCCTCACTCGGTGACAGGTGCTCGGCCAGGAAGCCCAACGTGGCGGTGCGCTCAGCGACATGCGGATACTGACGGCGAACCCATTCCACGTGCTCGGGGGCGAGCGCGATGATCAGGTCGGCGCCGTCGAGGTGCGTGCGCGTGGCCTGTTTGCTCTTGTGTCGCGGGAACGGCAGCGCGTGTGCCGACAGCGCGGCACGTGTGCGCCAACTGATCGGCATACCGTCGACGGTGAGGGTGCCGGCGGTCTCCACACGCAGGTCGGGTCGGCGTTCGCTCAAGGCCACACCGGCCATCACTGAGCGCGCCGCATTCCCCGTGCACAGGAACAGCACCGTCGTCACGACAGGAACCTCACGCGATGATCAACACCTTGCCGGTGGCCTTGCGGTCGGCGACGAACCGCAGTGCCTCGGCGGCTCGCTCGAGCGGATACTCGGCTGAGATGTGCGGAGCGACCTTTCCCGAGGCCAGCAGCTCGAGCAACTCACGTTCATCGCGCGCCGCTTCCTGCGGCGCGTACTGGGCGAACGTGCGGATCTCGAAACCCTTGATGATCGGACCCTTCAGCAGCACCAGGTTCAGCGGGATGCGCGGGATCTCACCGGAGGCGAACCCGAGGGTGATGAACCGGCCGCCCCACTTCGTTGCACGCAGTGCCCGTTCCGCAAGTGGGCCGCCCACGGGATCGAGCACCACATCGGCACCGTCGGGTGCGCACTCACGAATGCCGTCGCGCAGATCGGTGACGCTGTAGTCGATGGTGTGCGTGGCACCGCGCTCGCGACACAGGGCGAGCTTCTCGGGGCTGGACGCGGCGGCGATCACTTCGGCGCCGAGGGCCACGGCCAACTCGACCGCGGCCAGACCGACACCGCCGGCAGCGCCGAGCACCACGACTTTGTCGCCCGGCTGCACCTCGGCCACCGAGCGCAACGCGTGGTAGGCGGTCGCGTGCGCCACCCAGAACCCCGCCGCAGCAGTGAGGGCGACGCCCTCGGGTACGGGCCGCAGCGCCTCGGCAGCCACCGTGACGTACTCGGAGAATGCGCCGGTGATCGTGCTGCCGAACACCCGGTCACCGACGACCAGACCCGTCACACCTTCGCCCACTTCGGTGACGACACCGGCGAACTCGCTGCCCGGTGTGAACGGTGTGGGAAGCGAGACCTGATACTTGTTCGCGCAGATCAGCACATCGGGGAAGTTCACCGCAGCAGCAGCGACCTTGACCTGCACCTGGCCGTGCTTGGCGGGGCGCAGCGGCAGCTCCTGCACGCGCAGACCTTCGGGCGGCCCGTACGTTTCACACACGACTGCTCGCATACATTCCCCATGATGTTCCCCGTGGGGTCGTGACCCGACCCGCGCAGCTGCCAACATAGTTGACGATGACGTCAACAGAACTGTCCCCCTCCGAAGCAGTCGTACTGAGCGAGCTCGACGAGCACGGCGTGCTGCTGCTCACGCTGAACCGGCCCGAGCGCAACAACGGCTGGACAGTGGAGATGGAGGAGGCCTACTTCGGCGCCCTCATCGACGCAGCCAACGATCCGGCCGTCAAGGTCATCGTCGTTACGGGTGCTGGCCGCGCGTTCTGCCCTGGCCTCGACATGATCGCCCTCGCCGAGTCCGCCGCCACCGGCAAGCGCATCGGCAGCCGCCGGTACCCGATGACGCTGGCCCGCCGCGTGCACAAGCCGATCATCGCCGCCGTCAACGGCGCAGCCGCCGGCATCGGCTTCATCCAGGCATGCTGCGCCGACATCCGCTTCGCCGCCAGCACGGCGAAGTTCACCACCTCGTTCGCTCGCCGCGGGTTGCCCGCCGAACACGGCATTACGTGGGTCGTCGAGCGCATCGTCGGCTACGCCAATGCCGCCGATCTGATGTTGTCCGCACGTGTGGTGCTGGCCGACGAGGCACTGGCAATGGGCTTGGTGAACCGGGTACTACCGCCCGACGAACTACTGCCAGCGGCATTGGCGTACGCCCGCGACATCGCCAACAACTGCGCACCGATCTCGCTGGCGCACATCAAGGGTCAGCTCATCGATGATCTCGAACGCAGCAGCGAAGAGGCCCGCATGCAAGGGCTCGTGCTGATGGCCGACCACAGCGTCTCCGACGATTTCAGCGAAGGGGTCAAGAGCTTCCAGGAGAAGCGCCTTCCACATTTCAGTGGCTACGACGCCGAGCTGAAGGTCATGCGCGGCTTCTAAGCGTGGCAACATGGACATCTGACACCGGCCGTACCCTGTCGGCAATGGAAACGAGCCGACCGCAGCCCACCGCCCGGGCTGTGGTCTTGGTCCTCGCGTATTGCGGCGGCCTCGTATCGCTCACCCAGTCAGTGGCCCTGCCGCTGCTGCACGATCTGCCCGATCTTCTGCATGCGTCGGTCGGCGATGTCAGTTGGGTCTCCACCGCAGCACTGCTCGGGGGCGCCGTCGCCAACCCAGTGCTCGGCAAGTTGGGCGACATGTACGGCAAGCGCTCCGTGATGCTCGGGGCACTAGCGGCGTTGCTCGTCGGCTCGGTGATCGCCGCCGTCTCTCCTTCGGTGTGGCCACTGGTGATCGGCCGTGCATTGCAGGGCGTCAGCATCGCTGTCCTCCCCATCTCCATGGCTCTCGCCAAGGATCTGCTTGCCCCGCAGAAGGTGATCGGCGCGGTGGCGATGATCAGCGCGATGCTCGGCATCGGTGGCGGCATCGCACTCCCGATGGCCGGCGTGATGCTCGACCTGTGGGGCTGGCAGAGCGTGTTCTGGGCGTCAGCCGTCATGGCCCTGGCCGGCATCGTGCTGGCGGCAATCGTGCTGCCCCGAACCGAACGAGGTGCCCGGGAACCGTTCGACGTCACCGGTGCAGTCTTGTTGTCGGTCGCGCTCGTGTCGCTACTGCTGCCGCTGTCGAAATCATCCAAGTGGGGTTTCGCCCAGCCATTGCCACTAGCGCTCTACGCCGTCGGGTTCATCGGTCTCTTCGCGTGGTTCCGCTGGGAGCAGCATCCGGCCGTGCCACTGGTGAACATCGATCTCATGCGCCAGCGGCCGCTGCTCGTCACCAACATCGTCGGGGTGTTGCTGGGGTTCGGCATGTTCAACAACAACTACGTGAGCATCTTCCTCCTCCAAGCACCGAAGGCGGTCTCACACGGTTTCGACACGAGCGTGATGATGGCCGGACTGGTCCTGCTGCCGGCTGCGCTGGCGATGATGTTCATGTCACCCGTGTCGGCACGCATCTCCACCCGCTACGGCGGCCGAACTGCGCTGTGGATTGGAGCATTGGCCATCGGCACCAGCTTCATCGCCCGGCCGTTCATGGTCGGCTCGATCTGGCAGATCGGGCTCGGCGTGGCGATGGTCAACTGCGGCGTGGGCATCGCCTACGGAGCGATGCCAGCAGTGGTGATGTCGTATGTGCCAGCAAACGAAGCCGGTTCGGCGAATGCGCTCGGCACACTCACCCGCTCGACCGGAGCCTCCATCAGCAGCGCAGCCTTTGCCGCGCTGCTCAGTTCGCTGACCACGCTGCACGACGGCGAACAGGTGGCACGACTGATCGCCTTCCAAATCGCGTTCGGGATGTCGGCAGTCCTGGCGCTTGCCGCAGCAGCCCTGGCATTCAGCCTGCCGCTCACACCCAGCATCCTCGATCAGCGCCGATAGACCTCGGCGCCGCCCACCAGCGTGGCAGCCACCGCGCCGACATCGGGCGCAGCGAGCATCTCAGCGAGCGGGCGATCGAGCAGGCACAGATCCGCGCGCACCCCGACGACGATTGAGCGCGGCACTGTCGGCGCATCGGCTGCACCGAGCATTCTCGTCAGCGCGTCACCAGCCGCCAACGACTCGCCTGCGCCCAGCACACCCCCGGCGAGTGTTCGGCGGTCGACGGCGGTGCGCAGCACCGACCAGGGGTCGATCGAGCCGTACGGTGCATCGCTGCCGAAGGCCACACCGATCCCCGCCTCGGCGAGCGACCGACAGCGCCACAGGTGCGGACGGTCGGCAACGTCGACATCGGTGAGGTACTGATCGCCGCGTTCGCGCACGAATGACGGCTGAGTGACCACCGTGAGCCCCAATGCGGCAATGTCGGCGAACACCTCCGGCGGCACGACGGCGCCATGCTCGATCCGATCGCCCGGCGCCGACCCGACCTCGTGCCACGCAACCAATGCCAGGACGAGCGCCTCACGGGTGACGCAATGGACGGCAACCGCGCGCCCGAGCGAACGAGCAGCACGGAAACGGGCCAGGAGATCATCGAGCGAGGGCAGCGCGTGGTCGCCCACCACCACCTTCACCGGACCGCGCCGGAGCTCAGGAGACGCGGCCGCCGGCAGATCTGCCGAACCCGTGATGGTGACTCCGATCTGCAGCTCGCCGGATGCAACCGCTGCCGCGAGCAGCGCCACTTCGCTCTCATCGCTGGTGGGCGTGAGGTCGGTGACTCCGGTGATGCCACAGCTGGCGAGCCGACGACCCACTGCAGCGAGGTCGAGCCGCCGTGAAGGCATTCGGCCGCGCAACCACTCATCGGCCCGGAGGAACCTGCCGTCGTGCCCGGGGTCGGCACCGACGGCGGCGAGTGCCGCCGAGTTCAGCACCCACAGCGCCCCCGAGCGGTGCTGAACACGGAGCGGTGTTCCTGGGGCCACAGCGTCGAGTGCATACCGATCGAGTTCGCCCGCCACCGACTCGTGGTAACCCACCGCGCGAATCCACTCGTCACTCGCCGCACCGGCCGCGGCTGAGCGCAGCGCTGCGCCGAACCCGGCAGCGTCCTGCACATCCCCAGGCCCAACCGGCACCGAGTCGATCGCCGCCGCCATCGCCAGCAGGTGCACGTGGTGGTCGTGCAACCCTGGCAGCAGCGCACCGCCGTGCGCCTCCAGCACCGCATCCGACACCGGCCGCTCGCTGCCAGCGATGACGATGCGGCGCACCACACCGTCGGCCAGCGTCACGTCCACTCGAACGCCGTCGACCTCGGCATCACGTACGGTCAGCACGTCGTTCACCACCGAGCCACCAGATGCGCCGCGGTGTTTGCCAGTGACAACCCGAGGTGGCCGGACACGCCGTCTGCCACCGAGCGCAACACAGCGGTCGCGGCGAGCAACCCTGTGGCCGGATCGGCGATCGCGTCAGCGCAGAACACCGGGCCGAATTCGTCGTGAGCCACCAGGCCTCCGGCTACCGCCGCATCGTCACCAAAGGCCACACGCGCTGCCTGATCGCCGTCGGCACCGTGACCGGTGATCGACAGCCACGCACCCCGCCAACCGTCGTCATGGAGGTCGGCGAACGAGAGGCCCATCGCAACGAGCGCTCGCGGACGGCTGGCCTCGATCACGACATCGGCATTCCGCAGCAGCGAACGCAGTGCAGCACGGCCGTCCACCGTGCGCAGATCTAGTTGCACCTCATCGTGGCCGGAATGCATCAGCTCGTAGAACGCTGCCGGCCCTCGACGGGCACCATCCGGTCGCTCCACGCTCTCCACCTTCGTCACGTGTGCACCGGCGAGCCCCAGCACACGCGCACACAACGGCCCGGCCCACAGACCGGAGAGATCAACCACCCGCGCGCCGATCAGCGACCGGGATGCCATCGCCTCCGCTCGGGTGACGGTGAACAGTTCCGCATCGGGCGAACGCTCGCCCAGCTGCGAACACGGCAGCCCCAACAACACCGACCGCTCGATGAGTTCCGCACCCAAGCGTGTTGCCACTGCGGCCCCGACCCGCGACCATCCATCATCGTTCACCGGCAGCGACAGGTCGAGCCCCACCGGCTCACCGAGCCACGCGTCGATCGCGTGTACATCGTCGTCGCGTACCAGCGACAACGCGACATGGCCGTCGGCACATCGCAGCAGCCGGCAACCGCCACCAGCGCTCACGGCACCCTGACGCGTCAAGCCAGCAATCGCTGCCCGTTCACCGATCAGCGAAGCGCCATCCACGACCACAGCGGAGAGTTCGCACACCTGCCGCGCCCAGTCGTCGAAGGCCAACGCGACGCGTGCCGGACCATCAAGTGCAGGCCCGGCAGTACGTCCGGTCAGTTTCAGTCCTCCGGATTCAGCCCACCGATGCACCGCACGTTCATGGTCGCCAGCCATTGCAGCGGTGAGCCGCTCAGCCGATTCGGACGCACCTGACCACTGCACGGCGCCCATCGTACGACCGGCCCAGTAGTGAGGACCTCAGCGCACCCAGACGAGCGGATCGCTGACGATGTGGCTCTCGGTGCCGTTGGGGCCAACCGCCTTCGTGCCGCGGATGGTGACGCGACGCATCTTGCGCTCCGTATCGCCGTAGTCGTCCACCGCATAGTGCGCTGTGGCGCGGTTGTCCCAGATCAACACATCGCCCTTGCGCCAACGATGGCGCACCTGGAACTCAGGCTGCGCGGAGTGCTCGTAGAGCAGGCGCAGCAGGTTGTCGCTCTCGATGCGCGACAGGCCGACAACGTGTGAGGTGAAGCCCGGGTTGATGAACAGGCTCTTGCGACCGGTGCTGGGGTGCACGCGCACCATCGGGTGCACCACCGGTGGCACCTTGGCCGCGTCGTCGAACAACTGCTGGGCAAGGTCGAACTTGAGTGCCGTGTCGAACGGCTCGCCCCAGTAGGCCAGCGGGGCGATGCGATGCACTGCGTCGAGTTGGTCGATCGCACCCTGCAGCGCCGGAGAGAGCCGGTCGTAGGCGGTGCGCAGATCAGCCCAGATCGTGTCGCCACCAGCGACGGGGAACGAGTCGCCCACCAGCACCGACGCTGCCGGTGGCGCGGGCACGAACGTCACGTCGGTGTGCCAGCGGGCGTTGCGACCGTAGGTGGCGCTGTCGAGCACGAGGATCTCTGGGTGGTCGGGGTGACCGGGCACCACCGGGTGGGCCGGTGTCGGCTCGCCGATGGCCCTGGCCACCTCGACCTGTTCGGCGTGGGTCAGGTGCTGATCGCGCAGCACCAACAGCAGGTGCTCCTCCACCAGCGACAGCAACGAGGCCCCTTCGAAACCGGGCTCGCCGATGCGCCCTCCGGAGAGTTCGGCACCGATGGTTCCGGTGATCGGCGTGACGATCCATTGGTGCGTCATTGCAGGGTTCCTTCCTGACGGCAACGGGTCACTCCGGACAGAACCCGACTCGCATAGCTGACTCAGTATCGCAGCTGCTTCCATGTTGCAGGCTCGGCGTCCAAGTCTGCGGAGTTCGATCCATCACGTACGCGGATACCGTCCTCAGCGCATGTCGCGCGCCACCCGCCTGTTCCGCTTGTTGATCTCCTGGGTGGGTATCGGCGTCGCGGTCCCGCTCCTGGTCAAGGCGAAACTCGGCGTGGCTCCCTACGACGTGCTGAATACCGGCCTCCACCAGAGCACGGCGTGGTCGCTCGGAATCTGCTTCATCGTCACCTCGGCAGTGTTCTTCGGGACGGGATACTTGCTCGGCGCGAAGTTGGGCTGGGCCTGCCTCGGGGGCACGCTGACCATCGGCGTGCTGGTGAACCGAGTGCTCGCGGTCCTACCCGATCAACGGCGACTGCTCCCCCGCGGTGGCTACCTGGTGGTCGGCACCCTCATCATCGCCGCCGCAATCTGTCTGGTGGTGAGTACCAACCTCGGCCCGGGCCCGTCGGAGGTCGTGATGCTGGGCCTCGTCAACCGCGGCCTCGGCGTCGCACCCGCCCGGTGGATCAGTGACGGAGTACCGCTCGTGGTGGGCGCTGCACTCGGCGGATCCGTCGGCGTGGGCACCGTCGCGTTCGCGTTCGGGATGGGGCCAATGGTGAAATTCGGTCTGCGCCGTTTGGGGTATCACCCCCACGTGGCGGTCTAGGGTCGAGCGCCATGAGCACCTCGCGCCGCGTTGCCCTCGTCACCGGAGCCAACCGCGGCGTTGGGCGGGCGATTGCCGACCGACTGGCATCTGAGGGGTACCTCGTAGCCGTGGCCGCGCGTGTGTGGGACGACGCCGTCGAGGCCGCTGCGGCGATCGGAAACGGCGCGTTTGCGGTGCAACTCGACGTCACCGACACGACATCAGTGCAGACCGCACTCGCTGCGGTGGCGCAGCACGCTGGCGGCCTGCATGTGCTGATCAACAACGCTGGCGGCCACTTCGACGAAGGTGTGCTCGCCACACAAGTCTCCGACTCCGACCTGCGCGACGCGTTGGAGATCAACACCATCGGCCCGTTGCGGGTCATTCGCGCGGCGCTCCCCCATCTACTGCAGGCCGACAGCCCGCGCATCGTCAACGTGTCCAGTCGCTCGGGCACGTTCTCGTCCACGTGGGCCAACGCTCCGGCGTACGGCGTGTCCAAAGCAGCGCTGAACATGCTCACGTTCCAGTTGTCGAAGGAACTCGCGGGCACCGGTGTGCTGATCAACGCCTGCTGCCCCGGGTGGGTGCGCACCCGGATGGGTGGCGACGAGGCTGAACTGTCAGTGGAAGAGGGCGCCGACACCCCGGTGTGGTTGGCCGACCTACCCGATGACGGCCCGACCGGTGGCATGTTCTGCAACCGTCAATCGATCGAGTGGTGAGGACAACCATGCATCCCATCGAACTGCGCAGCGACAACGCTGCCGGCGTGGCCCCCGAGATCATCGCGGCCGTCGCTGCGGCGAATGTCGGCTCGGCGCTCGCCTATGGCGGCGACGACCACACCGCCCAACTGCGGGAACTCGTGCGCGAGGTCTTCCAACACCCCGAGGCCGAGGTCTTCCCCGTCATCAGCGGCACCGCCGCGAACTCACTCGCGCTCTCGGCGGTGTGCCCGCCGTGGGGCAGCATCTTGTGCCACGAAACAGCGCATATCCTGCGCAGTGAGGGCGGGGCGACCTCAATGTTCGGCGCCGGCGCCGTGATGCGCGGCCTCCAAGGCGAACGGTTCACGCTGCAGCCGACATCACTCCACGCTGCGTTTGCCAGCACCAACTGGGGCGACCCGCACCACTCGCAGCCGTCCGTCGTGTCGCTCACCTGCCCCACCGACATGGGCACCGTGTACCGGGTCGACGAAGTTGCGGCATTGGCGACGATCGCCCACGAGCGGGGTCTGCGCATGCACCTCGACGGTGCCCGTCTCGCCAATGCACTCGTTGCCCTTGGGTGTTCACCGGCTGCACTCACTGCCAGTGCCGGCGTCGACCTGTTCTCGCTCGGGGCGATGAAGAACGGGTCGCTCAGCACCGATGCCATTGTGTGCTTCGACCCCGCCGTCAGTGCGCAACTCGTGTACCGGGTGAAACGGGCCGGGCATGTCGCCAGCAAGATGCGCTTCCAAAGCGCTCAGCTGCATGCATACCTGACCGACGGCCTGTGGCTGCGCCTCGCCGCCCGTGCCAACCAGGCGATGGCGGCCCTGGCGGCCGGACTACGCGAGATGGGTGTCACCTTCGTGGTCGAGCCCGAGGCGAACATGTTGTTCGCGAACGTCGAACAGCACGCGGCTGGGTCCTTGGCCGCCGCCGGTCTGCTGTTCTACGAGATGAGCCCCGGGGTCATCCGCCTGGTCACCAGCTTCCAGACCACCGATGCCGACGTCGCCGAGATCCTGCGCCGAGCGGCACCAGTCCTCACTGCGAGCTAAACCCCCCGGTCTCCTCGGTGCTGCGGTGTCACGCCGTCAGGTGCAGCGCAGTGAGGCCACGGATGACGAAGTTGGGGTGATACTCGGGTTCGACGAGTACTGCCAGATTTGGGAAGCGCGCAGCCAGACCGGCGACGGAGACCTCGATCTCCTGACGGGCCAGCGGGGCGCCGACGCAGAAGTGGATGCCACCGCCGAAGCCGATGTGCGCAGTGTCGCCACGACCCGCGTCGAAGCGGTCAGGTTCGGGGAAGCGCCGCCCATCGCGTTGCGCGGCGCCGAACAGCATCGCCACCTCCTGGCCGACCTCCATCCGCTGTCCGGCGATCTCGACGCCCTCTTCCAGCACCCAGCGCTCGAACAGATGCAGCGGCGGGTCCCAGCGCAACATCTCCTCCACCGCGGATCGCGCCGGCACCGCACCCGAGACCACACGCTGCCACTCACCCGGGTGGCGCAGCATCGCGCGCATACCGTTGCCCAGTGTGTTCACCGTGGCCTCGTGGCCCGCCTCGAGCAACACCATCGTGGTGCTGATGATTTCGTCCACGGTGAGCGTGTCGCCGTCGTCCTCCACCTGCGCCAACTCGCTGACGAGCAGTCCATCGGGGCTGCGTCGCTTCTCGGCGATCAGCGCCTTCGTGTACTCGATGTACTCGGCAGCTGCGGTGTTCGCCGCTTCGCGCACGGCGTCGGTGGTGCTGAGTTCGTACATCTTCACGATCGCGTGCGACCAGTCGAGCAGCAGTTGTGTGTCGGTGCGCGGTACCCCGAGCATCGAGCAAATCACGGCGACGGAATACGGCTGGGCGTAGTCGGTGAGCAGTTCGAACGTGCCCTTCTCGCGACACACATCGAGCAGTTCGTCACCGAAACCCTGCACGGCCGGTCGCATTGCGGCGACCGCCTTGGGAGTGAACACCTTGGCCACCAGGCGGCGGATGCGAGTGTGGTCGGGCGGTTCCAGGCACAACAACGACCAGCGTTCGTGCTGTTGGAATGCTGCCCAACGCGAATCGGGTTCAGCGCGGCCGACTGCTGCGTGCGAATACAGGTGGCTGTAGCTACGCCCCAGCCGACGATCGCGCAAGGTCTCGAACACATCAGAGAAGCGAGTGAGGGTCCACTGTGCGGTCTGCTCGTTCCAGAAGATCGGTGTCGCTTCGCGGAGTTCGTTGAGTACCGGATACGGATCGGCGATGAACGCCGGGTCGTCGACATTGAAACGGGAGATCAGCTCGGCAAGGCTCACCTGCACGAGCGTAGGCGGCTCTCGACGTCCTCACGATTGAGATACCCGCCGCACATCCGCCGAAGCCCGCTATACGCCGCGCGACCGTGCAGCACACGCCAGTTGTCCAGTAACAACGCTTCACCTGGCTGCAGCACATGACGCCACTGCATCGACGGGTCGTTGGCCAACTCCTCGAACACCCTCAGCGCGTCGTAGAACGCGAGCATGTCGGACTCTTCCAACATGAACGGCGCCCGGTCGTAGTTGTTGAACGACACCTGTGCAAGTCGCCCGGTGTGATCGTGGCGGAACACCGGACGTGTCGCCAGCAGATGGCTTCCGTCGCCGATGTAGTGCCCGGGCACGGTCACCGTCGACAGCGTCTCGAACTCGTCGGGGTGCTCCGCCTCCATCCGGCGAGCGATGGCGAACCCGTCGACCAGGGTGCTGTCGCCGCCGTCGCCGTTGAACTCCAAGCAGTGCAGCAACTGACACCCGGGCGCATCGTTGCTGTACGTGCCATCCGTGTGGCCGCGTAGTTCCAGCGTTGTGTACGCGGTGTCGGCCTTCGCCAGATCAGCTTGGAACTCCCATACGCCCCCGAAGATCGTCTCACGGACGTAACCCACCCGCCGCAGCAAGGCGGCTGTGGACTCCACCGTCGGCGGGGTGCCGGTCACGATGCAGAATCCGTACTGCAGGGTCGTGGTCAACCAGTGAGCAAGGCCCGCGTCGGTGTTCATCACCAGATCGTGAGCGACGGTGGGTGTGGTGATCGAGGCCGCCTTCCACAGCGTGACCGGCACATCGACCGCTACACGGGCAACTCGTGGATGGCGATACGTGGCCAGGAACTCAATCGGGAGCACCGTGGTTGGTTCGAGCATGTCCCACGTGACATGCAGCGCACCGTCGCTGACGTCGGTGCTGAGGCCGCGCAGGGCACGCGGTACGCGGGCGGTGAAGAGTTGGCGCTGCCCGGTGAGCGGGTGCATCGTGTCGGCGTCGTGCGCGTGGTCGCGCAGCCAGAGCCATGGATAGCGGCTGACCACTCCGTCGCTCCACACAACCTCCAGCGAATCCTCGTGATGCTGCAGCGTTGCGATCTCGGCCATTCGCGGGATGGTATCTCAGCGCGTCGCCGGCGGCGCGATGACGAACGCGATCGCGTACTCGTCGCTACCCACCAGCAGACCCTCCCCAGGCTCGCTCACGCGTGCGGCTCCAGTCGCCACGGTGAAGGCCACCACCACCTCGCCGGGGAGCCCGCCGATGTGCATCGGCGCTCGCGGATCGATCTGGTGCAGCACCACCGTGCAGCGATCACGCCGCCAGATCAGGTTGAGGTCAGTGGTCGGTCCGGCGATCAAGCGCGCTGAGATCGCCAACTCGCCGGGAAAACGCAGGTGGTCGTGCGGCGCCCGCAACGTGACCGGCGGACCCACTGTGTGCAACTCCATCCCGTTCCCACCGAGTAACACCAGGATCCGATCGCAGCCATCAAAGCGAGAGAACGGACCATCCGCCTCCACCTCAGCCACCGACAGCCGCCAGTCGAACTCCGCCGAGTCGGCCGGGAAGCGCGTGATCTCGCGCGTCCACCCACCACCATTGCGCCACGGTTCTCGCTGCGCATCGCTCAGTGGGATCAGGCGCACGACGAAGTCAGGGTCGCCACGTCGGTCATTCGAGAATGATGGCGTGCTCGGGGCAGTTTCCCTGCGCTCGCCGTGTGCTGGCTTCCAGCTCCATCGGGAGCTCACCGTCGATCAGCACCACGGCGTTGCCGTATTCATCTGCACCGAACACCCGGGGCGCGGCTACTGCACACGCCTGATGGCCATGACACAAGGATTCGTCGACGCGCACCTTCATACGCGGGAAGCTAGCCCATCACCCCGTTCGAAGTGGCCCATGGATCGCGACGGCGCGAGAACGAACCGATGTTGATCGAACGGCCGGTGCGAGGACCGACGTACTGCACGGGTTGCTCGTCGTGGTCGATGCCAGCTGCCTCGGCATCAATGATCAGCTTCAGGAACTGACCGGCAAGCGGTGCATTCTTGAACTGGTTACCGCTGGTGCCGCAGGCCATGAAGAAGCCGGGCAAATCGCTCTTGTCGTACAGCGGCACCCAGTCGGTCGTCACGTCGTACAACGCAGCCAACCCGGTGGGGCGGTGAGGGATGCCGAACTCGGGCACCCGCCGGGCGACGCGCATCGTGGACACCTCGAACTGCTCGACCGTGGGGTACGGGTCGTACTGCTCGGGGTCGTCGATCCAGTGCAGTTCGTCGCAGTCGGGCTCGGTGCAACCCACATCCCAGGTACCACCGAAGTGAGGTTTGATGTACTGACCGACGTCGAGGTCGGCGAGAGTCGGGAAGCCGTCCTCGAGGGTCATCCCCTTGGGCGCCTCCACCGTGAACACCTCGGAGCGCAACGGCCGGTGGCTGATTCTCATACCGCTCACGACATCGGCCATACGATTGAGCACGCTCGCATGCGGGCCGCCGACGTTCACCACGACAGGCGCCACGATGCGCTCACCGCCGGCCAACGACACGCCGGACACGTGCCCACCCTCACGATCGATGCTGACGACCTCCTGGTGGAAGCGGTACTCGGCACCGTGTTGCTTGGCCGCATAGGCGAAGTTCTGCGCGCACAACATCGGGTCGTCCATGAACCCCGACTGCGACTCGAAGATGGCGGTCAACGTGCTGGTGGCATCATCGCCGAAGGCCGGGTCGTCGATGCGCTTGGGTGGGAAGTAGGCACCGACGTCGAAGCCCGGCCACCTGCGGGCAATCTCCTGAGTGTCCAGATCCTCGTAGACGATGCCGACTTCGTTCCAGACAGATTCGAACCGCTGTGTATTCGCGCCCGGGATGCGGAAGATGAGATGACCGGTGCGCACGAAGTGCCCCATACCGTCGGGGTCGGTGTGGCCGAGATACCCGGCGAAGTCGGCCCATGCCGCCGCTGATTCCCACGCCGTGAGCACCGCATCGGGGGTCGAGTAGCAGAAGCGGATGATCGCCGACGACGAACTCGTCGAACCCGCTCCGGCCGACGGGCCCTTGTCGACCACGATGACCTTGCGACCGCCACGAGCCAGCTCGAGGGCAACTGAAGATCCGATCACACCTGCGCCGATGACGACGGCGTCCGCACGTTCACTCATGCGGTCACGCTACTTCCGCGTTCATTCCCGGTACAGGTGTTCCAGTATGGACCTTGGTCCCAACTTTTACCTGCCGAGTGACCTCACCAGCTGAGCGTGAGATCCTTCACGTGGCGCAAACCCTGCGGGAACTCGAGCTGCTCGTGCCCTGGCTTCAGGGCGTATTGCGGGATGCGCTTGTGCCATTCGGCGAGCGCGATGCGGAGTTCGCGACGGGCGAGGTGCGAGCCGAGGCAGCGATGCACACCGCCGCCGAAGGCGATATGTCGGTTGTTCTCGCGATCGAAGCGCACGTCGAAGCCATCGGGGTACTCGCCGGGATCCACGTTCGAGGCCCCGTAGGCGACGGTGATCACCATGCCCTTGGGCACCTGCACCCCGTTGGGCAGGGTGACGTCCTGAGTGGCTTCGCGTGGCACGCCGTATGCCACCGGCGTCTCCCACCGCAGTAACTCCTCGACCGCTCCCGGGATCAGCGCCGGATCATCGATGATCTGCTGACGGTGCTCCGGGTGCTGAGCGAGAAAGGCAAACAGGCAGGTGAGCGAATCGCTCACCGTGTCGAGCCCGGCGATGAGGAACAGGTAGCACAGGTCGAGCACCTCTTCACGCGTCATCGATTCGCCGTCCACCTCGGCGGTGATGAAGTGGGTGAGCATGTCGCTCGTCGGGTTCGCCTCACGAGCGTCGAGGTGCTCGTTGAAGAAGGCGTAGATCTCCTGGCCGGTGGCGTTCATCACTGCGAACGACACCAGTGGGTCGGTGACCGCGGCGGGGTCGATCTTCTCCGGGTGAAGGATGCCATCGCGCAGGTGGAGCATCGTGTGCAGTTCCTCCCACGGCAGACCCATCAGGCCGAGAAACACCGCTGACGGGAACAACTCCGCGAACTGCTCCGTGAAGTTGCATTCGCCCCGCTCGATGAACTCGTCGATGAACTTGTTGGCACGCTCGGCGATATCGGCCTCCATCGCGTCCATTCGCTTCGGGGCGAACAGTGGATCGAGGATCTTGCGGTACTTCGAGTGCTTCGGCGGATCCACGTTCAACGGAATCAGCGGTCGCACGTTGCCGAGCGGTAGATCAACGGCCGACGAGAACAGTTCGTGATGCCGCAGCACGTAATCCGTGATCTCGCGGCCGAAGGACACGGCGATGCCGTCCATCGGGCACAGCAGGCCACCCTCGTGCTGCTGCTGCATCGCGACGTATCCAGCCTGGGGGCACTCCATCGGCACTTCGGCGAGACCGACGCGAGTGAAAACCGAGACGCGCACAGCCGGCGGCAGCGACATCATGTCGAAGTCCATGTTCCCTCCCCAGGGGTAGTGAACTTGAGATGATAGCCACGCTTCAGGCGATGGCTGCGCCGAACAACTTGCCGACGAGCATCGTGAACCCCATCGCGGCAGCACCACCGATCAGCACCCGCACGATCGGTCGGCCAGGCTTGGCCCCGCCAGCCTTCGCCCCGGTAAAACCGAGCCCAATGAGCGCCACCACGGTGACGCCGAGGATCATGCTGATGCGCATCGACATCGATGCCAGCGAGGCGGCGACCATCGGAATCACACCACCGATGATGAACGCCACTGCGGAACTGCCGGCTGCCTGCATCGGGCGCGCCAGATCGTCGGCCGAGATGCCGAGTTCGTCGCGCAGGTGCGCACCGAGCGCGTCGTGATCGGTGAGTTGCGTCGCCACCTCATGGGCGAGCGCCGGGCTCAGCCCGCGAGAGCGGTAGATCGCGGCAAGTTCACTGAGCTCCATCTCCGACTGGTGTTCGAGCTCCCAGCGTTCCTTAGCGATATCGCTGTGCTCGCTATCGCGTTGCGACGCGACCGACACGTACTCGCCCAGGGCCATGGACACGGCACCTGCCACCAGACCCGCCATACCGGCGGTCAGCAGCGTTGAGCGATCGGAATCGGCGGCCGCCATACCCAACAGCAGCGCAGCGATGGAGATGATGCCGTCGTTGGCACCGAGCACCATGGCCCGTAGCCAACCGATGCGGTGGCCGAAATGGACTTCGCTCTCCCGCATGTCGGTGATCTTACCGAGGACTGCCGTTGGACCAAGAATGAATGACGCGGTAATAGTTGGCCCGCTCGTAGACCTGCGGATCGGGAACATTGCCGCGGCTCACGCTGCCTCGCAGCTCACGCACGCTGTCGTAGTCGCGATCCACCATCCACTGCCGGACGTAGCGCTCCATCACGGCGAGGTGCTCGGGACCATGTAGGAGCAGTGCGCTGGTGGTCATCACCACATCGGCTCCGGCGAGCAGCAGCTTCAGAACGTCGGCACCGTCGTGAACACCCGAGCTGGCGGCGAGCGAGCAGTCAGTCGTGCCGAACAAGTTGGCGATCCAGTGCAGCGACAGGCGGGTCTCGGCCGATGTACTGAGCGTCAGTTTGGGCACGACATCCAGCGTGTCGAGATCGATGTCCGGTTGATAGAGCCGGTTGAAGAGCACCAAACCGTCGGCTCCCGCATCCTGCAGCCGGACTGCCAGGTTGGCCAAGGCGGTGAACCATGGGCCGAGCTTGACTGCAAGGGGAATGTCGATCTCGGCCTTCACCTCCTCCACGAGTTCGAGATAACGATGCTCGAGCTGCGCGGCCGTGGCCGACGGGTCGGCCACGATGTCGTACAGGTTCAGCTCGATCGCGTGTGCGCCGGCATCAGCGAGGTGCTTGGCGTAACGCACCCACCCGCCGGGAGTGGTGCCATTGAGGCTGGCGATGACCGGAATGTCGAGTTGCTCGCGTGCTTGCTCGACGAGAGCGACATGGCGCGCCGGTCCCGCTGGCGGATAGTCGATCGACGGCAGATAGCTGAGTGCCTCACCGAACTGATCCGCGCCATGTTCCTCGTTGAAGCCGATCACGAACGCGTCCTGCTCGATCTCTTCCTCGAACAACGACGGCAGCACGATGGCCCCGGCACCGGCGGTCTGCAGCCGCTGCCACATCGCCGGGTTCCCGGTGACCGGACCCGCTGAAGCGACCAGTGGGCTGCGCAACGCGAGGCCCAGATACGTGGTGGACAGGTCGGTCACGACTCTTGCTCCTCATCGGCGATGGTGGTCTCGCTGGCGTGGCCGGGAGATGTGCGTTGTACGTCGGCGAGTTGACGGTAATAGTGCCAGCGGTTGTCGACGTCCTGCTGCGCAAGCCCGATGAGCTCTTGCGAGCGCTCTGGGTTCGAACGGGCGAGCATCGCGAACCGGGACTCGCTGGCGGCGAAGTCGCTGTACGGCACCGATGGATCGGCACTGTCGAGCTGGAACGGCTTGGTGTCGCTGTCGCCGGAGGGTCGGTAGCGGTACAGCGGCCAGTGACCACTCTGCACCGCCAGCTTCTGCTGGGTCATCGTGTGCTTCATGTCGAACCCGTGGGCGATACAGGTGCTGTAGGCGATCACCAGCGACACCCCCGGCCAGGCATCGGCCTCCAGTAATGCCTTCACCGTCTGCACATCGCTGGACCCCATCGCGATCTTGGCCACATAGACGTCGCCGAAGCTCATTGCTTCCAGCCCGAGATCCTTCTTCATCCCGCCCTTGCCGCCAGCGGCGAACTTGGCCACCGCGCCGCGTGGCGTCGCCTTGGAGGCCTGACCGCCGGTATTGGAGTACACCTCGGTATCCAGCACGAGAATGTTGACGTTGCGGCCGCTGCCGAGCACGTGGTCGAGACCACCGGCACCGATGTCGTAGGCCCACCCGTCGCCGCCGACGATCCATACGCTCTTGCGCACGAGGGTGTCGGCCAGATCCAGTAGCCGCCTGGCATCGGCGCCGCCGAGCGCGACCAGCGCCGACTTCAGCGCCGAGACTCGCTCGCGCTGAGCACGGATACCCAGCTCGCCGTCGTCGTCGTGGCCAGCCACGATGGCGTCGAGCGCGTCGGCGCCGAGCGCTGCGTTCAACTGCGGACGCAGCAGTTCGACCATCACCAACGCAGTACGTCGTTGCGCTTCGAACCCGAGGCGGATGCCCAGACCGAACTCGGCATTGTCCTCGAACAGACTGTTGGCCCACGCCGGGCCGCGCCCTTCCGCATTCTTGGCATAGGGCGTGGTGGGCAGGTTGCCACCGAAGATGCTGCTGCAGCCAGTGGCGTTGGCGACCAGCATGTGATCGCCGAACAGCTGGGTCAGCAGCTTGAGGTACGGCGTCTCGCCGCAACCCGAACACGCGCCGCTGAACTCGAACAGCGGTTCGCGCAGCTGGCTCGTCTTCACCGACGCGGGGTCCCACTGGGCCGGGTCTGCCGATGGAGTAGCAAGGAACGCATCCCACGCAATCCGCTCAGCATCGAGGTGCTCGCCGATCGGCTGCATGTTGATGCTCTTGCGCTTCACCTGGCTCTTGTCGTGTGCGGGGCAGGCCTGCACGCACACACCACAGCCGGTGCAGTCGTCGGGGGCCACCTGCACGGTGAGCTTCATCCCCGGCACCTCACGGCTGCGGAAGTCCTTCGACTTCAGACCCTCCGCCTGGTCGGCTGGCGTGTACACCTTCATCCGGATCGCGGCGTGCGGGCAGACAATGGCGCACTTGCCACAGTCGATGCACAGGTCGGCCTCCCAGATCGGGATCTGATCGGCGATCGTGCGCTTCTCGAACTTGGAGGTGCCGGTGGGGAACGCTCCGTCGGGCGGCAACGCACTCACCGGCAGGAGATCGCCGTCACCGGCGAGCATCATCGCGGTCACCTTCTGCACGAAATCGGGGGCATCGCCGCTGACCGCCGGGCGACGCAGATCGGTGGCCGTCACGGTGGCGGGAATCGTCACCCGGTGCAGGTTCTCCAGCGATTTGTCGACTGCGGCCACGTTGCGTTCCACCACGACATCGCCACGGGCGCCGTAGCTCTTCTTGATTGCGCTCTTCAGCTCGCGCAGCGCATCTTCGGTGGGCAGCACGCCGGCGAGGCCGAAGAAACAGGCCTGCATGACGGTGTTGATACGGCCGGCGAGGCCAGCATCTCGGGCAACCGTGGCAGCGTTGATGGTGTACAGCTGCAACTGCCGATCGATGATCTGCTGTTGCACCTCAGCGGTGAGACGGTGCCACACGTCGTCGGGGCCGTACGGCGAGTTGATCAGCACCGTCGCGCCAGTGGCAGCGAGCCGCAGCACGTCCATGCGCGACAGGAAGTTCCACTGATGAACACCCACGAACGTCGCCTCGTCGATGAGGTAGCTGCCCTGCAGCGGACGCTCGTCGACGCGCACGTGGCTGATGGTCATACTGCCCGACTTCTTCGAGTCGTATACGAAGTACGCCTGTACGTGCAGGTTGG
This sequence comes from Actinomycetota bacterium, assembly GCA_009702045.1. GTDB lineage: Bacteria > Actinomycetota > Acidimicrobiia > Acidimicrobiales > Ilumatobacteraceae > UBA668. Next base: position 15,359 of record WLIV01000022.1, on the reverse strand, counting down.
TGTTCGAGCCGATGATCTTCGCCGTGTTCTTGTTGGCACCCACGGTGCCGTCGGCGCCAAGGCCGTAGAACACTGCTCGCACCTTGGCGCGGTCCGTGCTGAACGCCGGGTCGTACACGAGGCTGGTGTGGCTGACATCGTCGACGATGCCCACCGTGAACGGATTCTTCGGGTTCGTCAGCGCCGCCTCGTCGAATACGGCCTTCACCATCGCCGGGGTGAACTCCTTGCTGCTGAGTCCGTACCGACCACCGAACACCCGCGGCCGCTCGCCACCGGCCCAGGTAGCGGTCTCGCTGTGCCACAACGCCGACAGCACGTCGAGGTGCAGCGGATCGAACGGTGCACCCGGCTCCTTCGTGCGATCGAGCACCACCACCGTGCGGGTGCTGGGCGGCAGCGCCGCAAGCAGCTGCGCCGTCGGGAACGGGCGGTACAGGCGTAGTGCCACCACACCGACACGCTCACCTGACGCGTTCAGCACGTCGACGGCCTCGCGCACCGCACCGACACCCGAGCCCATCAGCACGATCACTCGCTCGGCATCGGGGGCGCCGTGGTATTCAGCGAGGTGGTACTGACGGCCGGTGATCTCGGCGAAGCGATCCATGGTCGCCTGCACGACATCGGGGACTGCGGCATGGAACGGGGTGCACGCCTCGCGGGCCTGGAAGAAGACGTCGGGGTTCTGCGCGCTGCCACGCAGCACCGGCCGATCAGGATCGAGGCCGCGCTCGCGATGCGCCCTGATGAGCGATTCGTCGACCAGTTGGCGCAGTTGCTCGGGCGTCGGCAGCACGACGGTGTTCAGTTCGTGGCTGGTGCGGAACCCGTCGAAGAAGTTGAGGAACGGCACACGGGTGGCCAGAGTGGCCGTGTGCGCGACTGCCGCCATGTCGGCGGCTTCGGCGACGTTGTGCGCACACAACATCGCGAACCCGGTGCTCCGCGCAGCCATCACGTCGCTGTGGTCGCCGAAGATGCTGAGGGCATGCGTGGCCACCGTGCGAGCGGCGACGTGAATCACCGTGGGGGTCAGTTCGCCGGCGATCTTGAACATCTCCGGCAACATCAGCAGCAGGCCCTGGCTGGCGGTGAACGTGGTGGCCAGCGCCCCACGAAGCACGGCACCGTGCAGCGTGGCCGCAGCGCCAGCCTCACTCTGCATCTCGATCACCTCGGGGACGACGCCCCACAGGTTCGGGTGGCCCTTCGCGCTCCATTCATCGGCATGCTCGCCCATTGGCGAAGCGGGAGTGATCGGGTAGATCGCAATCACCTCGGAGAACAGATGCGCAACTCGCGCGACCGCCTCATTGGCATCGACTACCTCACGTCGCAGCTCGGCTGCGGAAGACTGGTCGTACACGAGTGCACCCTACGAACGATCCAATGCGAGGGCCCAGGGTCTTTCGACCCCGCCGAGCACACATCAGGCCCTAGGTCCCTGGCCGCCACGCCCAACCGGCGGCACGATTCGCCTGGAAGGGGACAGCTCCATGCCCGAGGCCCACTACTTGAGCCAGACCGACACGATCATGTGGACGGTCGAGGCTGATCCGTTGTTGCGCAGCACGATCCTCGGCGTCGCCCTGCTCGAGGGAGCGCCCGAGTGGTCACGCCTGCGTGCCCGTATGGAGGAAGTCACGCATCATGTGCAAGCCCTGCGCGAGAAGGTGCAGCCAGTCCCGCTGCATCCGACACTGCTGCGTTGGGAGCCCGACCCCACCTTCGACCTGGATTTCCACCTGCGACACATCAGCCTTCCCGCGCACAGCGGTATGGGCGAGTTGCTCGATTGGGTGCGCACTGAGGCGATGGGCGGCTTCGACCTCTCCCGCCCGCTGTGGGAGTTCACGCTGGTCGAGGGGGTCGGGCGGCAGGCGGCGTTCGTGATGAAGGGCCACCATGTGGTGACGGACGGTATCGGTGCGGTGCAGTTAGCGGCCCATCTGTTCGACCTCGAGCAGTATCCCCCACAGCCGCAGCTCACCGAACGTCCCGTGGTACGACGCCCCCACCCTGCTTCGTTGCTCCGCGACGTCATCCTCCACGATGTCGAAGGCGCAGTCGACCTGGCCCGACACCAGCTCACGTCAGTGATCCCCACCCTGCTGGAAGCCGCCCGTCATCCGCAGCGGACCGTCGGCGAGATCGTCGAGACCGCTCGCTCGATCGGCAAGGTCATTGCGCCCAGCGTCACCCCCAAGTCGCATGTCATGGTGGGTCGGGTGGCGATGTCGAATCTCCGCACGCTCGACATTCCCATCAACGATCTGCGCGACGCAGCCAAGCAGGTTGGCGGCACGATCAACGACGCGTTCCTGGCCGGTATCGCCGCGGGGTTGCACCGGTATCACGTACATCACGATGAGGACATCGACGAACTGCGAGTGGCGATGCCCATCTCGTTGCGCAAGGAGCACCATCAGGAGGGGGGCAACCACATCACGGTGATGCGCTTCACGCTGCCGATGGGTGCCGCACCGATCGGTGAACGTATCGCCGCGATGCGAGCGGCGTTGGATGGAGTCCGCCACGAACGCTCACTTGAGCACACCGGCGCCATCGCCGGCTTCCTCAACCTGCTACCCAAGGGAGCGATCGGGGCGATTCTCAAGGGTGTCGACTTCCTTGCCAGCAACGTACCCGGCGTTCCGGTGCCGCTGTGGTTGGAGGGGCACCGGGTGCTGCGTTTCTACCCGTTCGGACCCACCGCCGGGGCAGCCTTGAACGTGACCCTGATGTCGTACGACGGACTGTGCTGCATCGGCGTGAACGCGGATGCGGCGGCGATCCCCGACCCCGATGTGCTGGCCGACTGTTTACGCGAGGGCTTCGACGAACTGCACTAGTTCGTTGCGGGGGAAGCGCCCGTAGGGACGCTTCCGGGCAGGATCAGTTTCGGTTTCCGGGTCTGATCCTTCCCAGACGCCGAGCTGGGACGGATCCTTCCCAGAAACCGCAGGGTGAGCCAGGGCGTGCGCTAGTGCCCGGCGGGGGAACGGCGGACGGTGAGCCGACTCCAGGCGCCGACGTACACCGTGTCGCCGTCGTGCAGCTCGCGCGGCACACCGGCCACGAGCGAGGGCGTGGCATCGGCGGGTTCTTCATCGGGTGCCACGACGTAGGTGCCGTTCGTGGATGAAAGATCGACCACGGTGAGTCGGTCGCCATCGACCACCAGTTGTGCATGTCGGCGCGATACCCCGGTATCGGCGTCGAGCGGCACCTGGGGCAGGATGTCGCGACCCGGCGAGGTGCGACCGACGAGTGCCGTCTGGCCGTCGATGACGATGTTCGTGCTGGACTCCGCCGGGCACGGCTGGTCCGCCAGTGCGCCCTTCAGCGCGTACCAACCAGCATCAACTGCGACGTCCACGCTCCAGGTCACCTCACCCATGTCCGCCACCGTAGCGTTGGCTCGCAGGTCGCGAGTGACTACGGTCATCGGAATGCCCAAGGCGTTCCTGCACCCTTTTGCCAAGCCCACCCGCGAATCGTTCATCCGTATCGTCCGCGGAGAGGGCGCGTTGCTCTACACCGCCGACGGCCGCGAACTCGTCGACGGAATGGCCAGCCTCTGGTACTGCGCCATCGGCCATGGCCGCAAGGAGATGGCCGACGCCATTGCCGCGCAGATCACCACGCTCGAGTCGTACTCGGCATTCGACCCGTTCACCACCGAACCTGCCGAGGAGCTCGCCGAGTTGTTGCGGGAAATCGGCCCGATCCCCGATGCCCGTGTGTTCTTCACCGGTTCCGGTGGCGAGTCCATCGACACCGCGATGAAGCTCGCCCGTATCGCCCACGTGCAGGCCGGCCAGGGTCAGCGCAAGCTGATCATCTCCCGCGCACGCGGCTACCACGGCACCACCTACGGCGGCACGAGCGCTCAGGGCATCGCACCAAACCGCGAGAACTTCGGCCCATTCGTCGACGAGGTCGTGCAAGTGCCGGCCGACGACGTTGAGGCGTTGGCCACGCTGATGAGTCAGCGCAGCAACGAAGTCGCGGCCGTCATCGTCGAGCCGGTGCAGGGCGCTGGCGGTATCTACCCGGCCCAGGACGGCTACCTGGAAGGCGTTCGCAAGCTGTGCGATCAGCACGGCGCCTACCTTGTGTTCGACGAGGTCATCACCGGCTTCGGTCGCCTGGGCAGCTGGTTCGCGGCCCACCACTACGGCGTCACCCCCGACTTCGTGACGTTCGCCAAGGCAGTCACCTCCGGTTACCAACCGCTCGGTGGCGTGTTCGTCGGTCCCAAGCCGACGGCCGCACTCGAAGCCGACACGAACTTCTTTCTGCGCCACGGCATGACCTACTCCGGCCACACCACGGCATGCGCTGCGGCGCTGAAGAACCTGGAGATCATCCAGCGCGAGCAGCTCGTCGCGCGCGCGACGCACGTCGGTGGTCGTCTGGAAGCCGGCCTGCGATCACTGGCCGATGATGGGGCAGTCGACCACATTCGTGGCCTGGGCGCGATGTGGGCCGTCGGCCTGCGTCCCGATCAGAACGCGATGACCATTCGCGACGCGATGTTCGAGGGCGGCGTCGTCTGCCGTGCCCTCAATGCCGATTCGTTGCTGTTCTGCCCGCCGCTCGTCACCACGGACGAGCAGATCGATCGCATCGTTGATGCAGTCGCCGCGGCCGTGGCGGGCTGAACCGGTCAGGCCAGCGGCCGCGTACGCGGCCGCGAGGCAAGCACGCCCAGGACGGCACAGAGCAGCAGACCGATGAACGGCAGCACTGTGACCATCACGCTGTTCAGCGCCAAGACGCCGAACAACACCAGATCGATGGCGACGAAGCCGAAGAAGAGGAACCCGAGCACCGCAGTGCCGATCAGTCGTGAGACCTTCATGACGCTCCCCCGAATCCTGCTGCGATCGCAGCCTTCGCCATCCCGAGCAACAGCGCGGCCAACGGCCCACCGGTCGCAATGGTCAGCACGAGCGCCGCATAGGTGACCGGCGAGTCGAACGGTCCGCCTTCCACCTGCACCCTCACCGAACCGCTGCACACACCGTTGCTGTCGATGTGCTCACCCGAGACGGTGAACTCCACACCGGCTGGCACGAACTTGGGAAGGCTGTAGGTCTTCGAGCCCGAGTTCGCGGTGTTCGTGCCGGTGCCATGCCAGCTGTCGATCTCTACCTTGCCGAACGGAGGTGGCAACTCCAGCCACACCGAGCCTCGGTACGTGCCGGGAGCACTGCCCACCGAACCCGTCCAGTCCACTGTGTCCTTGCGCGGCACCGTGACCAGATCGTTCCCGATCGTCGCTGCGTCAACGGTGAGGCCCTTGTTCTGCCAGACACCAGAGGCGGTGCACTCTCCTCCCAGTTGGGCAGCTGCGGGCCCGCTGGATCCGACCACCAGCAGCCCGAACAGCAACCCGACGAAGATCCATCGAGTCGGTCTCATGAGACCCCCTTCGCGCCGGGGAGGGCGAACCCTCCAACGCGCATGGTGAACCCATCAGGACGCGAGCACTAGGGCCACATGGCCGTGTCAGTCGTTGGCGAGCAACTGGATCAGGCTGCTGGTGTCCCAGCGGCGGCCACCACGAGCGATGACCTGTGCGTAGAACTGGTCGATCAGCGCGGTGACCGGCAAGCGGGCTCCGTTGCGGTTCGCCTCGTCGAGCACGATGCCAAGGTCTTTGCGCATCCATTCGACGGCGAAGCCGAAATCGAACTCACCCTTCACCATCGTGGAACCGCGATTCTCCAGCTGCCAGCTCTGGGCCGCGCCGTACTTGACCACCTCGGCGACTTGCTCGGGATCGAGCCCGGCCTTCATCGCGAAGTTCAACCCTTCGGCCAACCCTTGTACGACACCGGCGATGAGGATCTGGTTCACCATCTTGGTGAGCTGCCCGGAACCGGCGTGGCCCATCAGCGCGCTGGCCTTGGCGTACGACGCCATCACCGGCTTGGCGAGTTCGTAGAACGCCTCGTCATCAGCGCCGCACATGATCGTGAGCTGCCCGTTCTCGGCACCCGCCTGCCCACCCGACACGGGGGCGTCGACGAAGCCCACCCCAAACTCGGCTGCCGCTTCGGCGAGCTCCTTGGCCACTTCTGCCGAGGCGGTGGTGTGGTCGATCAACACTGCGCCGGCATCGGCGCCAGCGAGCGCACCGTCCATGCCGTACACGACATCACGCACGTCGTTGTCGTTGCCCACACAGAGGAACACGAACTCGGCACCCTCGGCCGCTTCGCGCGGCGTGGGAGCCGCGCGATGGCCGTACAAGGCGACCCATGCGAGCGCCTTCTCGGGCGTGCGGTTGTAGACGGTGACCTGATGGCCGTTGGCAGCGAGGTGACGGGCCATGGGGGTGCCCATCACGCCGAGCCCGATGAAGGCGACGGAACTCATTGACACAGTCTTGCCGGTTACGAGAGCACGATCTGCACACTTGGCTCGGACAAGTGTCACGCTGATGCTGTGATTGACCATCTCGTCCTCGCCACCCCGTCCGTGGATGCCACCGCGGCCATCGTCCGCGACACCTGGGGCGTGCCCGTGATTGCTGGCGGATCGCATGTCGGGATGGGCACGCGCAACGAGCTGACCGGCCTCGGCGGCACGACCTATCTGGAGATCGTCGGACCCGATAGTGCACAGCCAGCGCCCGGATTCCCGCGTCCGTTCGGTGTCGACGACCTCACGGTGGCGTCGCTGGTGGCATGGTGCGCGCGGCCCACACGCCCGCTGGCACAGGTGTTGGAGCGTCTGTCCGCCGAGGGGATCGACCTCGGACCGGCCACCAACATGTCGCGGGCACGACCCGACGGGACGCTGCTGCAGTGGCAACTGACGTTTCCGCTGCTCGCTCCCCCACATGCGGGCACGCTGCCGTTTCTCATCGATTGGCTGGACTCCACGCACCCGACCGCCTCATTGCCGCACGACGCGAGGCTGCGGCGCTTGACCATCACCCACCCGCAGCCCGACCTCGTGCGCACCGTGCTGAACGCGACCGGAGGGTCGACGTCCATCGCCATCGAGCAGGGTGCACCTTCGCTACACGCGTCCGTCGACACCCCCAGGGGTGTGGTCAGCCTCGGGCGGTGAGGCTGGCGATCAGGTCGTCGACGAGTGACGCCGGTGTGAGCGGATGCATGAACACGAGTCGACCCACGGGTTCGCCGCGATGTGTCGTGGGCGCCACGAAGGCAGTACCCCGCTGCAGCAGATTGGCCGCCCACACTCGCCAGTCTTCCGCAGCCCACCCGTGGCGACGGAACAACACGACGCTCAGTTCGGGGCGCATCACCAACTCTGTCTCCGGGCAGACGTCGAGCGCGTCGGCCATCGCTTCCGCGAGCCGGAGGCCTGCCCGAATTGCCGCACGGTGTGCCTCCACGCCGTGCAGCGCCAGGGCGAACCAAATCGGGAGCCCGCTCGCGCGACGGGTGAGCTGGTACCCGAGGTCGCTGGGGTTGAACACATCGTCACCCGTGCGAATCGAGTCGATGTACGGGCCGTGTTGCGTGTGTACTGCGCTCGCCAACTCCGGCCGCCGGTAGATCAGCGCACATGAGCCGACAGGGGCGAACAACCACTTGTGCGGATCGACGATGAACGAGTCGGCGCGCTCGATTCCGGCGAAGCGATCACGCAACTCCGGCAGCAACATCGCCGCCAGCCCGTAGGCCCCGTCGACGTGCAGCCATGCACCCAACCCGTCGGCGACGTCGGCGCAGCCAGCGAGGTCGTCGATCACGCCGGCGTTGGTACTGCCGGCTGAGGCGACGATGGCTGCGACGTCGGTGCGTTCAGCCACCACCTCGCGGATCGCCGCAGCCGTCAGCCGACAATCGGCCCCAGTCGCCACGACCAACGGTTGCATACCGAGCAGGTGCAGCGCGTTGTGCACCGACGCGTGTGCCGTGTCGGCCACGACCACCACTCGCCGCGCTCCCGCCTGTTCGCGCGCCACGGCCAGCGCCGACAAGTTGCCGATACTGCCACCGCTCATGAAACAGCCGCCTGCAGATGTGGGCATGCCAGCGGTGCGCGCCAGCAGTTCGATCACCTGGTTCTCGGCGGCGACCGCGCCTGCGGCCTCCATCCACGACTCGGCAGAGAAGTTCGCGGTGCCGACGATGGCGTCCATCCACACGCTCGCAACGGACGGCGAAGTGGGAATGAATGCGAGGAAGCGATCGCTGTCGAGTCCGATGTTCGCCGGCGCGGCGACATCGGCGAACATCCGCCATGCGCCGTCGAGACCCAGGCCGCCATCGGTGATCGCTCCTGCCAGTGCTCGCTCCAGCGTCGCCTTGTCGCCCACCACACCGGCACCGGTACCAGCCAGGCGTTCGCGGATCCAGTGCACTGCGCGTGCGTCGAGGTCGCCTGTCGAGGCGCCCGCACCGTGCAGTGTCATCGCTTCACTGCGGGGTCACGTACGCAGAGGTGATGCCGCCGTCGATGATCAGCGACTGCCCGGTCATCCAGCTGGACTCGCTGCTGGCGAGAAACAGCGCTCCGTTGGCGATCTCGATCGGCTCGCCGAAACGGCCCATCGGGATGTGCACCAGGCGACGGTTGCGCTTCTCGTCGTCGCTGAGGAACTTCGCCAACAGTGGGGTCATGATCGGCCCGGGGCACAGCGCGTTGCAGCGAATGCCCTGACGGGCGTAAATCGTGGCGATCTCGCGGGTCATCGCCAGTACGGCGCCCTTCGACGCGGTGTACGCGATCTGCGGTGTGGCGGCTCCCATGTGGGCCACGAACGATGCCACGTTGACGATCGACCCGCCGCCGCTGGCAAGCATCGCCGGGATCGCGAATTTGCAGCCGAGCATCGTGCCCAGGACATTGATGTCCATCGTCTTCTGGTAGGTCTCGACACTGGTGGTGACCGGGTTGTCGTCATCGCCGAGCATCACGCCAGCGTTGTTGTAGAGCACGTGCAGGCCGCCGTAGGTCTCCATGGCGAAGGCAACTGCGTTCTCCACCGAATCAGGGTTGGTGACGTCGCACGCGACAAAGCTGGCATCTCCGCCAGCCTCAGCGATTGCGTCGATGACCTCGTCGCCACCGGCGATGTCGGCGACCACCACCTTGGCCCCCTCAGCGGCGAAGCGCTCGGCCCCCACTCGACCGAGGCCCGACGATGCACCAGTGATGAGGGCGACCTTGCCCGCGAGACGACTCATGGCGAGCACGGTAGCGGATCGGCCAGACTGAGCGCCGTGAGCACCTGGCGCGTCATGACATGGAACATCCTCGGCGCCCACGACCCCGACCTCACTGCCGTGGCCCACGCGATCAGTGAGCGCGAGCCAGATGTCGTGGCGCTGCAGGAGGTGCGCCGCAGTCAGGCACGGCGGCTGGCCCGGCACCTCGGTTGGCGCCATGTCTGGACGCGCAAGCACTACCCGTATTCGCCGCTGGTGTGGTGGCGCGCCGAGGGTTTGGCGGTGCTCTCGCCATGGGCGTTGTCCGGCCGCATGCGCACCACGATCTCCCCCGGCGTCAGTACCTGGATCTACAAGCACCGGGTGCTACTGGCGGCGACGGCCACTCGCCGCGAGGGAGCGTTGAGACTGTTCGTCGCCCACCTGGCCAGCCATGATGCCGATGAACGAATCGCTCAGGCTCGCCGAGTTGCCGACCATGTGCGAGCCGATACCGCAGCGTTGCGTGTGGTCGCTGGCGATCTGAACACCGTCACGCCGAAGGGAAGCGACGACACTGAGATCGAGGTAGTGCGCGAGTTCCGAACCGTCGGCTTGTTCGATCACGGCGGAACCGTCACCAACCCGTCCATCGCGCCGAACCAACGGCTGGACTACGTGCTCGTCCCCGAGGGCGCCCACGTGCTCTGCACCGACACGCCGACCGGCGGCGACACGTGGAACCAACTCAGCGACCACCTCCCGGTGGTCGTCGAGTTCGAGGTGCCCTAGATGCGCTCCCAGTAGCGGCGCAGTTCCCAGTCGGTGACGCTCTGGTTGAAGGCCTGCCATTCGGCCTTGGCCATCGTGAGGATGTGGTGGTGTACGTCGTCGCCGAATGCCTCGCGGGCGACGTCGCTGCGCTCCCACGCGTTGATCGCGTCGACGATGCTCCATGGGATGCGCGGAATCTCCGGGGCGTCGTAGCCGTTGCCGACGAACGGAGCGCCCAGTTCGAGTTGGTTCTTGATGCCGTACAGCCCACCAGCCAGCGTTCCCGCGAACGCGAAGTAGCTGTTGGCGTCGGCCCCGGGAATGCGGCACTCCACGCGGGTGCCCTGGCCGTGACCGACCTTGCGGAATCCGAGCGTACGGTTGTCGACACCCCAGCCGATACCGGTGGGCGCCCATGACCCCGGCTGGAACCGCTTGTAACTGTTGATCGTGGGGGCCCACAACAGGCTGAACTCCTGTGCCGTGGCGATGAGCCCGGCGAGGTAGTGCTGGAACGTCTCGCTCATGCCGTACTGGCCGTGATGCCCATCCGCATGCCCGTCGAACACCGCCGTCGTTCCGTCGAGCGACCACAGACTGGAGTGAATGTGGCACGACGAGCCGGTGTCGGCGAAGTCTGGTTTGGCCATGAAACTGATCGAGCGACCGGCGAAGTGGGCGATTTCTTTGGCTGCCAGCTTGTAGATGCTGTTGCGGTCGGCCATCTCCACCGCGGTCGTGTAGTCGAGGTTGATCTCGTGCTGGCCCTTACCGGCCTCACCTTTGCTGAACTCCACCGGAACGCCGGCCGCCTCCAGATTTCGGCGAATCGCGCCCAACACATACTCGTCCTTCGTGGTCTGCAGGATGTGGTAGTCCTGCACCCATGGCGAGTGCGGCTGTAGATCGCGGTAGCCCTTTTCGGCCGCTTCGTCGTACGTGTCCTTGAACAGGAAGAACTCGATCTCACTGGCCACCATCGGCAAGAAGCCCATCGCCGCAGCCGCGTCCACCTGACGCTGCAGCACGCTACGCGGAGCGACATCGATCAGTTCGTGGGTGTTCACATTGACCAGATCGCACATGATCATTGCGGTCTTCTCCACCCACGGGATGACGCGCACGGTGTTCCAGTCGGCTGTGGCCAGCATGTCGCCGTACCCCTGCTCGTAACTGGTGAACCGATACCCCGGCACCGGGTTGTTGTCGATGTCGCAGGCGATCAGATAGTCGCAGTTCTCCGTGCCTGCGTCAGCCACGTTCTGCAGAAAGAACCGACCGGTCGTGCGCTTCCCCACAAGGCGACCTTGCAGGTCGGGGAACACCATCAGCACGGTGTCGATGGCACCCTCGCGGATCAGCTGCTCAAGTTGCTCACGGGAATGCGTGCCGGACATGCGGTACACACTAGACCCCCGCAGATTCAGGCCTTCTTCTTGGCCGGTTCCTTCGCAGGCTTCAGCACACCCTTGGCGAGCGCTTCGTCGAGATAGTGCTCGGCCTCTTCGGCGCTGACCTTCAGTGCCGGAGCAATCTCGCTGATGAGGTTGATGCGGGCACGGTCGTACATCGTGCGCTCAGCGGCCGACAGCGATGCGTCGCGGTTGCGGGCCGCAAGGTTACGAACAACCTCGGCCACCTGGTAGACATCGCCGCTCTTCAGCTTTTCCTGGTGGTTCTTGAACCGGCGGCTCCAGTTCGAGGGCACGCGCGGGTCGGGTTTGCTGAGCACTGCCACGAGGTCTTCGAGTTCCTCGGGGTTGACCGGAGGACGAACGCCGACCTCGCTGGCCTTCAGCGTCGGGACCGAGAGTGTCATCTCGTTGATGACCGTCTTCAGGATCAGGTACTCCTGAACGCTGCCGAAGGCTTCCATCTTCTTCGTCCCCACCACGATGCACGCGCCGTGCTGGGGGTAGATGACCGTGTCGCCCTTCTTGAACTTCACTCGAAACCTCACCTCTGTCGTCCACGACGGACCCGCTCAGGGTAGGCCCCGAACGGCTGTTTCCCTACGCCGTCAACCTCTCCAAGCTCGTTCCAGCCCGGCAAGTGCTTCCTCCGCTGCACGATTCAGCGCAGCGACCATCGCAGGGAGGTCCTCGTCATCAGCGTGTTGCAGCCGTTCGCCGGCCGCCCACAACCTGCGGGCGCCGATCGCGCCAGCCATCCCCTTGATCGTGTGCCCTGCCCTGCGCACGCCCTCGAGATCATCGGCGGCGCTACACGTCTCGAGTTCGTTACGCCGTTCAGCGAGCGATGAAACGAACGTGACAAGCAGCTTGTCGACGCCTGCCGCGCCGAACAACTTCCGGTGCTTGGCCACCAGGTCGTGGTCGAACAACACCAGGTCGTCGGCAACGGCCGCCTCTAGGGCTGCGCCGGGCGCCGCATCGACATTGCCGAACATGCGACGCAGTGTGTCCTCAACCTGATCGAGGGTGAGCGGCTTGGGCAGCCACTCGGTGAACCCTGTCTGACGGTAGAGCTCCTGTTGCGCGGGCAACACATTGGCAGTGACGGCAACGATCGGCACCATGCCAGCGGCTCCCGGCAACGCACGGATTGCGCGGGTGGCGTCGAGGCCACTCATCACCGGCATCTGCACGTCCATCAGCACCACATCGAAGTGCTCGCGCCGCACGGCATCGACCGCCTCGCGGCCATTGACTGCCACCTGCGTTGAATGGCCCAAACGTTCCAATGCGGTAAGCATGAAGAAGCGATTGACGTCGTTGTCCTCAGCGACCAACACCCGCAGGTGACCGACCGCACCGGTGCCCGCAGCCGGCGGGAGCCCGTTGATGCTCGTCGATGGAATCCCTGCAGCCGACTCGATGGTGAACCAGAAGCGGCTGCCGGCGCCGAGCTCGCTGTCGACGCCCACTTCGCCGCCCATCAACTCAACCAGTCGTTTCACGATCGCCAACCCCAGCCCGGTACCGGGGAAGTGCCGCGCGGTGAGCGGGTCGCCCTGTGTGAAGCGAGTGAACAACCGGGCGCGTAGGTCAGGGCTGATCCCGACTCCAGTGTCGGTCACAGTGAAGCGCAGTTTGAACTGATCCTGCGTGGGAGCGGCCTCGCGCTGCACTGCCACCGTTACGTGTCCGCCCTCGGTGAACTTCAGCGCATTGCTCACCAGGTTCATCAGCACCTGACGAAGCCGCGTCTGATCGACCTGCACCCACTCGGGCACGTTCGGATCGACAGTGACGTTCAACTCGTTGTGCAGCTCCTCCGCAAACGGGGAATACAGCTGGCGAATGCTTTCAAGCAGATCATCGAGCTGCACATGACTGTTGACGATCGAGACTTGTCCGGCCTCGATCTTGGCGAAGTCGAGCACATCGTTGACCAGCACCAACAGGTCGTCGGCCGAGCGGCGCGCAATCGCCAGTTCCTGACGGGCCTCCTCGGGCAGTGGCCGTGCGGCGAGAAGGGACAGCACACCCAGCACACCGTTGAGCGGCGTGCGAATCTCGTGGCTCATCGATGCGAGAAACTCATCCTTCAAACGCGCCGTGTGTAGCGCGGTCGCAGCCGCATCTTCGAGCAGGGTGCGGGCCAACACCGTTGAGGTGGCGTCGTGCGCCGTCAACGTATACAGCGCGTCGTCACCCTCACCGCTGCTACCCACCGCAAGTTCAAACGTACGGGACTCGAGGTCGTTCCCGATCTGCACCATCCGCCGACCCGCCGTGCGCCACGAATCCTCACCAAGCAGCCGTTGCACCTGCTGCCCGGGCAATACTTCGCCGAAGGCATCGCGCGCGGCATCGTTGGCGTCGACGATCGCACCGTGGGCATCCACGGTCATCACCGGTTCCGTCACGTTTTCGAAGATCGCCCGGTAGCGCTGCTCGCCGTCGCGTAGACGTTGTGAGTCCGCCAGCATGCGTTCCTGTGCCTCGCGCAGGCTGGAGCCCATCTTGAGTAGCTGCCGGCCGGTGCGGTCGAGCTCTGCCACCGGTGCGGGCGGCAGCGAGGACACGAAGTCGCCAGCAGCCATACGAGTGGTGGCGAGGTCGATCTCCCGGAGCGGTCGGGTGAAGGACAGGCTGAGCCGGCGGGCACGCCACGTGAGGCCAACGATCATCAACGCGAAGGCAAGGCCGACGATCCAGAACACAGTGGCCGCAGCGTCGCTGAGCCGATCGATCGGTTGCTCCAAGCTGTGCACTGAGGCCGTCGGCACGATGCTGATCACACGCCAGTTCATCGGCGACACCGTCTGCCAGGCGACCAGCGCCGAGACACCGGCGACGGTGGTTGCACCCTGACCGACGGCAGCGCTGCCGATCTGATGATTGAGCGCCACCGTGTCTGCGCGTTTGGTGATGTCGAACTGCTCAGGTTTGAACGTATCTGCCTTCGCATATGTGGCGTAATCAACGTTCGTCAGTTCCTTCAAGCCGAACGTCTGCTCAGCAGCGGCGGGCATCGCCATGATCGAGCCCTGGGCATCGACCAGGATCGAGTAGGCACCGAACGCCTGCCGGTTGGACAACAGTTGGCCGACGAGCTGTGAGATCGTGACATCGATCCCCACCACAGCCTCCAAGTGGTTATTGACATACACCGGCGCGATGGCTGAAATCATCCAACCCTGTCCCGCCGGGTCGACGTAGGCGTTGGTCCAGGCCACCTTGCGTTCGGGATCGTGCTGCTCGTCCGCCAGGTAATAGAAGCTGAATTTGGTGATGTCGAGCTTCGGCACAAACTGGCCGAGCACGTCGACGCCCGGGTAGATGCGATTGAGCGAGTCCCATGTGTTGATGTACGCCTGAGCGATCAATGAGTTCGTCTCGACCACAGCAACCAGCGCCGGGTCGATTGCGCTGAGCTGCGCCGCCTTCTCGCGCTGGGCCACTCCAACGGGGTGATAGCCGCTGTAGAACATCGAGACCTTGCTGTGATCCACGGCGGACGTGATGTACGACCCGTCGGGACCCTCGGAGTATCGGGCCACCTCGGCCGCCGATGCCTCGGACGGTGCCGCGAGCGCTGTGGCCGCGGCTCGGGCGACGAACTCGATCGCCATGGTGGCGGAGCCGAGTTCCTGCGACAACAACTCCGCTTGTTGTGCCGCGGACGCTGCCAACTGCGCCGCCGCAGAGTCGGACAACATGGTTCGCACCTCGGACTCGGTGTCGCTACGCACCTTCATCAGGAGTGCACCAACGGCGCACACGACGGCCAGCGCAAACACTCCGCCGTACACGAAGATACCCAGCAGAAGACGTCGGGCTGTTGGAGCCTGACGTGCCGAACGTTCGTGAACAGTGCCCACTGGGTGAGTCCCATCACGTGGTGTAGGAGTCAGCGGCCATCGTCGGGGTGATGGTGGTCATCGTGCGATTCTCGTAAGCGACCAAGCCAACAAGAAGGCCGCACGATGACCACTCACGAGTTTGCCCTATCCGACCTTGCCGCGCGTCT
>WLIV01000021.1 GCA_009702045.1 Actinomycetota bacterium | reverse complement strand
TGTGACAAGGTTCCCCGAGCGGGTCTCAGCCGATCAGCAGATCCCCGTTGATCGTGACGCCACCATCGGCGGTGATCAGGTCGCCGTTGATGAACGACGACTCGTCCGACGAGAGGAACAGCGCGGTCGCCGCAATCTGACCGGGGTTGCCGATGCTGTTCGAGGCCTTCGACATGCCCACACCCGAGTCGCCACGTCCGGCGACGACGCGGCCGACGATGATGCCGTTGCAGCGGATGCCGTGCGGCGCGCCCTCGACGGCCAACGTGCGGGTGACGCTGTTCATCGCGCCCTTCGCCGCGCCATACGCGCCGAAGCCGGTGAAGCCGCGCAGCGACTGACCCGACGAGATGTTGACGATCGTGGCGGTGCCAGCGGCGACGAGGTGCGGCCATGCGTACTTCGACGCCCAGAACACGTTGCCCGTGAGCGCGCTGGTGATGATGCCGTTCCACTCCTCGGTGGTGTACTCGTGCAACGGCTTCACCGTGGTGGACACCTCGGTGGTGGGCGCCGCGTTGTTGATCAGCGTGGTGAGCGAACCGAAGCGGGCGACCACGGCCTCGATCGTGTCGTGCACGCTCTGCTCGTTGGTGACATCGAGTGGGAAGAACTCGGCCTCGCCGCCTGCCTCGCGGATCTTGTCGACGACCTTCTGGCCCTTCTCCACCGTGCGACCGGTGACGGCCACCTTCGCGCCTTCGGCAGCAAAGGTTTCGGCGATGGTGCGCCCAATACCGCGGGTGGACCCCGACACGAGCGCAACCCGACCAGCCAGACGATTCCCCATTGTGTTCCCCTTCGAGCGAGCCACCGGATAGGTCGGTGACACCAGTGTCAGTTACGGTATCAGTCGGTCCAATGACGTTGGAGGTCGAGAAGATGGGTCGTCGTGTTGCGATCGCAGGTGTTGCTCTGTCGGAGGTCGGCAAGGTCGACAACCAGACGCCGTATGCCCTGATGGCCCAGGCCAGCCGTCGCGCGCTCGGCGACGCCGGCCTCAAGCCCGAGCAGATCGACGGTTTCGCCTCCACCGGCCTCGGCACCATGGCTCCGGTCGACGTGGCCGAGTACATGGGCATCCACCCCACCTGGATCGACAGCACCGCCGTCGGTGGCTCGTCGTGGGAAGTGATGGCCGCCCACGCCGCCGATGCGATCAGCGCCGGCCACGCCGACGTGGTGCTGCTCGCCTACGGCAGCACCGCCCGCGCCGACCTGCGCAAGGGTCTGCGCACGGCCAACCTCGATTGGGGCGCTCGCGGCCCGATGCAGTGGGAGGCCCCGTACGGGCACACGCTCATCTCCAAGTACGCGATGGCCGCCCGCCGCCACATGCACGAGTACGGCACCACCATCGAGCAACTGGCCGAGATCTCCGTCAGCACGCGCTACAACGCGGCGCTGAATCCCGAGGCCTTTGTGCGCGACCCGATCACGATCGCCGACGTGCTCGACGGCCCGATGATCGCCGACCCGTTCACCAAACTGCAGTGCTGCATCCGCAGCGACGGCGCGGCAGCGATCATCCTCGTTGCCGAAGACCGCGTGGCCGATCTGCCAGGCAAGCCCGTGTGGATCCTCGGCAGCGGCGAGGGCATCTCGCACATCAACATGGCGCAATGGGCCGACTTCACCACCGGCCCTGCGCAGGACTCGGGACGCCTCGCGTTCCAGCGCGCGGGCATCACACCCGCCGATGTCGACGTATGCGAGTTGTACGACGCGTTCACCTACATGCTGCTGATCACGCTGGAAGACCTCGGCTTCTGCGCCAAGGGCGAAGGCGGTTCGTTCGTGGAGGACGGCAAGCTGCGTGTCGGCGGGGCACTGCCCACCAACACCGACGGCGGCGGCCTCTCAGCGTGTCACCCCGGTCAGCGCGGTCTGTTCCTGTTGGTCGAGGCCGCCAAGCAACTGCGCGGCGAGGCCGGCGACCGCCAGGTGCCCGACGCTGAAATTGCATGTGTGAGCGGCACCGGCGGCTGGTTCTGCAGCAGCGGTACGATGATCCTCGGCAGGAGCTGAGCCAAGGTGTCCGACGTCAGCTGCCCGGGAGCGTGCTGGTCGTGACGACGTTCGAGGGTCCCCCGCTCGACAGTGCCACCGGAATCGGCGCGCTCACGATGGGAGGGTTCCTCGACGAGATCACCGCGCGTTTCGCCAACCGCGAGGCGCTGGTGTTCGACGACCCACTGCGCGACGGCGCCACCGTCCGCTGGAGTTACGCCGACCTGCACGACCAGGCCTACCGCGTGGCCCGAGCCCTGATCGCCGACGGTGTCGAACGGGGCACGTCCGTCGGGATCGTCATGGGCAACCGTCCCGAAGCGGTCGCTGCACTGTTCGGTGCGGCACTCGCCGGCGCGGTCGTGGTGCCGATGTCGACATTCGCCTCGGCATCCGAACTCGCCCACATGGTGACCACCGCCCACGTGTCGGTGGTGCTCACCCAGGAACGTCTCCTGAACCGACACTTCGCCGACGACTTCAGCGCGCTCGCTCCGTCGCTGCCCGGTCTGCGGCGGGTGGTCGTGTGCGACGGCGACGACGGATGGGAGCGGTTCCTCGCGGGTGGCGACGCCGTGTCGCCGGTGCTGGTGAGCGAGCGGGCGGGCGCGGTCACCCCCGATGACGACGCCCTCGTGATCTTCAGTTCGGGGACGACCAGCACCCCCAAAGCGATGCTGCACCACCACCGCTCGCCCACGCTTCAGTTCTGGGTCCAGGCGCGGATCTTCGGACGCCACGAGAACACGCGGATGTGGACGGCCTTGCCGTTGTTCTGGACGGCGGGGCTCAACTCGGCGATGGGCTCCACCCTCGCCACCGGGGGTTGTTGGGTGATGCAGGAGACCTTCGAACCCGGCGAGGCGCTGCGCCTGCTCAGCCGCGAGCGCGTGACCGAGCCGTACACCCTGCCGCACCAGACGGGCGCGCTCGCGGAGCACCCGGACTGGGCACTCAGCGACCTTTCCGCATTGCGGTGCGTGTACGGGAAATCGGCGTTCGCCCGCCACCCGAGCGTGCACGGCGACCCCGGCTGGGTGATGCCGGTCGGATACGGATTGTCCGAGACGTGCGCATTCTTCGCCGCGCACCCATCCGACACCCCACGCGAGGTCACCAAGCAGAGCATCGGCCGCCTGCTCCCCGGCAACCGGCTACGGGTCGTCGACCCCGAGACCGGCCGCGAGTTGGGGGTTGGCGAAGAGGGCGAGCTGACGCTGTCTGGCCCCACCCTGATGCGCCGTTATCTCGGCCGGACGCCCGAGGAGTGCTTCGACGCCGATGGGTTCTTCCACACGGGCGACACCGGTCACGTCGACGCCGAGGGGTACGTGCACTTCTCCGGCCGCCGCACCGAGATGATCAAGACCGGTGGCGCCAACGTGTCGCCGGCTGAGTTGGAGGTGGAACTACGGGCCTGCCCGCCGGTGAAGCTGGCCCGCATCGTCGGGATACCCGATCCTCGGCTCGACCAAATCGTCGTCGCCTGCATCACGCTCAAGGACGGGGCGGTGGCGAATGCCGACGACATCCGTTCCTTCCTGCAGGGGCGTGTGGCCGCCTACAAGGTGCCCAAACGGGTCGTGTTCTTCGCCGACGGTGAGATTCCCATGACCGCCAGCGCTACCAAGGTGCGCGATGACGACCTCGTGGCGCTGGTCGAGGCCCGCTTGGCCCGCGAGGCATGACGTCGACCGACGCCCGGTTTAATGCCCCAGTTCGACGAGCAGATCACCGGTGGGCGTGGGTACCGCGATGTCGCCGGGGTGCAAGATGACGGTCGTGAACGGACCGCTCAGCGCGGCAGGGCCGACGATCGCGGCACCACGGCCGACATCGGACAGCCGATAGACGGGGGTCGCTGGCTGCCAAGCGTCGGCGATCCACATATCGCGTCGTGCCACCGGTGCCGGTGACGCTCCCTCCGGCAGCACGACGGGCGCCGGCTGGTCGACACGCCCGACCGCGGTGAGCCGGATGCCGCGGACGACGGGTTCCTGCGACCGGGCCTCGATGAGACGGGCCGCCTCGTTGCGCCGGTGGAATTCGGCGACGGCAGCGGCGAGATCGGTCGGCGAGGCCACCGGGATTGCGGTGTCGAAGGTCTGCCCTGGGTACACCAGCAGCATCGACCACTCAAGGTCGATGCGATCGCCGGGCACACCGGCAATGGCCAGCTCGGCGCGGGCCACCGACTCCAGCTCAGCGGCGAGCTCGGCGAGGACCGTCAGGTCGGCCTGCTGCCACGGCCTGATGTAGGCCCGCGACTCGTCGATCACGTGGTGGGCGGTGAGCAGGCCCCGGGCCGACAGCCCCGCCGCGCCGGCCGGTACCAGGACACGGCGCATGCCCAGCGCCCGCGCCTGGGTGGAAGCGTGCACCGCACCCATGCCCCCGAAGGCCACCAGGTCGAGCCGCCGCGGATCCACCCCGGCCAAGGACAGCACCCGGCGCACGGCGTCGGTCATGTTCGCGTCCACCAGACGGAGGGTCGCTGCGGCGGTCGCCTCGGCGTCGAGACCGATCCGCCGACCGAGCGCGGCCAGCGCAGCGCGTGCGGCTGCGAGATCGAGCTCCATGCGACCACCGGCAAAGCCGGCCGGATCGAGGCGGCCGAGCACAAGGTTGGCGTCGGTGACCGTGGGCCGCGAGCCGCCACGCCCGTAGCACACCGGGCCCGGCTGGCTGCCGGCCGACTGCGGGCCGACGCGGAGCACGCCGCCCTCCTCCCAAGCGATCGAGCCGCCGCCAGCACCGACCGACGGGATGTCGACCATCGGGGTGCCGATGCAATAACGGTGCCGCCAATTCCAGTCCATCTTGACGTCGGGGCGGCCGTCACGGATGAGGCACACGTCGTAGCTGGTTCCGCCCATGTCGACACTGACCACGTCGCCGAGGCCAGCGGCAGCAGCGGCGCGGGCCGCGGCCGACACGCCACCGGTGGGACCCGAGCCGATGGTGGTGACGGCCCTGCGGGCAGCATGCTCGGCAGTGGCAACCCCACCTGCCGAGGTAGCGACGAGCAGTTCATGGGCGTAACCGGCCTCCGCCAAGCGCTTCGTGAGTCGCGTCAGGTAGCGAGCGATCGGCGGGCCGACATAGGCGTTGACCAACGTGGTCGACGTGCGTTCGAATTCGGGTGGCTTGGGCAGCACCTCGTGCGACAGCGACACCATCTCGACGTCGGGGTACTCCTCGAGCACGAGTTCGCGCGCCCTCAGCTCATGGGCGGGGTCGAGGTACGAGTACAGAAAACAGATGGCAATCGAGGTCACGCCGAAGGCGCGCAGGCGCGCTGCGGCCCGGCGCACCGCCGCTTCGTCGAGTTCGACGAGCACCTCACCCTCGGCGGTGAGCCGCTCCGGAATCTCCAGCCGCACGCGGCGGCGGGCAATGGGCGGCGGCGGCGGGAGCGCCGGGTCCCAGATGTCCTCCTTGTAGCACCTCCGCATCTCGATTTCGTCGCGGAAGCCCTCGGTGACGAGCAGCCCTGTCGGTGCGCCGCTCATCTCGATCATCGTGTTGTCGCCGGTCGTCGTCCCGTGGACGATCGTGCGTGTGCGTGCGAGCAGCTGCTCGACCGCCAGGCCCTCGCCATCGGCTAGTTGGCGCAACCCAATGAGCACACCCTCGCTCTGATCGCCGGGCGTCGTCGGTGCCTTCTCCAGGGAGAGCGTGCCGTCGGGGCGCAGCAGTACACAGTCGGTGAACGTGCCACCTACGTCGATGCCGATCCGGTAGCTCACCGGCGGGCCCGCCGCTCGGACTCGGTGGCCTCAGCATCGATGGCCAGCGACATGTCCGCCAATGCACCGGTGACCACTACCCCGTAGTCGTGCCGGGCACCCTCGATCGACACGTATTCGTCCCACACGTCGTCGAGGACCGCCGCAGGATCACGGTCGAGCGGGTTGCCCCACCCTCCTCCCCCGCCGAAGCGATAGACGAGTTGCTCCCCCGTGTCGAGCAAGTGGTTCACCACAGTGGGCGCGGCCTCCTCGTCGCCGACCATGCAGTGGTCGGGGGCACCGGACAGCCCACCGGCGATGCCGGGGTGCAGATGGCGGCGATTGACGACGTATTGGTTCACGTAGGTCGGCGTGCGCACCTCCTTGACGAACAGGCTGCCGCATCCGCCGCGGAACTCGCCGGGGCCTCCGGAGTCGGTGAGGAAGTTGCGCCCGCGCAGCACGTGCGGGAAGAGGCGTTCGTTGTTCTCGGCGCTGGCCTTGATCAGGTTGCCCAGCGAGCCGGTCAGCGCTCCCCAGCCGTCGACGCCCTTCACCGCGTTGACCCAGCCGGCGCTCACCTCACCACCGTGATCGAAGAACGGCGTGCCGGTACGCGGATCGCAGTCACCCCACATCTGCCTCGGACTACCGAACTTGTACGTCTGCGGCGCGCAGCGGTCGGGGATGATCTGGCTCATCGCAATGGCGATCGCATCGCCGACCTCCACACCCGGGTGGTGGGTGCCGCTGGACACTGGCCGGCCCTCGCGCGGGTTCAGGCAGCAACCCAACGGCACCTTCAGTTCGATGCAGTCGAAGAAGCCTTCGTTCTTCGGGATCGACGGGTCGACGAGGCTGGCCAGCTGCGCGATGGCGTTTCCTCGCGTGTTGCCGAACGTAGACCACGCCGAGATGTGCGGTCGTTCGTCGGAACCCTCGAAGTCGATCACCAGCCGCTCGCCAGCCACGGTGACTGCGACGTGGATGTGGATGTCCTCGTTGCCCGCCGGGTCGGAGTCGACGTACACGTCAGCCTCGTAGGTGCCGTCGGGCCACTCCGCGATTTCGGCCCGCAGTCGACGACCGGCGTCGGCGATCGACCACTCGATCGCGTCCTTCACCGTCTTCGAACCGAACCCGTCGATGACCTCCTGCAGACGCGACGCACCCAGTTGCGCGGCGCCGACCTGGGAGCGCAGGTCGCCGACGAAGCCGGGAAGTCGATTGTTCGCCCGCATCGTGAGCACCACGTCGCGGCGCTCGCGGCCCGCATCAAAGATCTTCAGCAAGGGGTAACGCGTGCCCTCGCTCCAGATGTCCTTGGCGAAGACGTTGTAGCCGCCAGCCATCGCACCACCGGTGTCGCCGTGGTGGCACTGGATCGAGGCGAACAGCAGGAGTTCCCCGGTATCGGCGAAGACGGGGCTGAACACGTTGAAGTCGGGCAGGTGGCCACCCCCGTGGTAGGGGTCGTTGGCCACGAGGACATCGCCGGGGTGCAGGTCGCCGTCGAAGAACTCGCTGGCGAAGCGGACCGGCAGCGTGGAGGAGAGCATGAACTGGGGAATGCCGACGGACAGCGCTGCGAGGCGCCCGTCGCCGGTGAGGATGGTGGCATTGCGCTCGTTCGACTGATTCAGGATCGGCGTGGTGGCGGTGCGCGACACATAGGTGGCCATCTCGAAACAGATCGTCTCCATCGCCGACAGCACGACGGCGGCCGTGATCGGATCGATCGCGACCGCGTCGCTCAGCGCCCCGTGTGACTCAACTGCACTCATCAGGCAGACCCCTCCCCCGTCGCCGGCCGCAGTGGGCGACCGACCGCCACAGAGTAGGTTGTCGCCGCGATCGAGGAGACTCATGCCAATGGACAATGACAAGCGAACGGCGATCGTCACCGGTGGCAGCAGCGGAATCGGCCTCGCCACCGGGCGGGAACTGGCCAGGCGCGGATACGACGTCGTCCTCACCGCGCGGCGCGAGGGCCCACTCCAGGAAGCGGCCGCGGCGAGCGGTGCCCGCTGGATTGCTGCCGACAGCGCCGATCCGGACGCCTTCGCTGCGGTGGTCGCTGCGGCAGGGCGGGTCGACCTGCTCGTGCACGCTGCGGGCGTCATGGCCGGCACCTTCGTGCGCAAGGAGACGCTGGCGACGTTCGAATCAGTGGTACGCACCAACCTCACGTCTGCCTATGTGGTGGCCCACGCGGTGCTTCCGGTGATGCCCGCCGGCGGACGAATGGTGTTCGTCTCGTCGAGTTCGGCGCACGCGCCGCAACCCGGGAAGTCCGCCTACTCGGCGTCCAAGGCGGGGCTCACCGCGTTCGCACTGGCTATGGCCGCCGAGGTGCAGCGCGACGGGATCGCGGTGCACCTCGTCACGACCGGTCCGGTGGCGACCCCGATGCTCGACGACGTGCACTTCCCGATGCGCACCCTGAGCGCGGACGACGTGACCGCGGCGATCGTCTGGCTCGACACCCTGCCCGGCAACGTCGTACTCCCCGAGGTCTGCCTGTCGTCCGTCGACAGCGGCCCGTTCGCTCCCGACCTGTTCGTGCCCGAGGCAGCGCGCGCACTCGGTCGCGGCTGAACGGCGTCCGGCCTCAGAGCAGCCCGAGTAGCTCGGTGCGCATGATCTTGCCCATCGCGTTACGGGGCAGGGACGGCACCACGGTGAACCGCTCGGGGATCTTGTACTTGGCGAGGTTCTCGGCGCAGTGGGAGCGGACGGTGTCGAGGTCGATCGTGCCTCCGTCGCACTCCAGCACGGCGACGACGCGTTCGCCGAGCCGCTCGTCGGGCAGGCCGAACACCGCGCCGGCGATGACACCCGGCACTTCCTGGAGCACCCGTTCGACTTCGGCGGGGTACACGTTGGCGCCGCCGCGGATGATGACCAGGCTCTTGCGATCGCGCACGTGGAGGTTGCCCGCGTCGTCGAGGAACCCGATGTCGCCGGTGTGGAACACCTCGTCGATGAGCACCTCGCCGGTCGCCGCCGGTCGCTGCCAGTAACCCAGCATCGGTCGGTAACGGTTGTCGCCGGCGGCGGCCGACACACAGATCTCGCCGCTGTCCCCCGCTGGCAGCGACCGTCCCGCAGCGTCCACGATCTGGACGCGCAGGTGCGGCAGCGGTCGGCCGCTGGCCCCCTGCACATGGGGTCCGCTGACGGGGTCGATAGCGACCACGGTGGGTGCCTCGGTCAGCCCGTAGGTGGCCAGCACCGGCAGCCCGAACTTGGCGGCGAACGCTTCGCGGATCGCCTCTGGGCAGTCCGCCCCGCCGGTCCACACCTCCGTCAGCGACACCAGGTCGGCGGCTGTCACCGACGCCATCGACGCCAAAGAGTGCAGCAGCGCCGGCGCCCCGTTGAACGTGGTGACTCGCTCATCGCGGATCCAGTCGGCCACTCCTTCGGCGTCGGTGCGGTCCATCACGATGGAGCAGCCGCCGGCCTGTGCGACCAACAGCGTGGTCAGCACGGCCATGTTGAGGATCGTGAACGGGAAGCAGTCGCCCTTCCTCAGCGCGGCGTCGTACCCGCGTGATTCGACCAGCACGGCACCCGGTGCCAGCAGCCCGTGCTGGCTGTGGACCGCGCCCTTGGGCCTGCCGGTGGTACCCGAGGTGTAGGCGATTCCGGCTGGCGCGAACGGATCCACCGCGACGCCGATGGGAGCGGCAAGTGCGGCGGCGACGGCGGAGCGCCACTCGTCGAGCCGCACCTGGCGGGTTCCCAGGTCGGGCAGGTCGTCGTCGCTCAGCAGCAGCGTCGCGCCGGAGTCCTCCAGCTGGAAGCGCTTCTCCGGCGCCGCCAGCCCGCGGTTGATCCCCAGCCAGACAGCGCCGAGACGCATCGCCCCATGAAACGCGACGACGACGTCTGCGTCGTTGGGCAACGATGCGGCGACGCGGTCACCGGGACGCACTCCGATCGAGCGCAGGGCATTCGCGGCCCGATCGGCGGCAGCATCCAGCTCGGCGTAGGTGAATCGGCGCGACCGGGTGACGAGGGCTTCCCGCTCGGGATGGTCCGCAAGCGCGATGTCGAGAACCCGCGCGATGGAGGAGGGAACTGTTCGCACGAACGCTCAACCTACCCCTCTCGGTCAGCCACTATCGTCCCTGGCACTTCTCGAGGGCAGCTGCCCCGACGACCGGAGACAACAATGACCGCAACCGGCCACGACCAGACTGACGCGACGACGCTCGACGTCTCCGACCTCGATCAGCACATGGGCGTACCCATGGAACCGGGGGAGCTGAAGGAACCGGTGGCGGTGAACGACATCCGCCGTTGGGTGCAGGCGATGCACTACCCCAACCCGTTGCACTACGACGAGGTCTGGGCGCGGGACAGCCACTTCGGTGAGATCATCGCCCCGCAGTCGTACACGGTGGCCACGGACACCAGCCATGGCTGCTCGCCGGCACAGGTGGGCAGGATCCCCGACAGCCACCTCATCTTCGGTGGCGACGACTGGTGGTTCTTCGGGCCCCGCGTGCGACCCGGCGACCACATGGTCTGCCACAGGATGCCCTACGACTACCGGGTCACGAACACCAGCTTCGCCGGACCCACCTGCTTCCAGCGCGGCGACACGCTCTACATCAACCAACGTGGTGAGCGAGTGGCCCTCCAGCGCTCCACCTCGATCCGTTACCCCGTGAGCGGCGCGAAAGAGAAGCAACTCTTCTCCGAACCGCAAGAACCAGAATGGACCGACGAGCAGTTGGCCGACCTGGAAGTGCAGAAGCAACAGTTCATCGATCAGATCCAACAACTGCGCCACGACGAGCGATCCTTCGAATCGGTGTCCGTCGGCGACGAACTGGCCGGCAATGTCCTCGGGCCGCACAGCTTGGCCAGCTTCACCACGGAATGGAGGGCGTTCCCCATGACCACCTGGGGGGCCACCGCCAAGGGACCCTCCACAGTGCGGGCCGAGGAGTTGGGTTACACCAAGGAGATGGCCGGTTTCGAGGGCGACCGGCGCATGGAACGAACCAATCCCGAGCTCACCGACGGCGCCTACTACGGCCCGTCGCGCGGCCATTTGCAGCCCCGCTGGGCACAGCACGTCGGCATGCCGCGCGGGTACGGATACGGCGCCTCGATGGGCGCCTGGATCATCGACTACGTGGCAGCATGGGCCGGCGAGTGGGGTTTCGTCACGCATTCCTCGGCGCAGTACCGCAACCCCGCGTTCACTGGTGATGCCACCTTCATCAGTGGCGCGGTGGTCGGCACGAAGGTGCTCCGCAAGGGCCGCCACCGCGTAGATGTCGCGGTCGAACTGCGCAATCAGGACCACACCATCATGGCCAAGGCGACGGTCGAGGTGGAGCTTCCCAGCACGAGCGGGCGTGGGCACGGATGAAGTTCACCTTGACCCACCCGATGGTCACCCACCCGTATCACCCGGAACTCGTGTCCGCCCGAGGAATCGCTGCAGTGGCCTCCGCCGCGGAGGCCGCTGGCTTCAACGGGTTCGGTTTCACCGACCACCCAGCCCCGTCGCAACGGTGGCTCAGCGCCGGCGGCCACGACGCACTGGATCCGTTCGTCGCGATGGCCTTCGCTGCCGCGCACACCACGACACTGCGCCTGATCCCGAACGTCGTCGTGCTGCCCTACCGGAACCCGTTGTTGGTGGCCAAAGCCGGGGCCACCCTCGACTTGTTGTCCGAAGGTCGTTTCACCCTTGCGGTCGGAGCCGGCTACCTCAAGGGCGAGTTCGCCGCCCTTGGGATCGAGCACGCCGAGCGCAACGAGCTCTTCGACGAGGCGATCGACGTCATCAAAGCGATCTGGACCACCGACGAGGTCTCCTTCGAGGGCCGTCACTTCAGTGCTCGCGGCATCACCGCTCACCCGCGCCCGATCAGCTCGCCGCACCCACCCATCTGGATCGGCGGCAACAGCGGCAGGGCCCGCCAACGCGTCGCTGAACGGGGCGACGGCTGGTGTCCGTTCCCGGCCCCGGCGCTGTTGGCACAAACGTCGCGCACTGTCGCGCTCGACTCGTTCGAACTGCTGGCCGAGGCGATCGACGACCTGCACCGTCGCCTAGAGGGCGCGGGGCGCGACCCTGCTTCGGTCGACATCTCCTTCTCCAACCCCGCCGGTGGTGCGCCGGGCTCCGACGACTTCGACTCTGCAACCCACCGAGCGGGCCTCGAACGACTGGCCGCGCTCGGCGTCACGTGGGTGTCGGTCGGCATCCCCGGCGACAGCGTGGCCCACGCGATCGAGGCAATTCAGCGGTACGGCGAGCTGGTCATCGCTTAGTCGACGGACTCGATTCAAGCCCGCTCCCGCGGCAGGCCCAGAGCGCGGCACAACGCGTCGCTGAACCCCGAGGCATTCGTGCGCGACCCGATCACCATCGCCGACGTGCTCGACGGCCCGATGATCGCCGACCTGCTGGGCAAGCCGGTCCGGATCCTCGGCCGCGGCTGAATCTCGATCCACCGACCTGGTACCGGGTATACGCAGACCGACCTAGTCGACACCAGAGGTGACAGCGTTCAGCCGGGCCAGATTGCGCTCACGCACGAAGGGTTTCGGCGGGCGGTGTGCGGCTGGCGCGGATGGCGGGGATGAGCCCGGCGATGGTGCCGGTGACGAGGCCGATGAGCGGGGCGGCGAGGATGGTGGTGGGGTTGATGGTGGTGGTCCAGCCGCGGCTGGCGGCGGTGGCGACGACGCCGAGCAGGCCGAGGCTGGCGCCGGTGATGCCGGCGGCGGTGCCGACGAGCGCGGCTTCGATGGTGATCTGGCGGCGGATGTGTGAGCGTTTGGCGCCGAATGCGCGGCGTAGGCCGATTTCGGCTCGTCGTTCGATGACGTTCAGCAGGGTGGCGTTGGCGATCGCGACGGTGCCGATCAGTAATGCCAGGCCGGAGAGGGCGAGGAACAGGCTGGTGACATCGCCGGAGATCTGGTTGCGCAGCCGTTTCGGATCCGGTGGGACGAGCGCTTGGAGGCGTTCGGGGTGGTCGGGTCGTAGCGCCAGCGGGGCCTGGCGGCCGGCGAGTTGCGCGGCGCCGGGTGCGGTGTCGATCAGCACCAGGTAGTTGGCGCCGCTGGCCTGCAGGTCGCGTTCAGCAGCGGATGCGGGGATGACGATGGAGAGCAGCAGGTCGGGGTTGCGTTGCACGTCGTCGATGATCCCGATGATCGTGTAGGCGATGTCGCCGATGAACACCACTGGCTGGTTGTCGACACGGGCGACACCGAGCTGCGCCGCTGCGGCGCGGCCGATGAGCGCGACTCGTTCGCCGCGGGTTTCGTGGAAGTCGTCGTAGATGCGGCCGACCTGTAACACCGGTAAGGCGGCCAGGATCGCGCCCGGTTGGGCGGCGATCACCGGGACCGCCGCACCCGAGTTGACCGGCCGGGCGGCCGTGGTGCGCGGTTGCAGGCTGCCGCTGTCAGCGACGGTGTAGTACAGGCCGGCATGGTTGATGCCGTTCAAGCGTTCCAACCGTGCCGCCACATCATCCGGGAACGGGTTGGTGCCGTCGGGTGCCGCGTCCTGGATGCGCACCTCGGTTGCTTTCAACGCGTCGAAACGCGACGACACCTGCGCCCGAGCCGTCTCAGCGAGACCGGACGTGGCGACGAACGCCCCCACACCCAGAATCGTGCCCAACGCTGTCAACAACGTCCGTACCGGTCGTTGAGTGATCGCTGCGACCGCTTCGCTGATCGTGTCGCGCCACGTCAACCGCGACCGCTCGACACTCACCCGACACCCACCGTCTCGCTGAGGACACCGTCGCGGATCTGCAGGTTGCGTTGCGCCCGGGCGGCGACACCAGCGTCGTGGGTGATCACCACCACCGTCATCCCCTCCGCATGCAACTCCTCGAGGGTGGTCAGGATCGCGTCGCTGTTGACCGTGTCCAGGTTGCCGGTCGGTTCATCACACAACACCAACGACGGCCGACGGATCAACGTGCGCGCGATCGCCACCCGCTGCTTCTCACCACCCGACAACTGCGAACACAACCCATGCATCCGCCCGGACAGCCCGACCCGCTCGATCACCTCCAACGCCCGCTCACGCCGCACCGCCTTCGCCGTGCCGTGATACAGCAGGCCGAGTTCGACGTTCTCCAACACCGTGCGGTAACCGATCAGATGGAACGCCTGGAACACGAACCCGATCTGGCGGGCACGCACACCAGCCCGATCATTGTCCGACAACCCAGCGACATCGACACCATCCAACAGATAGCGACCCGACGACGGGGTGTCCAACAACCCCAGCAGCGACAACAACGTCGTCTTCCCCGACCCCGACGGCCCGGTGATCGCCACGAACTCACCAGCACCCACCCGGAACGAACACGGCCGCAACGCAGCCACTTCCGGCGGACCACGGAACACCTTCGACAAACCCTCCACCACCACCACCGACTCGACCGCCGGCGGCACGGTGTCGGTCATCGGCCGACCACCACCAGATCACCGACGTGGAGCGTGCCCTTCACCACCGGCTCGACCGCGACGAAACCGTCCGCCGAAATCCCTGCGGTCACTGCCACATCCACCGGTGTCGTCGCGCCCGGTGCGAGCACCGACACCCGAGTTGACGTGTCAGCGGCCGACGACACCGCCGCCAACGGCACCACCAAGACGTCACCGTCACTAGCCGCCGCAGTGATCGTCACCCGCACATTCACATTCGTCAACGACGCCGGCAACGGCTCATCCGTCGCGATCGTCGCCACCCGACCCATCTGCCCCGACGCATCCACTGTCGCCGTCGTCGCAATCGTCGCCAAACGGCCCGCATAGATCGTGCCCGTCGTCTCGTCGAGCACCTCGACGCCCATCCCGACCCGCACCAAACCCTCGTCACCGGCACGAACCGCCGTAGTCACCAATAACTCACCAGCAGACAGCACCACCAGCCCCGACACATCACTCACGCCAGTGGCAGACCCAGCCACGATCGGACCAAGACGCGACACCGCAGACTGCACCCGCGCCGGAAACGTCGGCAGGAACACCAACTCACCAAACGCGACCGTGCTGCCATCAACCGGTTCGTAACCCGCCGCCTTGTAGAACGCCTTCACGTTCGCCTCCGTCGCCCGGTCGAACACACCATTCACCTCGCCACCGAAACCCAGCCGGAACAACGCCGCCTGCAACTGCCACACATCCGGACCCCACATACCCGGCCTCAACGACCGAAACACCGGGACATCACCCTGCACGACAAACACAGGACGACCCGACACCTCAATCACCACCGCACCCTCCACCACCTCAGAACCAGCCGCCGGCGGCAACCGAGTCACCACCCCGGCACCCTCCACCGACGACGGCACCACCACCGACAACGACACCACCGGACTCACATCCCCACGAACCACCACCGTCGACGCCAACACCCGCTCCTCCACCGGCACCGTGATCCACGACGCCACCGGCGCAGCCGCCCGCGACGCCGCCTGCTCCGGCGATTGCGTGTGCGCCCCCAGCCACCACGACCCCACCGACAACGAAACCAACACCGCAAGACCGATCAGCCACACTCGCTGTTTCCCGCGAGGAGATGAAATCACATTGGTCACTCTCTTGGTATATCACTGAAGTGTGGTCTTCTTGGCGCGCCGAACACATACGTGTCGACCCTCTTTTTGGGTGTGCCGCCAAGCACACATGCCGCGCAATCCGTCTCTGCCGTGTGACAATGGGCCTGTTGACACAAATACACCCAGAGCGTACCGTTCAGTGAACGGCGGGTTGCCTCGACCTTGCTGCGGACGAATGGAGTCCAAAATGCGTAGGGTTGCGCTTGTCCTGGTTCTTTAGCTTGGAGCGGGAAGCGTTGCTGCCAACGTCCCAACCGTCTCTGCAGATATCCAAGACTGTGCTACGAACCGCCACTGCCACTATCGTGATTCGTATTGGTACGGAGGACACATTAGCGGCATCGGTAACATCAATAGCTTCGTTGACTACGGTTTCAATGACGTAACATCGTCGATCATCAACGCCCGCGCCTTTCGGGTGTACTCGTACCAAAACATCAATCAAGGCGGCGCCAGCATCTGCACGTGTGGATACCACTTCTGGGAGGACCTGGCGAGTATCGGGTTCAACGACAAGATCAGTTCGGCTGCCAGTGGAAGCACCTATACGACGTGCCCGTGATCGGAACTCACAGCAAGTGCATCGGCGGTGAATGGTGACCCTGAAGATTGTTGTCGCGCTGGGCGCGGGTGCTCTTGCTGTTGCCTTGTCGGGATGCTCTGACACAGGTGACACTCATGGAAGTGGCGGAGTGCTGACATCGGAGTACAGCAACGGCTACTTAGGCTCGCCGATCGATGCCGTATTGCAGGCCGACGAAGGGTACCTTGCCCAGGAACAGGCCATCTATGACTTCAGGAAGTCATGTATGACAGACGCCGGATTCAAATTCAACGCTTCTCGGCCGTCGCTCAATAATCTCAATGAGGACCGATCTCCGCGGGTGACACCACTGTCGCTCGACAATGCACGGTCAGATGGATTTCGATCATTGATCACTCCCTCAGCAGATGATTCCCAAACACAGACGACCGAGTCCGCCGAATATTTCGCGACTCTACAGCGATGCACGGTCGCATCGCCTGCCTACCACGCCACGCAAAGCGATGAGTACGTCGCCCTGCAAAAGAAGTTCTACGAGCAGCTCTATGACTTCGAGGCGCGCTACAGCGCCGGCGCGGATCTGGCAGCGATCAACAAAGATTGGCGATCGTGCGTATCCAACGCTGGCTACGAGGGTGACACACCGGCTGCGGTCCTCGAAAGGTACAACGTGATCGATCCGGCGTTGCCGGTGACAGAAACGGAACGAGCCGCCGCTGTCACATACGCCTCGTGCCTCGACAGCGTCGGCTACATCATGAGGGAGGCCACGCTACGCATGGCTCTCGAGGCCGAGTTCGTCACGGAGAACGAGCAACTCATCAGCGAAATGCTGGCGGCCCGCTACGACAAATAGCAGCTCATCAGATCTTCGGGTGGGGTGAGTCCGTCGAGGAGTGACCAGTCCGGTCGGATGGTTCCATAGCAGCTGCCCGATGATCCTCGGACGCGGCTGAGTCCTACTCGCGCGGCAGGCCCAGCACTCGTTCAGCGATCAGGTTCTTCATTACTTCCGTCGTCCCCGCTGCGATGGTGGAGGCACGAGAGCGCAACAGCGCCGCCTCCTCATCGGGTGCTCCACCGGCCATCAACGCCGGTCCGGCCAGCACGGCTCGGGCCTCGGCGAGGCGGGCCTCACCCACACTCCAGGCCAGCTTGATCAGCTGCTGCTCCGGCCCGGGTGTACCGCCTTGCACCAGCGTGGAGAGGATCTTGCGCCCCACCAGGCCGATCAGCCGCCCATCGATGTAGCGCCGTATGAGCAGTTGCCGCTCGACTGCCGACAACGACGAGCTGGCCAGCGACGCCACCAGCGCCAGCACTTCGGCCTCGTGTCGCTGGGCGAACATCGCGATACCGGCGCGCTCGTGGGCGAGCGTGGAAGTGGTGACGTTCCACCCATCGTGCAACGGCCCCAGCAGGGCCGAACACGGCACGCGCACACCGTCGAAGTGCATCGAGGCGAACTCCGACTCGCCGTTCAACTGACGGATCGGGCGACGCTCGATACCCGGCAAGTGCAGCGGCACGAGCAGCGCCGAGATACCGCGATGTTTGGCGGCAGTCGGGTCGGTGCGCACCAGCAACTGGCAGTGCGTGGCGCGCAACCCGGCAGACGTCCACACCTTCTCACCGTCGATCACGAAGTCGTCACCGTCGACGACGGCCCGTGTGCGCAGGCTGGCGAGGTCGCTGCCGGCATCCGGCTCGCTGAACCCCTGGCACCAGATCTCGTCGCCGGACAAGATGCGCGGCAGGTGCGCCTTCTGCTCGTCGGTGCCCCACGCGGCCAGCGTCGGCCCGACGTTCTTGACACCGAGCGTGGACGCGATCATCGGCGTACCCGATGCGGCCATCACCAACTCGCATTCGATGCGATCGGCGGTGGAGAGCCCACGCCCACCGTGCTCGACCGGCCACGATGGCGCCACCCAGCCGCCCTCACCGAGGATCCGCTGCCACGCCATCTTCTCGTCCCATGTGCCCGGCGTGGCGCCGAGTAACCGGAACCGCGGGACCGCTTCGCACAGGAACTCGCTGAGTTCGGCGGCGGGCGCGCTCACGACGCGACGAACTGGAGCCGAAGCCCCAGCGCGGTCGCCGGCTCGACCCACAGCGAACGGTCGTCTGCGGAGGCGACGCCGATTCCGGCCGCCGCCAACTGCGCGGGCAACGCGGCGAAGTCGGGCACGGCCAGCGTGACGGAGTGGAAACGAGTGCTGCCCTGCGGCGCATCCAACGGCCCGCCGACGGCAGTCAGTCGCACGACGAAATCGCCGATCGACACGTCGACCGCGCCGTCAACCGCGCCGTCAACTGCGCTCTCGGCCGCAGCCGACACCACGCCGTCGAACGTGTAGCGCAGCGCCGCCACTGCAGCGTCCAGATCCGGCACCACCGTGTTCACCCGCACCACGGACGACACTGCGACCGAGCCCTGGCGTGGCGTCACCCCATTGCCGCGTCGCGGATCGCCCGGCAGCACGTCGTCGGTGTACTCCAGCAACATGCCCTCGGTGTGCTTCGGGTGCACGAAGAAGTGCCGACCCTCGATCTCCACGCCGACGATCTTGCACCCGTTGGCGCGCAGCAGGTTCTCGGTGCGCCACATGTCGGGGATCTCCCACGCCAACGACTGCACGCTGGGCCCGTTCGCCGCGAGATAGCGACCGATCACCCCGTCGGTCTGCGTGGAACCCAGCAGCACGATCGGCACACTCTGCAACCACATCACCGCGATCTGGCCGCCGTCGGCCTCGGACTCCACGGCACCATCGGCTTGCTGTGGAATCGGCAGCATCACAGCGCCCAGCACGTCCTCGAACCAGCGCACCGCAGCGGGAAGGTCGTGCACTGCGAACGCAATGCGGTGGCAGTTGCCCGGTTGCGTGACCGGCGCGGTGAGGTCGATCGCCACCGACTTAGGCCCGACGGAAGATCGGGGCCGCGATGTCGTCGGTGAGCGGACGGAAGTCCACCACGACGGGCATGTCGACGAAGCACTCGGCGGGCGGGCAGTCGACGATGTTGGTCATCAGCCGCGGGCCTTCCTCGAGCTGCACGACGGCGGCGATGTACGCGCCCCACGCATCGAACGGCGGCAGGTCGTTGCGGAAGATCGTGGAGTACGTGTACACCGTGCCCTTGCCGCTGCATTCCTTCCACACCACGTCCTCGCTCCAGCACGTGGGGCAGAACGGACGGGGGTAGTGATGCACTGCGTCGCATGCGTTGCACTGCTTGATCAGCAGCTTCCCATCGGCCGCGGCCTTCCAGTAGGGACGGGTCTCGTCCTCCACCGTCGGCAGTTCGCGATCGTGCGCCATGACAATTCCCCTTCGTGACAGGTGTGTCAGACGGTACCAGGCGCGCCAGTATTGGAGCCATGAGACCACTCCACGAACGCGGCCCCCTGTTTGAGGACTTCGAGATCGGTGGCACGATCCCGGCCCTCCCGCCGCTCACGCTCACCGAAGCGGACAACGCGCTGTACCGCGCCGTCACCGGCGACCAGCACCGCTTCGCCGCCGATGTGCCCGCCTACCGCGCCGCCGCCTACGGAACTGGACGCGGCACGGCACACGGCACGGGTTCGCTGGCCAACCCCGGCCTGGTGATGCAGGTGTCCATCGGCCAGACCACCAACGCCACCCGTCGCGCCATCGCCAACCTGTACTACCGCTCGGTGCGCGTCCTGCGCCCGGTGGAGATCGGCCAAACGCTCACCACCGTGGCCACCGTGCTCGGTCTGCGCGACGCTGCGGCCAAGGACGGCCAGCACCGCGGCAAGGTGTGGCTCGGCATCGAGACCCGCAGCGAGGACGGCATCGTCGCCCAGTACGAGCGGTGCGCACTCGTCGCCGGAACGATCTCGCCCGGGCATGCCAGCGACATTCCCGGGCCTTCCGACCCCACTCCCCTGGCCGATCTCGTCGGCCTCGTGCCGAACTGGGAGCTGTCGGGCCTGCCCGGCACCGAATGGCCCGAGGGCGAAACCCGCACCGACCCGCTCCGCGACCACATCGACCTCGCGGCACCGTTCGCGCGCATGACGTTCAACCAGGCCGCCGTGCACCGCGACCACACGTTGGGACCCGGCGGTCGTCGTCTCGTCTACGGCGGTCACGTGCAGGGTCTGGCGCAGGCCAGCCTCACCCGTCTGCTGCCCGGTTTGGCCACGATCGTCGCGTGGGATGGTTGCGACCACCTCGCCCCGGCGTTCGAGGGCGAAATGCTCGAGTTTCGCCACACCCTTGTCGAGCGCACACCCGTCGGCGGCGGCCACCTGATGCGCTTTGAAGTCGTCGGCGCCAGCGTCGCTGCTGATGCGACCACCAAGGATCTGTTGCGCTGGACACCGGTGGTCTGGGCGCCGTAGGCCCGCTCGCCGTCAGGCGTGCAACACCACCATGAACTGACCGCCACCGGCTTCCACCGTCACGCGTAGCTCCATGTCGCGCGCCAGCCGCGATACGCGATCAGCGAGCCATGCGGCCACTGCGTCGGCATCCGATCGCGACGGCGAACGGCCCACGACCGAGCGGCCGCCCTTGCGGCGCAATGACTCCACCGTCTCGATGATCGGCGCCGGGTCGGCGATGAACAGGTGATCGGGCCACTGGGCGACGGCCGCAACGGCACCCTTGCGTGTGTTGCAACCGCGGTGGGCAAGCCGTTCCTCGGCAGCGCCCTTGCTCTTGCTTTTCGCCTTGGTGATCACCTGATCGACGCTGGGACCACGCTGATCGTTCACCGACATACGCGGGTCAACCGGTTCGTCGCAGATCCAGCAGCGCCACTCGTCGCGCTCGGCCACATCTTCCAGTCTGCTCACCCGCTCACACTACGCTCCGCCCTGTCGCACGACGCAGTACTGATGAACCAGGGGGAAGATATGCAAGGTGGTCCGCGGATCAAGCATCTCGACGACGTACCGGTAGAGGAGATGCTGCGCTACCAGTTCGCCGACGGGCACACGGCCTCGATCTGGGAGAAGTGGATCGAGATGTCGCCGCGCTACTTCGCGTTCTGGAACAAGTGGGACCCGGGCGCGCTGAGCAACCACCACGGCCACACCGGTGACCACATCAACCTGATCCTCAAGGGCAGCATCCGCTGCGGCGACATCGTGTGCACCGCTGGTACGCACATCATGCTGGAGTGGGGCGACACGTTCGGCCCGTGGGAGGCCGGCCCCGAGGGGTGCGAGCTGTACGGCTTCATCGCCGGCGAAGGCTCACCGTTCACCGGTGATCAGCAGGTGTTCGACGATCTGCTCGCCGCCCGGGGCGCGACGATGGTGCCACTGCCGATGCCCACCCGCTTGCCGCCGTGGGTGATGTCGAAGTTCGGTGCCAACAAGGCCG
This sequence comes from Actinomycetota bacterium, assembly GCA_009702045.1. Classification (GTDB taxonomy): domain Bacteria; phylum Actinomycetota; class Acidimicrobiia; order Acidimicrobiales; family Ilumatobacteraceae; genus UBA668. Next base: position 37,518 of record WLIV01000021.1, on the reverse strand, counting down.
TCAACTGGACGACCACCGACGGTCAGAAGTACTGACTCGTCCATGCGCATCGCCTATGCCGACGGTCCACTGGGACCGCGCAGCAACCCCGTCGACATCGCCGAGCTGATCGGGCACACCGGCCAGTTCGAGCTGTTCCTGGGGTGGATGATCGACCGGCCCGAGTGGCTGGCCAACCCGACGTTGACCGGCCGCACGTACATGGCCGGATTCGCAATGACGCGCGCCGTCGCTGAAGGCCGCTTCCAGGCGCTACCGATGCGCCTGTCGGCCGTGCCTGCGTTCATCGGCAACTGGCAACCCGATGTCGGCGTGGTCACCGGCGTCCGCCGCGGCGACGGGTACGCATTCACGTCGTCGGTGGGATACGCGGACTCGCTTGCTCTCGTGGCGAAGCAGGTCGTGGTGGAGGTCGATGAGGACGGCGAAGACCTCGGCGCGCCGCTGATTGTCGGCAACATCGTCGCCACGGTCCCGCGTCCGCCAGCACCGCCGGAAGCACCCGCGGCGCAGCGGCCCGGCGACGCGATCGACGCCCAGATCGGCGCCCACGTGGTGTCGCTGCTGCCGCACGACGCAACGCTGCAGTTCGGGCCCGGCGGCATCGGCGAGGCGATCGCCAACTCGCTCACCGAACCGGTGCGCATCTGGTCGGGCCTGGTCACCGATGCCATGGCCACGCTGGCCGATCGCAACCTGCTGAAGGCGCCCGCGGTCACGGCCTACACGTGGGGCGGCGATCCGGTGCGCCGACTGGCAGCGGCCGGATTGCTGGATCTGTGCAGTATCTCGCGCACACACGACCTCACGCAGGTCGCGGCGATCCCGCGCTTCGTCGGCTGCAACACGGCCTTGCAGATCGGCCTCGACGGCGCGATCAACCTCGAGCGTGTGAACGGCAAGGTCATCACCTCGGTCGGCGGCCATGCCGACTTCTGTGTGGCCGCGTCACGTTCGGTCGGGGGTATGTCAATCGTGTCGGTGCGCTCCACCAGCGCCAAGGGCGACAGCACGATCGTTCCCACGGTGGAGGTCGTCTCCACTCAGCGCAGCGACATCGGCCTGGTCATCACCGAACACGGCATCGCCGACCTACGCGGTGTCGACGACGCCGAACGCGGCCGACGTCTGGTCGCGGTGGCGGCGCCGGAACACCGTGACCGGCTGAGCGCTGCGCTTGGAGGGGCCCGATGAAAGCGGCCGTCTGGTACGGAGCGAAGGACATCCGCATCGAGGAGATCGCTACGCCCGAGCCCGGCCCCGGGGAAGTGCTGGTGGCGGTCTCCAGAAATGGCATCTGCGGCAGCGATCTGCACACGTACGTGGGCAGCGACACCGGTGGCGCCTCGATGCACGTACCCGGTGTGGTGCTGGGCCACGAGTTCGCTGGCACCGTACGCGAGGTGGGCGAAGGTGTCACCGATCTCGCCGTCGGCACCGCGGTCGCGGTCGCCCCGATGGAGTGGTGCGGCTCGTGCTACAGCTGCCATCACGCGTGGCCGCAGATGTGCCGCAAGCTCGCCCTGTACGGCGGCTACCGCCTGCCGCTGCACGGTGGCCTGGCGCCATTCGTCGCCGTCTCGCGCCGCTCGTGCTATCCCCTACCCGCTGGCCTCGGGGTGATCGAGGCCGCGCTCGCCGAGCCGATGGCCGTCGCCATGCACGCCGTGCGTCGCGGACCGTCCACACTGGGCGCCACCGTGCTCGTGTTGGGGGCCGGCCCCATCGGCCTTGGCGTGCTGCAGGCCGTGCGCGCCGGCGGCGCGCAGGCCACGATCGTCAGCGACCTCTCCCCTGCCCGCCGCGCTGCGGCCGCCACCTTGGGCGCCACCGCAGTGGTCGACCCCGTCAGCGGCGACCTACGCGCAGCCGTCCGCGACCTCACCCGCCCAGGTGTCGACATCGTGTTCGACACCACCGCCTCCAGCGTCGCGTTCAACCAAGGCATCGCACTCGTACGCCCGCGGGGCACGATCGTCAGCGTCGCCGGCTGGCAGGAACAGGCCCGCGTCGACATGGGCCGAGCGATGGTCAACGAGATCGACATTCGCTACTCGATGACCTACGAACCCGAGACCGACTTCCCGGCCACGCTGGCGATGCTGGCCGGCGGAGGGTTCGATACGGCGACGATGATCAGCGACCACATCCCGCTGGAACGCCTCGTCGACGATGGTCTGGAGGAGTTGCTCCACCACGGCGACCAACACATCAAGATCCTGGTCGACCCCAGCTAAACTGGGGGCTTATGGGACTCATTGTGTTGGTTGCCGGCGGCTATCGATCCGGCAGCACCCTGCAGTACAACCTGCTCGGCGAGTACCTGGAACGCAGCGGGCGCGGCCGGCGCATCGGATACATCCTCCCCGACGATGCCGAAGCGGCAGCCGCTGAGGTGGCCAATGAGCCAGGGATCGCCGTCACGAAGTGCCACCACCTGGCCACCGGGTTTCGCGAGTTCGACGACGAGGCAGCCTGGGGAACGATTGTGCGTCGCGGCGCTGCAGTTGCACTCACCACCACGAGGGCCCAGCCCGACGTCGAGCGTTCGATGTGCCGCAAGTTCGATCTTGCACCCGATGGCCTGCACGAGTCGCTGCTCTGGCGCGAGAACGAGGCGAACATCGCCGCCTGGAGCGAACTGCAACTGTTGAACCAGACCTATGCGGAGCTCACCGAGACACCCAAGGTGGCACTCACCAGGCTGCTGGACGTACTCGCTCTCCCTATCGAGCGCCGGGCGCTGAGGGGCGCTGCTCGCGCCACGCATCCCCGGCGAGCGCGTCGCCAGCAGAAGCGAGTCCCGAACGGTCAGTACGACCCCGTCACGCTGCTGCACTGGGACCACATCGCCCCCTGACCCCAGCTAACTCCACCCGGCTCTGGTCCCACAGACACCTCGGGCTCCCGAGGCCAATGTGGGACAAGAACGCCGAGGTGGCGCGATTGCGGCCGCCTGATTCAGAAGGTGGTGCCGCCGTCGATGTTGATCAAGGCACCGGTGAGGTAGCCGGCGCGAGGTGACAGCAGGAACGCGATGAGGTCGCCGACCTCCTCGGGCTTGCCCGGGCGGCCCAGTGCGATGTCGAGGTGCCACTCCTCCACCATCACCCGCTCGAGCGCTTCCTCGTACGGGATGCCCTTGGCCTGCGACACCACCTTGCGGAGTTCCGTGAGCGCCGACGTCTCGATTGCGCCCGGGGCGATGCAGTTGGCGCGCACACCCTGTTTGCCGTAGTGACGGGCGATGCCCTTGGTGAAGGCCGCGACCGCAGCCTTCATCGAGGTGTACGGCAGACGGGCGATCTCGGGCCCACGGATGGAGAACGCCGAAGTGGTGACGACAGTGCCCTTCGCCTCGATGAGGTGGGGCAGGGCCGCCTCGACCGTGCGGGTGGTGCCCAGCAGCACATCGGTCAGCACTTCCACCCAGCGCGAATCGGAGATGTCGAAGTGTTCGTGGCCGATGAGCCCGGTGGTGACCGCCACACCATCCAGCCGACCAAACGTCTCAACAGCCTGGGCCACGGCGCCGGCCGCGCCGCACGGTGCCGACACGTCGAAGATCGCGGCCTGCGCCGCTGTCGCCCCAGCTGCCAGCAGTTGCTGCGCGGCGTCGTCAGCGCGCGCGTGATCGCGACCGACCACCGTCAGCGACGCGCCGTCGGCGGCGAGCGCCAACGCTCCTGCCAAGCCCATACCGCCCGTGCCACCGGCGATGAGATACGCCTTGTCATCGACGCGAAGATCCATTGCCCCAACCCCCTCGAAACGGCGCCCCTCTGACGCCCGTGTCAGAATGTACGCCATGGGGGAACACGGACGCTTTGCCGCGGGAGACACGATGTGGGCACTGTTCGCCGATCGGGTGCGACGCACACCGGACGCGTTCATGTTCGGCGACGAACACGGGCGCCGGTTCACGTGCGCCGAGAGTTTGGCCTGGGCGGAACGCGTGGCCGCGGGCTTCCACGCAATGGGCGTCGACGAGCGCACCGTCGTGTCCTGGCAACTCCCCACACGCATCGAGACGGTGATCATCTCGCTCGCGCTCTCCCGCATCGGCGCAGTACAGAACCCGATCATCGCGCTCTACCGCGAGCGCGAAGTTGGCGCGCTGCTGCGAATCGCACGGACCAACCTGTTGCTCGTACCGGGTGTGTGGAAGGGCTTCGACTATGCCGAGATGGCTGCGCTGCTGCAGGCCAGAGCGATGGCGAACGGCCGCCCCACGTTCGACATCATGCTCACCGACGAAGGTCTTCCTGACGGCGACCCTGCCACCCTGCCGGCAGCACCCGCCGACCCCGACATCGTGAAGTGGCTGTACAGCACCTCGGGCACCACCAGTGAACCGAAGGCCGTGCGCCACAGCGATGGTTCGCTGATCTCCGCTGGCACCGGTATCGCCAAGATGTTGCAGCCCGGTCTGGACGACATCGCTGCGCTGGCATATCCCTACGCTCACATCGGCGGCGCCGACCATCTGGTGATGGCGATGCGCAACGGGATGGCCACTGTCTCCGTCGAGCAGTTCACCCCGGCTGCCAGTTTCCCGCTGTTCGCCGACTACGGCGTCACCGTGTTCGGTGGTGGCACCGCCCACTACCTCGCACTGATCAACGACCAGGCCGAGCACCCCGACCGGCTCACACTGCCGCACCTGCGGCAGTTCACCGGGGGCGGCGCACCGAAACCGCCGGAACTGTTCTGGCGCATGCTCGAGCAGACTCGCGGCGTTCGCATCCGCCACGGGTACGGCATGACCGAGTGCCCGATGATCGCCAACGGGTCAGCCGACGACACCGACGAACAGCTCGCCAACACTGACGGCGCACCGGTGGAGGGCTGCGAAATTCTCATCGTCGACGAGTTCGAGCAGCCGGTGCCCGCCGGAGTCGACGGCGATATCTGCGTGCGTGGCCCGATGCTGTTCAAGGGGTATCTCAACGAGGGTGCCGACGCTGAAGCCTTCCGCCCCGATGGGTTCTTCCGCACCGGCGACCGAGGCCACCTGCGCGCTGACGGGCACATCGTGCTCACCGGCCGCACGAAGGAACTGATCATCCGCAAGGGCGAGAACATCAGCCCGCGTGAGATCGAAGATGTCCTCATGTCGCATCCCGCCGTGGGTGCCATCGCGGTCATCGGCCTTCCCGACGATGCCCGCGGCGAGCGCGTGTGCGCAGTCATCGAGACCGCACCTGGCGCTGCGCCGATCACCTTCCAAGAGATGTCCGAGCACTGCCGAGCCGCAGGCTTGATGACACAAAAAATCCCCGAGCAGCTGGAGGTCATCGACGTGCTGCCACGTAACCCAACATTGAAAATCCTCAAGCGCGTCCTCGTGGAGCAGTTCCGATGAGCGCCGCGAACTGGTGGGCCGAACGTAGCGATCTCGACGGCCGCGTTGCGGTCCTCACGGGGGGCGCAGGCGGCCTGGGCGAAATGATGACCCTCGACCTGCAGGCCAACGGCTGCAAAGTGGCCGTCGTCGACCGCGACACCGAAGCGATCGACACGCTCACCGCCGAACTCACACGGCGCGGAGCGGACTTCATCGTCCACGTCGGCGACGCTCGCGAACCGGAGGTGCTGGACACGTTGTTCGCTGCCGTAACCGAGCGTTGGGCCCGCCTCGACATCCTCGTGAACGTCGTCGGCGGCACGTTCAAGGCGCCGTTCGAAGGCAGTACTCCCAAGGCCTGGGACACACTCTTGCGCACCAACCTGATGCATGTACTGCACGCCACCTCGCGCTCCATCCCGGCGATCAAGGCCGGCGGCCGCGGTGGCAGCATCATCAACATCACCACCATCGAGGGCTACCGCGGCGCACCGAACTTCGCCGTGTACTCCGCAGCCAAGGCCGCCGTAGCGCAGTTCAGCCGCTCGCTCTCGTTGGAACTGGCCGCCGACGGCATTCGCGTGAACTGCGTGGCGCCCGACCTCGCCCCCACCCCGGGGATGAAGAAGATCAGCGCCGGCGTGGAAAACTCGATGAACTACCCGCTTGGCCAGCAGGTGGCCATCCCGATGGGCCGCGCGGGCACGATGACCGACATCTCCGACGTGGTGGTGTTCCTGGCATCGGGCCTGTCGAAGTACATCACCGGCAGCACACTGCATCCGGATGGCGGCACGTTCACGTCGTCGGGTTGGTTCAACTGGCCCGGATCCGGCTACGACAACACGCTGCCGATGGACGTGATGCACTACCTCGAACAGCGCGACGCATGACCGGCGAACTGCGCTTCGACGGTCGCACGGCAGTGGTCACTGGTGCCGGAGCGGGCCTCGGCCGTTCGCACGCGATGCTGCTGGCGTCTCGCGGCGCAAACGTCGTGGTCAACGACCTCCATGCCGACGCGGCGCAGGGCGTGGCGGCGGAGATCACTGCCGCCGGTGGAACCGCCATCGCTCATGCAGCCGACATCTCACAGCCCGACGGTGCCACCGGCCTCGTACAGACCGCCCTCGATGCGTGGGGACGCATCGACATCGTGATCAACAATGCCGGTCTGCTGCAGCCCACCGACTTTGCGGACATGACACCGGAGATCTTCGACCGGGCCTACGCGGTGAACCTGCGCGCCTCGTTCCTCGTGACACACGCGGCGTGGAAACCAATGGTGGCCCAGGGCTACGGACGGGTGGTGCACACCTCGTCGAACTCCGGTCTGCTCGGTATCGGCGGCAGCACAGGCTATGCGTCGGCAAAGGCCGGCCTGTGGGGTTTCACCCGCAGCCTGTCGTTGGAGGCCGCGCCGCTGGGCATCCATGTGAACGCCATCGGCCCGATCGCCTTTACAGCAATGGCCCGCACCTCCCGAGTTGCACCACCGGCTTGGAAGAGCGGCGAGGGCGATGCCTGGTCGAGACGCCTCGATGTCGCACTCGTCTCCCCCGCCGTCGCGTGGCTGGCGCACGAAGAATGCGCGATGAACGGTCAGGTGCTCAGCGTGGCGGCCGGCCGCGTCGCCCGCTATGTGATGGGTCTCAACCACGGCTTCGTTCGAGACGCACTCACGATGGAAGATGTTCGCGATCACGACGAGTTGTTGCAGCACGGGGAACCCACAGAGTTCCCCGCGAAGGCCAACGAGGAGAGCAGTGCGCTCTATCGTCGAGTGATGCCTCGTTCGGAACCCCGCAAATAGAACTTGACAGATGTGTCGACTACAGTTCGACGGCCGCCACGTCCATAGGGAGATCCCATGCAGTTCATGTTCCAGTACCCGGATTTCCACGGGACCAACGGCAGCATGCTCGACGCCGGCCCGGTCACCGACGTCGCCAAGACCTGTGAGGACGCCGGCTGGAACGGCATCTCCTTCACCGAACACCCGGCCCCTGGCGCCAAGTGGCTTGATGCCGGCGGCCACCAGACGCTCGACCCGTTCGTGGCGTTGGGCGCCGCCGCGGCCGTCACCAACCGCATCAAGTTGCTCACGTACCTCACCGTCGTGCCCTACCGCAACCCGCTGATGCTGGCGAAGTCGGCAGCCACGGTCGACCTGATCTCCAATGGCCGCATGATCCTGGGTACCGGCACCGGTTACTTGAAGGGTGAGTACCGCGCGCTCGGCGTGGACATCGAAGAACGCAACACGCTGTTCGACGAGGCACTCGATGTGCTGCCCCTCCACTGGAGCGGCGAGCCGTTCAGCTACGAGGGCACCCATTTCAGCGCACGCGACGTGATCGCCCGACCCGCCCCGGTGCAGCGACCGATCCCGATCTGGATCGGCGGCAATGCCAAGCTCACGTTGCGCCGCGTCGGCGAGCGCGCACAAGGTTGGATGCCGCTGCTCGGTGACGAAGCGCTGGCCAAGACCACCCGCAGCCCGCAGCTCGCCAGTATCGACGCGATCAGCGAGCGCCTCGAGTTGCTGAAGGAGTACGCCGGCGATCGCTTCGCCTCGCTCGACCTCGTCGTGCCGTACCTCGACCAGTCGGTGTTCGAGCCGCAGGTTGATTCGAACAAACACCGCGAGCAGTTCGCCCAGATCCGCGAGCTCGGCGCAACATGGGTGGTCATTCCCGGCCCGATCGGCAACGCGCCTCTCGCCCAACACTTCCTCGAAGCCTTCGCTGCGGAGTACATCAGCAGATGACCGTCGCTCCCGACACCAACCCGGCCAGCCAGCTCTCGTCCGAGATGTTCGAGTCGCCCACCGCCTATGCCGCTGCGCTCGAAGCATTCCTGTCCACCGACGAGCGGGCCACGCCCTATCTCGGCTACCGCCCGCACAGCCTGGAAGACAGCGCTGCGCACCTCACCGGCCTGCAGGCGCTGCTGTTCGACACCGGTTGGTCACGGCTGGGCTGGCCCGAGAGCGCCGGCGGACTCGGCGGCGACCCTCGGTTCCGCGCGGCGATGTTCCAGACCCTCTGGAACCTCGACATACCGATCCCCGAGCCGTTCACCACACTCGAGATCCTGGTACCCGTGCTGTTGGTGTTCGCCCCGCACCTCTCGGATGCGCTGCTGCCCGGCCTGCTACGTGGCGACGACAAGTGGGCGCAGGCGTTCAGCGAACCCGATGCCGGCAGCGACCTGGCATCGCTGCGCACGAAGATGGAACCCGACGGTGACGGCTTCCGGCTCAGCGGCCAGAAGGTGTGGAGCACGTTCGGCCATCTGTCGCAGCGTTCCGTGCTGCTGGCCCGCTCGGGCGGCCCCGGACACAAGGGGTTGACGATGGTGTTGGTCGATCTCGACCAGCCCGGTATCGAAGTACGGCCGATCCGCGCCGAGGACGGAGAGAACCACTTCTCGGAGATCTTCCTCGACAACGCGTGGGTTCCCGCCGACCGTGTCATCGGCACGCTCGGCCAGGGTTGGGCGATCGCGATGTACATGCTCCAGTGGGAACGTGGCGCGTGGGGTTGGCTGCAGCAGGGTCGCTTCCATCAGCGTTTGCAGCAGGCAGTCGAGCTGGGCACACCGAATCCGGAGTTCGCCCAACAGCTGGGTCACGCCTACGCACTGGCCGCGGCGCTGCGACTCACCACCAAGCAGACCGTCGAGCGACTCGCCCGTGAGGAGCAGTTGGGGCCGGAAGTCTCGGTCGACAAGTTGCTGCTGATCGATGCCGAGCTGGCCACATGGGACGCCATCCGCGCGTACCTCGGGCCGCGTTTCGAGGTCGACGACACGCTGCAGTGGCTGCGCCACGAGTACCTCTTCAGCCGTGCGGCCCCGATCTACGGCGGCTCGCAGGAGATCCAACGCACTCTCGTCGCCCAGCGCGTGCTGGGCATGCCCCGCGACTGAACGACGCAGGAACGACTGACACCATGATGGACAACGACACCCTCGACATGCTGCGCACCAGCCTTCGCCACGTGCTGACGGAAGCGACGAATGTGCCGCTCGCCGACCGCCTTGGCGAACTTGGTTGGGACGAGGTCGTGGCCGACGACCCGGTCACCGCGCTGCACACCCTGTTCACCCTGAAGGGCGACACGGTGTCCTCGGCCGATGCGCTCGGCCCGCGCCTCGCGGCTGCCTTGGCCGACGCGCTCGGCGACCCACAGCTGACCACTGCGACGGTCGGCATGGAATCGCCGTTCGGCCCGTCGTCGCTCACCGACGGTTCGCTCACGGTCGACGCCGTGGTGTTCACGCCGCCGTCCGACAACCCCGTCGTGGTGCGAGTCGATGGCGAGCATCTCGCGGTGGTCGTTGGCAGCGCCCTCACGTGCACGCGTCTCACCACTACCGACGGGGAACTAGCCCAGTTCCGGCTCACCGGCACCGTGCCGGCGTCGCAGGTGCAGTGCATCGAGGGTGCCACCGCGTCGATCGCCTGGAGCGCGATGGTCACCCATGGTCGCTGGCTTTTGGCCTGCGAACTGGTCGGCATCGCCCAGCACGTCACCGACTCGGCGGCGCAGTACACCGGCGAACGCATTCAGTACGGCAAGCCGATCGGCACCTTCCAGGCGCTGCAACACCGCATCGCCACCGCGCATGTGCTGGTCGTCGGCGCTGCCCGTCTCGCCGAGCACGCTGGCCACAGCGGTGACGAATGGTCGGCACTCGTGGCCAAGGCCGTCGCCGGGCAGGCAGCCGAGACGGCGTGCACCCAGGCGCAGCAGTGCTACGGCGCGATCGGTTTCACCTGGGAACACGAGTTCCACCACTACCTTCGCCGCACGTATGTGCTCGACCGGTTGCTGGGCGACTGGCGCAGTCTCGAGCGTGAGATCGGCAACGAGTTGATGAACTCGCGGCACGTACCGAAGATCGGCATGCTCTGACCCACCATGGATCTCAGCTACTCCCCCGAGGCTGAGGCCTACCGCGCCAAGGTGCGGGCGTTCTTGGCCGCCAACCTGCCCGCCGATTGGCAGGGTCTTGGCGCGCTCGCCGGCGATGAGGCCGAAGAGTGGGCCGACCGCTGGCGCGATGTGATGGCCAAGAACGGCTTCCTCGGCATCACCTGGCCCAAGGAGTACGGCGGCCAAGGACTGACCAAGCTCGAGCAGGTCGTGCTCGGTGAGGAACTGGCCCGCGCTCGTGTGCCGCAGTACCGCGCTGTCGACACGACGAATATCAAGATGCTCGGCAACACGCTGGTGAAGTGGGGCACTGAGGAACAGAAGCAGAAGTACCTGCCGCGCATCCTCTCTGGCGAGGACACGTGGGTGCAGGGTTACAGCGAGCCTGAGGCCGGCAGCGACCTGGCCAGCGTGCACTTGAAGGCCGAACTCGACGGCGACGAGTGGGTGCTGAACGGCCAGAAGATCTGGACCTCGCGGGGTATGGAAGGGACGGCCATCTTTCTGTTGGCCCGCACCGACAAGACCGCCGCCAAGCATCGCGGCATCACGTTCATGCTCTGCTCGATCCCCACGCCGGGCCTGGAGGTGCGCCCGATCCGCACGCTCACCGGCGTCGAGGAGTTCTGCGAGGTGTTCCTCACCGACGTGCGCATTCCTGTAGCGAACGTCGTCGGCCCGGTCAACGAGGGCTGGAAGGTGGCGAACAGCCTGCTCGGCCTGGAGCGCGGCGAAGAGGCTGCCACCAACCCGATCTACTTCAAGGCCGAACTCGAGCGCGTCATCCAACTCGCGCGCGACAAGGGCCGAATCAACGACCCGATCATCCGCGACCGACTGGCCTGGTGCCACATGAAGGTCGAGATGATGCGCTTCCTCGGCTACCGCATCCTCACCGCCGTGCTGCGTGACGGCGCGCTCGGTCCCGAGGCCAGTATCTCCAAGCTGTTCTGGAGCGAGTATCACCAGGTGCTCGCCGACCTGGCGATGGAGCTCCTCGGCCCGGAGGCCACCGTGCGTGAGGGTCGTCGCCCGTACAAGCACTACCGCGCCGACGAACCCGGTGCGGCGAACAGCTCGAACTCGTGGATCGACGTGTTCCTGATGAACGCCCGCAGCGGCACCGTCTACGCCGGTACGTCGGAGATCCAACGCAACATCCTGGCGGAGAACATCCTCGGGTTACCGAAGGAACCGCAGACCAACTCGTGAGTGGCGGCGCACAGCAGGGTTCCGCACTCGGCGCGCTCAAGCACCGCGACTTCCGGCTGATCGCCGTTGGCAACATGGTGTCCCAGTTAGGTTTCTGGGGGCAGTACGTCGCCGTCGGCTGGACGGCCCGCGAACTCACCAACTCCGACTTTCTCGTCACGGTCGCATTCGGCGCACAGTGGCTGCCGGCACTGTTGCTCGGCTCATTCGCCGGCGTTGCTGCCGATCGTTACGACCGACGCAAGTTGGTGCTGTGGGGCAACATGGCGATGGTGTTGCCGCCGGCCGTGATCGGTGTGCTGATCATGACGCATCACATCGCACTGTGGTCGCTGATCATGTTGGTGTTGCTCGGCGGTGCCGGCCAGGCCTTCACCAGCCCGGCCACCGCTGCGTTCGTGCCCGCCCTCGTACCAGTGGACGACCTGCACTCTGCCGTCTCGCTGAACGCTGGCATGTCGAACTCCACGCGCGTCATCGGCCCCACCATTGCCGGAGGGATCATCGCCGCATGGGGTGTCGCGTGGGGTTTCCACATCAATGCGATCAGCTTCTTCGCCGTGTCCGCCGCATGTGTGTTCGTGCGCGCTCGGCCCGTACGCGTGCAGCGCCCACACACCAGCGTGGGCGCCGATCTTCGGTCCGGCATCGACTACGTACGCCGCAATCCTGCGGTCACCCGACTGCTGCTGTTCATCGGCTTCGAGGGGTTCTGGGTGATGCACTCGGCCCTGATGCCGATCTTCGCCCGCGATGTGCTGCATGGCAGTGCCTCGACATACGGCCTGCTGTCGTCCGGGCCCGGCATCGGCTTCCTCATCGCGGCCGTACTCACGACGATGCTCACCGCCGCTCACCACCGTCGAGTGGCGCTGCGCGTGGGTTCCTTCGGCTGCACGGCCTCGATACTGCTCATCGCATGGTCACGTCACGTGGGGCTCACCGTCGCTGCGCTCGGCATGTTCGGCGTGTGCTGGATGACGCTGCAGACGATCATCATGACGATGATCATTGCAGCCACGGACGACCAATACCGGGGCCGCGTGATGGGGCTCTACGCGATGGTGGCGACAGGTGTGTTCCCGATCAACTCGGTGCTCGCCGGCCTGCTGTCCGAATGGCTCACTGCGCCCGGCACCGTCTACCTGTGCGGTGTCGCGATGCTGGTGTTCAATCTCGTGTTCTTCGCTGGCGGCAGTATGCAGATCATCCAGCGCGGCACCGACCACCCGCCCGCAGCGGCGGCCGCCGCCGATGCCTGACGTGTCCAGGAAACCCAAGGCCAGGCCGCTCGGCGCGCTCAAGCACCGCGACTTCCGTCTCATCGCGATCGGCAACATGGTGTCGCAGATGGGGTTCTGGGGGCAGTACGTCGGCGTGGGCTGGGTGGCCAAGAAGGTGCTGCACGGCTCGAACTTCTTCGTCACCCTCTCCTTCGCGGCGCAGTGGCTCCCGGCGCTGCTGTTGTCGTCCGTCGCCGGCGTCATCGCCGATCGCTACAACCGCCGCCTGATCGTGTTCTGGGGCAACATCGCGATGGTGCTGCCGCCCACGGCCCTGGCGCTGCTCATCCAGACGCATCACATCACCAAGGCGAATCTGCTCGCGCTGGTCCTCGCCACCGGTGTCGGGCAGGCGTTCACGCAGCCCGCCGCTTCCGCCCTCGTGCCGGCACTGGTGCCGACGCACGACCTGCACTCTGCGATCGCCCTCAACGCCGGAATGATCAACGCGACCCGCATCATCGGCCCGTCGATGTTCGGCGTCGTGATCACCACGGTCGGCCCTGCGTGGGGGTTCCACGCGAACGCGGTGAGCTATCTCGCCGTGTCGGCCGCGTGCCTGTTCGTACGCGCCCGTCCACCGCGTCCCGAACCGTCCGGGCACAGCATGCTGCACGAGTTGCGGCTCGGTGTGGCCTACGCCCGCCGCCAACGCGCAGTGATGTTGTTGATGATGCTGATGGGCACCATCGCGTTCTGGAACATGCACCCGTCGATGCTGCCCATCTGGGCATCCGACGTGCTGCACGGCAATGCCGCCACTTACGGCCTGCTCGCCGCGGCACCCGGTTTCGGAATGGTCGCCGCCGCGGTCCTCACCACGTCGCTCGCCTCCGAGCGGCAGCGGCGGGCAATGTTGGGCATCAGTTCGCTGATGGTGTCGTTGTCACTGATTGGGTTCGCGCTGTCGCGCATCACCGTGCTGTCACTGGTGTTCCTCGGCATCTGGGGCATGTTCTTCATGACGGTCACCACACTGGTCACCACGCTGCTGGTCGCTGCCAGCGACGACGAGTACCGCGGTCGCGTGATGGGCCTGCTGGCGGTGTTCCAGGTCGGCGTCTACCCGATCAACTCGGTACTCGCCGGCGTGTCCTCCACCGTGTTCAGCGCACCCACCACGGTGCTGATCTGCGCCGGCATCGTGTTGTGCTTCACGCTGTGGTTCTTCACCAAGCAGCACATGCGCGAACTGCGCGACGGCACCGAGCACAAGGGCCGCGCCGCGCTCACCATCGCCACCCCCGCCGTGTAGGGTCTCGATAGTCCGGCGCGTCGGCGTCCGACGAGGAGGTCAGGCCGTGGGGGCACTTGACGGGCGCGTGGCGATCATCACCGGCGCAGCCAGCGGCATCGGGCGCGAGTACGCGCGGTTGTTCAGCCGCGAGGGAGCATCGGTCGTGGCCGTCGATCTGCACGCACCGGAGGCACTCGTCGCCGAACTGGTCGACGCAGGCGGGCGGGCACTCGCCGTCGGCGGAGATGTCTCGAGCTGGGACGACGCCCACCGCTTCGTCAGCGCGACCGTGGATGCCTTCGGCGACCTCCATGTCGTGGTGAACAACGCCGGCGGTGGGCCATTGGCCCTCATGTCGAACATGACCGAGCAGCAGTGGGACGACCAGATCCGCGTGAACCTCAAAGGCAACTTCTGCTGCACGCGGGCAGCCGTCGACTACTGGCTCGGACGACGCGACGCAAGCCACGAGGTGAAGGCCTCCGTGATCAACACCACGTCCGGCGCCGGCCTGTTCGGCAATCCCGAGTCCTCCGCCTACGGTGCGGCGAAGGCCGGTGCTGCGGCGTTCACCGTGATCGCCGCTCTGGAACTCCGCGGGAGCGGCATCCGCGTGAACGCGGTCGCTCCGGCGGCGCGCACACCTACGTCGGGCGAAGGCACCGACGACGTCGTCGCCCGCTTCATGCGTGCCCCGGACGACCCCAGCGAGTTCGACCAGTGGCACCCGGGCAACATCAGCCCGATCGTCGGGTATCTGGCGACTGCCGACTGCCCGATCACCGGCGAGGTGTTCCATGCCCGCGGCGGCGTGGTCGGCCACTTCGAGGGCTGGACGATCGGCGGCACACTGGAGATCGGACGGCGGTGGACGATCGCCGAGATCGCCGAGCAACTGCCCGCCGTTCTGGCTGCCGCCCCCAGCCGCGACAACGCCGGGGGTGCAGCGTACGCGTCGCTCCGCAACGCGCTGCGTACCGATCGCTTGGGCCCGGACGAGGCGGGGCCGGCATGACCAGTGCATTGACGGGCCCGCTGACCGGCAGGGTCGCGATCGTCACCGGCGCCGGTGGAGGCATCGGACGCGAGCATGCGCTCGCGCTGGCGGCCGCAGGTGCCGAGGTCGTCGTCAACGACCTCGGCGTCGACCTCGACGGCACCGGCGGCTCGGCCGAACATGCCGAGCGCGTCGTCGCCGAGATCACGGCGCTCGGCGGCACGGCCGTCGCCAACGCGGACTCGGTCGCCGACTTCGACGGTGCGGGCCGCATCGTCGCTTCGGCCATCGACGCGTTCGGCCGACTCGACATCCTGGTCAACAACGCCAGCGTCTTCCGCGACGGCCCGTTCACGACCATGACCCCGCAGGACTTCGCCGCCGACGTGGCGGTGCACCTGTTCGGCACGTTCCACATGTGCAAGCACGCCCTGCCGCAGATGGTGCTGCAGGGCTCGGGTCGTGTGATCAACACCACCTCCAGCGCCTGGTACTCCGGCGTCGGCTATGCCGCCTACGCTGCGGTCAAGGGCGGCATCACCTCGATGACTTACGATCTCGCCGAGGAGTTCCGTCACCTCGGCATCACGGTCAACGCGATCGCTCCGGGTGCACTCACCGAGCACCGCGCGGTCAACGGCATCGCGTGGATGGAGAAGATCACCGCTGCGGGCATCGCCCTCGTTGCCGGCCCTCCGGCACCTGAGGCGCTCGGCGCAGAGTTCGTGCCACCGATCGTGGTGTTCCTCGCCTCCGACGAGGCCGGCGCGGTCACCGGCAAGATCTTCGAGGCGATCGCCGGATCGGTCGGTGTCTTCTCCCGGCCCGACGTGGTCGCCCGGGTCATGAAGGATCCCGCACTCGGACCGTGGACGCAGGCCGAACTGCGCGCAGCCCTACCCAACACGATTCTCCCCGAACTGAACCAGTAGCCCCGAGAAGAAGGAGCGCCATGCGCATCGAACCGATCCCCTACGACGAACTCGACCCCGAACTGCACGAGCGGTACGAGGCCGGCCGGGCCACCGGCATGTACTCGATGACCACACCGCTGCAGATCTTCGCCTACGCAAAGACCCAGGCGATCGCCGGCGACGAGCAGTACAAACTCACGTTCAAGCAGGGTTTGCTCGGCCCGCGCATGGAGGAGCTGATCCGTATCTCCAGCGCGCAGTACAACGGCTGCGGTCCGTGCAGCTCGTCGCGCAAGGACGACACGATCAGCGACACCGATGTCGCGTGCATGCTCACCAACCTCGACGACCCCACCTACAGCGAGCGCGAGCGACGGGCGCTGCGGTTCGTGCGTCTGATGTGCGTCGATCACCACGCGATCGACGACGAGATGCTGCGTTCGCTGGGCGAGGTGTTCACCACGGCCGAGATCGTCGAACTCGGCCAGGTCACCGCCCGCTTCATCGGTTCGCATCGGTGGATGCACGTGCTCGACATCTTCAGCACCGACGAGCCGGTGCTGCGTTACGACCCGGCCCAGGTGAACGCCCGCTTCGACGACATCGCGATCGCTGCCGACTGAGAAGCGGTCCGCACTCTCCGGTGATGGCGAGAGCGGCGCCCCATCGCCAGCGCCTGAACTACTCCCAGCGCCTGAACTACTCCCAGAGGAAGTGCGGTTCGCGCTTCTCGAGGAACGCGATGCGCGCCTCGTCACTGTCGGCGTGGCGCTTCACTCGGCCGGTGTAGTCCTGCTCGAGGCGGTAGCCCTCCTTGAGGTTCATCGGCTCGACGCGGTTGGCCGACTCCTTGGCCAGGCGCACGGCGATCGGGCTCTTCTTGGAGATCGGACGGGCGATCTTCAGCGCCGCTTCCAACAACTGCTCGGCGGGCACCACGGCCTCCAGCGAACCGCGTCGGTACAACTCGTCGGCGCCGACGAACTCGCCAGTGAGGAACATCCGCTTGGCCAGGTAATGGCCGACGAAGCGCTGAGCGTGACGCACACCACCGAGCACGCCAACGTTGATCTCGGTGAGTGCGAACGTGGCTGTGTCGGCGGCCACCACCAGGTCGCAGTTGGCGATCAGCGCCACGCCGACACCGATGTTCTTCCCCTCCACCGCACCGATCACGGGAATGCTGCAGTCCAGGATCGACCAGAAGCACTCGCGCACGATGCGACCCGGATCCACGTGATAGCGGGCGTCGATCTGCTCGCCACCATCCTCGAAGCGACCGTCGGGACGGTAACGCTTTGGCGAGTCGTTGAGGTCGACGCCGCCGCAGAACACCTTCACACCAGGTGCCGCACGCAGGATGGCGACCGAGGCCTCGCGACTGGAGCTGAGCTCGTCGAACACCTGCGCCATCTCGGCAAACGTCGCGTGGTCGAACGAGTTCACCGGCGGCCGATTCAGCGTGACAACCGCGATGCGCTCATCGATCTCTACCTGCACATGACCCACGACTGCCTCCGTTGCCACATCGGTCGGGAGCTTGACACTAACGTCATGTCATCATGGCTGGCACTTCGAGCACCACGGCGGAAATTCCCGAAGACGAGAGCCCCGAGTTTCCTGCAACGAACTACCGGCAACCGGCGGACGAGCTAGGGCCACGGGCACAGCGGACGATCGCGCGCATCGTCGAGGCCACCCGCGAGGTGTTCCTCACCCACGGGTACTCCGGCACCACGATCGACGAGATCGCACGCGCCGCCGACGTCTCGCGCGCGTCGTTCTACACGTACTTCCCGTCCAAGCGTGAAGTGCTGTTTGCTGTGGGCGTCCGCGCAGTGAACGACACCAGTCGCTTGTTGCGCCGCCTTCCCACTGCGGGCGCCACGATCGTCGGGCTACGCGAGTGGGTACGCGAGTACTTCGTGTTGCTCGACGCTCACGGCGCGTTCGTATTCGCCTGGACCCAGGCCGCGCACGAGGACGAAGCCATCCGTACCGCCGGCATGAAGGGCCACCTCGAGCTCAGCAGGGAGTTCGGCGAGATGCTCGCCGAATCCGCCGGCAAGCCACGCTCGGACACCACCGAACTCGGCGTGGCGATGTTCAGCCTGCTCGAGCGCAGTTGGTCGTACGCCCACCTGTACGGAGCCGACCTCGATCGCGACGCGCTCGAAGAGTCGGCCACCGCGTGTATCTGGGGCGCTGCCCGCCAGGTACCCGGCAAGCGCCGCTGAGAGCCCGATTCAGATGTCGAACACCGAACTGTTCCGCCTCGACCCGACCGACGAGCCCACGCGCTTCACATGGGAACCGTCGCCGTATTTGCTCACACCTGGCAGCACGCTGCAGGGTGGCGCCGTGCTCGGCGCGGCGGCAGCGGCGTTGTCCACCGTTACCGGCCGGCCACTGCTGTGGGCGACCGCGCAATACCTGTCGTACGCGGTCGGTACCGAGCGCTGCACACTCGACGTCACGGTGGAAGTCGCCGGCCACAACACCACCCAGGCGAGATGTGTCGTCACCCGTGACGGGCACGAAATCGTCACCACCCACGCCGCGCTCGGCGGGCGCACGGTGGAGCACAGCGGTGTCTGGGCCGTGATGCCTGGGGTACCCAGCCCGGATGCATGCCCGTCGTACGGCGTGTTTGTTCCTAGCGACGACGACTTCTCCGGGCTGATCGACATCCGCCTGGCTCGCGGCCGCACCCCGCTGGAGCTCGACGGCACCCCAGGCGACGGATGGTGGGCGGCATGGTTCCGCGTTGGCAGCGGGATGCACCCGATGGGCGTGGGAGAATTGGCGGTCATCAGCGACTTCGCTCCGATGGCCATCTCCGAAGCGCTCGGACTCGCGTACACGGGCAACAGCCTGGACAACACGATCCGCATGGGCCATACGGTGCCCACCGAATGGGTGTTGTTGTCCGTGCACGTCAATCACATCGTCAACGGCTTCGGCCACGTGAACGCAGACTTGTGGGCTCAGGACCGCACGCTGCTGGCTCAGGGCAGTCAGAGCGCCGTGGTGCGCGAGAACACGCTGCTGCGCAGACTCATGGTGCATGATGCCGCCGACTGAACTGTTCGCCCCTACCGCCACCGACCGCCCCGACCGGTTCACGTGGGTGCCGTCACCGCTGCTGTACATCCCCGCAGGCACACTGCAGGGTGGGGCCGCATTGGGCGTTGCCGCGGCGGCCATGGAGCACGTGACAGGTCGCCCGTTGGTGTGGGCGACCGGCCAGTACCTGTCGTTCGCTGCACGCGGTGGTGAGATCACGTTCGACGTCACCGTCGAAGTTGCTGGGTACAACACCACACAAGCGCGCTGCATCGTCGCGAAGGACGGCAACGAGATCCTCACTGTGCACGGGGCCTTCGGTAGTCGCGAGATGCAGGTCGGCGGAGTGTGGGCGCTCATGCCTGACGTACCGCAGCCCGAGAACTGCCCCGAGTACGACTTCTTCCCGCGCGGCAACGGTGACCTCGCCGATCTCACCGATGTGCGCCTCGCCCGCGGCCGACAGTTCGCCGACCTCGACGGTACGCGCACCGACGGCAACTTCGTGCTGTGGCTACGCGTTGGCGAAGGTGTGCACGACACGTCCGTCGCCGAGCTCACGTTCATCGGCGATTTCATGCCGCTCGGCTTTGCCAACGTGTTGGGGCAGCCCTACACCGGACGCAGCGTCGACAACACGGTGCGCGCATGCACTCTGGCGCCCACCGAATGGGTCATGCTCTCCGTGCACGTGAACCAGATCGTGCACGGCCACGGCCACGGCCACGCGAACCTGTGGGCGCAGGACGGCACCCTTCTGGGCCAAGTGAGCCAGACAGCTGGCATGCACCTGCGACGCCATGTGCTCGAGCGCGGCACACCGCGCAACGCGATCTGACGGTGGAACCGGTTGGACCGTCCGCCGCATGCCTGCACTACTGTGCCGATTGACACACTTGTCAAGAGCGACACCGCGCCCGCATCTGCACTGGAGACCTGAGATGGCCTACGTACCCACGCCCGACATCATCATCGAACACGACGGCCCGGTAGCCATCGTCACGCTGAACCAGCCCGATCAGCGCAACGCGTTCTCCGACGCGATGCATGACGGTATGCAGGAGATCTGGACCCACCTGGCCAAGGATCGCTCGGTGAGGGCGATCGTGATCACCGGCGCCGGCAAGGCGTTCAGCGCCGGCGGCAACATCCCCGGCTTCATCCGCTCGTACGAAGACCCGATCCATCGTGCGGAGTCGATGCGCGGCGCGCAGCGTCTGCTCGACGCGATGCTCGAGTGCCCGATCCCGATGGTGTCTGCGGTCAACGGCCCGGCCGTCGGCCTCGGCTGCAGCGTCGCCACCTCGTGCGACGTAGTGCTGATCGCTGAGAGCACGTTCATGGCCGACACTCATGTGCCGATCGGCCTCGTAGCCGGCGATGGTGGCGCGGTGCAGTGGCCCGTGCTGATGGGCATGCTGCAGGCCAAGTACTACCTGATGACCGGCGACCGCATCCCCGCAGCCAAGTGCGTCGAGTTGGGTCTGGCCACGTTCGCCGTGCCGGACGACCAGCTGATGACCGAGGCGATGCGCATCGCCAATCGCCTCGCGGCGCAGCCGATGCAGGCCATCCAGGAGACCAAGCGTGCGCTGAACCTGCACATCCAGCAGGCCGTGCGTCTGGTGTCGCCGTTCGCCAACGCTGCCGAGGAAGCGTCGTTCACCACCGACGACATCCGCAAGACCATCGAGGGTTTCAAGAAGTAGCTCGCCCGGCCGCCTTCAGCGCACGGATGGACCGCGCTGAAGGCGGGCCTGCGGTACCAGCTCTGGTCGCGCCCAAGGTCGACTGCGCTTGACAGTACCGTCAGCGAAACTTCCACGGGGCGAGCCGCGCGGCATAGAGTCAGACCTCGTGACTCAGAACCGTATGTGTGAAGGCCGTGTGTGCATCGTCACCGGCGCAGGCCGTGGCATTGGCCGCGAATACGCCCTCCTCCTGGCGCATCATGGCGCCAAGGTGGTCGTCAACGATCTCGGCGCCAGCCGCGATGGTGTGGGCGGCGACGCTGGCCCCGCGCAGGACGTCGCCAACGAGATCATCGCTGCTGGAGGTGAAGCCGTCGCCAACACCAGCGACGTCAGCAGCCTCGAGGGCGCTCAGGCGATGGTGCAGCAGGCGATCGACAGTTTCGGTGGCCTCGATGTCATCGTCAACAACGCTGGCATCCTGCGCGACCGCATGTTGTTCTCGATGACCGAACTCGAGTGGGACTCCGTCATCAAGGTGCACCTCAAGGGCACCTGGGCACCCAGCCGCGTCGCCTCCGAGTACTGGCGCAACCGCGCCAAGGAGGGCCTCGCCAACGATGCCCGCATCATCAACACCACGTCGGTCGCCGGTCTCTACGCCAACATGGGCCAGACCAACTACGGCGCTGCCAAGGCCGGCATCGCCGCTTTCACGCAGATCGCCGCCGAGGAACTCGCCCGCTATGGCGTCACCGCCAACGCGATCGCACCTGGCGCACTCACCCGCCTCACCGAAGACCTCGGGCTGCCGGAAGAGATGATGAGCAAGTTCGGCCCCGAGTGGGTGGCCCCGGTCATCGTGTGGCTCGCCTCTGCCGACTCCAAGGACGTCACCGGCCAGGTCATCGAGGCCTCGGGCATGATCCTCGGTATCGCCGAGGGCTGGCACCGCGGCCCCAACACCGACAACCCGCCCACCGACCCGACTGAGGTCGGCACGATGGTGCGCAAGTTCATTTCCGAGATGCGCCCGCGTTCCACGTGGGCCGACGTCAGCTGAACAACTCCGATCGAGAAGGATCACCAATGACCGAAGCATGGATCATCGACGGGGTGCGTTCACCCCGTGGCAAGGGCAAGTCGAACGGTGCGCTGCACCACATTCACCCGCAGGAGAACCTTGCGCAGGTGCTCAACGCGCTGGCTGCCCGCACCGGCATCGACAAGTCGCTGGTCGACGACGTCATCGTCGGCAACGGCAACCCGTCGGGTGACCACAGCGGCTGCATCGGCCGCATGGCAGTGCTCGCTGCCGGCTGGCCCGTCGAGGCACCTGGCATGACCCTCAACCGCTTCTGCGGCTCGGGCCAGCAGGCCGTCACCTTCGCCGCCATGGGCATCCAGGCCGGTCACCAAGACCTCGTGGTCGGTGGCGGCGTCGAGTCGATGTCGCGCTGGCCGGTGGACAACGCCCCGCCCGACTTCACGTCCGGCAACTCGGCACTGCGCGAACTGCACCCGTTGGTGCCCCAGGGCATCTCCGCCGACCTGATCGCCACGATCGAGGGTTTCACCCGCGCCGAGGTCGATGCGTTCGCGCTGGAGAGCCAGAAGCGTGCCGCAATCGCGATGGCCGAAGGCCGTTTCGAAAAGAGCGTGGTCCCGATCCACAACCCCGATGGTTCAGTGGCCCTCGCGGTCGACGAGTTCCCGCGTCCGTCCACCACGATCGAGGGCCTCAGCCAGCTGCAGCCGTCCTTCAGCCAGATGGGCACGATGATCTTCGAGGGCTACGACAAGTCGTTCGACGAGATGTGCAAGCAGGTGTACCCGCAGATCAGCGCAGTCAACCACGTGCACCACGCCGGCAACTCGTCGGGTGTCGTCGATGGGGCGTCGGCAGTGCTGCTCGCCTCACCCGACTTCGCCAGGGCCCACGGCCTCAAGCCGCGTGCTCGCGTCGTCACCAGCGCCGTCGCCGCTGCCGAGCCGGTCATCATGCTCACGGCCCCCGGGCCGTCGGCGCTCAAGGCGCTGAAGCGTGCCGGTATGACCGTCGCCGACATCGACCTGTGGGAGATCAACGAGGCGTTCGCGGCCATCCCGATGAAGGCCATCCGCGACCTCAACATCGATCCCGCCAAGGTGAACGTGAACGGTGGCGCGATCGCCCTCGGCCACCCCATCGGCGCCAGCGGCGCGATGCTCATCCAGACCGCACTCGACGAACTCGAGCGCACGGACAAGCAGATCGCGCTGATCACGATGTGTACCGGTGGCGGTATGGGCACTGCCACCATCATCGAACGCATCTGACACCCTGCTCCTGACCCCCTGCACCTGACCCCCCTGTACCTGAACGGCAACCACATGATCGAGTTCGACTACTCCGAGCTCACGCCGTCCGAGCGTGCGCTGCAGGGCGAGGTGCGCGAGTTCCTCGACCGCGAACTGCCACACGGCAGCTACCACCCGGCGCTCGGCTTCCATGCCGACAAAGACCCCGAGTTCAGCCGCAAGCTGGGCGCACAGGGTTACCTGGGCATGTCGTTGCCGAAGCAGTACGGAGGGCACGAGCGCAGTGCGGTGGATCGCTTCGTCGTCACCGAAGAGCTGCTGCGACGCGGTGCCCCAGTGGGTCACCACTGGGTCGCCGACCGCCAATCCGGCCCGGTGATCGCCAAGTTCGGCACGGAGCACCAGAAGCAACGGTTCATCCCCGGCATCGTCCGTGGTGAGTTGTCGTTCTGTATCGGCATGTCCGAACCCGACAGCGGTAGCGACCTGGCATCGGTGGCCACCAAGGCCACCCGCGACGGTGACGGTTGGGTGTTGGAGGGTCGCAAGATCTGGACCACGTTCGCCCACCTGAACGACTGGGCGATCGTGCTGTGCCGCAGCACGCCGGTGGCCGAACTCACCGACAAGCGTCAGGGTCTGTCGCAGTTCATCGTCGATCTCAAGTCGCCGGGCCTCACCGCCACACCGATCCCGTTCATCGATGGCACCTCCGACTTCTGCGAGGTGGAGCTCGACCAGGTCTTCGTCCCGGACGAACTGGTACTCGGCAGCATCGGCCAGGGTTGGGCGCAGAACACATCCGAACTGGCCTACGAGCGCGGCGGCCCCGACCGTTGGCTCAGCAGCTACACACTGCTCGCCGAGCTGCTGCGGCTGCACGAGCAGCAGCCGCTCCCCGATCGCTTCGCCGACGTACTCGGCGAAGCGTTGGCGAACTACTGGGTGCTGCACTCGCTGTCGCTCTCGGTGGCACGCAGTATCGACTCGGGTGGTGCACCCGCCGTCGAGTCGTCGCTGGTCAAGGAGATGGGCACGCGATTCGAGCAGGACGTCGTCACTGCCATCAACGGCATCGTCGACGAAGCGCCGAACATGTCCGACACATCGGCGTTCGTCCGCTTGCTCATCTCGGCCACCGTCACCGCCCCGTCGTTCACCATCCGCGGTGGCACCAACGAGGTGCTCCGCTCGGTGGCCGCCAAGGGCCTCCAGCCTTCCGGAGGGAAGCGATGACCGCCTTCGCCGCCGACGACCTCGTCGCCGACACCGTCGACCGCCTGCTGCTCGACCTGTGCTCACCCGATGTGGTCGAGCACGCGGAAGCCGATGGCTGGGCCCCCGAGTTGTGGAACGCGTTCAGCGAGTCCGGCTTCCCCTGGGTGTCCGTGCCCGACACCGCCGGCGGCTCGGGTGGCACACTCGGCGACGCCGCCGCCATCCTGCACGGCATCGGCCGCTACGCCGCGCCGGTACCCGTGGCCGAGACCGGCATGCTTGCCGGTTGGCTGCTGGCCGGTTCGGGCCTCGAGATTCCCGGTGGCGTGGCCACCGTCGCCACCGGCCTGTCGCTGCAGGGCGGTCACCTCGTCGGTGATGCCACCGTCGCTTGGGGCGCACGCAGCGAACGTATCGTCGCACTCGTGCAGGACGGCGCAGCATGGAAGGTCGCCTCGGTGCCCACGTCGGCATTGGCGATCGAGCGTGGCGCCAACCTTGCTGGCGAGCCGAGCGACCTCGTGCACTTCGACGTCACTTCGGGCGGGTTCGACCTCGCCGCAGCCGCCGAGGGCGTCGACGCCGACGCGCTGTTGCAGCGTGGAGCGTTGTCGCGGGTCATCCTCTCGGCAGGTGCATTCCGTGCGCTCACCCAGATCACCATCGACTACACGAACGAGCGCAAGCAGTTCGGCAAGACCATCGCCGGCTTCCAGGCCGTGCAGCAGTTCCTCGTCAACACCGCGCAGTGCTCCGTGCGGGTGAACATGGCAGCCGAGCGGGCAGTGCGCGCGTTGGCTGCCGGCGAGCCGGGGATCGCCATCGCCGCGGCGAAGGTACTCACCGATGCCGCTGTTGCCGAAGGCACTCGCGCTGCGCACCAGGCGCACGGAGCGATGGGCGTCACCCGCGAGTACCCGCTACACCAGCTGACGCGTCGGCTGTGGGCGTGGCGCCACGAGTACGGCACCGCCTCCATGTGGCGCCGTCGCTTGGGCACCGCCGCCCACCAGGCCGGTGCCGACCACGTGTTCGAACTGATCACCGACTGACCCCACTTTCACCTTCTCTGTCACACACCCACCACGAGGTCCCGTGGGCCCGGTGTGGCAAGAAGGCGGAGAACACGGGGCGAGTTGACACATGCGTCAGATGTGCCTAACGTCGTGTCGTGCCCGGTCGTGGGGCGCCGTCTCTGGGGGTTGCAATGAACGCCGACGACATGATCCTGATCTCCGTCGATGACCACGTCATCGAGCCGAAGAACATGTTCGACAACCACTGGCCCGCCAGCCTGAAGGGCCAGGAGCCGAAGAATACCCGCCACGAACGCGGCGATGTGTGGGAGTTCCAGGGTCTGGAGGCTCCGAACGTTGGCCTCAACGCGGTCGCCGGTTGCCCGCCCGAGGAGTACAACCTCGACCCCACCGAGTACGAGCAGATGCGCCCCGGCTGCTTCGACAGCGACCTGCGGGTGCTCGACATGAGCGCCTCGGGCATCCTCGCCGGCATCAACTTCCCGACGTTCCCGCACTTCTGCGGTCAGTACTTCCTGCGCATGCCCGATAAGGACCTGTCGCTCGTCGCAGTCCAGGCCTACAACGATTGGCACATTGACGAGTGGGCCGGCAGCCATCCCGACCGCCTGATCCCGATGTCACTGATGCCGCTGTGGGATCCGCAGTTGATGGCCGACGAAATCCGCCGGGTCGCCGCCAAGGGTTGCCACGCCGTGACCTTCTCCGAGAACCCTGCCAAGCTGGGCCTGCCGAGTTATCACACCGAACACTGGGATCCGTTCTTCAAGGCCTGCGCCGACGAGAACGTGAACATCTGCCTACACATCGGTTCGTCCAGCAGCATGCCACTCACCACCCCCGACGCCCCGCCGGAAGTCGTGATCTCGCTGACCCCCACGAACAGCATGTTGGCCGTCGCCGACGTCGTGTTCTCGGGCATCTTCAAGCGCTTCCCGACCTTGCAGATCGCGATGAGCGAAGGCGGCATCGGCTGGATTCCGTACATCCTCGAGCGGATGGACTACACGTACCAGCATCACCACGCCTGGACCGGCACCGACCTCGGTGGTCGCCTGCCCAGCCAGATCTTCCACGATCACTTCTGGACATGTTTCATCGACGATGCCGCTGGCCTGCAGATGCGCGACCTCATCGGCGTCGACAAGATGATGTACGAACTCGATTACCCGCACAGCGACTGCACGTGGCCGACGGCCCCTGAGGCGCTGTGGAAGGGAATCCAACACCTGCCCGATGCGGAGATCAACAAGATCACCCACGAGAACGCGATGCGCTGCTACGGCTTCGACCCGTTCAAGTACCGCCCGAAGGCGCAGAGCACCGTCGCCGCCCTGCGCGCCGAGGCCGCCGCGGCCAACGTCAACGTGGAGATCACGTCGATGGGCCGCCGCAAGGCGGACGGCAACATGATGGCCGACCTGCTGAAGAGCGCCGCACAGGGCGCGAAGAGCTGACCCAACTCAGCTGAGTTGGGTCAGCCAGACGTGCTCGCTTGGGTGGGCTCGACCTCGTAGAACTGCTTGGCCCACTTGCGCAGCGCGCCATACGGCCGCGCATCCTGCTGGGCGAACGCAGGCGTCTCGATGTAGATCTGGTAGCGCCAGATCTCGAGGTCGTCCCGCAGGGTGGTCAGGAACTGGGTCTTGGCCCGCTCGCGATATGCAGCCGGCACCTCGTCGCTCGTGTCGCCAGCGTCACGCGGCCACCAGATCGAATAGAACATGTCGGAGGTCTCATCGTCGATCGGGGTCGTGAAGAACACCAGGCGGTAGTGCACACTGCCCTCGAAGATGGCGAACGAGCCACCTACGCCGCAAGAGATGCCGTTGATCTTCATTGCCATGCCGTCGGGCGACTTGGCGTTCGGCAGCGGCCAGCCGGCGATCGATGTGTAGAACGGGCCGTCGGCCTTCCAGTCGATCAGCACCGGGTCGACCGTGGCATCGTGCACATATTTGAAGTGGACGCTGTCGGGCGCGTTCTCGAGCGTGATTTGCGGGTGCACCGGTTCCTTCTCGTACTTGACCGACAGCTGCGGGTACGCCGGGTAGTAGTCGTCGGCGCTCGACGGCAGGTGCGGGATCACTGTCCAGATGTCGGGAAGCTCCCAGCGCGGTGGCCCGTTGAACGGATCGTGCCACATGAAGATGCACTCGTGGCGCTCGTCAACTGTCCACGACTTCAATTGCTGGCTCACATTCGGGCGGTCCTCGTACGGGATGTACTTGTTCTCACCGTCGCTGCCCCAGCCCCAACCGTGATATGGGCACTCGATGCAATCGCCGTTCACCTTGCCGCCGTGGCCAAGGTGCGCGCCAAGATGGCGGCAGTGCGCATCGAGAATGTGCAGCACTCCCTCATGTGTGCGATAAGCGACCAGGTGTTGGCCGAAGTAGTACATCGGCTTCGTCGTCCCCGGTGCGATATCCGCGCTCCAACCGACCATGAACCAACCCGTGGGCTTCCACGTGAACGGAACCTTCACTGCGCAACTCCCCCTGATGCCGTCCGCCGGCGCCGGCCCCATACCGGCGAGACACACCCTGGTATCTTCCTGACGCGTCTGTCAACTACTTCCGAAGGACTTTCATGACCACGCCCGCCAACGATCGTCTTCGCCATCTCGTTGTTCCAGCGCACACCGCGCTGTTGACGATGGAGATGCAGAACGGCATCGTCGGCGACGCCGCCATCTTGCCGGTGCTGCCGCAAGCAGTGAACGCGGCTGGCATGTTGCCGGTCGCAGGCAGAGTGGCCAAGGCGGCACGCGCTGCCGGCGTACGCGTCGTGCACGGCACTGCGGTCGAACGCGAGGACGGTGCCGGTGGCGCGGTCAACTGCAAGATCTTCGCAATCGGCGACAAGCGCCGGCGCGAAGGAAGCAGCCCGATCCTCATCGGCAGCGAGGGCGCACGACTGGTGGACGAACTCGATGTGCAGCCCAGCGATATCGAGGTGCCGCGCATCCACGGCATGACTCCGTTCACGAGCACCGCGCTCGATCAGATCCTGCGCAACCTCGGCGTCACCACCGTCGTGATCATGGGCGTCTCGCTGAACCTGGGCATCGTCGGCGCATCGCTCACCGCGCTCGACCTCGGCTATCAAGTCGTGGTCGTTCGCGACGCAGTGGTCGGCATTCCCAAGGAGTACGCCGACGCCGTATTGGCGAACACGATCAGCATGATCGCCACGGTGGTCGACTCCGACGAACTACTCGGCGCCTGGGCACCGGCCCGCTGAGGTGTCCTGATGGTTCGCCGGCCGAGCGAGGCCAGCTGCCAACTTGACACAAGTGTTAGGTTACGCTGCGCAGATGGGTTCAACCGCAGTGAAGCCGGCGCGCCGGTTCCTCCACATCTGTTATTGCTGCCACGACGTAGAGCCGGTCACCGAGTTTCTCGTGAACGGTCTCGGACTCCGGTTGGTCATGCGCACCCCGAAGGAATGGGGCCCGGGCAAGATCCTCGGTATCGACCGCGACACGTACGGCGAGACGACGTTCGTCTACGACCAGCGTGGTGCTCGCGTCAGCCCCGCGGTCGAGGTGCAGGCCTGGATCGACCCGGCACTAGAAGGCGCTCCGTCGCTCGACCCGCTCGAGGTTGGCGTGAAAGCGCTGGGCTTCTCGGTGCGCAAGATCGACGAGACGGTCGCCCGCCTCACCGGAATGGGCTGCACCGTGGCGTTCAACGGCCGCTCGCCGTTCGGTCTGGCCGCCCGCATGGTGGACGCCACCGGCGTCACCATCGAGATCATGGAGAACGCGCTGCTCAGCGAGGGACACGCCCAGTTCCGCCACCTGCGCGTCACGTCCACCAACCTCGACGCGTCGTTGCCGTTCTACGAACGTCTGGGCTTTGCACTCATCGAGCGCGCCTCGTTCAGCGAGGGCAGTTGGGCCGGAGCGCCCGAAGCGGTCGATGGCGAGTTCGCACGTCTGCGTCTGCCCGACGAGCCGTTCGAGGTGCAGTTGGTGCAGTGGAACACACCTGCCTCACACGGTCGCCACTACGCCAACCCGCAGCATGCAGGTCTGTTCCGCATGGCCCTGGGTGTCGAGGACACTCGCGCCGCATATGAAGAGCTGAAGGCTGAGGGCGTAGTGTTCGAACGCCCGCCGATGGACGTCATCCTCAACGGCACCCCGGTGCCCGAGATGTGGATTTGCTTCCTCAACGATCCCGACGGAGTCCCCTTCGAGTTCGTGCAACGCCCTCGCGCTGCATTCAAGTGAGGTATTGCCAGTGACCATCCAACACATCGCTGCACTCGGCACATATCTGCCACCTTGGGGCACCGATACAACTCGCGCCGTCAACCGCGACGAGGACGTCGTCACACTCGCCGTCGCCGCGGGCCGCAGCGCGCTGACCGGTGTCGACCTCGCCGAGGTGCGCAAGGTGGTGCTCGTCAGCCGCGACCTGCCGCTGCTCGAGGGCGGAAACAGCGCCCCGTTGCTCGCCGGTCTCGGCCTGCCCGGCAATGTGCTGGTGCGCGAGGCCATCGGCAATGGCCCGGCCACGTTGTCCGAACTCGGCGATGCCAGTGCCGGCACGCTGGTGATCGGCGCCGACCTCGCTCCCGCAGGTGCCGCAGCCGCCTTCGTCGGCGCCAGCGGCGCATCGGTGCGCACCGTCGATCGCGTCAACCGCAGCATGCCGATCGTCACCCGTGACGGCCACGGCTCCACCACCGAGTACGCCGACCCGCGTTTGCTGCGTGTGCGCGGCATCAACGCCTCGATCGATCGCCTCGACCTGTCGCAGCCGATCATCGCGGCCGCCGGTCTGTCGGCCAAGGACGCTGCTTCGTTCTGCCAGGGCACTCCCCCGGCGCTACCCACCACCGGCGCCAGCGCCCCGCTGTTCGCGCTCGCAGCACTGCTCGATGCGAATCGCCACGGCCGCCTGGTGGCTGTGGAGCAGGGCGCGGCCGTGCTGTCCGAGTTGCTCTCCGGCACTGCGCCCGTCGTACGCGACGAGCGCCCAGCCGCGCCGCTGCCCAAGGGCACCCCTGCCCCCGGCGCGAGTATCAGCATTGCGTTGCCGTCGTACGACCGTAACTTCGATGCCAAGACCCGGCTCGAGGCCGCCAAGTGCCGCACGTGCGGCGCGCTCATCTACCCGCACCGCTTCCGTTGTCCGCAGTGCGGCAGTGAAGGCCCGTGCGACACGGTGGCCCTGCCCCGCGAGGCGGTCATCTACTCGATGTCCACCATCCGCGGTCAAGTGCCCGGATTGGTCAGCCCGTACTCACTGGTGATCGCCGAGCTCGGCGACAGCGGTGTGCGCCTGTTGGTCGGCACCACCGGTGCGGTCGCTGGCTCGATGAAGATCGGCGACACCGGTCGCCTCGTGTTCCGCCTGGTCGCAGCCCGCTCTGGGATCCTCGACTACGGCTACGGGTTCCTGCCGTCAACCAATTCGGCGATCACTACGGAGGTGTCGGCATGAGGCGCGTCGCAATGGTGGGCGCCGGGATGACGCAGTTCGGCGAACTGTTCCATCTGGGCATGAAGGACATGCTGCCGATGGCGATCAGCGAGGCGATCGACAGCGTCGACAAGGGGTTCGAGCGCACCGACATCCAAGCCGTCTGGTTCGGCAACCTGATCCCGTCCGATGGCTTCTCCACTGGCATCGTCGCCGACTACTGCGGTCTGATGGACGTGCCGATCTCGCGCGTCGAGAACGCATGCGCCACGGGTAACGACGCTGTGCGCCACGGCTTCATGGCCATCGCCGGTGGGCACTACGACGTAGTGCTCGTCGTCGGTGCCGACAAGGTGCGCGAGACCCCGTCCAGCACAACGTTCTGGGAGTGGGCCGCACTCACCCGCGACAGCGCATGGGACTTTCCGCTGGGCCTGATCGCCCCGTCGAACTTCGCGTTGCACGCCAACCGCTGGCTCCACGAGAGCGGCAACACCCGCGAGCACCTCGCGATGGTCGCGGTGAAGAACCACCACAACGGCGTCTCGAACCCGAAGGCGCAGCTGCGCAACGAGATCACCATCGAACAGGTGCTCAACGCGCCGATCATCGCCGACCCATTCGGTCTGTACGACTGCTGCCCGCAAAGCGACGGGGCGGCCGCCGTGCTGCTGGTAGCCGAACACTTGGCCGACAAGTACACCGACAAGCCGGTGTGGGTACGTGGCGCCGGCCTTGGCCTCGATCGTGTGATGCACGCGCAGAAGACCGATCTCACCACCTTCCCGGCCACCGTGAAGGCCGCCAGGATCGCGTACGCACAGGCTGGCCTTACCGCCAAGGACATCCACGTCGCCGAAGTGCACGACTGCTTCACCGGCGTCGAGTTGATCGACTACGAAGACCTCGGCTTCTGCGAGAAGTTCGGTGCCGGCAAGATGATCGAGAGCGGCGCAGCCTCCATCGGCGGTCGCCTGCCCACCAACCCCAGCGGCGGATTGAAGGCCAAGGGGCACCCGCCGGGAGCCACCGGCGTCGCCCAGTGCCTGGAGATCTACCAGCAGTTGCGCGGCGAGGCCCACAACCAGGTCGAGGGTGCCGTCAACGGCCTCACGCACAACATCGGCGGCCCCACCGCGGCCGGCGCGGTCGTGGTGCTCAGCAGCCAGAAGGGCTGATTCGCCAACGTACTGGACAGGATCAGTTCCGGTTTCCGGGACGGATCCTTCCCAGAAGCCGAGTTGGGACGGATCCTTCCCAGAAGCCGGGAGCGACCGGCGGCTACCCCTTCAGCCGGTCGCGCAGGACGGCTTTCTGGATCTTGCCGCTGGCAGTGCGCGGCATCTCGTCGACGATCACCAGCGACTCGGGGGTCTTCTGGCGCGCCAGGCCGGCAGCAGCGACGTGAGCACGAACGTCGTCGAGTGTCAGTCCGGCGCCCGCGGCCACCACGACCGCGCACACACGCTCGCCGTAACGCTCGTCGGGCAGGCCGATGACGGCGACCTCACGAACACCCTCGTGGGTGACGAGCACATCCTCCACTTCACGTGATGCGATGTTCTCGCCGGCGCGAATGATGATGTCCTTCTTGCGGTCGGTGATGGTGAGATAGCCGCGCTCGTCGAGCACGCCGATGTCGCCGGTGCGGAACCAGCCACCGGGCAGCCGAGTTGCGACATCGTGTTCGGGGTTCGTGTAGCCGGGCGTGAGGTCGGGGCCGCGGGTGACGATCTCGCCAGCCTGTCCGAACGGCAGGTCGTGGTCGTCGTCGTCGAGGATTCGCACCTCGACTCCGGGCAACAGGTGGCCGTCGGTGTACGCCCGATCCTCGAACGAATCGCTGGGTTTGCCGGAGGAGATCGTCGGCTGCTCGGTCGACCCGTAGCAGCGGTAGGCCTTGATCCCGCGCTCATCGGCCTGCTGGATCAGCGACGGAGCGACGGTGGTGGCGCCGAGCATGATGCTGCGGAACGAGGAGAGCGACAGGCCTGCGGCATCCGCCGCCTCGAACAACGAGATCAGGTGGAACGGCGTGCCCGCAGTGCTCGTGACGCCGTAGTCAACGACCACCTGCGCAGCGAGCTTCGCGTCCCACACGTCGAGGAAGATCGAGTGGCGGTTCCGCATGAACAGTCGAGCGCACCCCAGCACACCGGCCATGTGGCCGATGGGGAACGACACCAGCGAGACGTCGCCTTCCTCGTTGTCCATGTAGTGCAGCACCTGACCAATCTCGGCGATCAGCGTCTGGTGTGTGTGCACCACGCCCTTCGGCTCGCCAGTGGTGCCCGACGTGTACAGCAGCAGCGTGCGATCGTCTGGGCGCGGGTTCGCCTCGGGGAACTCCACGGCACTGTCCATCACCGACTGCCAGCTGACGAACCCATCGGGCATGTCGTCGCCGAGCACGATCACCTGCTGCAGCGTGGAGGGTCGGTCTCCGGGCAGGATGCGGTCGGGGAAGCTGATGCCGCGCCACTGGTCGGGGATCACCAGCGCAGCGGCGCCCGACTGGCGCAGGATGAACTGCAGTTCGGACGGCCCATAGACGTGCACGATCGGCACCAACGTCAGACCCAGTTCAGCAGCAGCGACGAACGTGACCACGGCCTCGGGCCAGTTCGGCAGTTGCATCGCGATCGAGTCGCCGGCGCGTAGACCGTGCGCGTAGAGGCCACCCGCCAGCCGTCGGCCACGCTCGAACAGCGCCGACAGTGAACTGGTCGGCTCGCCTCGCGCGCCGGTGAACGTGACCTTCAGATCCGGCCACAGCGCCAGGCCGGCGCGCATCGCAGCGGTCAGCGTGGGTGCAGACAACGGGTCGATCGCGGCAGTCATCACGGGATCTCCTGGCAGTGTGTCACGGCGATTAAACAGGATACTATTTTGGCCATGTCGGACATCGCCACACGAGTGAACACCTGGATCGATGAGAACTGGGACATGTCGATGACCCTACGCGAGTGGTGGTCGCGGCTCGCGACCGCGGGGTACTCGCAACCCACGTGGCCTGCTGCGCTCGGCGGGTGCGACGCCAGTGGAGCGACGGCACGCATCATCTCCGAGACGCTCGGTACCCGTGGAGTCATCGCCGCTCCCACCGGCATGGGCCCGCACATGGCCGCGCCGATGATCATGAAGCACGGCACCGACGCGCAGAAAGCGGAATTGATCAAGATCGCCACCGGCGAACAGCACTGGTGCCAACTGTTCAGCGAGCCTGAGGCCGGCAGCGATCTGGCCAGCGTGCGTTGCAAGGCGGTGCGCGACGGCGAGGAGTACATCATCAACGGTCAGAAGGTGTGGAACTCAGGAGCCGACGCGGCCGACCGCGGCCTGCTGCTGGCCCGCACCGATTTCGAGGCGCAGAAGCACGCTGGCGTCTCGTTCATCTTGATCGACATGCTGCAACCCGGTGTCGAAGTGCGCCCACTGGTCACGATGAACGGCAGCGCCCACTTCTGCGAGGTGTTCCTCACCGACGCCAGAGCCCGCGCGAACGAGTTGATGGGCACCGAGGGCGGCGGCTGGGCCGTGGCCACCACGGTGCTGGGCCTGGAACGCAAGATGGCCGCTTCTGGGTCGGCCCGCGGCGCGCTCACCGTCAACGGTGGCCCAAAGGGCGGCAACCTCGACCGCACCGTCGGCGAACTGTTCGAGATCGCCAAGGAAAAGGCCAAGGAGAAGCCGCAGGCGATGATCAGCAGCAGCCGCGTGCTGATCAAGCACGCGCAAAAGGCGGGGGTCAACACCGACCCAGTACTGCGCGATGATCTCGTCAAGTACTACATTCGCAGCGAGGTCTACCGTCTCACCAACCTACGCGCCCGCCATACCGGGGGCTCGGGACCTGAGGCCAGCATTGCCAAGATCGCTCTGTCGGGGATGGCGCGCCACTCGCGCGACCTGGGCATGAGCATCCTCGGAGCTGGCGGCATGCTCGTCGGCAACGACTCGGCCAGTGGCGGCGCCCTGCAGTACGCCGCGCTCTCCACCGGCGGCGTGTCCATCGGCGGCGGCACCGATGAGATTCAGAAGAATGTCATCGGCGAGCGCGCGCTGGGCCTGCCCAAGGAACCCAGCTGATCTTCGGCCTGGGGGCCTACGTAGCTGCACTAGCGTTCGGTTTCCGCCACGGCGTCGACTGGGATCACCTCGCGGCGCTCACCGATCTCACTGCGTCGCAACAGACGCCACGGCGGTCGATGCATCTGGCGACGCTGTACGCCGCCGGTCACGCCGTGATGATCCTCGCCCTCGGCCTTTCCGCGATCCTGTTCTCCCGGCAACTCCCCGACAGCATCGACGGAGCGATGGAGCGACTTGTCGGGGTCACACTGATCGCGCTGGGGGCCTACCTGCTGTGGACGCTCGTGTACCGCCGCGGCCATGCCCACCCAATGAGCCGCTGGATGCTGCTGATCGCTGGCGTCCGACGACTCACCACCGGTGACGCGCGCTCAGCGGACGAGCCCCTGCTCGCGGACGGCAACCGCGCCGCCTTTGGTATCGGCGTACTGCACGGCATCGGTGCCGAGACTCCCACACAGGTGGTGGTGTTCGCCGCTGCGGCGCACGCCGGCGGCCCAGGGTCCAGCGTCGCCGTGTTGCTGTGCTTCGTGGTTGGCCTAGTGGCGGCCAACACACTGCTCGCAGCCAGCAGTACCTACGGCTTTCGTCTGCTCGACGATCGACGCTGGCCGATCCTGGCGCTCACCACAGTGAGCGCGCTGTTCAGCCTGCTGATGGGCGTGCTGTTCGTGCTCGGCCGGTCGTCATCGCTGCCAGCAATCCTCGGCGGCTGACCGCTCCGACCTCACGGATGTTGGGGGTCAGTATCTGTTGCCGCGTACCACTTGGAGCGTGGTGGCGCTGGTGACGCCGCCCTGTGTGACTTGGACGTAGTAGGTGCCGCTGGAGAGTGAGCCGCTGCTGCCGGTGGTCCAGGTTCCTGCAGCATTGGGTGTGACCGAGACGCTGATGCCACCGGAGTTACAGGGGAAGCTGTTGGCCGGGCAAAGGTTGACGGTGACCGCGACGCTGGCGACCGCTCCGCCGCCGGAGAATACACACTTGGTGTTCGCGGATCGAGTGCAGTCCGCCGGCGACGTGGTAGAGCCCTGGTCGTTGAAGTCGAGTGCGACGGTGTCGCTCAGGGTGCTGCTGGTGAGACCGGTGGCTGCGGCGCTGAAGGTGATACTTCCAGACACGTTGGGGTTGACCAGGGTGGCGGTGGCGACACCGGAGGAGGCGCTGACGGCTTTGGTGGTTGCTGCGTCGAAGGTTGCCGTGCCGGTGCCACTGAAACTGAACGTGATCGAGTTGGTGGCAGTGGTAACGGTGTTGCCGTTGGCGTCTTGGACGGTGGCGGTGAGGGTGTGGGTGGCGATGCTGCCGGTGAGCGCAAGTTTCGTGGCAGTGCCAGCGGTGACAGTGATCGGGCTGGTGTCGCTGGTGAGACCTGTTGTGGAGGCCGTGATCGTGGTGGCCGTGCCGGACTTGTTGCCGGTGAGGGTGAGGGTGGCAACACCGCTGCTGGCCGCGGCGGTGCCGGTGCCAGTGACGGTGGAGGTGCCACCCGATGCAGCGAACGTGACGGTGTTGGTTGCGGTGGTGACCGTGTTGCCGTAGGTGTCGGTGATCGTGGCAGTCATCACCTGAGTGGAGCCGGAAGCAACGCTTGCACTGGACGGGGTGAGCACAATCTTGGTGGCGGTGCTGTAGCCGGTGACCGTGAGGCTCGCGGTGCCGCTGGTGAGACCCGATGCCGAGGCGGTGATCGTGGTCGCCGTACCGGAGAAGTTGCCGGTCAACGTCTTGGTGGCGACACCGCTGGAAGCGGTTGCACTACCGGTACCCGACACCGTGGACGTACCACCAGCAGCCCCGAACGTGACCGAGTTGGTCGCCGTGGTGACCGTGTTGCCGTTGGCGTCCTGAATCGTGGCAGTCATCACCTGAGTCGCTGCGGCGGCAACGCTCGGGGTGGCGGGGGTGAGCACGATCTTGCTCGCCGTACCGGGGGTGACCGTCAACGTCGCAGTACCGCTGCTGAGACCCGACGCCGAGGCAGTGATCGTGGTGGCCGTGCCAGACACCACACCGGTCAACGTCTTGGTGGCGACACCACTTGCCGCCGTCGAACTGCCGGTGCCAGTGACCGTCGAGGTACCACCAGCAGCGGCGAACGTGATCGAGTTGGTCGCCGTGGTCACCGTGTTGCCATACGTGTCAGTGATCGTGGCGGTCATCACCTGAGTGGAACCAGATGCAACACTCGGCGAGGCCGGGGTGAGCACAACCTGTGTGGCCGTCGTAAACCCGGTGACCGTCAACGAACTGGTATCGCTGGTCAAACCGGACGCCGAAGCGGTGACCGTGGTCGCCGTACCGGACTTGTTACCAGTGAGGGTGACCGTGGCGACACCGCTTGCTGCACTGGCGTTACCGGTACCCGACACCGTCGAGGTGCCACCCGCGGCCGCGAAGGTGATCGTGTTGGTGGCAGTGGTGACCGTGTTGTTGTAGGTGTCGGTGATCGTGGCGGTCATCACCTGAGTCGCTGCCGCAGCAACACTGGGGGTCGTCGGGGTGAGCACAATCTGAGCGGCAGTGCTGTAGCCGGTGACCGTGAGGCTTGCGGTACCACTGGTGAGACCCGATGCCGAGGCGGTGATCGTGGTCGCCGTACCGGAGAAGTTACCGGTCAACGTCTTGGTGGCGACACCGCTGGAAGCGGTTGCACTACCGGTACCCGACACCGTGGACGTACCACCAGCAGCCCCGAACGTGACCGAGTTGGTCGCCGTGGTGACCGTGTTGCCGTTGGCG
>WLIV01000020.1 GCA_009702045.1 Actinomycetota bacterium | reverse complement strand
CAGCGACGAACCTGGCCTCACCGCACACGGTGAACGCATCCCCGCACACGTCGTGCGGCACATGGCCGAACACGCCAACCTGCAACGCGTGCTACTCGCCGGTTCACACGTACTGAACCTCGGGCGAGAGGTGCGCTACGCCACCGACGCCCAATACAAGGCGCTACTCGCCCGCGATGGCGGCTGCCGCTGGACCGGCTGCCACATCCCCGCACCATGGTGCGACGCCGACCATTTGATTCCGTGGGAGAACGGCGGTGCCACCGACCTCGACAACCTAATCCTGCTGTGCCGACACCACCACACCGAAAAACACCGCCCAGGCGTCACCATCCACGGCGACGTCCACGACCTCCGACTCACACTCATCGACGGCACCACCATCCACACCCGACCACGAACCCAGGCGGCGGCCTGACGCCCGCAACCGGATGACCGGTGGAATGCGGGATGCCCGCGGCCGCAGTCGGGCGCCCTTATCCTCCACGGATGCGTGGTCAGGATGGTCACCGGCCGCGTCGTTAGGGTGCGACGAGCAGGTGCTGGATCAACAACTCCATGTATGGCGTGAGGAACAGGCCGTACGTGCGGTTGATGTGGTGGCTGTCGAGGTACACCGCCATGTTGCCGACCACCACCGGGCACACATCGTCGGCGCAGAACCACACATTCGTGTCGTAGTACTCAACCCCCACCTCGGCGGCGACCTCGCGCTCTAACTGGATCTCACGTTCGACGACGTGTGTGGGGCGAGCGAGGTTGCAGTGGGTGAGGCTGCGGGCATGGTCCGCGATGCACTCATCGGGTGCGAAGTGGGTGAACGGCGTGTCGCCGAGCAACATCACCCGCTTCCCGGCGGCCTGCAGCGTGCTCACCGTCTCAACGAGTGCAGCACGCCACTCGCGGTCATACACGGGACGCTCGGCACCCTTGTCGAGTACGTGGTAGTGCTGCCGCCACTGTGTGATCAGCACTACTTGCACATCGGGTGCCAGCACCCGCTGCTGCGCCGCGGCCCGCCAACGCGTGCACTGCGGGTACGGCCGCGTCCCGTCGTAGAGGACATCGATGTCGAGGATCGCGCATTTCGACTTCGACAGCACCAGCAGCTTCCAGTGATTGCGCAGCGCAGTCGCCTCCGCCGCGTCGAACCACTGATCGACGTGACTGTCGCCGTACAGCGCAACCGTGATCGGCGATGACAGATCGCCGTACTCGCACACCGGGCTGGTGTCGTCGAAGAAACCGACCAGACACCCATCTCCCCACACACGCGGGCTGTTGGTGTGCTGATCACTGATCGCCGGGGTGATGTTGTCCGGCACCAGATCCTGTGCTGCCGACTCGCGGATCAGCGGCTCAAGTTCGTTCGCCACCTTCTGCTGCAGCACCACCAGTGGGTCGGGTGGTGTGGTGGTTGATGTGGTTGAGCCAACGCCTGCCGGCTGCGTACCAGCTGACACCGACACCGACACCGGCACCGGCACCGTGGGGGCGACCGTCGGGGCGACGTAACCGGTGTGCAACTCCACGTCGCTCGTCGTCGCGGCCGACCACCACGCGACGGCAACCGTGAGCAGCACCATCGACACGCCAAGCGCAAGCGACCGCGAGGCAGACCGCAGCAACGCCGGCAGGTGGCGAACTGGTTGCTCCACCAGCACGTACGTGACTGCCGCCAGCACGACCGAGAGCACCAATGCACCACCGCGCCAGCCTGCAGTTCGCCCCCACCGCTCCTCCACCAGCACGAGCAGCGGCCAGTGCCACAGGTAGAGGCCATAGGAGCGCCCACCCACCCACTGCAATGGCTTCAGCGAGAGCAATCGTCCGGGCGAACCCACCGCTCCGATGGAGACGATCACCGCTGCTGCGCCCAGCACCGGGAGGAGCGCGGCGACACCCGGGAACATGGTGCTGCGATCGAACACCACGGCGCTGAACCCCATCGCGGCCATCCCGACCCAGCCCAGGGCTGCTCGGCCAAAGATGCGATCGCGACGCGACCAGATCAGCGTGCACAGACCGCCGAGCGCGAGCTCCCAGGCTCGCGCCCATGGGGCGAAGTAGGCCCACACCGGGTTGTCATCGACCAACCACCAGCCCACCGCGAACGAACCCACGAGCACCACGGCACACGCCACGAGCGCCGCCGCGTGCACACGCCGCCAGGCCCACCATGCCAGCGCCAGCACACCGGGCCACACGAGGTAGAACTGCTCTTCGATGGCCAACGACCACCAGTGCTGCAACAGCGACGGCGCGGCCGACGACGCGAGGTAATCCGTGCCCACCCTGGCGAAGTGGATGTTGGCGGCGAACACCGCCGCCCACGACGCGTCCACCGCCGTGTCGTGGGCACGCAGTGGGTTCAGCAGCAGATACGACGCGGCAACGACCGCTACCAGCACGAGGGTGGCGGCGGGCAGCAGACGACGTGCCCGGCGGGCGTAGAACGTGCGCAACGAGATCCGCCCGGTAGCGACGCGCTCGCGGACCAGTAACCGCGTGATCAGGAAACCGGAGACAACGAAGAACACGTCGACGCCGATGTACCCACCGGAAATGCCGAACTCAGCGTGGTAGAGCAGGACGCTGATGACCGCGAGAGCGCGCAGACCCTCGATCTCGGGCAGCAACTCCCGATCGCGTTGCACCACTGAGGAGACTCAGGCGTCCTTGACGGACCAGTCGCGCTTGGCGACCGGGTCTTTGTCGCTCCAGGGGAAGTTGATCCATTCGTCGGTGCGCTTCCAGACGTAATCGCACTTCACGACCGAATGGCTCTTCTCGTAGATGACGGCTGTGCGCACCTCGGCAACCTTGCCCTCGCAGAACGCCTGCACACTGCGCAACGTGTGCCCGGTATCGGCAACGTCGTCGGCGATCAAGATCTTGAAGTGGCTGACGTCCATGAAGTCGGGGGCCGGCGGAAGAATGCGGGGCACCTCAAGGCGCTCGTCGACACCCGTGTAGAACTCGACGTTCATCGTGTACACGTTCTTCACGCTGAGTGCGTAGCCGAGTGCACCACCGATGAGCAGACCGCCACGAGCGATCGCCAGGATCATGTCGGGTTCGTAGTCGTCGGCAACCAGCTGAGCCAGCTCACGAGAGGCCACACCGAAGGTTTCCCAGGTCAGAATTTCACGATCGTTCGCCACGCTCGCCAACCTAACCGATCCTCGCCTGGCCCAGAGAACCGCCCAGAGAACGGCTCAGAAACAGATATCGCTGGGGCGGACGGGCACTCGGTGTAGGTCTTTGCCGAGCGCATCTCGAATGGCAGCGACGACCGCCGGTGTAGACGACACGGTGGGCGGTTCGCCGACACCCTTGGCGCCCATCGGAGCGTGAGGGTCGGGCTCTTCCACCAGCGAGATGACCACATCCGGCATGTCGAGGAACGTTGGCAACAGATAATCGGTGAAGGTCGCGTTCTTGACGATGCCATTCACCTGCAGCAGTTCTTCCATGACGGCCAGGCCCACACCCTGAGCGATACCGCCCTCGATCTGGCCGACGACACTGAGCGGGTTGAGCGCCCGGCCGACATCCTGCGCAGTGGCGATCTGAACCACCTTCACCAGACCCAGCTCAGGATCGACGTCGACCACCGCACGGTGCGCGACGAACGCGAACGCGGTGTGGCAGTTGCCCTGGCCATCCTCGTCGAGGTCTTCTGTCGGCACATGGTGGTGCTCGAAGGTCTCCTCGATCAGAATCCCGGCAGTCGCTTCCGCCACCGGAATGCGCAGCGTGCCGAGCGTGTCGACGACATCTGTACCGTCGATCTCGAGTTGCACCGCCGCGAGTTGGTACTTGGCCGCGACCAACTCGAACAACCGCTCGCGCACCAGACGGCACGCGCCGTCGACCGCACCGCCGCTCATCCAGGTCTGCCGCGAGGCAGAGGTGGAGCCGGCGGAACCGATCTGCGTGTCGATCGTCTCCAGTACTACCTCACCGACGCCGAGCACCGTTCGGGCGATCTGCCCGACAATGGTGATGAAACCTTGCCCAACTTCCACCGTCGCGAACTTCACCGAGGCGACACCATCCGCCAGACGCACCCGCGCCGTGGAGAAGTCGTCGAACGCCTCGCTGTACATCAGGTTCTTGATACCAACGCCCCAGCCGATGCCGCGCACGATGTGCCGTTCATCGGCCGTGCGGCCGGCCCCGCCGGGCAGCCTCATCGGATCGTGATCAGTGCCGCCCACCGGCTGCGTGGGCAGCGGGAGCGCCGCCGTCTCGCGGATGAGGCGCGCCACCGGCGCCACGTTGTCGACCACTTGCCCGGTGATCAGGCGATCGCCGCGTTGCATCGCGTTGCG
Organism: Actinomycetota bacterium; assembly: GCA_009702045.1. Taxonomy (GTDB): domain Bacteria; phylum Actinomycetota; class Acidimicrobiia; order Acidimicrobiales; family Ilumatobacteraceae; genus UBA668. The sequence goes on along the minus strand of WLIV01000020.1, from coordinate 57,356 downwards.
CAACCGGATCTCGACGGGGTCGACCCCGACTGCTGCCGCGAGTTTGTCCATCTGGCCCTCGTGAGCAAACGCAGCCTGCACGACTCCGAAGCCGCGCATCGCGCCTGATGGCAGGTTGTTCGTGCGTACCGCCCAGCCGTGCACCGTGGCGTTCTCGCACTGGTAGGGACCCTGTGTGTGCGTGATGCCGTTGATCAGCACAGCGGACGATGTGCTGGCGTAGGCGCCGCCGTCGAACAGGAAACGAGCTTCGATGCGCCGGATACGGCCATCGGTGCCGGCATGGTGCCGCATCCACACCGTGCACGGATGCCGGTGGACATGGCCGTGGAAACTCTCGGCGCGGTCGTACTGGATCTTCACCGGCCGACCGGTGCGCAGCGCGAGCATGCACGTGTGCACCTGCAGGCTGATGTCCTCACGGGCTCCGAACGCGCCGCCGACACCGCCCAGCACCAGGCGTACGTTGTCCTCGGGCATGCCGAGACACGCAGCAATCTGTTTGCGATCCTCGTGCAGCCACTGCGTGGCCACGTACAGCTCGACACCGGCGCCGCCGGGTGCCGGGATCGCCAGGGCCGCCTCGAGTCCGAGGAACGCCTGATCCTGGCGGCCCATCTCGTACGTGCCCTCGACAATGATCGGGCCTTCGATGGACTGATCGCCACGGATGATGCGTTGGTGGCGCACGATGTTGCCATCGGGGTGGATCGGCGGAAATGAACCGTCGACCGCCTGCTCAGGGTCGGTGAGCGGTGTCAGCACCTCGTACTCGACCACGATTGCGGCGAGCGCGCGGCGACACGTTTCCGGGTGGTCGGCGGCAACGGCAGCAACCGGTTCGCCGTGGAAACGCACGATGTCGCTGGCGAACACCGGTTGGTCCTGGCTGATCAGCCCGTAGGTGGCCTTCCCCGGCACATCCTCGGCGGTGATGACTGCGGCGACACCGTCGATCTTCCAGGCGCCCGACACGTCGATGCGCACGATGCGCGCGTACGGGTGTGGTGAGCGCAGCGTTGCGCCCCACAGGAAGCCGTCGGCCGTGAGGTCGCCCGAGAACTGGTAGGAACCCTGCGCCTTGGGCACGCCATCAGGGCGGGCAACGCTGTCGCCCAATCGACCAGCAAGGCCGGAATGGGTGCCGTCGAAGGTGGCGGCTGCGGTGCCGAGGTCAGTGTCGGTCATGACACACCTCGGCGGGCCACAGCGACACGCTGCACGGCATCGATGATGCGGCCGTAGCCAGTGCACCGGCACACATTGCCGGATAGTTCTTCGCGGATCTCCATCTCGCTCGGCGACGGCGACCGCTCGAGCAACGAGTGGGTCGCCATGATGAGGCCCGGCGTGCAGAACCCACACTGCACCGCACCGGCATCGACGAACGCCTGCTGCACATCGCTGGGAGCGCCCACAGGTGCGATCCCCTCGATCGTCACGATGCGCTGACCCACGGCCCCAGCAGCCAGTACCAAACACCCGCATACCAGCTGTTCGTCGAGCATCACGCTGCACGAACCGCACTCACCCTGCTCGCACGCGCCCTTGCTGCCCATCAGTCCGAGACGCTCGCGCAGCACGTAGAGCAGGCTCTCGCCCGGGGATGCATCGAGTACGTCGCGCGATTCTCCGTTGACGTGCAACTGGTAGATCTCACTCATTGGGGAATGCCCTTCTCAGCAAACGGCTGGCCAACACACCGACCGCATGACGGCGATAGACGGCGGTGGACCGATGGTCGTCGATCGGGCGAGCAGCGGCACGCGCCAGTTCGGCGAACTGCGCAACCACCTCGCTGCTGGCCACTCTGGACGTGAAGTCCACGTTGTTCGCAGCAAAGACCTCGGCTTCGGGACAGCGCAGGATCGTGGGGCCGACCGAGCCCAGCGCGAGTCGCACCGACCCCGCATCAACGACGAGAGCAACGCTGGCCGTAGCGATGACCATGGCATTGCGAACGCCGACCTTGCTATAGCCCTGCCACCCGTCCACGATGGGGAGTGTCACTCCGGTGATGAGTTCGCCGGGGCGGCGTGCCGTGCGTTTCGGGCCGACCATGTACTCGGCGAACGACAGCGAGCGGGTGCTGTCGGCCGATGCAAGGTGCACCACGGCATCGAGTGCCGCGAGTACGGGCAGGCCGTCACCCGCCGGCGAGCAGGTGCCAAGGTTGCCGCCGACCGTACCCGCATGGCGGATCTGTGGCGAGCCGACCGTGCGGGCCGCCTGTGCAAGCGCCGGCACCCACTCGGCGATCGGTGAGGCCTCGATCTCGGACCAAGTGACACCAGCACCCAGGTGCAGGACATCGGCATCGCGTCGCCAGGTGCGCAACTCAGCGACCCGGTTCACCATCACGACATCGCTCACGGAGCGATGGCCAAAGTTGACCTCCACCATGACGTCGGTGCCGCCGGCGACGACCGTCGCGGAGGGTGAGTCGGCGAGCGCGGCAAGTGCTTCGGCCAACGTGGTGGGAACGATCACGGACATGATGGAAGAACTTTACAATTCGTAAAGGTCTGTCGGCGTCATCACTCGCATCGTTCTCACAGCATTCCCGAAATATCGGCCGGCGGATTCATTCGACGACCAGCCCTTCGAGCCCCTCTTCGGACTCGGGCAGGCGAGGTTTCATTCGCTCGAGGTGATGCAACAGGACCTTGGCGACCACCAGGTTGCGCACCCAGTTGTGGTCGGCAGGCACGACATACCAGGGGGCATCAGCCTGCGAGGTGCGCGTCAGCACATCCTCATACGCCTGCGCGTATTCCGGCCATAGCTTCCGATCGTCCAAGTCGCCCTTGCGGAACTTCCATCGCTTCTCCGGATCATCCAGCCGCTCCTGGAGGCGCTGACGCTGCACCTCCTTGGACACGTTCAAGAAGACCTTCACCACCGTCGTGCCTTCGTCGACCAGCAACTGTTCAAAGGCGTTGATGTGGTCGAAGCGCTTCGACCACACGGGGCGAGGAACGAAACCCTTCACCCGTACGACCAACAGATCCTCGTAGTAGCTGCGGTTGAACACCCCGATGCGGCCCTTCGCCGGAGTGTGCGCATGCGCTCGCCACAGATAATCGTGCGCGGCATCCTCGTCGCTGGGCACCCCGAAGTTGCTGACCGTCACGCCGGCCGGGTTCATCCCGGAGAAGATCGAGCGGATCGTGCCGTCCTTGCCGGCCGCATCCATCGCCTGCAGAACCAGCAACAGGCTGCGGCGCTCCTCACCGAACAACCGCTGCTGCACGACCTCGAGCCGGAGCTTCACCTGTTCGAGTTCGGCGACTGCCGACTCCTTGTGCCAGCCGAACGTGTCGCCAGTGTCGAACGATCGCAGACGTACTTTGCTGCCAGGTGCGACCTTCAGAGATTTCACCGGATCGTTCGCCATGATCCGACGCTAGTGCGCCTCAGGAGTCAGTTCCGCTCGTATGGGCAGTGGCGACACCCGCTGTCGCAGCAGTAGTCGCGCTCAGCGAGAAAGGATGCGGTGAACACGGTGAGCCCCGATGTGGGATCGGAGTACGCCGGCAGGCCAGCCTCCACCGCGGCGCGATGGCGCTCCATGATCTCCTCGAACCGGCGATGCCTCGGCGAGCAACGCTCGGCGAGCGGTACCTCGAGAAAGTCGGGACGGAGCATGGGCACGGCGGTGACCGTACCTCCGTGTCGACCCCGACACGATCTATAGGGCTATTGTGCGAACACTTCACTGTGATCGACGTCACACAGGCGGCCGGCACCGGGGAAGCTACGAACGTCACTCACACATTGGGGGAAGCGAGAATGGGTCATTCGAGTAGGCCATCACGACGCCGACCGGGCAGGCTCCTGGCGGCGCTCGTCCTCAGCATCGGCGCAATCGCCGCTGCATGCGGCGGCGGCGACAGCAAGTCCAGCCAGACCACCACTGGCAACACCGACAGCACGGCTCCGGCCACCACCGCCCCGCCGCCCACGACCGCAGCTGAAGAGCAGCCGGTTCCCGGTGGCAACGTGGTGATGGCGATCGAGGCCGACACGTCGAGCCCGTGGCGTCCCGCAGAAATGCTCTGCGCCATCGCCTGTCACCAGGTCATCCGCAATATTTACGACACGCTCGCGATGCCCAACGGCGACGGCTCCTGGAGCCCGTACCTCGCCGAGTCGCTGACACCCAACGCTGATTACACCGAGTGGAAGATCACGGCTCGCGCCGGCGTCATGTTCCACGACAGCACACCGTTCGACGGCGCAGCGATCGTCGAGAACCTCACCCGCGCCAAGAACGGCATCACCACCGGCGCCATCCTGCGTTCGGTCACGACGGTCGCGATCGACCCGGCCGACCCGATGACCGCAGTGGTCACCGTCGAGAAGCCGTGGGCTGCGTTCCCGTTCGCGATGATGGGTCAGTCCGGCTACATGGCCTCGCCCACATGGTTGAAGGCCAGCGACGCCGACGCAACACTGAAGTCGAAGCCGGTCGGCACCGGACCGTTCGTGTACGAAAAATACGTACCGAACGAGGTCTTCTCGATGAAGAAGAACGCGAGCTACTGGAACAAGCCGTACCCGTATCTCGACTCCATCGAGTTCCGTCCGATCCCTGATGCCCTCAGCCGGCGCGAGGCGCTGCTGAGCGGCACCGTCGACATCCTGCACTCGGCGAACGGCCAGACCATCGCTGACGCCCGCAAGGACACCGCCAACAAGCTCACCGAGATTTCCAACAACGGTGAGACTGCGTATTCCTTGCTGCACGTCACCCAGGATGGTTCGCCGCTCACCGACAAGAGCCTGCGCTGCGCATTGGCCTACGCCACCGATGACAAGGGGCTGATCGACACGATCGGCGCCGGTGTGGCAAAGCAGGCCAACGGGCCGTTCTCGCCCACGCAGGTCGGCTACCTCGCCGAGACCGGTTACCCGATGACGCAGGACATGGCCAAGGCCAAGGAACTGGTCGCCGCCTACAAGGCTGCCCACCCGGGCAAGCTCACCATCTCGTTGGCCACCACCCAGGACAACACCAACTTGGTGACCGCTCAGGCACAGCAGCAGTGGTGGACGGAGGCCGGCTTCGACGAGGTCACGATCGACCAGATCGACCAGGCCCAGTACATCCTCACTGCAGCATTGGGCAAGTTCCAGGTGTTCCAGTGGCGCAACCACGGCGGGTTCGACCTCGACCAGCAGTACTACTGGTGGCATTCATCGGGTTCGAAGCCGGTCGGTGAACTGGCCCTCAACTTCGGTCGCATCAAGGACACCAAGCTCGACACCCTCCTCGACCGGAACCGCGCCAGCGCCGACGCGGCCGAGAAGAAGCAGATCGCCGAAGATGTGAACAAGTTGTTCGGCGAAGAGTGCTACAACCTGTGGGGCAGCTGGTCGATCTGGGGCATCATGTCCAAGCCGACCGTCCATGGTCCCGTGGTGTTCGAGCTGCCCGATGGCAAGGAGACCGCCTTCGGTGCTGGCATCGCCGGCACGTTCTACGCGATGAACCTCTGGGTCGAGCACTGATCGACTGACACTCGTCAGTCACACACACACACCATCAATGGGAAGGGACCACCACCACACATGCGATATGTGATCCGCAAACTTGCGCAGACCATGTTCGTTGTGGTGGTGGTCACCTTCGTCACTGCCGTCGCGCTGAGGTTCCTGCCGGGAGGGAACGACGTCATCGTCGGCCTCAAGGCGGGGCCAGGGGCGACCAAGGAACAGGCACAACAGGTCATCAAAGACCTTGGCCTCGACAAGTCGATCCCGTCCCAATATTTCAAGTGGGTCAAGGACTTCATCACCGGCAACTGGGGACTCACGTTCCAGACCAACGAGACCATCGCCAGCGCGTTGAAGCGGGCCGTGCCCGTATCGGCGTACTTGATGGTCTATGCCCAACTGGTGGCGCTCGGATTGGCCGTGCCCACCGCCGTGTGGTCGGCATACAAGCAGAACTCCCGCTTCGACCGGGCTGCCACGACGTCGGCATTCGGCATGTTGTCCGTGCCCAACTTCATCGTCGCCCCGGTGCTGGTGCTGCTGTTCAGCGTGCAACGCAAATGGATCCCGTTCCCGGCCACCTATCACAGCCTGTGGGATTCACCGATCGAGCACTTCAAGGCGTTCGTTCTGCCCACGGTTACCATTGCCATCCCGCTCTACGCTGGCTACATGCGCGTACTGCGCGCCGACATGATCGGCACGCTGCAGAGCGACTTCATCACCACCGCCCGGGCCAAGGGGGTCAGCACTCCGGCCCTGCTGTTCAAACACGCGCTGCGCCCGTCGCTGTTCTCCATCGTCACTTCCGCCGCCGTCCAGATCGGCGCCCTCATGGGTGGCGTGGTCATCGTCGAAACGTTCTTCACCTTGAACGGTATGGGCCGCCTCACAGTGGAGAGCATCTTCCGTCACGAGTACCCGACTGTGCAGTACTGCGTGGTGGTGCTGGCCCTCGTCTACGTCTTCACCAACTTCCTGGTCGACCTGGCCTACGCCTGGATCGACCCCCGCGTCCGTGTCAGCCGAGCGCTGGGCTGACGCCATGAACGAGACCGACATGACCGACATCGACGTGATTGCACACCAACACACCCCCGAGGTACCGCTCATCGATCAAGGAGCACCAGCCAAGGTTCGGGTGCGCAAACGCGGCCGCATCACCAAGTGGCTGGCCATCGGCTGGCTGGTCTTCATCACCATCAGCGCCATCGGCGCCAACTCGCTCCCCTACATTTCGCACTCCTGCCCTGGCGGGTCGACGACGAACTGCAGCACGGCGCTCGTAGGCGACATTCTCAGCAAGCGCGAGTTGCCACCCACCTGGGCCACATGGGCCACACCGCTCAACAAGACCCTGCCGGGCAAGGCCACGCACGCGGGCCTGATGGGCACCGACAGCAACGGGCGCGACCTCTTCGCTCGGGCGATGCTCGGAGCGCGCAACTCACTGCTGATCGCCGGTCTCGCGATCACCTTCGGTCTGGCCATCGGCACCTTCTTGGGCATGGTCGCCGGCTACTTCCGTGGCTGGGTGGACACCGTGATCGACAACCTCACCAACGTGATGCTGGCCTTCCCTGCGCTGCTGCTCGCGATCTTCCTCGTCACGTTCTTCAACAAACCAGACACCGCCGAATCGGCTGCGCCACGACCGCTGTGGCCAATCATCTTGGCGTTGGTCATTTTGTCCATTCCGCCGCTCACGCGGCTCGTGCGGGCCAACACGATCGCCTACGCACAACGCGACTTCGTGGTTGCCGCCCGCAGCCTCGGAGCGAAGGGAAGTCGCATCTTGTTCCGCGAGATTCTGCCGAATATCGTGCCTACGCTGCTCTCGTTCGCCCTCACCGGTATGGCGCTGTTGATCGTCGCCGAGGGTGCGCTCGCCTTCCTCGGTCTGTCGGTGGAGGTCCCCATCCCAACATGGGGAGCAATGATCTCCGCCGGTTCCGAGCGACTGCGGGCCGGCGTGTGGTGGATCTCGCTGATGCCTGCGCTCGTGATGTTCCTGACGTTGCTGGCGATCAACTTGCTCGGCGATGTGCTCGCTCAGCGCTTCAACCGCCGGGAGGCCATCGGATGAGCCCTCACTCAGCGCATACAGCTCACAGCATCCAGGCCGCCAGCCGACAACTCGAGGGTCCGCTGCTCGAAGTCACCGACCTGCGCACGCACTTCCGCACCGAGCGAGGTCTGGTCCGGTCGGTCGATGGTGTCAGCTTCACGCTAGATCGCGGGCGCTCGCTGGGCATCGTGGGCGAGTCGGGTTCGGGCAAGACCGTGCTCTCCCGCTCGATCATGGGCTTGTTGCCGAAGCGCAACACCGAGCGCTCGGGCTCTGTGAAGTTCGAGGGCCGCGAAGTCATCGACCTACCCTTGGCCGACCGACGCAAGATCTGGGGTCGGGAGATGTCGATGATCTTCCAAGATCCGATGACCTCGCTGAACCCGGTGATGCGCATCGGCAAGCAGATCGGCGAAGGACTGCGGCTGCACTTGGGAATGTCGAAGGAAGATGCGCGAGCAACATCGCTACATCTCTTACGTGAAGTGCGTATCCCCGAGCCGGAGAAGCGCCTCGACCAGTACGCGTTCGAACTCAGCGGCGGCATGCGTCAGCGTGTGATGATTGCCCTCGCAATGTCGTGCGGCCCGACGCTGCTGTTCGCCGACGAACCGACCACCGCACTCGACGTCACGGTGCAGGCCCAGATCCTTGAACTCATCGGTGTGCAGAAGCGCGAGCGCAACATGTCGTTGATCCTGGTCACCCACGACCTGGGCGTGGTCGCCGGCCACACCGACGACATCATGGTGATGTACGGCGGTCGGATGGTGGAGAAGGCGCCGACCAACGTGCTGTTCGCCAGCATGAAGATGCCCTACACCGAGGCCCTGCTGAAGAGCATCCCGAAGATCGAGGACCCCAGCCACACCCGGTTGAGCGTGATTCCCGGTCGCCCACCGGATCTCGTCAACCCGCCGCCAGGATGCAGCTTCGCACCACGCTGCTCGTTCGCCCAGGATCGTTGCCGCACAGAGGTACCCCCGCTGATCACCGCCGAGCACCCCGATCACGTGTACGCGTGCTGGTACCCAGTCGGCTCGCCCAGCCACCGAGCACGCACCGCTGAACTCGCTGCGGCCATGAGCGGAGCGCACTGATGGCTGGCAGCGGCAAGGCGCACCTGCGCACCGAGGGCGACATCATTCTCCGTGTCGAAGATCTGGTGATGGAATTCCCCGTCGGGCACACCGGCTTGAAAGTGCACGCAGTCAGCGGCATCAGCTTCGACGTACTGCGCGGAGAGACGCTCGGTGTAGTCGGCGAGAGCGGCTGCGGCAAGAGCACCACCGGCAAGGCGATGATGATGCTGCCGAAACCCACCAGCGGTTCGGTGGTGTTCGAAGGTACCGAACTCACGGCGTTGAAGGCCGACGACATGCGCGCCGCGCGTACCCGCATGCAGATGATCTTCCAGGATCCCATCTCGTCGCTCAACCCCCGACGCAAGGTGCGCGACATCGTGCGCGAGCCGTTGGTCATCTGGAAGCGGGGCAGCCACCAAGAACAGTTGGCAAAGGTCGACGCATTGCTGGAGGAAGTGGGCATCGACCCACAACGCGCCGCCGACAGTCGCCCGCACGAGTTCTCCGGCGGTATGTGTCAGCGCATCTCCATCGCCCGATCGCTGGTACTCGACCCGACGTTGATCATCTGCGACGAACCAGTCAGCGCACTCGACGTCAGCGTGCAGGCGCAGGTGCTCAACCTGCTGGAAGACCTCAAGGCCACGCACGGCCTCACGCTCGTGTTCATCGCCCACGACCTGGCCGTGGTGAAGAACATCAGCGACCGCATCCAGGTGATGTACCTCGGCAAGATCTGCGAGGTCGCTCCCTCGAACGACCTGTACACGTCGCCGGCACACCACTACACCAAGGTGCTCATCGACTCGATTCCGGTGCCCGATCCCGAGGTTGCGGTGCACCAGGTGGCGATCGAGGGCGAACCGCCCTCCCCCGTCGCTCCCCCGCCGGGCTGCCGCTTCAATCCGCGTTGCCCCGCCGCCGACGATCGCTGCCGTGCCGAAGAACCGCAACTGCGCAAGGTCGGCGACGGGCACTTCGTCGCCTGCCACCACCCGCTCATCGGCGGCGAGGCACCGGTCGCAGTTCGCAGCAGCTGACCGTCAGCCGAAGGAACCCGCTGCGATCTGCAGCAGCGCCCGTGCCAGGCGTTCGTCCATCAGCACCAGCGCCGACGTCGCGGCGAGATGAAGCCCATCAGGACGATCGACGCGCGAACCGTCTAGCTCGTCGTTGGTGATCCAGTCTCGGAAGTTCACACGCTCGATCCGACCGGGGTACGCGGCCACCTGGGCATCAATCGCAGCTGTCTGTCCGGCCCACATCGACACCGTGTAGCCACGCACGTCACACACGCACCACGACGCTGGCGGCGCGGCGGTCAGCCACGCGACACGCAGATCGGGCACCGCCATCAAGGTCTCGGCCAAGGCGCCGTAGTCGTGCAACTGTCGCTGCGCGTAGCGGGTGTCCGTCGAGTGCAGCAGGCCTTCGCTCGGCGACCACTGACGATCCAGCACATCCGGCAACGTCACGAGGATCACCACCAGATCGGGTCGACGATCGCGCAGGACGACCGGCAGATCGGTGGCCAACATCTGGCGGCAGTTCGCCTCGAACGCCCCCGTGTCGTCCCCTTCCATCCCCTCGGCGCGGATGAAGCCACAGCCGGCTTGGGCCAACGAGTCGACCTGGGCCAGGTCGGGGTGCTCGGCAGCCCACCGCATCACACCTGCCGACAACGCCTCCGCGGTGGAGTCGCCCAGCATCAGAATGCGGACTGGTCGGCCCAAGGCCGGGAGCACGGTGCTGGCCGACGATCCGTCGTCGCCCCACGTTTCCACGGGCAGGAACGTCGGCAACGGACCGGTGGTCGCAGCGATGCTGACCTTCCCGGCCAGGTCGTCGTCCGCGCCGAAGCCGTTCGCAGACACCGGCACCATCAGCAATGCCGCCACCAGCACGGCTGCGGTGGCGAGCCCCGCGGTCCATGCCACCACCGGCATGGGCAACGCACTTCTGCGCACCGGCGACTCGACCAGCACGTACGAACACAGCGCCACGACCATGGTGCACGCCGCCCGCAACGCAAACAGCACCACACCGTGGCGCCCCACCGTGCGCTCGTCGAGCAGCAGGTAGATCGGCCAGTGGTACAGGTACACCCCGTAGCTGAGCCGCCCCAGCCACACCAACGGCGCAGTAGAGAGCAGGGTCCGCAACACACCATGCGTCTGTAATCCAAGGATCAGTGCCGCCGTGATCAGCGAACCTGCGCCGAACCAGCCTTGGTACGCGAGCCCGTGGTCGATGGGAAGCGCGACCGCAGCCCACAGCACGAGCGCCAGCGACGGCCATGCGATCCAACGCCACCAGGTGGGCCGGGCACGCCAACGGTCGAGCCACACCGCCAACGCAGCGCCGACCAGAATCTCGCCGAGCCGGGCTGGGGTCGACCAATAGGCGACATCGGGTCCCCAGTGCGCAGCAATCAACGGTGCCGCCACCACGGCCGCAGCGGCGATGGCCGTGACGGCTACCAGCATCGAACCTCGACGCCGCGATACGTACGCGAGCCCCATGAACGCCAGCGGCCACACCCAGTAGAACTGCTCCTCCACCGCCAGCGACCAGAAGTGGTCGACGGGACTCGCGCCGCCCTGGATCAGTTGTGCGTACGACACGCCACGGGTGAGCGCTCTCCAGTTCGCCACCTGCAACGCAGCACCGACGACATCACCGCGCAGCGCAGTTGCGTTGGGATATCGCCCCGCCCATGCCAGCACGGACACACCGGACAAGCACAACAGACTGGCGGGCATGAGTCGCTTCACCCGGCGCCGGTAGAAGGCACCGAGCGCGACACGGCCGGTGGACCGGTGCTCGAGTACCAGCAGCGAGGTGATCAGATACCCCGACAGCGTGAAGAAGACCGACACGCCGACGTAGCCGCCGGTCATCCAGGTGAATCCCTGGTGGAAGAGCAGCACCACCACGACGGCGACGGCACGCAGACCATCGAGCGCCGGTTGATACCCGAACGCGTCGTTGCCCCTCGGCTCCGCCTGCTGGCTCACTGCGTCACCCGGTGCCTCACAGGTCGGGGATCCTACCGAGGCCCGCACAGGCGAAAGGGAGCTGCGAGTTAGAATGCGACGGTGCGTTCGGGTGGACCAGGCAATCCGCTGCAGATCTACCGGTACGGAGCCGGCGATCCCACCACGCGGGTGACTCCCAGCGAGTTTTGGCGAGCGACGCTGACCCCCGATGGCGCCGGCACGCTGCACCTTGACTGGAGCGGCGGCAGTCTGCGCGCCGAGGCGTGGGGTCCGGGCGGCGAGTGGCTGTTGGCGCACGTGCCAGCGATGACGGGAGCACTCGACCCGGGGCACGTGTTCACCGAGGGTCATCCGGCGTTACTCGCAGCCCAGCGCCGGTACCCCGATGTGCGGTTCGGCGCCAGTGGCACGCTGTACCACGAACTGCTCCCCACCGTGCTGGGCCAACGAATCACCGCCGGTGAGGCGACGTCGCAGTGGCACCGTCTGGTCCGCGAACTCGGACGTCCTGCGCCTGGCCCCGGCGAACTGACGCTGCCGCCAGAACCCGACGACCTGGCCAGCCGCCCCACCTGGTGGTTCCACCCATTGGGCATCGAGGGCAAGCGGGCCGCCATCCTGAAAGAGATCGGCCGACGAGCCACACACCTGGCCGAATGGTCGACGCTGCTGCCCGGCGATGCGGCGGAGAAGTTGGCGCTGCTCCCTGGTGTGGGCGAATGGACCATCGGGTGCGTGTTGCGCACAGCGTTCGGCAACCCCGACGCCGTGGCGGTCGGCGACTTCCATCTGAAGAACGTGGTGGTGCACGCACTGACCGGACGGGCTCGTGGCACCGACAAGGAGATGATGGATCTGCTGGCGCCATATGCATCCCAGCGCGGGCGGGCTGTGGCGCTGCTCCTGCTCAACGGCGCCGCTGCCCCCAAGTTCGGCCCACGACAGCGAGTACTGCCAATCCAGCGGTGGTGACCACGTGCGTGTAACGTCCAGCGCGCTCGCAACGCGCACTGTGCCATGACCGACCTGATCGAACCCCAGCCTGCACCTCCTGCCGTATGGCGGCGAGCGCTCACCACAGCGGGCCTCGTCTACCTGTTCTCACGCGTGTGCGTAGCGGTCGGCGCCGCCATCGTCGCCGCTGGGCTTCGGGCCGACGAGAACCTGCGCGTCGAGAAGTTCCCGTGGGCCCGTTGGGCGTCGCCCTACTACGCCGGCAAACCGATCCCGAAGAACGCACTGCGGCCGATGATCGATGTGCTCACCGGCTGGGACGGCGTGTGGTATCTCCGCATCGTCAAACACGGCTACCCCGCAATCGTGCAGGCCAAGGTCACCTACGACGTCCCTGATGCCCGCGCCGCCTTCTTCCCCACCTACCCGATCTTGGTCAAGGCGTTCGACACGATCCTCCCCGGTGGTGCCGACCTCGCGTCACTGTTCGTCAACTTCGTTCTGGGTGCCCTTGTCGTGTGGCTGGTGGGACTACTCGCACGGTCACTCTTCGATGTTCAGGTCGCCCAACGGGCGATGATCCTCACGGCGCTGTTCCCCGGCAGTTTTGTGCTGTCCTTCGCGTACACAGAGGCGCTGCTGCTGGTCTTGGCAGCTGCCACCTTCTTGTTGCTGATGCGTCACCAGTGGTGGACCGCAGGTCTGGTGGCCGCCCTGGGAACCGCCACGCGCCCCAACGGAGTTGCGCTCGTTGCCGCATGCGCCGTCGCGGCATGGATCGCCATCCGCACCAACCGCGAGTGGCGAGCATTGGCAGCGCCGGCGATCGCACCATTGGGCTTCCTCGGATTCCAGTTGTGGCTCGGCCGACACACGCACGAGACCATGGTGTGGTTCCGAGTGCAGTCTGAGGCCTGGGGCGAAGGCACCAGTTTCGGGAGCACCGCCTTGCGCCGCACGTGGCAGGCATTCATCCGCCCGATGACCTCGCCGACCAACACGATCACGGCAGTATCCGTGCTGACGCTGGTGGTGCTGTTCTGGATGCTGCGGCGCTACCGACTGCCGTTGATGATGACGGCGTACAGCATCGTGGTGGTGGCGTTGATGCTGCTGCCCGAGACCGTCACCGCTCGGCCTCGCTTCATCTTCACCGCCTTCCCACTGCTGATACCGGCCGCAGCGTGGTTCGAGCGCGAGAAGCCGCACTGGTGGCCGTGGCTGCTGTCCTGCTGTGCGGTCGGCCTCGTCACCCTCACGGCGCTCTACGGCGTCAACGCAGCCGTACCTTGAGAACGCTCGATGGCGACGCTGCCAGGAACGCCACCTGGTGGAGCCTGCGCAGCTTTCGCAGTCGCCTGACCGCGATCGTCATCGCTGGCGCGCTGCTGCGCTCAGTGGTGCTGGCGTATCGGTGGGGGCGTCCGCTGAGGATGAACGACTCCTTGTGGTACAGCTTTACGGCCACCGGGTTGCGCCACGGACGCTTCTTCCACTCGATCCTTACCGGAGGCCCTACGGCCGAGCACCCTCCGCTGGCGGCGGTGTTGATGGCCCCACTCAGCTTCCTGTCCGATCCAGTACAGGGACAACGGCTGACCACCACGTTGTTCGGTATCGCACTCGTGGCCCTCATCGGGCTGCTCGGCCGACGTATCGGCGGGCCCACTATGGGCCTCATCGCGGCGGCGATCGCCGCGGTGTACCCAAACCTGTGGACACACGACGGGCTGGTGATGGCCGAATCGATCGCGATGGTGCTCATCGTGGGCTGGATGTTGGCCGTGCTGCATCTGCTCGACCGACCCACGTGGCGACGCGCCGCGCTGGTCGGAGCGCTCGCCGGACTGGCCGCGTTGACTCGCAGCGAACTCGGTTTGTTGGCCGTTGCCGGGCTCGTCGCTGTCGTGTGGCACTCGCGCTCGCGTGCCGCCGTGCTGCGTGCCGCAGCGATGGCGTTGGTCACTGCGGCGGTGCTCCTGCCCTGGACGGTGGTCAACGTTGCTCGCTTCGATTCGCCGGTGCTGCTCACCACCAACGATGGGACCACACTGCTCGGCTCCTACTGCGATGATGTCTTCTCCGGCGGCGACAAGGGCGGGTGGTCGCTGTTCTGCGTGCTCGGCGGCCCAGAGCCGTCGGGTGACGACTCGGTGCGGTCGGCGCAACAGCGTCGGTGGGCCCTGTCGTACGCGCGTCAGCACGTGTCGCAGTTGCCGGGCATCGTGGTCGCGCGCGTCGCCCGGGCGCTCGACCTGTACGGCCTCCACGACGTGGTGCACGGTGACGTCGGCGAGGATCAGCAACGGACCGCCGTGTGGGCCGGCATCGTCTGTTGGTGGATCCTGGCTCCGCTGGCGTGCTGGGGTGTACGGCGCCTGCGCCGCCGCGATCGGGCGGTCGTGCTCGTGCCGGTGGCAATCGTGTTCGCCACCACGGTGGCGTTCTACGGAAGCCACCGATTGCGTGCCCCACTCGAGCCATCACTGGTGCTCTTGGCGGCAGCGGCACTGACCGGGTGGCTACGAGAAGGCCGCACCACACCGGGCGACGACGAGTCGACCCGGCTAACATCAACGAACTTATGACGCAACGCAAGCCACGCAAATGCCTCACGGTCGTGGTGCCGTGCTACAACGAAGAAGCCACCATCATCACGCTGCTTGAGCGCGTGCTCGTGTCCCCCTGGGTTGCCCAGGTGGTGGTGGTGGACGACGGTTCCAAGGACCGTTCGCGCGAACTGCTGGCCACGGTCACCGACAGTCGGGTGAAGGTGGTGCTGCAGCCGCAGAACATGGGAAAGGGCGCAGCGTTGCGCACCGGTTTCAGCCATGCAACTGCTGAATACGTCGTCGTCCAAGACGCCGATCTGGAGTACTCCCCCGAGGAGTACCCAGTGCTGCTGGAACCGCTGGAGACGGACGTCGCCGATGTGGTGTTCGGCTCACGGTTCGCCGGCAGTCGCCCGCACCGGGTGCTCTACTTCTGGCACTCGGTCGGCAACAAGTTGCTGACGCTCGCGTCCAACATGTTCACCGACCTCAACCTCACCGACATGGAGACCTGCTACAAGGTGTTCCGCCGCGAGATCATCCAAGGCATCACGATCGAGGAGAACCGATTCGGGTTCGAACCCGAGATCACCGCCAAGCTCGCCCGCCTGAAGCTGCGCATCTACGAGGTCGGCATCTCCTACGACGGCCGCACCTACGACGAAGGTAAGAAGATCGGCTGGCGCGACGGTGTGCGGGCGATCGTGTGCATCGTCAAGTACAGCCCGGTCGGCGAACGCTTCAACCGACGCCACTGACGTCCGTGAACGTCCGGGCAGTCGTGAGAACACCGCGACCGTTCGCCGCGCTCCTTGCGGCGATCGCGTACATCCCGGCACTGCTGTCGTCGCCCGGCCGAATGCCGAGTGACACCAAGCTCTACCTGTACCTCGACCCGGGCCGCCTGCTCAGCACGTCAAGTAAGACCTGGGATCCCAGCCTGTACGGCGGGTGGGTGCCCCACCAGATGATCGCCTACCTGTGGCCCTCGGGCCCATGGTTCTGGATGTGCGAGCAGGTCGGCGCGCCCGACTGGGTAGCGCACCGACTCTGGATCGCCACCATCTTGTTCCTGGGCGGCCTCGGTGTCTTCGCTCTCGCTCGCGCGCTGCGCCTGCCGCTGCTCGGCGCCGCCATCTCGGCCCTGGTGTACCAGTTGTCGCCCTACGTACTGCCGTACATCAGCCGCACGTCCGTCATGTTGCTGCCGTGGGCAGCGTTGGGCTGGCTCACATTGCTCACCATGCGCTCGGTGCAGCGCGGGGGTTGGCGCTACCCGGCGCTGCTGGCGCTTGTGGTCCTCACCGTCTCATCGGTGAACGCCACGGCCTTCGCCACCATCCTCCCCGGACCCATGCTGTGGGTGCTGTTCGAATGGCATGCCCGTCGGGTCACACGCCGACAGGTCGTGTCCGCCACCGCGCGGATCGCCGTCCTCGCAGTGCCGGTGTCGGTGTGGTGGATCGTGATGCTCTCGATCCAAGGCCGCTACGGCGCCGACGTACTGGCCTACAGCGAGACCTTGCAAGCGGTGTCCGGCACGGCATCCAGCACCGAGGTAGTGCGCAGCCTTGGGTATTGGCTGTTCTACATCCGCGACCCGTATGCCGCAGCCACTACGTCGTCGATCCCATATCAGGAGTCTGCGTGGCTGATCGTGGTCGGGTTCGCCCTCGCGCTGCTCTGCCTCGCAGGTCTGGCGCTCACACGCTTCCGCCATCGCCGGTACGCGATTGCGCTCGTCCTCACCGGGCTCGTGCTGTCGGTGGGCGTGCACCCGTACGCAGACCCAGCACCGTTGCCATCGCTCATCCGCGACACCGGCCTCGGACTGGCGCTGCGCAGCAGCACACGTGCGTTGCCACTGCTGTCGCTGGGGATGGCGTTCGGTGTCGCTGCGTTCGTGGTGGCGATACACCGTCATCGCCCACGGCACGGCAGGGTTGCGGCGCTGGTTGTGGTGGGCCTGGTGGCGCTCAACCTGCCGTCGTTGTGGACCGCCGATCTCGTCGATCCAGCGCTCTCGCGCGACCAGGCACCTCCGGCTGCGTGGCGCGAGGCAGCTGCCGCACTCGACCGCAGTTCAACAGGTTCGCGTGTGCTGCAGATTCCCGGTGCGGAGTTCGGGGCGTTCCGCTGGGGCTACACCGTCGACCAGCCGCTGTCGGGGCTGACATCGGTACCGGTGGTGACGCGAGATCTGCTGCCGCTGGGCAGCCCGCAACTGATGGACCTGCTGTATGCGCTCGACAACCGAGTGCAGAACGGCTCGCTGCAATCGGACTCCATCGCGCCTGTCGCCCGCTACCTAGCCGTCAACCAGTTGTGGATCGCGAACGACCTGTCCTTCGACCGCTTCCGCACACCACGACCGGAAGCGTTCGCCGACCTGTTCATCGCACCGCGTACCGGCCTCGGCGCAGCAGTTGCCTACGGCACCCCGACCGTCAACCGACCCGACATCCCGATGATCGACGAGCAGTCGTTGTCCGACCCCACCGTGGGAAGCGCACGACCACCGGTGCTACTGGTACCGGTGAAGGACGCGCCGCAACTCATCCGCGTCGGCGGTCGCGTGGTGGTGCTCGACGGCAGCGGCGACGGTGTCGTCGATGCCTCCGCCGCAGGTGTGCTGCTGGGTGACGAGGTGCTGCGCTACGTCAACGACCTCACCGCTGCCGACTGGGCGGCCCTGCCAACCGGCACTGTCGTCGTGGTCACCGATTCGAATCGCGACCGCGCCGCACAGTGGCGCGGCTCGCAAGACACCATCGGCATGACCGAGAGCGGCGGTTCAGGCAACGACGGTGTCCGCATCGACGAGAGCGCACAGCGGCTCCCGATCTTCACCGGCAATGGCACCGCAGCCACACAGACTGTGGCCACGCTCGACCACGGCCTCACCGTGCAGGCCACCGCCTACGGCGAGCCGTATGCGTACCAGCCCGAGTACCGCGCGGCCATGGCCGTCGACGGGAATCCAGCCACGTCGTGGCGAGTGATGTGGCAACCCGTGGGCGAGACGCTGACGATCGCCGGGGCCGCCACCACGACATTGCACCTGCTGCAAGCGCAAGCCCCCGACCTGACGATGATGATCACGGCGGTCGACATCGCTGTCGACGGCCACCGCCAACACGCAGTGCTGGATGCATCGTCGCTCAGCGGCACAGGTCAAGACGTCACGATCCCGTCGGGTTCCGAGGTGCACATCACCATCGCTGGTGTCGGGCCACGACCTGGCGCACCCGCCACCGGCCAAGCGTGGGTCGGCTTCGCCGAGGTCGGTCCCACGGCCCAGGAATGGGTGCGTCCACCCACCACGGCGCTCGCGTTCGCCACCGCCAACACCCCGGTGGCCCTTGTGTTCACCCGCGAGTGGGTCCGCTCGACCAACCGCTGGCGCAGCGATCCCGAGCCGGTGTTGGCCCGGGTGGTCTCGCTCTCGCACCCAATCGACGGCACGCTCACTGTGTCGCTGCATCGTTCCGATCGTGCGGGCGACTCCTCACTCGACGGGCTGAGCGCGCTGACCGACGCGCCCACCTCGAACCGGCGCCTCACCGGTGTGGCCGATGCTCGTGCCAGCAGGGCATTCGACGGCGACCCGAGCACGCGCTGGACCTCACCATTCGACACAGCGGCCGGCAGCGTCATCAGCGTGCCGTTGCTCCCCGATAGCAACGTCTCATCGCTGAGACTGCAGCAGCCGACATCCCCCGATCTCTCCACCATCACGTCGGTCACCGTCCACGTGGGCCCCATGTCTGCCGATGTCGAGGTGCCACCGGCGGGCGCCGATGGATTCAGTACCATCACGTTCCCAGCCGCCACCGGTGATCACCTGCAGTTGGAGGTCACCGGAGTACGCCGGGAAACCACACGCGACCGGCGCTACGGCGACCTCACCAGCCTTCCCGTGGCCATCAGTGAGATCAGCGGTCTGCCACTCGCACAACAGCAGGGCACATCGTCGGCCGCGTGCCGCACTGATCTGCTCACCATCGACGGCAGGCCCGTGCCGTTGCAGGTCGACACGGCAGCCCTCGCCACCGGCGAGACCGCGAAGGCCACGCTGTGCGACGGCGCTGCGCTCTCACTCGCTCCTGGCGAACACCGCTTCCTTAGCACGGCCGGATCCGCCACCGGCATTGATCTCAATTCGCTCTCCGTGGTGCCGACGAGCGCCCAGGCACCGACGGCCAGCGCGCCCACCGCAACCGTCCACATCGACGCCCAGGACGACACGTCGGCAACGCTCACGGTCGAGCCGTGCGTTCGCGGTTGTTGGCTGATCTTCGGACAGGGTCAGAGTTCGGGCTGGACCGCCACCGCGGACGGCACGACGTTGCCGCAGTCCCAGCCGGTCAGCGGCGGCGCCAACGGTTGGTTCCTCCCGGCCTCCACCGCACCGACACACGTACAGATCCGGTTCCAGCCGCAACGCACGCTGAATCTGGCGCTCGGCGTGTCCGCCGTGGCGACCGCCATGTGCATCGCACTGCTCGTCGTACCGCTGCTTCGCCGCCGCCGCCCCACCGACACGCCGACACG
The DNA here is from genome assembly GCA_009702045.1 of Actinomycetota bacterium. Taxonomy (GTDB): domain Bacteria; phylum Actinomycetota; class Acidimicrobiia; order Acidimicrobiales; family Ilumatobacteraceae; genus UBA668. The sequence goes on along the minus strand of WLIV01000020.1, from coordinate 37,645 downwards.
CGCCGCCGAACACGAACAGACAGCCAGATTCGTGGCCCCATGGCACCGCAGCACTCCTCGCGCAGCACGCAGTGCCGCAGCCGTGCTCGTCGTCGCCACGGCCGCATTCGTCAGCCTGTGGTGGGCCGTCGGTGCACTGCTCGTCGCCGCCGTCCTGCTCACCGGCCGTCGCCTGCGTATGGCCGGCGTGGCATCGGTGCTCGGCATTGGGGCGCTCGGTGTCCTCATCACCGCGGTCGAGGTCTACCAGCGCTATGCCGGCGACGGCGGGTGGCCGAGCCACTTCGAACGCATTCACCGGGCCGGGATGTTCCTGCTGTTGTTGATGGTGGTCACGATCTTCACCGGTGATGATGAGCCGATCAGCGGATCCGCTGGCGACGCTGTCCGCGAACATGACGATGTTTAGACTCTCTCCTGCGATGACGACCCGACCGCGTCTCACCCCCGACCGACGGGTCGCCGCACTGCTGGCCACCATCGCCTACCTACCGGCGTTGTTGTCGTCCCCCGGCAAGATGCCCTCCGACACCAAGCTCTACCTGTACCTCGACCCAGGTCGACTGATCAGCCAGGCGCCCAAGACCTGGGACCCCAGCCAGATGGGCGGCTGGGTTCCGCACCAGATGATCGCCTACCTGTGGCCCTCCGGCCCGTGGTTCTGGTGCTTCGACCGGATCGGGGCACCCGACTGGGTGGCGCATCGCCTATGGATCGCCACCATCCTGTTCCTCGGCGGCCTCGGCGTGATGCGCCTTTCGCGGGCGCTCGGCATGGCAACCCTCGGCGCTGCCGTCGCCGCCCTGGTGTATCAACTGTCGCCGTACATCCTTCCGTACATCAGCCGCACGTCAGTGATGTTGCTGCCGTGGGCGTCGCTCGGCTGGATGACCCTGCTCACGATGCGGGCAGTCCACCGCGGCGGTTGGCGCTACCCGGCACTCCTTGCGCTGGTCGTGCTCACGGTCTCGTCGGTCAATGCCACCGCCTTCGCCACCATTCTCCCCGGGCCCATCCTGTGGGCGCTCTACGAATGGCACGGCCAGCGTGTCGATCGACGACAGGTGCTCGGCGCCGCTGCGCGAATCGGAATTCTCAGCGCCGGTGTGTCCGCATGGTGGGTGGCGATGCTCTCCATCCAGGGCAACTTCGGCGCCGATGTGCTGGCCTACAGCGAGACACTCGAGGCCGTCTCGCACACTGCGTCGAGTACCGAAGTCATGCGCAGCCTGGGCTACTGGCTGTTCTACGTGCGCGACCCGTTCGCGGCATCCACCACAGCCTCCATCCCGTATCAAGAGTCGGCCCGACTGATCATCATTGGGTTCCTCTTGTTGCTGACCTGCCTGCTCGGGCTGGTCATCACTCGCTTTGCTCAGCGACGGTTCGCCACCTCGCTCGTCATCGTCGGCCTCGTGCTGTCAGTGGGGGTGCACCCGTTCGAGCATCCGTCACCGCTGCCGGCGCTCATCCGCGACACCGGACTCGGCCTCGCGTTGCGCAGCAGCACCCGCGCACTGCCACTGCTCTCACTGGGACTCGGCCTCGGTGCTGCAGCCCTCGTCGTCTCGGTTCGTCATCTCCGGCCCCGGCTCGGCACCTGGGTAGCCGGAGCAGTCGTGCTGCTGATCGCGGCCCAACTTCCATCGCTGTGGACAGCCCACCTGGTCGACCCAGCGTTACAACGCGACCAACGTCCGCCAGCCGCATGGATGGACGCGGCAGCAGCACTCGACGCCAGCACCACCACATCGAGGGTGCTGCAGCTTCCGGGAGCTGAGTTCGGCGCCTTCCGCTGGGGTTTCACTGTCGATCAACCCGTGGCCGGTATCACCCAAAAGGCACTGCTCACCCGCGACCTGCTGCCCCTCGGCAGCAGCCAGTTGATGGACCTGCTCTACGCACTCGACAACCGAGTGCAAACTGATTCCCTCGACCCTGCCTCGATCGCTCCCGTTGCCCGTCTGCTGGCGGCTGATCAGATCTGGGTCACCAATGACCTGGCGTTCGACCGTTTCCGCACGCCACGGCCAGAAGTCTTCGCCGATCTCTTCCGCACGCCCGCCACCGGCCTCGGCGTCCCCATCGCCTACGGCACGCCGACCGTCAACCGGCCCGCCGTCCCGATGATCGACGAACAGTCCGTCTCCGATCCACGGATCGGCACACCGATTGCTCCGGTCATGCTGGTGCCGGTCGAGGATCCCGTGTCGATCGTGCGAGCACAGACCCGCATCGTGGTCGTCGATGGCAGCGGTGACGGCGTCGTCGATTCTGCTGCCGCCGGCCTGTTGCACGGCGACGAACTCGTCCGTTACGCCAACGACCTCACCGCCGCCGACTGGGCATCACTGCCATCTGGAACGGTGGTGCTGATCACCGACTCGAACCGCGATCGCGAACAGCAATGGCGCGGTTCGCAGGACACCCTTGGCATGACTGAGTCAGGCGGACCATCGCAGGACGGGGTACACACCACCGCCAGCGCGCAACGGCTGCCGATCTTCGAGAACGCCGACCCGGCGGGTGAGACCATCGCCACGCTCGATCACGGCCTCACGGTGCAGGCCACGGCGTACGGCGAACCGTTCGCGTATCTTCCTGAAGACCGTGCCGCGATGGCGGTTGACGGCGACACCTCGACTGGGTGGCGTTTCGGTCAGCACTGGAACCCCATCGGCGAGACGTTCACCCTCACCGGAGCGAACACCGGCGAACTCCACCTACTGCAACTGCAGGGCGCACAACTGAAGCGCCAGATCACCGCCGTCGATATCGCTGTCGATGGCCACCACCAGCGAGTCGAGCTCGGTCCGAAATCGTTGACCGGCGCGGGACAGACGGTGGCGATTCCCCTCGGGACGTCGGTCGCGATCACCGTCACCGAGGTTGCTGACCGACCCGGCGCGCCGCAGTACGGCGAGTGGTGGGTCGGCTTCGCCGAGATCGGACCCGTGGCGCAGGAGTGGGTCCGCCCGCCGACACAAGCGCTCACCAAGGCGCCGGCCGGTTCGCCGACCGCACTCGTGCTCCATCGCGAACGCGTCCGTGCCACCGACCGCTGGCGCAGCGACCCCGAGCCCACGCTGGCTCGAGCGCTCTCACTCACCACCGCCATCGACGGTCGTTTCAGCGTCACCTTGCGGCTCTCCCCACGCGCTGCCGACTCGGCGCTCGACGCGCTGGCAGGCGAGGTCCACACAGCGACGTCGAACCGTCGGCTCGCTGGTGTTCCCAGCGCACGCGCCTCGGCAGCGTTCGACGGCGACAGCTCAACTCGTTGGGTCACTCCGTTCAACATCGCTGTCGGTAGCTCCATCACTGTGCCGCTACAACCAGGCTCCACCGTCTCGTCGTTCGAGATGATGCAACCGAATGATGTGCAGCTCTCCCCCATCACCGAGGTCAGGGTCAGTATCGACGGGCACGACACGACGGTCGCAGTTCCCGCAGCAGATACCGCTGGCGCCAGCACAATCTCGTTCCCGGCAGCCTCGGGAGACTCACTCACTGTCGAGATCACGGCGGTGGCGGAGCGCACCACCACCGAGCGAAGGTATGGGCAGTTCGCCTTGCTCCCGGCGGCCATCAGCGAGATCACCGGTCTGCCCATCGCAGCAACCACGGTGGCACCCAACACCTGCCGCAGCGATCTGCTCACGCTCGACGGCGCGCCGGTGCCGTTGCAGGTGGACGCCGCAGCACTCAGCGCCGGCGAGGCCATCACCGCCGCGCCATGTGCGGGCAGCACGCTGCGCCTCGCACCCGGTGAGCATCATCTGCTCAGCGCACCCGGAGTGGTTACTGGCATCGACGTCGATGGAGCGACGCTGATCCCCACGGCCGCCGAACCGGCAGCCGTCTCCACCGGCAGCGTTGATGTCCACCTCGACTCCTTCGGCGCCACATCTGCCACCGTCACCGTCGCGCCCTGCCCGAAGGGTTGTTGGCTGATCTTCGGTGAGGGCTACAACAAGGGCTGGGAGGCCAGTGTCGATGGCCGCACGCTCTCGGCGCCCAGGCCCGTCAGCGGCGGCGCCAACGGCTGGCAGTTGGCGCCGAGCGACCAGCCCACACAGGTCTCGATCCACTTCACGCCTCAGACGAAGCTCAACCTCGCCCTCGGGTTGTCGGCGGTGGCGACAGTGTGCTGCCTGGGCCTCGCCCTCTGGCCGCTCGGGCGACGACGACTGCGGGCCGGCCGACCTGTACCCGCCGCCGACCCATCGCCGTACCAACTGCCGGCACTCGTCGCGCCCTGGCACACCACCACGAGGCGTCGCTCTGCCGGAGGAGCTGCGCTGCTCGTGGGAGCGTGCCTCGCGTTCGTCAGTCTCTGGTGGGCGCTCGGCGCACTCGTGATCGCCGCCGCCATCATCATCGTGCGGCGGCCCCGCCTGGCCGGTGTTGCCGCGCTGGTGGGGATCAGCGGTATCGCCGCCTACATCGTGTATCGGCAACACGCCAACCGCTTCGCCGCAGGTGGCGGCTGGCCCAGCTTCTTCGAGCACACCCACAAGGCCGGCCTGTTCCTCATCTTCCTGCTTCTCGTGACGCTCGCCGCGGATGAGGACCCCCACGAATGGCCGGACGACCCGATCGATGGCTGAAACACCGCGCACACGACTCCCCAACCTCGATGGCCTGCGCGCGTTCAGCGTGCTGCTCGTGCTGTTGTTCCACTCGCAGTTCCTCGGCGTCACCGGCGGCTACATCGGCGTGTCGGTGTTCTTCACCATCTCCGGCTACCTGCTCACCGATCGTCTCCTCTCGCGCCCGATCGACCGCCATGCCATCGTCAACTATTGGGGTGGCCGCTGGCGGCGCATCCTGCCAGCGGCATGGACCGTGCTGGCCGGCATCGTCGCCTACGAAGCCGCCACCGGGAACACACCCCTGAATCCGGCCCACCGATTGTGGGCCATTGCCGGCGGATTCGGCAACTGGTTCCAGCTGCAACAGGGCACCAGCTATGCGGCCCTGTTCCAGCAGGCCGACATGATGGTGCACTACTGGAGCCTCGGTATCGAGCAGCAGGTGTACCTGGTGCTGCCGCTGCTGTTGTGGCTGACGTCGCGGCTGTGGCGCGGGCGCGCCCAGCTCGGCACGGTACTGCTGCTCATCGTGGTGTCGTTCGTGTTGCCGCTCGTGGCCGGTATGTCGGTGGCCCGCACGTACTACGGCACCGACACCCGGGCCGGCGAGATCCTGGTGGGCGTGGCGCTGGCCATTGTCCACCGCCAGGGCCTCATCCCGCGGGCCATGTCGCTGCGCTGGGGCAACGTACTCACCTCGGTAACGCTCGCCGGGCTGATCGCAGTCTCCCTCATGGTCGGACCGGGGGATGAGTTCGTCCGTCGCGGGCTGCTCCCGCTGGTGGCGTTGCTCTCCACAGTCCTGATCCACAGCGCGGTCAGCACACCCAAGGTGCTCGGCGGGGTGCTCGGCTGGCGACTCAGCACGTTCCTCGGCGACCTCAGCTACCCGATCTACCTGTTGCACTGGCCGATCATCGTCATCCTCCAGCGCCATGGAGTTCCTGCGGGCCTGACGTTCCTCATCGCACTCGTCGGTGCCATCGTCATCGGCCAGCCCATCGTGCGCTTCATCGAACGACCTATTCGCCGTGCCCCCGGCCCGATGCGGTGGCGTGTTTGGGTGGGCGTCATGGTCGTCGCACTGACGATCGTTGGCACACAGTTGACCCCACCGCGCGCGCGTCAATACCTGGCGGCGCTGGAGGCCGACGCGTCAGCGACGGATGTGAAGCCGGTCGCCGGTCAGCCACGGGTGGCGGTGTTCGGCGACTCCAGCGCCAAGTCGTTGGGACTGCTCATCGAACGCCAGGTCCCCTCCACCACGATCAACCTGGTGGGCACCGCATCGAAACTCGGATGTGGCCTCATCACCTCCCTCGAATCAGCGCGCTGCAAGGACGTCCCCGACCAATGGTCGTCGTTCCTCCACGCACACGTGGTCGACCTCGCCGTGGTCATGTCGTGCCAGTGGGATGTGCTCGCACACGACGTGCCGGGTGTCGGTCAGCAAATCGTCGGCCAGCTCGAGATTGATCGAGCGATCCACGACGCGTACACGGAGCGGGCCGATCAGCTGCTCGCCGCCGGTGTGGGTCAGGTGTCGTGGGTCCTGTGCCCGCCGATGTCGAACGTCACCGGAGATCAGGCCCTGCCGGAGATCGTCGCCTCCCGAGACCCACAGCGCGTGAATGCGCTCAACACCATCATCCGCAGCGTTGTCGATGAGCACCCCGGTCACATGCACGTACTCGACCTGGCCACATGGATGACCGGGAAGGTGGACGACGCGTCCATCCGGCCCGACGGCGTGCACTTCGAGTACTCGTCTGCATCTTCCTTGTCGGCAGCGCTGCCGACACTGTTGGCTACTGCGATTGAGGCCGCGAAGGCGGCGCCGTCCACTCAGACCGACGTGGTGCCGTCGGCCAAGACCGGTCGCATCGGCACGTTCGGCGATTCCGCCTCGCTCACGCTCGCACTCCTGATGATCCGCCAGATCCCCGAACAGATCACCTACGCCGGTGACGCCAGCATCATGGGGTGCGGACTGATCGAGAACAGCAGATGCCCCGGCACCCTTGCCCACTGGGCGGAGGTACTCGCTTCCCACCCCACCGACATCGCGCTGGTGCTGTCGTGCCAGTGGGAACTGGTGTCGTACGATCTACCCGGCAAGAAGGACGCCCACGTCGGCACACCCGAGATGGACGCGGTCATCCGCGACTCATACCGACGCGCAGCCCAGGTGCTTATCGCTGGCGGCGTACAGACCATCGTCTGGCTCACCTGCCCCGAGTTCAACAACGACGCCGTTCGCGACGTGGCACCGGATGTGCGTGAAGGCCGCCAACCCGAGCGGGTCGCCGCGCTGAACACCATCATCCGCTCGATGCCCTCCGAGTTCCCCGGCTGGGTCACCAACCTCGATCTCGCCACGTGGATGCAGTCGCGCCAGACCGACCTGCGCCTGCGGCCCGACGGCGCGCACTTCGCCTACGACTGGCCCACCGATCTCTCGCGCGACTTCCCCGCCCTGCTGGCCGAGGCCATCGCGGCGGTCGACAAGGGATAAGGTCGGTCGCCGATATGAAACAGAACGACCGGGTTCTCGCCCTCGACGGGTTGCGCGGCCTCGCCGTCATCGGCGTGCTCTTCTTCCACGACGGACGCCTCAGCGGCGGTTTCCTCGGCGTCGATCTGTTCTTCGCGCTCTCGGGCTTCCTCATCACCGGACTGCTGATCGATGAGGTGCGGCGCACGGGCACCGTGAACGTGCTGCGGTTCTGGGAGCGGCGGTTCCGTCGGCTGCTGCCAGCCGTGCTGGCGTTGCTGGTGGCGGTCGTGCCGATGATGTACCTGTGGGGCAGCCCCCCGCAGCTCAGCTCGGCCAAGCACGCCGTCATCCCGGCATTGCTCTACGTCGCCAACTGGCACGAGATCTTCCAGGGCGCCGACTATTGGGCGCTGTTCACCGATCCCTCGCCGCTCACCCACCTGTGGAGCTTGGCCGTCGAGCAGCAGTTCTACGTCGTGTGGCCGGCGCTGTTCCTGCTGGTGTCTCGCGTGCGCCGCTGGCTGTTCACCATGACGGCCGCGTGTGTCGCAATCATCATCACGTCCGGTGCACTGATGTGGGTGCTCTACGATCCGGCGAACCCGAACCGCGCGTATGAGGGCACCGACACCCGCGCCTCCTCGATCCTGCTGGGTGCGTTGCTGGCGCTCATCGGGCTGCCAGCGATCATCGAACGCCTCGGTCGCGGTGATGGCTCACGATTTCACCCCCGTCGAGTGGCCCTCGAACTCTTCCAGTGGACGATCGTGGCCGCGATCGCCTGGTCGTGGTTCACCGTCGACGGTGCCACGAGCAGCGGCCTCGCACACGGCGGCTTTCTGCTGCACTCGGCCGGTGGGGCGCTGCTCGCGGCGACGCTCGCCACCAGTTGGCCCACCACCTTGCAGCGTGTCCTCACGATCGCTCCGTTGCGCGGCGCCGGAGCAGTCTCGTACGGCTGGTACCTGTGGCACTGGCCGATCTACATCCTGTTGACGAGTGAGCACACGGGCTGGCACGGCTGGGCACTCACCGGAGCCCGCTGGTCCGCCTCGCTCGCCGCCGCCGTCGCCTCGTACTACCTGATCGAGTCCCCGATCCGACGTCGTCAGTGGATGGCAACGAACCGCATGGCCCTCGCTGGCCTGGCGGTGGCGGTCGTCGCGATCATCGGCACAGTCGTCCTCGCCCCGACGCTCACCACCAAGGTCGCCTCGTTCGACCCGAGAACCATCGGGCTGCCGACGACGACCGCCGCGCCGATCGCCACCTCCACCACGATCCCGGGCGACACCACAGTCCCCGGCAACACCACGGTCGCCCCCACCAGCACGTTGCCCAGGCGCAGCATCCAGTCGGTGATGTGGGAGGGCGACTCGGTGGCGTTCGATTCGGCACCCGGTGTGCTCGCCGCATTTCAAGCCGCCGGTCTGACCGCCAGCTACCACGGCTTCGTCGGCACCGGCATCACCCCCCGCAAGGGTGTCGACACCCACGCGATCTTCATCCAACCAGTACTCGACGAGCATCCCGACGTGGTGATGCTGCAGTTCTCCGGCTGGGACAGCGACTTCCCCGAGGCCGAGCAACAGGCTGCGTTCACCACCTACACCGACGCCATCCTCGGCAGCGGCGCAGCGCTGGTGTTCGTGACGATGCCTCCCGGCGACCCGGCCAAGGTGACCACCGACTACGCCTACATGCTGGGCCTCGCGCAAGACCTGCACCGCACCCGACCGAACGACGTGTTCGTACTCGACGCCAATCAACAGTTGTGGGGCACGTTCGCGTACGACATCACCGGCGACGGCGTGCCCGACCGCAAGAAGGACGGGGTGCACGTCTGCCCGCAGGGCAGCGCCCTGCTCGGCAACTGGTTGGTGTACCAGTTCGCCGACCTGTTCGCCGGCGTCACGCCCGCCCCGGCCGCCGACTGGGCCGGCGGCACCTGGACGAGCGAACCGCGCTTCAACAACCCGGCCGGTACCTGCTCCTAGCAGTACCTAGCCCTTCCTAGCCGATGGCCGAGGCCACCATCCGCGCCACACGATCAGCGCCGAGGTCGGTGAGTGAACCATCGGCGTTGCGCACATCGACGCGCCCGCTCTGCGGGCAGTCCTCCCACCACTGACACGACATTGCTCGTGTGCCTGCGGAGCCGAGCAGTTGCTCAATCGGAACGGTACGCACATCGGCGGAGGGCGCTGACGCAGCGGTGTCGAGCACAACCACGGGGGCGATTGACCGACCGCTCAGCGCACGCAGGGCAGCGGTCTCCGGGTCGCCGGCACAGTCGCCTCGCGTCTCGATGGCAACCACCACGAAGCCGACGTCTGCGTCGATCGTCAACGAGGGCACACTCGCAGCCAAGGAGCACCAGTCGCTCACGGTGCCCAGGTCGCTGACAGCACGGCCACGCACCCGAACCTCGGTGGTGACGTGATCCGTGATTGCAGACCAGGAGCCGTCGGTGATCACAGCAACCGCACTGTGCTCGTGCTGCACGGCAGGCCACAGGTACCACCCGACAGCTGCGACGCTCGCCACGGCGAAGATCGCCGTGCGGCGTGAAGGACGGCGAAGTGAACCGCGAAGGGCACCGATGGCGTGACTCGACACGCCGACAACCTAGTCTTACCGACGCTGTCTTCCTGCTCTATGACCGACACCGTCTCGCCCACTTCCGCCCGCCTGCAGCGCGAGGCCGTGCTGTTCGCCCTGTCGGCTGCGTTGCTGTGGCCATTCGTCCTCGTTGCCCGCAGCGCACTGTGGACGTCGTCGGTTGGTGAGGTATGGGCCGCCTCGACCCTTCCTCCGCTGATGCTGGTCGCTGCCGCAGGCTGGCTCGGCACCCGTCTTGCGCCGAACGCACCCACGCTGCTGCGCCGCTGCACCGGGTTGATCCTGCTCATCGCTCCGGTGGCGCTTGCGGCCGCGTGGCATGGCGTCACCGGCAGCCAGTGGCCCGATCCAGCGGGCCTAGGAATCATTGCGCCGCTCGGCACACCCACGTGGTTGACCTGCGCCGCACTGTTGCTGGCCTATGCGGGCGGCAGCCTCGGTTTCGCCGGAGCAAGCGCCGCCCTACTGCGTGTACCCCGTCGCTGGGTCTGTACCGCAGCCATTGCGTTCACGATCGTCGGCTCGGTCCTCGCTGCTCACCAGACCGAGGTAGCGCTCGTCGTGTCGCTGGTGGCCGCGCTCGCACTCGGTCATGTCGCCGCGGGTCACGCCCAGCGCAGCGAGCGGTCCTTCCCACGTCTTCCCGACACGCTGCTGCCAGCCCTCACCGGCGCCGCCGCCGGATTACTCGCCCTGTCGTCGGGGTCGTTGTCGGTCATCGCCCGACACTCCCCCGACCGAATCGCGCAACAGGGTCAGGTACTTCGGGTGCTCGGTCCCGTGGTTCCCTTGGCATTGTGGATCATCGTCCTCGCTGGAGGCGTCGGACTGCTGTGCGCCGTCGTCGCGCAGGCAGTCATCAGCCTCGCCCGGCGGCGACCGCCGACATCCGTCACCGCGTTCGCACCGGCGGCCATCGGCATTGTCACCGGCGCAACACTGCTGCGCATCGTGATGTTGATGACCTACAACGACTTCCGCCGTGATGGCGGCGACCCGGTCTTCTACCACGTCACCGGCAACTTGCTCGCCCACGGTCACGGCTTCTGGGATCAAGTGACCTGGGTGCAGGACGGCCGGCCACTCGCCAGCGCGATGCATGGGCCCGTCTTCCCGATGGCGCTGGCGTTCTTCTCTCGACTTGGCGGCACGGGCTACTTCGACCACCAAATGGCCAGCATCTTGCTCGGCGTCACCCAGGTTGCGGCTGTCATTGCCCTCACCCGACTGATCGCCGGACGTCGTGCGGCGCTCGTGGCCGGGCTGCTCGCGGCCGCCTACCCGAACATCTGGATCACCGACGGCACGATGTTCGTCGAAGGACTGATGGCGTTCTTCACCACGATGGCTACGTGGTACGCCTACCGCTGGCACCACGACCACCGTCGGCGAGCGATCGTCATGCTCGGGCTCTGCATCGGCCTGGCCGCGCTCACACGCGGCGAGGCGATCCTGCTCGTCGTCCTACTGCTTGCACCACTGGTCCTACGCGCCAAGGATCTGGCGCGCAGCGAACGCTGGCGGCAGCTCCTGATCGGTGCTGCAGTCTTCTGTGCCGTACTCATGCCGTGGATGATCTACAACTCCACCCGTTTCGAGGTCTTCGTCCCGCTGTCCACCAACAGCAACGAGGTGCTCTTCTACGCCAACTGTCCCGACGCATACATCGGCCCATCCATCGGCTTCTGGTCGTTCTCTTGTCAGACGCGGTACCGAGACGAGTTCGGCGACCCCCCGGGAGACCTTGCGCAGCGATCCGTGTTCTGGCGCAGCCTCGCGTTCACCTACGCACGCGAACACCTCTCGCGCCTACCCAAGGTGGTCCTGGCCCGGGTGGGACGACAGTGGGAGTTGTTCCGACCATGGCAGACGATCGACTTCGCGTTCGTCGAGAACCGACCGAAGGGCGGTGTCGCCGCAGGTCAGGACATGTACTACGCGATGATGCTGTTGGCGATCCCGGGGACGCTCTCACTCCGCCGTCGGCGAACACTCTCGTGGCCGTTGTGGACGCATGCGCTCGCAGTCACCCTGACCGCCGCATACGCCTACGGCACGTTGCGCTTCCGCGCGCCATTCGAGCCGATCCTGTGTGTGCTGGCAGCGATCGGTGCGGTGTACCTGTTCGACCTCGCGCGCGTCCGGTGGGTCAGGCGCGGCGTCGGGCAAGCAGCGACTTCAGCCGATGAAGGCGATCTCGTACTCCCCACGCAGTGACCAGCAGCATCGACTCGACCACGATGCGACCGCTCATCTTCGACTTGCCGTACTGGCGGTCGACGAACACAATCGGGACCTCGGCAACCGTCAGCCCCGAACGCGCAGCACGACGCATCAACTCAGTCAAAAACGCATAGCCGTCGGCACGTGTGGACGACGGGTCGATCGCCTCAAGCGCCGTCGCCCGGTACGCGCGGTACGCAGACGTGCAGTCGTGCACCTGCAGCCCGACTACGAACGCCGTATAGCGGTTCCCCCACGCCGACAGCAGTCGACGGTGGAGCGGCCAGTTGGCGGTGCCGCCACCGGGTACGTAACGTGACCCGATGGCGATGTCGGCACCGTCGTTCACCGCTCCGACCAGCGCCGGCAGGACTGACGGATCGTGTGACCGATCTACATCCATCGACACGATCATCTCGTAACCCGCAGCCCGAGCGACGTCGAAGCCGTGGCGATACGCGCTCCCGAGTCCGTCCTTGGTGGCGCGGTGCACGACCGTCACCTCGCTGATCTCGGCTGTCAGCCGATCTGCCTCCACGCCCGTTCCGTCGGGGCTGTTGTCGTCGACGATGAAGATGTGTGCATTCGGCAACTGCTCGCGAACGTTGCGGAGGAACCACTCCACGTTCTCTCGTTCGTTGTAGGTGGGGGAAACGATGGCGGTGCGCACGGTGTGCCAGACTACCGGCGCGGTCTGTGCCGCATGGCTTCACCGGCCAACGCGCGCAGCATGTCATCGGCCACTCGATCCCACGTGAGGGTGGTGGCCCGCTCCCGTGCGGCACCACCGAGCGCAGTACGTCGGTTCTCGTCCAGCAGTACATCGGCGATCGTGTCGCCCATCCGTTCGACCGGCACCAGGACACCCGTCTCACCGTCGACCACACTGCTCCGGTGACCGCGGATGTCACTCGCCACCGCAGGCGTCGCACACGCGGCGGCCTCTGTCAGCGTCAGGCCCCAGCCCTCGGCAAGTGAGGCACTCGTGACCAACCACGCAGACCGATAGAGGTCGACGAGATGCTCGTGTTCAATGCGGCCAAGGAACCGGACCCACTCTTCGGCGCCGAGGAGTGCCACTTGCTGACGAAGCGCAGCCTCCATCGGGCCTGTCCCGACGATGTGCAGCTGCAACCCAGGCACCCGCCGTCGGGCGGTTGCCGCCGCGGCGATGAGTTCGTCGAAGCGTTTGACCGGGGCCAAACGCCCGACTGACACGATGAGCGGGTACGGAGCGCGAGTCCCACCGGGATGGAAGCTCGAGTCGACCCCGTTCGGTATGGCCTGCACTCTGTCCGGCCGGAAGCCCAGCTCGAGCAACTCGTCGCGCGTGGCATCGCTGGGCGTCAGCACCAACGTGCGCCGGTAGAACGGCGGAGCGAGGCGCTTCTCGAGTACACGCCCCAGCGACGCGGCCGGCTTGGGCAGAATCTGATCCCACATCGGGCCATGCACGTGATGCAAGAACGTGAGACGAGGCCGTCGAGCCCAGATCGGCGAGAACCAGGGCACTCCGTTCCATACCTCGACCAGCGCGTCGTAGCTCCCTTCACGGCGCATGATCTCGGACATGATCGTGCGCGGGAACACCGACATGCGACCACCGCGACTGACCACTCGATAGCCGTTGCGTTCATGTACCACGCTGTCGCCGCTGAGTCCGGAGGTGCGATGAGTGACCTCGAACCCGAGATCCGCCCACCGACGGCTGAACTCGTCGGCATGCAGTTCACTTCCACCGGCGTCGGCGTCGGCCAAGTCGCGCCAAGCGAGCACATGGATACGACGGATCCCCGAACGTTGCAGCTCTTCTGCCACTTCGGCAACAGACGGCGGGACGGTGACAGACACGACGGGTCAGTGTACGCAACAGAGGGCAGGTCCTCACTAGTGTGATCAACCGTGTCCAACGAGCCCAGCCACGAGCCGATCACCGCACCTGAGGTCGACCTCCCCGAGGCCGCAGCGGCCGGGTGCTTCGTACACGGTGGGCCATGGTTTCGGAGGCCTACCCGAGCCGCCGTCGCCGCGTGGTCGGTGATCGCCATTGCCTTTGCGATTCCGCTACGGGGCCTGTTCAGCGTCGGCGGCAGCATGGACGAAGCGTTGATGCTCGTGTTCCCGGGCCGGTTGTTGAAGGGGGATCTGCCGAATCAGGACTTCCTCCACCTCTACGGGCCGGGCTCGCTGCACGTGCTTGCCGGGTGGTACCGACTGTTCGGCGCATCACTGTTCGCAGAGCGGTCATTCGGCGTGCTGCAGCACCTGTTCACCGTCACTGCGCTCTTCACCCTCGTGCGTCCCTTTGGGCGCCGCATCGCCACCTACTCGACGCTTCTTGCCATCCTGCTCGTGTTGCTCCCTACCGGCCCGGCAGCGCTCGCCTGGCCCGGCGCTGTGGCCCTCGGCCTGTGGAGCCTGGTGTTCGGCCTGCGGGCGCTCCACGTCGAAGGCGCCTCACGAACCCGTCACCTGCTCGCTGCCGGATTCCTCGTCGGCCTGGCACTCTCCTACCGCCCCGATCTAGTCCTTGCGCTCGCGCTGGCGTGGGGTTTCCTGTGGTCTCGCCATCGTTGGTCGTGGAAGCCGCTCGCTGCGGCTGCTGTCGGGCTCACCCCCATGTGGGTGCACCTGGCACAGGTGGGCGTTCCCACCGCATGGCGCGGCATGGTCAGCGACCCGCTGTTCGAGCTTCGACCGGGACGCAACCTGCCACGACCGCCGTCGTGGCACTTCATCGACGGCGCGCTGCAGGCGCTCAACGAGCGGCCATTCCCCACGCCGTGGTGGCGGCTGCCGGCTTTGGCCGCGTCCCATCAGCTGTTCATCTGGTTCTTCGTCGTGCTCATCATCAACATCGGCACGGCGATCGTGTGTGCCCTGTGGCTGCGTCGCGATGGCGCCACCCCCCGAGGTGTGGGGTTACTGACTGCCAGCCTGTTCGGTCTCGGGCTCACCGGGCAGGCGTTGCAACGCCCAGACAGCACGCACCTTGCCTGGGGCTGGGTCGTCAGCGCAGCGCTGATCCCGGTGCTCGTGGCCGAATGGTTGCGTCGCCGTGCTGCTCGCGGCCGACTGGGCCCCGCTGTCGCTGCCCGCCGGTGGCTCAGCGTGTCAGCACCTGCTGCCGTGGTAGTGGCGCTGATGCTCGTCGTCTGCCCGTTCTGGACGTTCCGGCCGTACCTGGCGATGAGCCGAGTGTCGGCCGGCAACCTGCCCCTGGGCGTCGAGGTCACCCGTGGCGATCGGCACTTTTACCTCAACGGTCTCGATCAGCAGGCGGCTGCGCAAGCAGCGATCGATCAACTGGCCGCATCGTCGCAGCCAGGGCAGCGGCTGTTCGTCGGCCCGGCCGACCTGCGGCGCACGGTCTACGACGACCCGTTCTTCTACTACCTGTTCCCCGAGCTCACTCCGTCGACCTACTTCATCGAACTCGACCCGGGTATCGCCAACCTGGCGGGCTCCCGGTTGGCGAGCGATGTCGAATCAGCCGACTGGCTGGTGCTCACCAACTTCTGGACCGGCTGGTACGAGCCGAACACCTCTGCCGACTACGGCTCCAATGTGCCCAACACTGTCGTTGCCGACCATTTCTGCCTCGTCGGCAACTATGAGAATGCGCTCGTGCTGCTGTACCAGCGCTGCGACGCGGGCGATGGCGTCGAGCCGTGGACGCTGGGGATGGGACCCGATCGCCTGCGCATCCTGGAAGAGCAACGAGCTCGACGCTCAGCCGAGGGGTAGCCGCCGCCACACCGGACCGGGCACGTGCCGCAACACGGAGAACACGACCTGCAGGATGGGCGGCGCCCACACGGTGCGGCGCGTGCCGCGCAGTGCCTTCACTGTCACCTCAGCCACCTTCTCGGGCGTGGTTGCGAACGGTGCCGCTTTCATCCCCTGAGTCATCGCAGTGCGCACGAACCCGGGGCGCACGACCAGCATGCGCACACCCTGGCCGACCAGCCAGTCGCCGTACCCCTGGCAGAACCCGTCGAGACCGGCTTTCGTGGCGCCATAGACCGGGTTTGCTGCCCGGACCCGCTCGCCAGCAACGCTGCTGAGCACCACCAGCGCGCCGTGCCCCTGCGAGCGCAGGCGGTTGCAGGTGGCGACGATGGAGCTCACCGCGCCGGTGAAGTTGACGTGCGCCAACTCGACGGCAGCGGCGATGTCCACGCGAGTGACCTCTGCGTCGCCGAGCGCACCGAACGCAACCACGACAAGATCCAGGTCGCCGTGACGCTCGGCGATGGAGTCGATGACGCGTTGGTGTGACGCGGTGTCGGCCCCATCGAACTCGACGACGTCCACCGTGAGACCCTCGCGCTGCAGCGTTGCCGCCACCTGCTGCCCCTTGGCCACGTGGCGACATGCCAGCACGACGGTGCGGGTGAACGGCTGGAGGGCCGCCTTCACCACTGCGACGCCGATCTCGCTGTTGCCACCGAGCAGCACGATCGTTTGGGCTTCGCCCACTGCATTGTTCACGAATTTCCTCCTGGTGCGGTCAGCTGCAGACGGCGAGCAAGATCGCTCTGCCAATGGCCCTCGGGGTCGACCCGCCGCTGAACGGCCTGCCATTCGGGCAGGCGCGGGTAGCCGGCACGGATCATTTCCGGCGTCGTCACGCCGTCCTTGGCCAAGTAGTGACGCCCGCCGACAGCGAGCACCATGTGATCGAGTTCGTGCAGCAACGGCCCCAGTGAACTGACCGCACCGGGCACGTCGAGCGCCAAGGTCCAACCCGGTGTCGGGAAACTGAGCGGTGCCGGATTCGCTGCGCCGAAGCGCTTCAGCACAGCAAGGAAGCTGGTGACTCCGGCCGAGGAGATGCGTTCGATGATCGCCCGCAGCGTCTCCTCCGCACCGAAGGGCACGACGAACTGGTACTGCACCAGACCGCGTGTGCCGTACAGCAAGTTCCACTTGGCGAGCATGTCGAGTGGGTGGAAGAACGCAGCAATCGACTGCACCTCGTCGACACGCTCCACCGGCGCCTTGCGGAACCACAGTTCGTTGAACGCCGCCACGCTGAGCTTGTTCAGTAGACCCTGCGGCGGGATGACCGGCGGCACCGACGCCAGCACCCTGGGCGCATAGGCCGTCGGATCGAGCGCCGCACGTCCCTCGAGCGCGTCGAGTGGGGCATGGTCGCCACGGGTGAGCACGCTGCGACCGAGGTTGCCACCCCGAGCCGTCAGGTCGATCCAGGCGACGCTGTAGCGATACCGATCATCGCCCTCGTCCATCGCGGCGAACAGCACCTCAAGGTTGGGGATGCGGTTCGTATCGACCGTCATCATGCTCGTGTCGATCGGGAGCAGCCGGAACGTCGCCGACATGATGATGCCGGTGAGACCCTGCCCACCGACCGTCGCCCAGAACAGGTCGGGCTGCACGTTGGGACCAACCGTGACAAGGCTGCCGTCGGCGAGCATCAGGTCGAGCGTGACCACATGGCTACCGAAGGAACCCTCGACGTGGTGGTTCTTGCCGTGAATGTCGCTGGCAATCGCCCCGCCGATGGTGACGTAACGCGTGCCCGCGGTGACCGGCACGAACCAACCGCGTGGTACCAGTATTCGCAGCAGGTCGTCCATGCTGACGCCAGCGGGCACAGTGACGGTGCCGTCCTCGGGATGCAACACCGCTTCGTGCCCGGCGCCGAGCAGGCGCAGCACCAGTCCCCCACCGTTCTGCGCAGCATCTCCGTAGCAGCGACCCAGACCGCGAGCCAACGCACCACGCGGGCCGATGTCGTGCAGTGCCGCCGCCACTTCGTGGTTCGGCAACTCACGTACTTCGGCAACCGTGGCGTTGTTGCGCCCCCACCCGGTCAGTGCTCGTCGAAGGTTCCTCACAGCAGGTCAGAGCCTATCCTCAGCCCTGCAGGCGCCCCGCACTGTCAGCTCTGGCGATGGGTCAGTAGGGCCATTCCGGTTCGGTGCCGGTGAGCTTCTTCAGCAGACCGCCGAGCTTGACGGTGATCAGCACCTTCACCAGCAGGTTCTTGGCGAACCACGGCAACTGCAGCAACTGCTTGCCGGCGTTCGCCACGCGCGAGCCAAGGCTGCCGTCGAGGTCGGCGCGGTACTCGGTCATCGATCGGGCACGACCGACATACCGGAAACGGGTGCCGAACACGAGCTCGCGCAGGATCGCCAGCGTGACGCCGAGCGAACTGAACGAGTCGTGGATCAGCATCGTGCCGCCGGGGGCAACACGTGCACCCCAGTCGCGAATGTCGGTGCGCGCCGGTGCATAGCGGTGCGCTCCGTCGATGTACAGCACGGCGACGTCGCCCTCGACATCGGCATGGGCCTTGTCGCTGAACACCCGCAGGTGCTGTACCAGATCGGCGACACCGGCAGCAGCGAGGTTGGCGTTGAAGATGCGATTGTCGTCGTTCGCCTCGTCGGCGAACCCCTCGATCTCCTGGGGCCCACGGTCGTTGCCGGCGTGCGGATCGATTGCAATAATCCGTACACCCGGTTTCGCGGCGCCGGCGAGCACAATCGTGCTGCGCCCACGGAAACTGCCGATCTCGACGATCGTGTCGCCGTCGCGCGTGCCGGACGCTGCCCGGAACAGGCGCTCGGCCTGATCGGGACTCATCCAGCCATCGACATCTTTGACTGCTTCCAACAGCTGCTGGTACGAACGGTTCTCAGTCATCCCACATACACCCCTAGTCCGAACACCACGATCCATGCCAGGCCGAGGGCTTGTAACCATCGGTCCGACAAGAAGATTTCTTCCGGCGCTGCACCGTGACCCTGCTCGAGGATCAAGACGTAGCGCAACAATGCGGTGAGCATCGGCAGGATCGAAAGCTCGTAGAACGGCCACGAACTGCCCGACACCTCACGCCCCTCGAACGCCCACATGCAATACGTCACCAGCGTGGCCCCCACGCTGACCGACAACACGATGCGCAAGAACCCTGTGGTGTAGTCCTCCAGTGTCGAGCGCGTATTCACCTGATCGCCCATCTCGCGCAACTCGGCGTAGCGCTTACCAGTGACGATGAACAACGAACCGAACGACGTGGTGAGCAGGAACCACGTGCTCATCCGCACATCGTCCACTACTGCGCCGGCGATCGCGCGCAGCACGAAACCACTGGCCACCGCAACGAGGTCGATGACAGCAACGTGCTTGAGCACGGTGCTGTACAACGTGGTGATGGTGACGTACCCGACAATCACCAGACCGAGTTTCCAACTCAGTGCGAACCCCAGCCCGATGCCACCACCCAGCAGGGCAGTTCCGACCACCTTCGCCACACCCACCGAGACGATGCCGGCCGCGATCGGCCGCTTCGACTTCTTCGGGTGGTTCCGGTCGGCCTCCACATCATGGATGTCGTTCCAGTAGTACGTACCACTGCTGACCAAGCAGAACGCCACGAAGGCAGCCAGCGAGCGCCAGAGGAAGTGCCAATCATTCAGCACGCCGCCGGCACCTGGCGCGGCGAACACGAGCACGTTCTTGGCCCACTGCTTGGGGCGTGCTTCTCGCAGCAACCCCTTGATCACGCGTCGAACCCCACTGGTACCGGCGGCACGGTGGTGCCCTTCACCAGCAAGGGATGGTCGGCCCGTGCCAGCAACTCGCGGTCGCCGTCGCTGTCGCCATACGCCCAGACGGTGGCGTCCTCGATACGGCGCGCCTTCAGCCACGCATCGAGACGGCGCACCTTCTCGGCACGCCGACAGTTGGCACCCTGCAGACCATCACCAAACTCATCACCCGCGGTGAGTGGTTCGGCGCACAACACATCGTCGACACCGAGGCGGCGGCCCAACGGGCGCAGGTACGGCCCGAGCGATGCGGACACCAGCACGATGCGATGCCCGGCACGTTGGTGCCACCGCAAGCGCTCGACGGTGTCGGCACGCAGCCAACCATCCGCCACCTGTGCAGCGAACTCCTCACCCAACGCCTCGACCTGTTGCACTTTGCGACCGCGGAGCACACCGCCGACGATCAGTTCCTTGAAACGGTCGCGATCGCGATGCAGCGCCGCACCGGCCGAGGCGACCGGCTTGCGCATCAGCGCCGTCATCACACCTTGGTAGCCACCGACGCGCAGTAGGAACGGACGCACGCAGTCGCGCACCGTCAACGTGCCGTCGACGTCGAACGCCGCAACTACTTCGTGGCCGGCACCCTTGTCCTCCGGCGTCATCGCAGTCCCTCGATCATGTCCCAGAAGTGTGGCCAACTTTTGCTGACCACATCGGGATCCTCAATGATGATGCCACTCGCACCGAGGCCCACCAACGCGAACGACATCGCCAATCGATGATCGTGGTGCGTGCCCAATGTCGCGGTGTGCGCGGTTCCCGGCTGCACGACCAAACCGTCGGCGTCGTCGGTGGCATCGACTCCGGCCTTGCGCAGCTCGTCGCAGAGGTCGGAGAGTCGATCGCTCTCCTTCTTGCGGATGAAGCCAACCCCATGGATCAGCACCGGACCGTCGGCGAACACAGCCACCGCCGCCAGCGTCGGCACCAGGTCGGAGAGATCGACCATGTTGATCTCGATACCGTGCAGCGGGCCTCGCCGGGTCACCGTGGTACCCATCTCGTCCTGGGTCACTTCACAGCCCATGCGCTCCAGCACGTGACAGAACCCGGCGTCACCCTGCACCGAAGTAGCGGTGAGTCCTGGCACCCGCACGGTGCCACCGCAGATCGCCGCTGCCGCCAGCGGGTAGCTGGCGGAACTGGCATCGGGTTCGACGGTGTAGTCGCACGGTTGGTAGCGACCCGGCGGAACCGTGATGATGCGATCGCCGAGTTCCACCCCGGGCACACCGAACGAAGCCATCACCGCAGCCGTGATGCGCACGTAGGGACGCGACACGAGCGGTGTGGTGAGTACGAAGCGCAACCCGTTCGGCAGGTACGGAGCGATCAGCATCAGCGCCGTGAGGTACTGACTGCTGATGTCGCCGCGCAGCGACACCTCCTCGACCGACGGATCGAGCGGACCATGCACGCTGACGGGCAGGGTGCCGGGCCCTTCGGCGGAGTGCACCTGCGCGCCCATGGCGACCATCGCGTCATGAAGTGGTGCCATCGGGCGTGCCCGCAGCGGCGGCAGGCCGTCGATCGTGTACGGCCCCGGTCCAAGCGCCGCCACCGCGGTGATGAACCGGGAGGTAGTGCCCGCCAGACGGCAATGCAGCGTCAGTGGACCACGACGAAACGAACCCAGCCCGCCGGTGATCGTGACATCACCGTCCTGACGCTCGAACTCGAGTCCGAGCACCTTCAGACAGTCGAGCATCGCCTCGGTGTCGTCGCCGCCGGGCACCCCGCGCAGCACACTCTCACCATCGGCGAGCGCGGCACACACCAGCGCGCGGTTGGCGATGCTCTTGGAGCCCGGCACCTCGACGACGGCATCGATCGGCGCACCCAGCGGGGCCACCCGGTAGACGTCCATCGGTCAGCTCAACCGCTGTACGGAGGGACGGTAACCACGAGCCAGGAGACCACCGCGGAACGTGTCGGCCATCGTCGCGTCGACCAGTACGACGGCCACACCACGTGTGCCCTCGGCGCTGTGCACGACCTCGAAACTGTCGATGTTGACCCCCAGTTCAGCTGCCAGGGTGAACACCTCAGCGGCAGATCCTGGGCGATCGAGGATCGGAATGCGGATCTCCGCAAGGTCGCTCGGCTGATTGACACGGCTGGGCAGGTTCGAACGTGCCTCGCGAGCCTTGGTGAGACGCCGTTGCAGCTCGACACGGTCGTCGCTGTTCACCACCTCGCGCATCTCCGTCAGACCCTCGATCATTCCATCCAGCGCCGACAGGATCGCGTCGCGGTTCTCCGCGCAGATGTCGAGCCAGATCGCCGGATGTCCGCTGGCGATGCGGGTCATGTCACGAAAGCCGCCGGCTGCCAAGCGCAGAAGTGCAGCGTGCTCCTCAGCCCGGTCCGAGGCCAAGCCCATGAGCGTCGCCGCTGTGAGATGCGGCACGTGGCTGATCACTGCAACCACCTGATCGTGGCGGTCGGCCGAGAGTGCCACCACATCGGCACCAAGTTCGGCGACGATCGAGGCCACAGCAGAGAACGTGTCGTCGGCGGTGTGCCCGCTGGGCGTGAGCACCCACACGGCGCCCTCGAACATGCTGCCGTCGGCTCCGTCGAGTCCTTCCAGTTCGCTCCCGGCCATCGGGTGGCCACCCACGAACCGGGGATCGGAAATGGCCGCCGCCAGCGAACCCTTCACACTGCCAACGTCGGTGACGAGGCCCTTCGTCGCCGCCAGTGCGCGGCGCACTTGGTCGACGAGCGTCAGAACCGGCGTGCAGACGAACGTGATCTCGGCCTCGGGATCGAGCCCAGCGCGCTGCACGATTCCCATCTCCAGCGCCCGTTCGAGTCGATCTGCGACCTGGTCGTCGCCACTGACGTGCCAACCGCGGTCGGTGAGTGCGCGGGCAATGGACCCACCGATGAGGCCGAGGCCTGCGATGTTCGCTCGTCGCGCCGTTGACACGACGGATCAGGCTACTGGCCGACCACCCTCAGAGGCCGCTTCCACCAGGGCGTTGACCTCGGCCTGGGTCAGTTCCCGCCACTTCCCGGGTGCCAGCGCTGCATCCCGGAGGGGCCCGATCCGTACTCTGACCAGGCGATTCACGGGGTGTCCGATGGCCTCACACATCCGCCGCACCTGGCGGTTGCGGCCCTCGTGGATAGTGATGCGCAACACACCCGGACTTGGCTGGCTCACCTTCGCCGGGGCCGTCATCCCATCTTCGAGCTCGATCCCCTCCCGCAGACGGCGCACTGCGCCCTGCCCGGGGGCGCCCTCGACCTCGGCCAGGTATTCCTTCTCGACACCATGGCTGGGGTGTGCCAGCCGATGCGCGAGATCGCCATCGTTGGTCATCAGCAACAAACCTTCGGTGCCCTGATCGAGGCGTCCCACTGGGTACACCCGCGGTTCCTCCGGCACCAACTGCACGACGGTGGGCCGACCCTGCGGGTCGTGCGCGGTGGTCACCACACCCTCGGGTTTGTTGAGCAGGTAATACACGAGCCCCGGTTTGAGGCCAATCGGCACACCATCCACTTCAACGGTGTCGTGTTCGGTGTCCACTCGGCGGCCGAGCACGGCGATCTCACCATTCACCGTGACGCGGTTGGCGCTGATCATGTCCTCGCAGACACGACGGCTCCCCCAGCCGCGCACCGCCAGCACCTTCTGCAACCGCTCACCCTGGGGCAGCTCGGCCGACTTCGCCGCCCACTGCTCCCACAGCGGAGGCTCCACCACTCGCGGATGGTCGTGGCTGTCGGTCATCTCAGGACCGCTGCTCGGCCGGCGGGTCGATCCGCAGACCATACTCGAGCGCTTCCACGACATCGGCCGACGGCACGAACTCCGCGATCGGGGGAAGGTCGGCCAGGCTGTTGACACCCAACTTCTCGAGGAATGCGGGCGTGGTACCGAACAAGATCGCCTGGCCAGGACCGCTATCGCGCCCCACTTCGGTGACGTAGCCGCGGGCCTGCAACGTGCGCAGCACGCCGTCGGGGTCGACGCCGCGGATGCTGGCGATCTGCGCGCGCGACAACGGCTGCTTGTACGCCACGATTGCCAACGTCTCCAACGCAGCACCGCTCATGCGGGCCCGCTGGCCATCCAGCAAGAACCGCTCGACGTAGGGCGACAGCTCGGGGTGCGTCTGGTACCGCCACCCACCGGCCACCTTCATCAACTGAAAGCCGTGACCGGCTTCCGCGTAGGCGTCGGCCAGCTCCGCACACAGCCGCTCGATCATCACCACCGGTTGTTCGAGCAACTGGGCCAGCGTTTCGGCAGGTACCGGCTCGACCGCGACCAGAATGATCGCCTCGATGGCGCGCACCGTCTCGGCATCGAGGGGGCTGGGCTGGCCGTCTTCGTGAGCGGACAAGGGAATCATCCTTCGTAGTCGTCGATGGGAAGGTCGTCCAGGTGGGTGGCAGCGTCGCCGCCGATCCAGACGATGTCGATATCGCCGAAGCGTTCGGCCTGATCGAGTTCGACCAGACCCTGTTTGAACAGTTCCAGCAGCGCGAGGAAGCGGACGATGACCTCCAGCCGCTCGACCATGCCGCTGGTGAGCCGACGGAACGAGATCCGCCCGATACGGGGCAGCTCATCGACGAGTTCGACCAAGGCATCGGCGACGCTCACCCGCACCGGTGCTACGTGGAACAGATCGATCCGGGGCACCGGCTTGGGGGTGATCGCCTTCATGAAGGCACGGTGGAGACGGTGCGGGGTGACGCCCTCCATCAGGTCGGGCATCAACTCGACGAAACGATCGTCGGCACCGGCGGCACGCGGGAACGAGCGGTCGGACTCGTCGGCGAGGCGGCTGAACACACCGGCTACATCCTTGAACGTCTTGCACTCCAGCAGCCGGGCCAAGAGCAGGTCGCGCTCTTCCCACAGGGCCAGCTCATCGTCCAGATCGACGTCGTCACGACCGGGCAGCAGGCGCCGCGCCTTCAGTTCCACCAGCGTGGAGGCGATCAGCAGGAACTCAGTGGCCAGGTCGAGGTCGATCGACTGCAGGTGCTCAATCTCCTGGAGATAGGCGTCCACGATCCGGCTGAGCGAGACCTCGTACAGGTCCACCTGCTCTTTCAGAATCAGGTGCAGCAGCAGGTCGAACGGTCCCTCATACACAGAGGTGGAGACGTCAACGGCCATGGCCAGCGATCGTACCGCCTCCCCCGCCCCTCCACCGTTTGAAGGGGTAACCGCACCCGGGGCGGTTCGGCCTTCACACGCGACCCGACGGGGAACCCGTTTGAAGGGGTACCCGCACCCTGTGCGGTTGCGCCTTCACACGCGACGGGGAAAGCACTTCGGGGGGCCGCCACCTGGCCGGTAGCCTGCCGCCGTGACACGCGTGCTCTCCTGCATCCAGCCCACGGGCGACGTCCACCTCGGCAACTACCTGGGGGCACTGCGCAACTGGGTCGCCGGGCAGCACGAGAAGGACGCATTCCACGGCATCGTCGACCTCCATGCGCTCACCATCACCGAGACACCCGACATCGTCGGCCAGTCGTCGCTGCAACTCGCGGCCATGTTGTTCGCCGTCGGCCTCGACCCGGCCGTCACCACGGTGTTCGTGCAGAGCCACGTGCCCGAACACAGCCAACTCGGCTGGATCATGGAGTGCCAGGTCAGTTTCGGTGAGCTCAGCCGCATGACCCAGTTCAAGGACAAGTCGGCCAAACGCGAACACGACTTCCTCTCCGCAGGCCTGTTCAGCTACCCCGCCCTGATGGCGGCCGACATCCTGCTCTACGACACCGACGAAGTGCCCGTCGGCGAAGATCAGCGTCAACATCTCGAGATCACCCGCGACATCGCCATCCGCTTCAACCATCGTTTCGGCGAAACCTTCGTGATCCCCACAGCGGTCATGCCCAAGGCCGGTGCCCGGGTGATGGACCTGCAGGACCCCACGTCGAAGATGAGCAAGTCGTCCGCCACCGATACCGGTCTGATCAGCATGCTGGAAGACCCGGCGGCAATCATGAAGAAGTTCAAGCGGGCGGTCACCGATAGCGACACCGAGGTGCGCTTCGACCGCGCCGAGAAACCCGGAATCAGCAACCTGCTCGAGATCCTGGCCGCGTGTACCGGTGAAACACCCGAGGCACTGGCGGCGAAGTACACGCAATACGGCACGCTGAAGGTGGACACCGGCGAGGCGGTCGTCGAGACGCTGCGGCCCATCCAGGCCCGCTACCACGAGCTGATGACCGACCGAGGTCAGCTCCAATCGCTGTTACGCATCGGGGCCACCAAGGCACGTGGCGTGGCCTCCGCCACGCTCGCCCGCGCACAGCACTCGATCGGCATGCTGCCGGCCTGACCCGGTAGCGCACGCTCACGAGCCGACTCAGACGTTGTCGGCACTACGCAGCGTTGCGGCCAGCGGCCCCCGGCCGAGCACCAGCTCGACCGTCGCAGGGTGAGAACCGGCGGAGCGCAGCAACTCGGCACCGATCCGTTCGTGGTCGTGATACTGCCGGAACCGGGAGGTCCGCGGACCCACCACGGTGGCCAACACCCGAGCCCACGTGCCCATCCCAGCAGCCGTCTTGCCGATGTCGTGCAGCAGTGCAGCCGCGAGCGCCTCACGCGAGGGGTTGACCGCCAGCTGCTCGAAGCGTCGAGCCACCAACAGCGAATGGCGGCGGTCCTGCACCACCATCCGGTCCCACAGCGCGGCCTCCTCGACCAGTAGCTGCGCGTGCGCCCAGTCGCGCTCGGCTGCCGCCGGCTCGCGTCCGGTCAACGACGTCGCGAAACGACGGGCAAGGTGAACGAGCGACGTCATCGCTGCTCCGCTCGTGGATGGGCCTGCAGATACACCTGCCACAACCGCTCCTGACTCACCTTCGTGTACACCTGCGTCGTGGAGATCGAGGCATGGCCCAGCATTTCTTGCACGATGCGCAGATCGGCGCCGTGATCGAGCAGATGCGTGGCGCACGAGTGGCGCAGGACGTGCGGTGAGAGCCGCTCACTCAGCCCCACACGGTCGCCGTACTTCTTCACCACGGCCCACGCCGCTTGCCGCGACAGCCGCGCGCCGCGGGTGTTCAAGAAGACGGCATCTTGGTCGCCGCGCCGCGCCCAGCGCACCGGCTCGAGGTGTTCGCGACCGGTCGTCAGCCACTCGTCCATCGCTGCGGCTGCCGTCCGCCCGAATGGCACGATGCGCTCCTTCGCGCCTTTGCCGAAGAGCCGCACGAGCCGGTTCGCCCGATCCAGATCGCCCAGCGACAACCCGCAGGCCTCGCTGATCCGGGCACCGGTGGCATAGAGGAACTCCAGCAGTGCCTGGTCGCGGAGCGACGCGGGATCAGTGCCCACCACGGCACTCAGCAGCTGCACCACCTCGGCCTCGCTGAGCGGGTGCGGGATACCCGCCGGCACGCGTACGCCCTCCACATCAGCCGCAGGGTTGTCGGCACGCAGCCCCTCCTCGGCGAGAAAGCGATGCAGCATGCGTATTGCAGCCAGCTGTCGGGCGACGCTGGACGGGGCTGCGCCCGTGGCGCGTCGCTCCTGGACGAACGCGTCGAGCGCTTCTCGTCCGACGCGTTCCAACGTGGTGGCATGCGCGGCGAGCCACGCCGAGTACGTCGAGAGGTCGCGGCGATAGGCCGACAGCGTGTTCACCGATCGGCCGCGTTCACTGGCCATCCACGACAGGAACTCCTCGACAGCCGCGGGCAGTTGCTCGATCGGCAGTGCGGCTCCGGTCACGACCGTTCCAGGCCCAGCCGCCGCTCCACCATCAGCAGGCCGATGATCGTCTTCGAATCGTGAATGTCGCCTCGCAGCACCATCTCGACCGCCTCGCCAAGCGACAGATCGAGCACTTCCATGTGCGTCTCTTCCGGGCCGTGCACCTCGCGCCCCACATCGGTCAGTTCGGTGGCGAGGTAGATGGTGAGCACCGAGTCGGTCATTCCCGATGCGGGGTACATGTCGGTGAGGTGCTCCAACCGGCCAGCCTTCATGCCGACCTCTTCCACCAACTCCCGCTCGGCAGTGACCGCGGTGGGTTCGCCAGGAACATCGCGCATCCCGGCCGGTATCTCGAGCACCCACGTGTCGAGCGGAGATCGGTACTGACGCACCATCAGCACTCTGGGCTGGCCATGCTCGTCGTGATAGAGCGGCACCACACCCACCGCGCCGGGCGAACGCACGATGTCACGTTCGAACGTCTCACCATCGGGCGCGGCGAACTCGCCGACAACGACCCGCCACAGGTGACCTTGGTAGATCTGTCGATCGCCCAAGTGCCGGAAGCCGCCGACGGGAGGCTCACTCACTGTGAGATCACGCGACCGACGTGGCGGAAGCAGTGTCGTCGACGACTCGCAGCAATGGCTGGCGCGCCTCGCGCCGGGCCAGCGCCGCGGCAGCGAGTTCGCGGAACAACGGGTGCGGTCGATCTGGACGGCTCTTGAACTCGGGATGCGCCTGCGTGGCCACCCAGAACGGGTGATCATCCAGCTCGATGAACTCCACCAGACGACGGTCGGGAGACAGTCCCGAGCAACGCAGGCCAGCAGCTTCAAGACGCGGCTTCCACTGCGCGTTGAGTTCGTAACGGTGGCGGTGACGTTCGCTGACCACCGGCTCGCCGTAGGCCTGGTGGATACGGCTGCCCGGCTCGAGGATCGCGTAGTAGGCGCCAAGACGCTGCGTGCCACCTTTGTCCGAGACATCGCGCTGATCGTGCATCAGGTCGATGATCGGGTACGGCGTGTCGAGATCCATTTCGGTGCTGTTCGCCCCGGCGAGGTTCATCACATTGCGAGCAAAGTCGATCGTCATCGCCTGCAGACCCAGGCAGATGCCCAGACACGGGATGTCGTGCTCACGTGCATAGCCCGCCGCAGCGACCTTGCCCTCGAAGCCGCGATCCCCGAAACCTCCTGGGATGACGATGCCGTCGAGGTCGGCCAGACGGCCAGCCGCCAACAGACCCTCCACCTCCTCGGCCTGGATCCAGTCGATCTCGACCTTCGCGCCGTGGTGGAAGCCGGCGTGGCGCAGGCTCTCGGCGACCGACAGGTATGCGTCCTGGTAGTCGACGTACTTACCGATCAGGCCGATCTTCACCGGCTTGGTGGCGGCCTCGACCTTGGCGACAACAACCTTCCATGCCGTCAGGTCGATCGGGGCGTCGATGCGCAGACGCTCGCACACCACGGTGTCGAGGCCCTCGTCGTGCAGGATCAGCGGCAACTCGTAGATATTGCGGGCATCTGCGGCGTTGACGACGGCGTCATCGTCGACGTTGCAGAGATTGGAGATCTTGTGCTTCAGGTTGGCGCTCAGCGGTGCCTCGCTGCGACACACGATGATGTCGGGCTGGATCCCGCGACTGCGCAGTTCCGTCACCGAGTGCTGCGTGGGCTTGGTCTTCTGCTCACCCGACGGGCCGATGAACGGCACCAACGTGACGTGGATGTAGCAGATGTTGTCGCGACCGACATCCTTGCGGTACTGACGCAGTGCCTCGAGGAACGGCAGGATCTCGATGTCGCCGACGGTGCCGCCGACCTCGGTGATCACCACGTCGACGTCGTCGGTGGCCAGACGCTTGATGCGCCGCTTGATCTCGTCGGTGATATGCGGAATGACCTGCACGGTCTTGCCCAGGTAGTCGCCCCGGCGCTCGGCGGCGAGCACGGCCTGGTAGATACTGCCGGTCGTGGCGTTCGAGTTGCGTGTGAGCGGCTCGTCGATGAAACGCTCGTAGTGCCCGAGGTCGAGGTCGGTCTCGCCGCCATCGTCGGTGACGAACACTTCACCGTGTTCGAACGGGTTCATCGTGCCCGGATCGACGTTGATATACGGATCGAGCTTCTGCATCGTGACCTTGAGGCCACGCAATTTCAGCAGACGCCCCAGCGACGACGCAGTGAGGCCTTTGCCAAGAGAGCTGGCGACGCCTCCGGTCACGAAAATGTGCTTCGGCATGGCGTGAAACCCTCCGCTTCAGGTGAACTGACAACGGGATTGCATCGTACCCACTTCACAGCCGCGCGCGCGGATGCTCAGCCAACGTTCGCGATTCTTTGCGCGGCATCGACCCCGTTACGTGCCCCGGGCAGCATCGGGGGTACCAACAGGGTGACCAGCCCGGCGCGCACCGCACCAGCATCGGCCACCGGGTCGTCGCCCACCATCAACGTCATTGCCGGGTCGGCGCCGAGTGCCGCGCACGCGCTCCGGAAGATCTCGGCCGCCGGCTTCACCAGGCCCACCTCACACGACAGCACGAACACGTCGACGTGGCGAGCGACGTCGTACTGGACGAACACGGTGCGTACATCCCAGCCGGTGTTCGACACGATTCCCACCGGAATTCCGAGGGCGGAGAGCGTCGCCAAGGTGGCAACCGTGTCGACGTAGGGCACCCACTCGGCGGCGGCGTGCATCGAGCGGTACACGGCAGCACCGAGGCCGGGAACCACATCGTCACCCGCCGCGTACAGCACCGGCCAGCGCTCCGCCCACACCCGCGCATCGAGGTCGCGCTGGAGCGCCAACTCCTGCGGCGTGTGGGCGTCGTGCTGCACGCGCTCGGCAAGCGCACGCGCCCAGTCCTGAGCGACCGGGTACCCGAGCGCGGTCGCCTCGATCTCGATCACCTCATGCAACGGAGCATGGGCGAACAAGGTGTTGCCGAAGTCGAACAGCACGGCACGGATCACCACCCGTACAGTCTGCTCGCCCGGCCCCTGGCGCGCTGGCATTGCTAGGTTGGCAGCCATGCCCACTCCGTGCCGCCGTCGCGACCTGTGGGCACTGGGTGTCTCCTGTGTGTTGCTCCGACTGCCGGCGCTGCTGAGCAGCCGCTGGTACGACCCCGACGAGGCGGCGATTGCTGTACAAGCACGCACCATCGTGGCCGGAGGTCGGCTCTACGTGGACATGGCCGACCGCAAACCGCCGATCCCGCCGTTCATCTATGCCGCGTGGTTCGACCTCACCAACTCGAACGACCCGCGAGGACCCCGTCTGATCGCTGCATTGCTGCTTGCGCTGGCGGTTGTCGCGCTGACGGCGGAGGTCGCCCGGACCCACGGTCGGCGGGTCGCACTCTGGACTGCAGCGCTGTACGTGGGCGGTTCGTTGGCCCTCGCCCCGGCCGACTCCGGCGCTGCCAACTACGCCCACTTCGCGTTACCGCTGGCCACCGTCGCCATCATCGCCTGCCGCCGAGGCCGCAACTGGCCGCTGCTCGGAGGTGTGCTCCTCGGCGTTGCCATCCTCTCGCGCCAGAGTTGGATCTTTGCAATTCCGGCCGGCGCCGTGTCGTGCTGGATGTCGGCGCGGTACCGCGGCGTCGCGCTCTACGTCATCGGCGCCGGTGCCGCCGTATCCACCGCGGCGCTGATGGCTCCGTGGAGCGACTACTGGTTCTGGAACTTCAAGAGCAGCCCTGGGTTCGTGTTCGCCGCAATCGGCATCGGCACCGCATTCGGACGCGGAACGATGTCGTTGTTGTTGTTCGTGCTTCGCCACCTGGCGCTAGTCGGCGGCGTGCTCGCCGGTTTCGCGAACACACTGCGCCGACAGCTCGACCTGTGGCTCTGGACCCTCACCGGATTGGGGTCGATCGCCGCCGGTTTCCGCTTCTACGGGCACTACTGGCTGCAGATCGTGCCTCCATTGGCGCTGCTGGCCGGGCCGACAATCGCTGCGTGGACCGCCAAATGGCGCCTGCTCGCGGGATGGTCACTCGCCGCCACCGCCGCGTTCTCATTCGTCTCGCTGTGCGTCCCGCAGTGGTTTCGCGATCGCCGTGATGCCGCTCCGGTGGCCGCACTCATCGACTCATGCACCGCACCCACCGACCGCGTCTTCGTCTGGGGGTCCTTCCCCGAGTTGCTGGTGGCCGTCGACCGGCCGACAGCGGGGACGCTCGTGCACAGCGACTTCGTCACCGGCAGATCGGGTGGCCGCCAGGCAGCCACCGATTCGGTGACGCCCGGCGCCCAGGAACGGATGATGGCCGACCTGCGAGCACACCCGCCAGCCGCGCTCATCGATACCTCCGGCGTTCCCGGGCTGGGGTACGGCACGTTCCCGATGTCGTCAAATGCGCAGTTGTCCGAGTTCGCCAGCCGCAGCTATGTCGCCACCCGGTTCGAGGGCTACGTCGTGTGGTGGCTGCAGGGTGCCGAGTGCGCTGGGGGCCACGCCACCGGCGGGTGAACGACGGCTAACATCGTGAGGATGAGTTCGACGGCCGACACGGAAGCTGGCCTGCGGTCCGCCGACGAGCCGTCGCCAACCGCGGCAGATCGCCTCGAGCGACCGTCACGGCACGGTTGGCTGCGTGAGGTCGCGCTCGTCGGCGGCTTTTATTACCTGTACCAGACGATCCGCGGCCTCGCTGACCACGGCAACAGCAAGAGCCGCGCCTACCGCAACGCAGGATGGCTGGTGGGATGGGAGAAGGACCTGTTCATTTTCCGTGAGCAAGCCATCCAGCACGCCTTCCTCGGTGGCGAATGGTTCATTCGGCTGATGAACATCTATTACGGCACGTTGCACTTCGTCGTCACTGTTGGATTGCTGATCTGGCTGTACATCAAGCGGCACGACGCCTACCGGGCAATGCGTAATCTCCTTGGTCTCACCACCGCCTTGGCCATTGTCGGCTACTGGTCGTTCCCGTTGGCACCGCCCCGGTTGTACCTCGAGTGCGGCGGCGACATCCCAGTGATGGGTCACGAGGGTGGCCTCGTGCGACCGACATGTTTCGTCGACACACTCGAAAAGGTCGGTGGATTGTGGAGCTACAAATCCGCCGTCGCCAAGGCAGTCGCCAACCAGTACGCAGCAATGCCCAGTCTGCACTTCGGTTGGGCACTGTGGTGCGGCATCGTCCTGTGGAAGTTTGCCGCCCGCCGAACGATGCGCTGGTTCGGGATCATCTATCCGGCGATCACCTTGTTCGCTGTCGTCGTTACCGCCAACCACTACTTCCTCGACGCAGCGGGCGGCGTGGTGATCCTCGTCTCGGCCCTGCTGTTGCTGCGGCTCGTCGACCGAGGCCGGTCCCGCTCCGCAGTCGGTGACACCGACGACGTTGGTGCGCCGCTCACGGCGTAAACGTTACGGGCGCCGCCGGCCCCACAGGTCGCGTCCGCGCGTCATCGCCATCACCCCGGCGAACACGGTGACCCCAGCCATTCCGCCGACCACGAAGGCCACCGGGGCCTGCACTCTGTCCGTGCTGAACAACCGTTGCACTTGCCACATCGCGAACCATGCAGCGGCCGCAGCAATACCCGACTCGAGCAGCAGACCAGCCGAGCGGCTGGGTCCCATCGCTCGGGTCAGCCGATGCACCCGCGCTCCCAGGAGCAGCGCGGCGACGGTCTGCGACGCGCCGTATCCGATGGCGAGCGCGGCCGCACGCTGGCTGTCCGGCATCATCAATGACGCCACCACCATCACGACCACTCCGACGACAGCACCGGCGATCATCAGCAACGAAGCCTGGCGTACATCGCCCAGCGAGAACAGCACCCGGATCATCACGAACGCGACGCCGTAACCCAGCAGACCTGGGCCGAACGCAGCCAGAGTGTGGGCGATGGGAGCCTGCCCTTGACTGGCCGTCTGACCAACCGCCGCCACCATCCGAGTGAGCGGCCATGCCAGTGCCATCAAGCCGGCACCTGCGAGGGCCAGCAGCGGCACCGAGCCCTTCATCGCCGAGTCGATCGCCACCCGCACTTCTCGCGTATGCCCGGCCTGCCAGCCCTCGGCCACTCGCGGCGCCAACGTCGTCGCCACCGTGACGGCGATGAGTGCGTGGGGCAGCACGAAGAAGGCGAACGCATACACGAACACGGCCACACCACCGGCGGCGCCGTTGCCGAGAGCGATTGCCGCAGCGGTGGGCACCAGGGTGCCGACGATCGACAACGACGCCCAACCGAACGAACTGCGCATACTGCGCACGGCCGGATGCTCAGGGCTCCACGTCGGCCACCACCGCACGCCAGCGCGAGTCAGCGCGAGCGCGGGAGTCACGCTGAACGCAAGCACACCGAGGGTCGTGCCGCCGGCGATCAGCACGAACTGGAACGTGCTGAGATGCAGGTCGGCAACCGCACCGTGACGCGACGCCCTGAACAACACGCACGCGACCACCACGATGACGTTGTTCACGGCTGGCGACAGCGCAGCGGCGACGTAGCGCCCGCGGGCGTTGAGCGCTGCACTGGTCGCCGTCGCTACCCCGTAACACACCAGTTGCGGAATGAACACCAAGACCATCGGCACC
The DNA here is from genome assembly GCA_009702045.1 of Actinomycetota bacterium. GTDB lineage: Bacteria > Actinomycetota > Acidimicrobiia > Acidimicrobiales > Ilumatobacteraceae > UBA668. Next base: position 3,819 of record WLIV01000020.1, on the reverse strand, counting down.
ATCAGCCGGATCTTCTCGTCGGAGATGGCTGCGTTTGGTTCGGCGACCACCATCATTCGGGCGATCAGCGGGGACAGCAGCATGCCCAGCAACGCCACCAGCCCCAGGCCGCCGACGATCACCCCAGCGGTGGCGCGGGTGGCCGCGCTCAACGCAGCGTTCCCACCGAGTCGCCGAGCGGCGATAAACGACGGCAGCAACACCGCCTGCAACACACCGCCAGCCACGAGGTCGAACAGCAGGTTCGGGATCATGTTCGCTGTTTGGTACACATCGGCGAGCACACCGCTCCCCAGCACTGCTGCGGTTGTGACCACGCGGGCGAAGCCGGTCATGCGCGAGAACAACGTGCACAGCGACACGAGCGCAGTGTCACGGCGCATCCCGGTTGTGACGTCCGGCCCCTGAGCGGTGACTCCTGCGTCGACGGCGATCCTGATCACGGCCGTGATCGTTCCGGACGACGCTCCAGCAGATCAGCCGCATGCCGGCGTGCCGATTCGCCCAGTTGGTCGCCGGAGAGCATCCGCGCCACCTCCTCGACCCGATCGTCGCCGGACACGGCGGATGCCGCCGCCACGGTGAGTTCACCCCTCACCTGCTTGCTGACCACGATGTGGCAGTCGGCGAACGCCGCCACCTGCGCAAGGTGGGTGACCACGAGGACCTGATGCCGCGTTCCGAGTTGGGCCAGCTTGCTCCCGACCGCGACCGCCGCCGATCCACCGATGCCCGCGTCCACTTCGTCGAACACCAGCGTGTCGGGGGCCTCGGTGAGCACCAGTCGGAGCGCGAGCATCGATCGAGCCAATTCGCCGCCGCTGGCAACCCGCGCCAGCGGCAACAGCGGTGACCCTGGGTTGGCCGCAAGTAGGAATGCCACCTCGTCGCCGGGATCATGGTCGCCAACCGTCACCGCCACCGACGCGTGCGGCATGGCCAGAGCGCGCAGATGTTCCTGCACCGCAGCGGCTAGGGCACCCGCACCACCGCGCCGAGTGGCAGCGACCGCAGCAGCAGCGCGTCGTTCCTCCGTCTCGGCCAGCGCACGCTCGTGCTCGAGTTGCTCCACCCGCAGTTCGTAGCCCTCGAGCTCGGCGAGTCTCGTCTCCACTTCATCCTGGAACGCCAGAACGTCCAGCAGTGTCTCTCCGTATTTGCGTCGCAGGTCGCGTAGCAGTTGCAACCGATCACGGACCGCGGCCAACCGCTCCGGATCCTCTTCGATGCCATCCGCACGCGTTCGCAGTTCAGCGACGACGTCGGACATCTCAGCAGACAGCGCGTGCAGACGGCCCTCGAGATCGGCGAACGGCGCTCGTCCAGCAAGCGCACGTAGTGCGATGCCCACCGCGTCCAACCCGCCGTCGTCATCAGCGAGCGCAGCGACCGCGATCATCCCCGCCTCGCGATGTTCCAACGCCCCAGCGAGCACATCGAGTTCAGCGTCGAGCTGCCGGTCCTCCTCGGCACCGGTGATCGCCGCAGACTGCAGTTCCTGCACCTGGAAGCGCAACAGGTCGACTTCACGCACGCGCGACCGGCTGTCACCACCCAACGCCGCGAGCGCGGCAGCGAGCTCGGTGAGGTGAGCCCGCGCCGCGCGCAACGGCTGCAGATCCGTACGGCAGAAGCGGTCGAGCGCTTCTCGTTGATCAGGCGCCGACAGCAGGCTCTGATGAGAGTGCTGACCATGGATATCGACACAGCGTTGTCCGAGATCGACAAGGTTGCCCACCGTCGCCAGCCGGCCGTTCACATAGGCGCGCGAACGACCGTCCGCCGGTATCACCCGGGCGACGATGTACTCCTCGTCAGCGACCACGAAACGGCCTTCCACTCGTGCCTCAGCAGCGCCGGGGCGCACCATGGTTGCGTCGGCGCGGCCACCCACCAGCAAGCTGATCGCCTCGACCAACATGGTCTTGCCTGCGCCGGTCTCACCCGTCAGCGCGGTAAGGCCGGCCCCGAGCACGAGGTCGAGATGCTCGATCACCCCGAGCGATTCGATGTGCAACTCCAGCAACATTCAGCGATCCGTCAACCCGAACTTGGCCTTCAGAATCTGGTGGAAGCGACGCTCGCCGAAGCGAACGAACCGCGCCACCTGCTGAGACGGCACGACTGACACCTTGTCACCTTCCGCCAGCGTCGCCGCCGGCTGACCGTCCACCGACAGCGTGGCGGCGCGGTGACCTAGCAACTCCACCTCGATCGCTTCGGTGGGGTCGAGCACCAACGAGCGGTCGAACAACTGGTGCGGCGACACGGGGGTGAGCAGCACTGCGCGCATCCGCGGCGACAACACCGGACCACGCGCCGACAACGAGTACGCCGTCGAGCCCGTCGGAGTAGACAGGATCAGCCCGTCCGCGGCGTACGACGTGAACGGCGCATCGTCGATCGACACCTGCAGACGTACGGTGTGGCCGGACTCGAGCTTCTCGATAACACCTTCGTTCAGCGCGGTCCATCGTCCGGCAGGTGTGCCGTCGGAGCGACAGAGCATCAGGTCGAGCAGCATTCGCTCATCGATCTGCCAATGCCCCGCCGCTGGCCCAGCGAACCAACGCTCAAGCGAGTGCCCAAGTGCTTCCGGCTCAACCTCGGTCAGATACCCCAGCATGCCGACGTTCACGCCGATCACTGGTACCGCCACGCCGTTCAGAAGTTGCACTGCTCGCAGCATCGTTCCGTCGCCGCCGAGGGTGACCACGAGGTCGGCCTCTGCCGGATCGCGAACGGCGGACAGGTCGTCCAGGCCGAGAGCTTGTGCGTCTGCGTCGAGCACCCACACGTGGTGCCCGTTGCCACGCAACCACTCGGCGGCAGTGCGCGCGAGCACTCCCGCCTCGGCGCGTTCGTGATGGGCGACCAGCAATACAGAACTCACGTCGCAGATCCTTGCCGCGGCGTGAGTGCATGTACAAGGAATTCGCGGTTGCCATCGCCACCGGTGATCGGCGAATCGATCCAGCCGAGCACTGTGCACCCGTGCGCTTCGAGCGCCGCATGCACTTCCGTGCGCACGCGTTCGTGGATCTCCGGGTCGGTGATCACACCGTGACCTCGCGACACTTCCACTTTGCCCGCCTCGAACTGCGGTTTCACGAGCAGCACCAAATGGCCTTCGGGTCGACATGCACCCACCAGCGCCGGCAAGACGCGAGTGATGGAGATGAACGACAGATCGGCCGTGACCAACTCGACGACACCACCGATCGCCTCGGGTATCGCGTTGCGAATGTGAAAACGCTCCAGCACCTGGACGCGTCGATCTCCGCGGATTCGCGGATGTAGCTGTCCGTGCCCGACATCGAGCGCGACGACCTGCGCAGCCCCCCGCTGCAGCAGGCAGTCCGTGAAACCGCCGGTGCTGGCGCCAGCGTCGAGCACACGCATACCACTGACATCGAGGTTAAACGCCTCCAGCGCGCTGTCGAGTTTGTCCCCACCGCGGCTGACGAAACGTGCGCGCCCGCCAGTGACGACGACAGCGTCGCCAGCGTGCACGAGCCGCGAGGCCTTGTCGGCGATGGCACCGTTGACGAGAACCCGGGCGTCGTCGATGGCTCGCGCCGCGTCGGTGCGACTTGCGACCAGCTTTCGCCGAACCATCTCCGCGTCCAGCCGCTGGCGACGCGGCGTGCTCACGCCGAGGGCGCAGCCTTCTTGACCGGAGCAGCCTTCTTCGCTGGCGCAGCCTTCTTGACCGGCGCAGCCTTCTTGACCGGCGCAGCCTTCTTGACCGGCGCAGCCTTCTTGACCGGCGCAGCCTTCTTGACCGGCGCAGCCTTCTTGACCGGCGCAGCATTCTTG
>WLIV01000002.1 GCA_009702045.1 Actinomycetota bacterium | reverse complement strand
CGTGCGTTGCGGTCCGCGTATCGCACGTGCGCGTTGTGCGACACACCGTTCGAGTTCACCCAAGCCCACCACGTGCACTGGTCAACCCACGGTGGCCCCACCAACATCGACAACCTTGTGCCACTGTGCACCCGCCACCACCACCTGGTGCACGAAGGCGGCTGGCAACTCACACTGCACCCCGACCGCACCCTCGAAGTACACCGACCAGGAGGACAGGTCAGCATCCACGGGCCACCCCAAGCCATGGCCGCCTGAGGGCGGGGTATGGTGCGGCCGTGCAGCCGGAACGAGATGCCGTGAACGATCGATGGCTTGCGGCTGCGCAGATCGCTGCCGGAGTGCTCTTGGCGGTAGCGGCGACGGCTATGCCGTGGGCGAGTAGGAGCGTGGCTGACGTATCGGGCGTCAGCGTGGGGTCGACAGTCGCCCGGGGTGGGGTGGCCGGCGTGGTCCTTGCCGTTCTGGCCGCAGTGGTGGTGCTCGACGCGCTGCTCGCTTCGCGTGTGGAGTGGCTCCGGCTGGCATCGGCACTGACTGCCTTGGTGGCGTTGGCGATGGCGTTGGCGCTCGCCCTCGGCAGGATCGCACGAATGAACTCGGCGATCATGGCCGAAGGGACGACGCGTACGTCGTACGAGCCAGGTGCCATCCTCGGGGTGGGGGCAGCCGCGGCGATGGTCGTGGTGGCGGTCATCCGCTCGCGGCGAGCGCTTGCGGTCCGCCGGGCAGCAACGTCACCGACTGCCGCGTAGTCGGCGCGCCCGATACGGGCACACCGGGCCGACTCAGTCACGGGTACCATGTGCGTCGCCCTCAGTACCCGAAAGGACCGTCGTGGACGTACGCATTGGCGTCACCCAGACCCCCCGCGAGATCAGCCTCGAACTCGCCGACGACCAGGATCGCGCGGCCTTGAAGGCACGTATCGAGGCCGCCCTCACCGGCGCTGTCGATGTCCTGTGGCTCACCGACAAGAAGGGCCGCGATGTCGGCGTGTCCGCCGCCAAGATCGCCTACATCGAACTTGGTGCGGCCGAGGGTGAACGGCGCATCGGCTTCGGCGGCTGAGCCGAGTACCACGATGACCAGCGAAGCGCACGGATCATGACCAGCGAAGCGCACGGATCATGAAGGGCATCATCCTCGCCGGTGGCACGGGAAGTCGGCTGTGGCCGATCACACGCGGGGTCAGCAAGCAGCTGCTGCCCGTGTACGACAAGCCGATGATCTACTACCCGCTGACGGCGTTGATGTTGGCGGGTATCCGTGAGGTGCTGATCATCACCACCCCGCACGAACAGGCAGGGTTCCGCACCCTGCTCGGCGATGGCAGCCAGTGGGGCCTCAACCTGCAGTACGCAGTGCAGGAAGTGCCCAACGGTCTGGCGCAAGCGTTCGTGATCGGCGCCGACTTCGTGGCTGGTGGTCCGTCGGCGCTGGTGCTGGGCGACAACATCTTCTTCGGGCAGGGTCTGGTGGAGCTGATGCAAGCCGCCCGTGCCCGAACCGAGGGTGCCACCGTGTTCGGCTATCGGGTCAGCGACCCCGAGCGCTACGGCGTGGCCGAGATCGATGCCCACGGCAAGGTGCTCAGCATCGAAGAGAAGCCCACCGCGCCGCGCAGCAACTACGCGGTCACCGGTCTGTACTTCTACGACGAGCAAGTGGTGGAGATTGCCGCCAACCTGCAGCCGTCGGCTCGCGGCGAGTACGAGATCACCGACGTGAACGCCGAGTACCTGCGTCGTGGTCAGTTGCACATGCAACTGCTCGGCCGCGGCTACGCCTGGCTCGATACGGGCACCTACGACTCGCTCCTCGAGGCGTCCAGCTTCGTCGCCACGCTGGAGAAGCGTCAGGGTCTGCAGGTGGCATCGCCCGACGAGATCTCCTTCGCCGCCGGCTGGATCGATGCTGCGCAACTGCGCGCCAACGCCGAACCGATGGGGAAGAACCCCTACGGCCAGTACCTGCTGCGACTGGCCGGCGAGGGCCTGCACCCGTGATTCCGTTGCTCGACCGCCAACTGCTGTTCGTCAGCGGCAAGGGTGGCACGGGCAAGACCACGGTCGCCGCGGCGATCGCCGATCTGGCGGTGGAGCGTGGCAAGCGCGTGCTGGTGTGCGAGATGGATGCCAAGGGAGCGCTCGCTGCTGCGTTCGAAGTGGGCACGTTGCGGTTCCAACCCACCGAGTTGAAGCCGGGTCTGCACGCGATGGTGATGAACACCGAGGACTCGCTGCGCGAGTACTTGCGGCTGTTCGTGCGGATCCCACTCGTAGGGCGGATCGGTCCGCTGGCGCACATGTTCGACTTCGTGGCGGACGCTGCGCCGGGGGTGAAGGAGATTCTTGCTGTCGGCAAGCTGTGCTACGAGGTGCGTGAGCGCCACTACGACCTCGTGGTGGTGGACGCTGAGGCCAGTGGGCACATTGTCGCCCAGATCGATGCACCGCGGGCGATCCACGATCTGGTGCAGGTGGGCATGGTGCGCGATCAGACCGACTGGATGCTGGACATCCTCGGTGACGCGACGCGCACAGGTCTTGTCGTCGTCACCACTCCTGAGGAGATGCCGGTCACCGAGACGGTGGAACTAGTGGCCAAGGTACAGAGCACCACGGAGGTGGACGTCGCCGCCGTCATCGCCAACCGAGTACTGCCACAGTGGTTCAGCGCCGCCGACGCTGAAGTGTTCGATGCGCTCACCCGCCCGGCCGAGCAAGCGGTGCTGGCACAGGCCACCGGAGCCAAGATCGCACCGGTATTCCACGCCGCAGCGCTGGCTCGCGCCCGTCGAGCCGTCGCTGGCGAGTATTTACAGCGGCTGCGCACCGAGATCCCAGCGACGGTGCCGATGGTGTTGGTGCCGGAGCTGTTCACTCGCTCAGGTGGACGTCGGGTCGTGTCGCTGGTGGCCGAAGCGCTGCATGAGGAGCTGGGCTGATGGCTCGTGCAGCGATGCCCGCTGGCCGAAACAGCAGCGCCCGTGAGTTCGCCGAACTGTTGGCCGCCAAGGAGATGGTGGTGGTGTGCGGCAGTGGCGGCACCGGCAAAACCACCGTTGCGGCGGCGCTCGGCGCACAGGCCGCAACGATGCTCGGTGGCCGAGTGCTGGTGCTCACCGTCGACCCCGCACGCCGCCTTGCTGCGGCGCTGGGCCTCGAGAGCGCGGCGATCGGCAATGCTCCGGTGCGGGTGCAGATGCCCGCCGACTGCCGGGGCGAGCTGTGGATGGCGATGCTGGACACCAAGGCCGGCTGGGACGAGCTGATCCGCCGTCACGCTCCCGATGCGGCCCTACGCGAGACAGTGCTGGCCAACCCGCTGTACCGCAATATCACTGGTCGCTTCGTGAACAGTCACGACTACCTGGCGATGGAGCAGTTGTACGACCTGCATTCGTCGGGGCACTACGACCTCGTCGTCATCGACACCCCGCCGTCACGCAATGCGCTCGACCTGCTGGACGCACCCGGCCGGATGAAGGAGTTCTTCGGCAGTCGCTTGCTGCGTTGGCTCACCGTGCCGTATCGGTCGCGGTTGTTCACGATGGCGTCGAAGCCGTTCTACCAAGTGGCCGATCGTGTGCTCGGCTCGCGGTTCCTTCAGGACATTGCCGAGTTCTTCATCCTGTTCCAGACGATGGAGGCCGGGTTTGTCGCCCGGGCCAAGGAGGTCGAGCGCCTGCTCACCGACGACGGGACGACGTTCGTGGTGGTCAGCACGCTCGAGGCTGCACCAGCCCGCGAGGCTCGCTACCTGGCCGAAGCGCTGCAGCAGCGCAAGATGCCGCTCGGTGCGCTCGTGCTGAACCGAGTGCTGCCGGCCGAGGTGCGCCAACCGGCGGCGGCGAAGGCGGCGACGAAGCTTGGCGCCCTGGCCGCCGACGATGCCGCGGTGGAACAACTGGTCGTCCTCACGGGAGCAGAGGACGAGGCCGTGCGTCATGTGCTGACCGAGGTGGCCGAACGGTTCCGCGACACTGCCGTGGTGGCAGCACGCGAAGCCGAGCGTCGTCGTGAGCTGGAAACGGTGGTGCCACTGACCGCCGTGGTGCCCACGCTGGCCGGTGATGTGCACGACTTGGCGGGGTTGCTCATCATCGGCGAGCAGATCCTCGGCAACGGATCGCGGTGACACCCGCGTCGGCGTGGCACACTCGGATGTCATGGCCACGCTTGGCGAGCTCACACGGCAACTCACCGATCTCGATCGCGACGACATCGATCACCTTCAGCGACTGATCGGGGAGTGGGGCCTGCTGGCTGATCTCTCGTTCGCTGACCTGTTGCTCTATGTCCCCGACCGCGACGGCCGCTGGCACGTGGTCGCTCACGTACGCCCTGCCACCGGCCAGACGATCTACCACCACGACTGGGTCGGAAGCCCGGCGATCGGGAACGAAGTATCGCTGCTGCAGAAGGCCTACTCGAACGGTCAGATCTGTGAGGGCGAGGTGCAGATGGAGAGCCTGCCCGACCCGGTGCGGCTGATGGCGATCCCCGTCCGTGTCGATCATGGAGTGATCGCTGTGCTCACCCGCGAGTGGAGCAGTCGTTCCAGCAGACAGCCGGGTGAACTCGAGCGCACCTACGTAGGCACGTTCCAACAGTTCGCCTCGATGGTCGCCGATGGGTCGTTCCCGTTCACCGGTCCGGTCGCTGATTCCAGCGCGGCGCCCCGCGTGGGCGATGGCGTCATGGTGCTCGACGGTGAAGCCCGCGTGCGGTTCGCATCGCCGAACGCCGTCTCCCACTTGCACCGTGTGGGGATCGGGGCCAATGCCGTCGGCATGCGCTTGGCAGAACTGGGCTTCAACGACAGCCCCGTACGCCTTGCCTTCGAGACCCATATGCCGGTGATCGAGGAGTTCGAACAGCCCGGCGATCTCACCTTCCTCGCCCGCTGCCTCCCGGTGTTGTCCGGTGGCCTCGACGACGCGACCGAGGTGTCGGGCGGTCTGCTGCTGCTGCGCGACATCACGGAGGTGCGCAAGCGAGACAAGTTGTTGTTGTCCAAGGACGCCACCATCCGCGAGATCCATCATCGGGTGAAGAACAACCTGCAGACGATCTCGTCGCTGTTGCGCTTGCAGGGGCGGCGATTGAACTCCGAGGAGGCCAAGGCCGCCGTTGCCGAGAGCGTGCGTCGTATCCGCACCATCGCTCTTGTGCACGAGACGTTGTCGCGCGAACCCGGTGACGATGTCGCGTTCCTCGAAATCGTGCGGCCACTGCTGCGTCTGGCCGAGGAAGGGCTGCAGTCGCCGGATCGTCCGGCACGCTTCACGGTGCAGGGCGAGGGCGGCAGACTGCCGAGCACCATCGCCACTCCGCTGTCCGTGGTGCTCACCGAGTTGCTGCAGAACGCAGTCGATCACGGCTTCCCCGAGGGCAGCGCCGGCGGCGACGTGGTGGTGGTGCTGACGACCACTCAGGAGGGCGGTATCGCCACGGGTGAGGACACACTGCACATTCGGGTGATCAACGACGGTCGCGGCCTCGAGCCCGGATTCGAGTTGAACAAGGCAACCGGTCTGGGCCTGTCGATCGTGCGCACACTCGTGACCACCGAGTTGGACGGCACCATTTCGATGCGGGCTGGTCAGCCTGACGACTTCGTCGCGGTCGGTCTGGGCGACCGCCCGCAGGGTACGGGTACCGTCGTTGACCTCACTGTCCCCGTCTGAGCGGATTCGGTGACATCGACGTCAGAGACGGCGACCGCCAGCGGTGAAGGTGCTGGCAACCGTGTGTTACACGAATGCGCGCTCTCGGCTGGCCAGGCGGCGCCGTAGCGAACGGCGCTCCTCCTCGGAGGTGCCACCCCAGATACCTGAGTCCTGGTTGGTCTCCAGGGCGTAGTCGAGGCAGTCGCGCTGTACCGGACACTCACCGCAGACCTGCTTGGCACGGTCGATCTGCACGAGTGCATAACCCGTGGTACCGACAGGAAAAAACAGGTCGGGGTCGGTATCGCGACAGATGGCGGAACGTCGCCAGGTGTAGTCGGCATTGGCCAAGGTGAGACTTGAGGCCGGGATGGTCACAGTGCACTCCGCTGAGGTGGTCGGGACTGAGGACTACGGTTCGTGAACGCATTCACGTTCTCGCAAACGGTAGGTAACAATTGTGTGCATAGCAAGGGTCGATTTGGTTCCAGCCATACCTAACAGTGATAGGGGGTATCTGTGACACAGGTGTCAGATATTCGAGCGGTCCCGGCGGTGATCGCCCACCGTGGCGCGAGTCGCGCCGAGCGGGAGAACACAGTGCAGTCGTTCCGCCGCGCAGGCACGATGGGCGCCGAGGCGGTGGAACTCGATGTGCGCCGCACTGCCGACGGTGTGCTGGTGGTACAGCATGATCCGCGCCTCGACGACGGTCGTGTCATCGCCGCCACGACGTATGCAGAACTGCCCTCGCATGTGCCCACGCTGCCCGATGCGCTCGATGCGTGCGCCGGTATGTGGGTGAACGTGGAGATCAAGAACGATCCCGAGGAGCCCGACTTCGATGTCAGCGAGTCCATCGCCGACCACACCATCGCCATGCTGCTCAACCGTCATGAGGACCATCGCTGGGTGATCTCCTCGTTCCGCATGGAGACCATCGACCGCTGCCGCTCGCTGGCGCCGACGATCCGCACCGCATGGCTGTGCGGCGGTGTGCCGGCGGGTATCGCGCGCACGCTGATGTCCAAGGGTCACATCGCGCTGCACCCGTGGGTGCACATGCTCTCCCGCGACACGATCGATGAGTGCCACGCGGCAGGTGTGCAGGTGAACACCTGGACATGCGACGACCCCGACCGCATGCGGGAGCTCATCGAGTGGGGCATCGATGGAATCTGTACGAACGTGCCCGACATTGCGCTGGCGGTCAGGGCGGCGATCTCAGGGCAGTTGTAGCGCTGGCCTGACCAGACGCACGGCGTCGGGGACATGGCTGAACTCCAGCCGTCGCGTCTCGCCGAGGTAGTCGCCGTCGAGTTGATACGGGAATGGCACATCGTGGCTGATGGTCAGCTCGGTCAGGTCGGTCTGCAGATCGAGCGTGTTGCTGGCCCGCACGCCGCCACCCTTCAGCGCACCACCGAGACCGCCGAGGATTGCCGAGATCTGCATCGAGCGGAAGGTAATCGCCACCAATCCGCGGTCGAGGCTGGCTGCGGGGCTGAGATCCAACGGACGGTTACCCAAGTAGGTGTAGGGGTTCGTGTTCAGCACGATCGTGAAGTAGCCATCCTGGACGGGTGGAGCCGAGGGCGTCGTCACCGTGAAGTGCGGGGCACCCCGGTCGTACTTGACCATCCAGGTGCGCAGCGCGGCGTAGATGAACAGCGGGTGACCGAGCCAGCGCTTCATCGAGGCGCGTCGCTCGACCTCCTTCACGACGGCGGCGTCGTAGCCGACACCTGTGTGGAAGCAGAAGTAACGACCGTTCACCTTGCCGAGACCGATCGGCTCGATGTCGCGGGCAGCGATACCCTCGGCCAGTTGACGCACGGCGAGCGCCGGGTCGTTGGGCATACCGAGCGTGCGGGCGAACACGTTGGTGCTGCCGCCGGGTAACACGCCGAGCGCAGTGTCGGTGCCAGCCACGCCCGTTGCCACCTCGTTCAGCGTGCCGTCGCCGCCGAACCCGATCACCACGTCGAACCCGCGGCGAGCGGCATCCTGGGCGAAGCGAGTGGCATGGCCGCGACGATTGGTCTCCACGACCTCCACGTCGTTGCCACCGTGACCGCGGTCCTCAGCGAGGGCGCGATGCACCACCACGGTGTTGCGCGCCGTCACCGACGACGCAAAGGCATTCACAACGAGCAGTATCCGCAAGGAGAGGAACGGTACATGCAGCGGGGTCGGGCGGGGAAGCTCGAGCGTCGGGTTGGGTGAGGCCATGGCGACTCGGTAACAATGGAATCCATGAATGTGATCGTGTGCGTGAAGCAGATCCCCGACCCGGCAACGCCGGGCGCGCTGGGGGCGGACAACACCCTCAAGCGTGATGGCAAGCTCATCCTCGACGAGTCCGACAGCTACGGCGTTGAAATGGCGCTGCAGCTCGTGGACGCTGCCGGTGGTGGGGAAGTGAGCCTCGTCTCGATGGCTCCCAACGGTGAGGTGTCGGGCATGCGCACGGCACTCGCGATGGGTGCGGCCAAGGGAATGCTCGTCTCCGACCCGGCCCTCCAGGGCAGCGATGCACTCACCACCGCCAAGGTGCTGGCTGCCGCGATCAACAAGCTCGGCGGTGCCGATCTGATCATCGCCGCTACTGAGTCCAGCGATGGGTATACGGGCACCGTGCCCGAGCAGATCGCCGAGGTACTCGGCCTGCCGTCGGTCACGTTTGCCAAGAAGGTCGTCATCACCGGTGGCACCCTCAACGTGAACCGTCAGACCGAAGCCGGTTACGACGAGGTCACCTGCCCGCTGCCGGCCGTCATCAGCGTCACCGCCGGTGTGGTCGAGCCCCGCTACCCCAGCTTCAAGGGGATCATGGCTGCCAAGAACAAGCCGCTCGAGACGGTCACCGCCAGCGACCTGGGCGTCACGCCCGTCGGCTGGGCCGGTGCCGGTCAGAGCATTGTCAGCGTCACGCAGGCCGAGGCCCGCGCTGCTGGCGAGATCATCGAAGACGACGGTGAGGGTTACGCCAAGATCGTGGCGTTCCTCGAAAACTTGAAGGTCATCTGAGGAGCGACATCACCATGAACATTTGGGTTTTCTCACAAGAAGCGGGCGGTGCGCCCACCTCGGGCACGCTCGAGTTGCTCACCAAGGCTCGCGAACTGGGCACTGTCACCGCATTCGTCGGTGGCGACGCCTCGGCGATCGCTGCTGCGCTCGGCGAGTACGGCGCAGCGAAGGTCTACGCCACTGGCGACCTGGGCGGCAAGCTGCCGGGTACGGCCGTGTCGGCTGCCATGAAGGCGATCATCGACGGCGGCGAAACGCCCGACCTGATCCTCTTCCCGCAGACCACCGAAGGCCGCGACATCGTGGCTCGCCTGTCGGTCAAGCTCGACCGCACGGTGCTCACCAACAACGTCGACATCGCTAGCGAGGGTGGTTCGGTCAGCGTCACCACGCCGATATTCGGCGGCAACACATTGGTCGCCACGAAGTTCTCGGGTCCCGGACCGTTCCTCGCAACGTTCCGTCCGAAGAGCTTCGCCGCAGAGTCCGCTGGCGGTGCCGCTCCTGCGGTCACCTCGGCGCCGGTTCCTGAACTTGGCGCCACGGGTGCTGCTCAGGTCACCGCGGTGCACGTCGAGGCCACCACCGGTCCGAAGCTCGATGAGGCCACCATTGTGGTCTCGGGTGGCCGCGGTCTCGGCGAGGCCGCGAAGTACGAGATGGTCGAGACACTGGCCAAGCTGCTCAAGGGCGCCCCGGGCGCCTCGCGTGCCATCGTCGACGCCGGTTGGGTGCCCTACAGCTATCAGGTCGGCCAGACCGGCAAGGTCGTCAAGCCGGGGATCTACATCGCCGTTGGTATCTCCGGCGCCACCCAGCACATGGTGGGTATGAAGGGCTCGAAGAACATCATCGCGATCAACAAGGACAAGGAAGCCCCCATCTTCGGCATCGCCGACCTGGGCATTGTGGGCGACGTCCACAAGGTGCTTCCCAAGCTGATCGAGGCGTTGCAGAGTCGCGGCTGACCGAGCAACACCGGAACGACAAAGGGCGGCCTTCGGGCCGCCCTTTGGCGTTTTCAGCGTTGTCGTCGACGTCCGACCAGGGCGACCGCGCACACGAGGGCCGACAGGCCGCCGAGGGCGAACGGCACGCGTGGCGATGAGATCCGGATAACCCAGCCCATCAGTACGGCGCCGATCGGAGTGCTGCCGAACCAGGCCATCTGGTGCAGCGCCATCACCCGCCCTTGCATGGCTGGCTCAGTGGCCCGCTGCACGGCGACGGTGTTCACCGACTGGAACGCCGCCGAGGCGAAGCCCATCGGGATGCTCATCGCGACGAACCACCAGTAGCCGGGCATCAACGACAGTGCGATCAAGCCGGTTCCGAAGCCGACCAGCACGATCGTCAGTGTGCGGTGCGGATCGGGCTGCCGTCCAGCGATGTACACGCCGCCGAGGATCGAGCCGATCGCGCTGACGCTCATCACCGTGCCGACGGAGCCGGGGCCGAGATGGAAGCCGAAGTGCACGATCGAGGGGAACGTGGTGCCGAAGTTCAGTGCAACCGTGCCGACGACGGCCATCACCAACAACGGCCGTGCAACATCGGGGTGCGAGCGCACGTAGGCGAACCCCTCGCGCAGCTTGCCCTTCGCCCGTCCGGCCAGCGGACGGATGACGAGTTCATGGGTTCTCAGCGCCAACAGCGCGGCGATCACCACCAGGTACGAGGCAGCGTTGAGGTAGAAGCACACCGGTACGCCGACCGTGGCGATCAGCGCGCCAGCGATGGCCGGGCCGATGAGCCGTGATGCAGCAGCGATCGTGCCGTTGGCGGCGACGGCGTTGGACAGCATCTGTGGGCCGACCAGTTGGAACAGGATCGCCTGCATCGTCGGTCGTTCCACGGCCAGCACCAGGCCGAGCATGGTGGCGAGTGCGTAGACCCACCAGATCGTGACGTGGCCGGCGGCGAGCACGACGCCGAAGGAGAGGGCCAGTAGCCCGGAAACGGTCGACGTGGCGATCAGCAGCGTGCGATTGTCGATCCGGTCGGCGACGACGCCGGCCTGTGCGCCCAGCAACAGCATCGGCAAGAACTGGAGTGCCACCGCGATGCCAAGTTGATCGCTGCGGTTGGTGATATCGAGGACCAGCCATGCGACGGCGAGCGTCTGTGCCCACGAACCCACGCTGGAGATCGTCTGGCCAATGAAGAACAGCCGAAAGTTGCGGTTGCCGAACGCTGCGAATCGCCGTGGCGTGCCGGCTGCGCTCACACCAAGGGCCAGGGGTAGCGGCGGCCGCTGGGGTCGGTGGGCAGCGCACCCGTGTTGACCAACCATTGCGCACGCTCTTGCACCGCGACGGCTTCCTCGTCGTTCAACATCGCGGCAACCTCTAATGGCACCGTCGTTGCGATACGGCGGGCGGCATCCAGCAGGTGCTGAGGGAGCGGCTGGCCGCCGAACTCCCACACGACGGTGCGCAGCTTGAACTCGGCAGCGAAGCACAGGCCGTGATCGATACCCCACAGGCCATCGGCGTCGTCGATCAGCACGTGCCCGCTCTTGCGGTCGGTGTTGTTGGCGATGAAGTCGAACGCAGCGAAGTCGCGTAGGCGCTCGTGCAGATCTTCGCGGTTCTCGTAGATCGTGAAGTAGTGCTGCTGGTGATCGGCGTTGACGAACCACTGCACGCTGCCCTCACCGACAGGGCCGTCGCGGATGATCGTCGGCGGCACGAGGTGCAGATCCATGGCCTCGCTGAGCAGGTACGCAGCGAGTTCGCGACGATGGAGGCCGGGTTCGAAATCCCACAACGGACGCTCACCGCGCAGCGGCTTGTAGATGCCTTGCCCGGCTGCGCTGCCGTCGATCAGCAAGTTGACGAGGAACGTCGCGTTGCTGCTCCAGGGCATGCGGCCCTCCACATCGATCTCGGCCGACGCAAGCAACTCCAACAGATCGGGCGAACCCGCGGGGGTCAGTTCATTCGCGGGCATGAGTGCCCGTCCGGGTCGATCGGCCGCGCGCACCAGATACAGCTCGGGCGGCCGGCGGCCACCACCTGATCGGCGTGCAGACAGAAGGCGTGCGCCTGGTGGCGGGTGATGAACACGCGCAGCTTGCTGCGGTCATCGTCATCTTCGTCGACGATCGGTTCGCCCTCTTCGTCGAACTCGATGACCTCTTCCAGCTGGACGAGGACCCGGTCGCTGCTGCGGTCGTAGCCCAGACCCACGGGGCCGAGCACGAACGCGGCATCGGTGGCGTCGGCGAGCTGCATGGCAGCCGCGATCGGCTTCTCGGTTGGTGCTGGCAGGTCGTGGAGGATGCGCCGCAGATGCTCGGCGACCGCCGCCGCCTGCAGCTTCTCGCACTTCACGGTCACACGCGTGGCGCCGCGCCGAGCCTGGATGAAGAAGGTGCGCGCGCCAGGTGGACCGACCGCCCCCACCGTGAAGGCATCCACCTCGTCGAAGTCGTAGAACACACTCATCGCAGACTCACGACGGCCGGAGTTCGGCCAACGATCCACCTGTGGAGTTGACGGTGAGCACGACGGGAGCACCCATGCCGTAGGCGATGGCGCTGACTGAGCAGGTGCTGATGACGATGCGTTGGAACAGGTCGATATGGGTGCCCATCGCATGAGCGACCGCGGCTTTGATCGGGTCGGCGTGCGAGATGCACACGATGGTGCCTCCCGGGTGAGCGGCGCGCAGACGGTCGAGCGCACTGACGATTCGGGTCTGCATCGCGGTGAAGCTCTCGCCGCCGGGGAACGTGAACGTGCTGGGGGCACGTTGCACCGTGTTCCACTCGGGAAGCTTCATCAGGTTCTTCAGTTCGGCGCCGGTCCAGTCGCCGAACTCGCACTCCAGCAGACCCTTGTCGATCTTCACCTTCAGACCGCGTGCAGCGGCGATGGGTGCCGCCGTCTCGCGCGCACGCTCGAGCGGTGACGCATAGATCGCGTCGACCTTCGTCAGCTGAGCGATGCGTTCGGCCGCCCGTTGCGCCTGCTGTACGCCGGCATCGGCCAGGTGCAGACCGGGTGCGCGACCTGGCAGCAGCTTGCCGGTAGTGGGTGTCTGCCCATGCCGTACGAGCAGCACGACGGTGGGGGGAGTGTGCGGTGGGGAGTTCTTTGTCGTTCGCGCCATGGCAGTCCCGAAACCTACTGTGCTGGGCGTGGATTCGCTCGGTCAGCTCCGCGAGGATGTGTGCGCCTGCCGGGCATGTCCGCGGCTGGTCGAGTGGCGCGAGCAGGTGGCCATCGAAAAACGGGCCAGCTACCGCGATCAGACCTACTGGGGCAAGCCGGTGCCCGGGTTCGGCGACCCCGCCGCGAAGGTGCTGGTACTGGGCCTGGCCCCAGCAGCGCACGGCGCCAACCGCACGGGCAGGGTGTTCACCGGCGACCGCTCGGGAGACTGGTTGTTCCGCGCCATGCACCGGGCGGGGCTGGCCAACCAACCGACCTCGGTGAGCATCGACGACGGTCTGGCACTGAGCGGCGCGTGGGTGGCTGCCGCGGTGAAGTGTGCGCCGCCCGACAACAAGCCACTGCCGGAGGAGCGCGCTGCCTGCCGCCCGTTGTTGCAGCGCGAGTTCGCGTTGCTCACGAACGTCAGCGTCATCGTGTGTCTCGGCGGGTTCGCCTACGAGGCCGCGTGCAGCGAGTTCGGTGTTCGGCCGCGACCGAAGTTCGGCCACGCGGTGGAGGTGCCGGTGGCCGATGGCCGCACGCTGCTGTGCTCGTACCACCCCAGCCAGCAGAACACGTTCACCGGGCGACTGACCGAGCCGATGCTCGATTCGGTCTTCACCCGCGCGTGCGCGATCGCCGGTGTCAGCGCTTCCGGCTCGTCGCGTGGGCGACGATCGCCTCGAACTCGTCAGCCGTGAGCGGCATCACCGACAGGCGATTGCCGCGGGCGAGCAACCGGGATTCGGCCAACTCGGGCATTGTCTTCAACTCGTCGAGCGAGAGGAACGGCAACTGCTTCACGGGTGCCACGGTGACCCAATCCCAGCGGGGTTCGTCGGGCTTCGACGCAGGGTCGTAGTACTTGCTGTTCGGGTCGAACTGGGTGGGGTCGGGCTCGGCGGCCTTGACGATCTTGCAGACACCGGCCACACCGGGGGGCGTGGCGTTCGAGTGGTAGAAGAGTCCCTTGTCGCCGACCTTCATCGTGCGCATGAAGTTGCGGGCCTGGTAGTTACGTACCCCGTCCCAACCTTCGCGCTTGTTCTCCACGAGATCGGGGTACCCGAACACGTCGGGCTCGGACTTGAACAACCAATACTGGGTCACGACCGGGGAGGCTACCCATCCCACCCCCCGGCTCGCCCCGTCGCTCCCGGTTGACGTCGCGGGTACACGCGGGCAATTTGCGGTCAACCCCGCGACATGAACGCCGAAGGTGGGTGGGGTGGGGTGGGGTTGGGTGGGTGGGGTTGGGTGGGTGCGCGGGTCAGGGGCGCGGGTCGATGCGCCACAGGGTTGAAGCGGCTGCGACCGCAACGAGGTTGACGGCCGCAGCGATGAACAGCGCGGTGCGCACACTCGTGGCTGAGCCGATCGCTCCCCACGCAGTCGCCCCGACGGACGCCCCCAGCCACGTGCTGAGCATCGCGATCGACGACACCCGACCGCGTACCCACGACGGGGGAGTTGCAATGAAGTTGGAGAACAACGTGTTCAGTGTGCCCATCGTTCCGGCACCGGCCAGCACCAGGCCGACGATGGCGATGGGGAGCCAGTCGGTGGCGGCGAACAGCAGCACGCCGGCAGACCACACCACGGCGGCAACGAAGGCGATGTGGTCCGGCCCGGCGGACCGCTTCCAGCGTGGCAGCGCCCATACGGCAGCAACAGCACCTGCGCCGATGGCGGCCGACAACAGGCCAAACGCCCCAGCGTTGACGTGCAGGTTGCTACGGGCGGCGATCGGTAACAGCGCGGTCAGCGACACCGTCAGACCCCATGTGAGCACGAGTCGCCCGGCGATGCGTCGCAGCCGAGATGTCCGCCAGAAGTACTGCACTCCGGAGCGGATCGCGGCGTTGATCGCTCGTGGCGCCTCGCTGCGTTCGGACGTGGAGTGATACCCGCGCAATACGATGACGATGCCGATGAACGACGCCGCGTTCACCAGGAACACCGCACCCGGGCCCGATGCGGCGATGACCACACCCGCCAACGCTGGTCCGGCCGACTGTGCGACGTTGCGCGAGATGGAGTCGAGACCAACGGCTCGGGGCAGTTCGTCGAGACCAACGAGTTCGGGTGTGAACGCCATGAATGCCGGCCCGGCGAGGGTGAGGGCGATCGACAACACGAACGTGCCCACCAGGAGCAGCGTCACCGTGAGGTGATCGGTGATGTCCAGTACCCCCAGTCCGCCGGCAACTACCAGAGCCACCAACTGCGTGGTGATGATGACCTTGCGCCGATCGATCACATCCGCGAAGGCCCCGGCATGCAGCGCCAGCAGGAACCCGGGCACGGTCCAGGCCGTCTGCACCAGGCTGACAGTGGTGGGGGACGTGGTGAGCGACGTCATCGCCCACCCTGCGGCCACCGTGTGCATGAACGTGCCGATGTTCGACACCAGGCCAGCGATCCACAGCGACCGGTACACCCGGATGCGCAACGGCGACCACGGTGACGGCGCGCTCGCCGCCGACGGCACGTTGTCGTCAGGCGGTGAGCGCATGGTGCAGCTTCACACCCACAGCCGTAGTGCAGTGAACACGGCCATCCCGACACCCATCATGATCACCATGTGCTTGGTGCGCAACGACACCAGCCACGCTGCAGCCAGCGCCCACATGTGATCGTTGCCCCAACTGATGTCGGCATGGTGATTGGTGGTGAACACACCTTGGGCGATGATCGCCGCCAGCGCGCACGCCGGGGCGTAGCGCAGCGCCCGCTCGACCCGTGGCGGCAGGTTGAACCTGGCCGGCAACATGAAGAAGCTGGAGCGGGTGGTGACAGTGACGACGGTGAGCCCGGCGATCGCCGCCAGCAGGTACGGCCAGTCGTGGAACGGGTCGCTCATGATGCTCGCCGTGCCTTCAGTGTCTCGCCGGTGACGGCCACGGCCACACCTGCCAGGACGGCGATCAGTAGCCCCAGGCGCATCGGCATGCCGACGGTGACGATTGCCAGCACGGTGGTGACCAACACGCCGCTGATCGCGGGGAACGTGCGCACCATCGGGATGAGCACCGTGAGCAGCGCCAGGTATGCGGCGAGCTCAAGTCCCCAGTCGGTGGGCGCCAGACCGCCGAGCAGGATGCCCGCTACCGACGATGTCTGCCACGACAGCCAGTTCAGCGTCGCGGTGCCGTAGAAGAAGCCGTACTGCTCTGGGGTGCCGTGTTCTTTGGCGCCGCGGAAGCGATGCGAGAACAGCGCGAAGCCGACATCGCCGTTGAGGTATCCGGCGATCAACCGCTGCTGCCACGGGAGTGCGACGAACGACCGCCGTGACGCGGCGGAGAAGATCACGAAGCGCAGGTTGACCAACAGCGCAGTGGCCCACACGATGAGTAGTGGCGTCCCCGTTGCCAAGAGCGGCAGTACCGCCAACTGCGCCGATCCGGCAAACACCGTGAACGTCATCAGCAACGCCCCGGGAATCGAAAGTCCGGCGTTCACCATCGCCACGCCGGTGACCAGTCCCCACACACCGATGGCGATGCTGAAGGGAGTCATCACCCGCGTCCCCTCGCGGAACGCAGCCTTCTCGATCGCTGGTAGCAGGCGGGTGGACGGACGCATGAGCAACCATCATGGCGGCACGGGCCGCCGAACGTCGCTGCGCAGATACCCCCATGGGTATCGTGGTTCACGTGCTATGGTGGGTGTATGAAGATCGTGATCGTGGGTGGAGTTGCTGGGGGTATGTCAGCTGCGACGCGGTTGCGCCGCCTGATGGAGGATGCCGAAATCGTGGTGCTCGAGCGCAGCGGCTACGTGTCGTTCGCCAACTGCGGTTTGCCGTACCACGTGGGTGGCATCATCGAGGACAGAGCAAAGCTGCTGCTGCAGACGCCGCAATCGTTGGGCGATCGTTTCGCTCTCGACGTGCGTATCCGCCACGAAGCCATCTCCATCGATCGTGCCGCGCGTGAGATCGAGATCCTCGACATCGACGCCGGCACGACCTACCGCGAGCAGTACGACGCGCTGGTGCTGTCGCCCGGCGCTCGCCCCGTGCGTCCGCCGATCCCGGGTATCGAACGTGCGCTCACCCTGCGCGATATCGAGGACACCGACGCGATGATCGCCGCCCTGGGCAAGGACGGCGTGAAGACAGCGGCCATCATCGGTGGTGGGTTCATCGGTCTCGAGTTGGCGGAGAACCTTGTGCACCTCGGCCTGAAGGTCGCGGTCATCGAAGCCACCGATCAGGTGATGGGGCCGCTCGATCCGGAGATGGTCGGCCCGATCCACGACCGCATGCGCGAGCGAGGTGTCGAGTTGGTGCTCGGTCGCTCGGTCACTGAGATCGGCCCGGATTCGGTCACCCTCAGCGACGGCACCGTGTTGTCGGCCGACTTCATCGCCGCCTCCATCGGCGTGCGCCCCGAAAGTGGTCTGGCGCAGGCCGCTGGGCTGGACATCGGCGCTGGCGGTGGCATCGTCGTCGACGAACGCTTGCGCACCAGCGACCCGTTCATCTACGCGGTCGGCGACGCTGTCGTGAAGCGAGACGCGGCCGACGACAGCGAGGTGCTCGTGCCGCTGGCCAACACTGCCAACCGCCAGGGCCGTCTCGTTGCTGACGTGATCGCCGGCCGCAAGGGCAGCGACCGGCCCGTGCGTGCAACGGCAATCGTTGGCTTGTTCGGGCTGATGGCGGCGACCACCGGTTGGAATGAGAAGCGTCTCCGTAAGGCCGGACGCGCCTACCGGGCGATCCACATCCACCCCGGCTCGCACGCCGGCTACTACCCGGGCTCGTCGACGATGTCGCTGAAGATGCTGGTCGACCCCGAGACCGACGCGATCCTGGGCGCCCAGGGTGTTGGCGCCGACGGTGTCGACAAGCGCATCGACGTGATCGCCACGGCGATGACCGGCGGGCTGACCGCCAGCGAACTCGCCGACCTGGAGTTGGCGTATGCGCCACAGTTCGGCTCGGCCAAGGACCCCGTGAACATGCTGGGGTTCATCGCCGAGAACCTGGCCGAGGGGCTGATCCACACCACTCAATGGTGGGAACTGGCTGATGAGCTGACGGCTGGTGCGTCGTTGATCGATGTGCGCACGGCCGCTGAGTTCGAAGCCGGCGCGATTCCCGGCGCGCGCAACATCCCGGTCGATGAACTGCGTGCCCGTTGTGACGAACTGCCTGCCGGGCCGCTCGTGGTGAACTGCGCAGTTGGGCAGCGCGGTAACACCGCCGCCCGCATCATCAGCCAATTGGGGCGCGACGTGAAGAACCTCGATGGCGGCTATCGCACCTGGAGCGCCAGTCCCGCCGCCCGTGGCTGAGTAGGACAAGCGCTACCGTTCCGGGGCATGAGCGCGGAGAGGGTTCGCGTCCGCCTCGGCGGGAGCTATCGCAAGCTGTACACCGCGACCGCCCTGTCGAACATCGGCGACGGCATGTCGGGTATTGCCTACCCGTGGCTGGCGACTGCGATCACTCGCAACCCGCTCTTGATCGCCACTGTCGCCGCCGCGCAACGGTTGCCGTGGCTGGTGTTCACCCTGCCCGCAGGTGTGATCACCGACCGGGTAGACCGCAAGCGGGCGATGGTGATGATGGACTCGTTGCGGTTCCTGCTGACCCTCGCCGTCGCGTTCGCAGTGCTTGGCCAACAGGGCTCGCTGCCCGCACCCGATGAGGTGCGCAACGTGGTGGGCACCCGCACCGGCCTCTATGTACTGCTGCTGCTCGCCACGTTGTTGATGGGGTGCGCCGAGGTGCTGCGCGACAATTGCGGGCAGACGTTCATGCCATCGATCGTCCCGCCCGAACACCTCGAACGGGCCAATGGGCGGATGTGGGCGGTCGAGTCGGTGGCCAATACGTTCATCGGGCCGCCGATCGGCTCGTTGCTGCTGTTGGCTGCGTTCTCGATGCCGTTCTTCATCGATGCCGGGTCGTTCTTCGCTGCGGCGGCGCTGGTGGCGATGATCCCCGGAGCGTTCCGGGCCGTGCGCCCCGAGACGGAGATTGCCGTCGCTGGCAACTGGCGGACGGAACTCGTTGAAGGTGTGCGCTGGTTATGGGGCAACCACCTGCTGCGAGCAATGGCGATCATCCTCGGGTTGATGAACATGGCCTCGAACATCAGCGGTGCGATGTTCGTGCTCTTCTCGCAGGACGTGCTGAGGGTCACCCCGCTGACGTTCACGTTGATGGGTTTCGGGTTCGCCATCGGTGCCACAATCGGCAGTTACCTCGCCCCGTGGATGTCACGGACGTTCGGCAGCGGTACGTGTCTGGCAATCACCTTGGCTTCCACTGCGGTGACGCAGTTCTTGGTTGGCATCTCGTCGTGGTGGCCACTGGTGGGAGTCGTATTCGCCGTCGGCACCCTGCTCGGCTCGACGTGGAACGTCATCACCGTCAGCCTGCGTCAGACCATCATCCCGCCGCACCTGCTGGGCCGGGTGAACAGCTTCTACCGCTTCTTCGCGTGGGGGATGCTGCCGATTGGTGCCCTGTTCGGTGGGCTTGTCGTCACCATCGCCGGTCACTTCACCACACATGCGATGGCTTTGCGCTGGGTGTGGTTCGTCGACGCCGGCATCCACGTAGTGCTGTTCACCTTCGGCCGCCGGTTGCTGACCACCGAACGGTTGGAAGCCGCACGGGCCGCAGCCCTCGCGCACTGATCTGGGAATTCCCAGGACAGTCGTACTGGAAAAGGGTGCCCCAGACCTCGCAGGAAGCGCCCATCTGGCCTACCATGACGGATCTTGAGCGCCAACGACGACACTCACTTCGGGGAGATCACGGCTCTCGTCCGTTCTTTTGCGGACGTGCGTGGTGGGCTCCTGCCCGCACTGCACGCTCTGCAACACCATGCCGGCTACATCGACCGTGCCCACATCCCGCTCCTGGCGGATGTGTTCAACCTCTCCGTCGCCGAAGTGCACGGCGTGATCACGTTCTACAAGGACTTCCGTACCGAGGCTCCGGTCGGTCCACTGGTGCAGGTGTGCCGAGGCGAGGCGTGCCAGGCGCGCGGTGCCGACAGCATCTGGGCCGCGGCGCAAGGGGCGACGCAATGGGCCGCAGTAGAGGTCGAGGAAGTGTTCTGCGTGGGCAACTGCGCACTCGGCCCCAACCTGTCCGTCGGCGGTCAGCTCTACCCGATGCGCGACGAGGGCGACCTGGAACGCGCGGTACGGGTGGCGGTGCAGGGTCACGCCCCGGCGACCAGCGAGACCACCGGTGTCGGCGTCGCGGTCTACGTGCCACGTGATGCGGCCGCTCGCAGCCAGGGTGCAGACCACGTGGCCGGTGCGCTCGCCGCATCCTCCGACGTGCGCGTGGTACGCACCGGGTCGCGCGGCATGTTGTGGCTCGAGCCGATGATCGAGGTCGACACGCCCGACGGTCGCGTCGCCTACGGCCCGGTCGGTGTCACCGACGTGCCGGGTCTCCTCGCCGCCGACGCACTCGCGGCGGGCGACCATCCGTTGCGCCTCGGCCTCGTCGACAACTTGCCGTGGATGAAGGCCCAGCAGCGCGTCACGTTCCGTCGCGTCGGCGTCGTCGACCCGCGCAGCGCGGAGGACTACGAGGCCCACGGCGGGATGGTCGGTCTGCGACGAGCGCTGGGGATGGCCCCCACCGATGTCGTCACCGAAGTCACCGACAGCGGCCTGCGCGGCCGCGGCGGAGCGGCCTTCCCGGCGGGGATCAAGCTGCGCACCGTGCTCGACACACCGAGCGCCGAGAAGTTCATCATCGCCAACGCCGACGAGGGCGACAGCGGCAGCTTCGCCGACCGCATGCTGATGGAGGGCGACCCGTTCCTGCTCATCGAGGGCATGGTCATCGCCGGATGGGCCACCGGTGCCAACGACGGGTACATCTACATCCGTAGCGAGTACCCCGATGCGATCGAGTCGATGCATGCGGCATGCCGGGCTGCCGAGGATCACGGTTGGCTCGGCGAGTCGGTGCTTGGCTCCGGCTTCGCGTTCCGCATGCACCTTCGTGTCGGCGCTGGCGCCTACATTTGCGGTGAAGAGACAGCGCTGATGGAGAGCATCGAGGGTCGTCGAGGTGTGGTGCGCGCCAAGCCGCCGCTGCCCGCGATCGAAGGGTTGTGGGGCAAGCCCACCGTCATCAACAACGTGCTCACGCTGGCGGCCATGCCGACCGTGCTGGCCGATGGTGCGGCGGCGTACGCGGCGCTCGGTCATGGTCGAAGTCGCGGTACACAGGTCGTACAGCTCGCCGGCAACATCGCCCAGGGCGGCATCTTCGAGGCGCCGTTCGGTATCACGGTGCGCGAGCTCATCGAACAGTTCGGTGGCGGCACTCACAGCGGACGCCCGTTGCGCGCCGTGCAGGTGGGTGGCCCGCTGGGCGCCTACCTGTCGGCCGAACAACTCGACCTCCCCATCGACTACGAAGCGTTCAACGCCGCTGGCGCCCTGTTGGGTCACGGCAGCATCGTTGTCTTCGACGACACCGTCGACATGGCGAAGATGGCCAGGTTCGCGATGGAGTTCTGCGCCGCCGAGAGCTGCGGGAAGTGCACTCCGTGCCGCATCGGCAGCACGCGCGGCGTCGAACTGATCGACAAGATCGCTGCGGGCATCGACCGCGACGCCAACCTCGAGCTGCTCGAGGATCTCTGCGAGGTGATGGCGGACGCCTCGTTGTGCGCGATGGGTGGGTTCACCCCACTACCGGTTCGTAGCGCACTCACCCAATTCACCGCTGACTTCACACGGCCCGCAGGAGCTTCCGCATGAGCCTCATCGAACGCGACTTCGGTACCCCGGCACCCGACCGGAGGCAGCGCGAACTCGCGCCCGCCACTGTGCAGGTCACCATCGACGGGCAGACGGTCGCCGTCGCCGAGGGCACATCGGTGATGCGCGCTGCCGCGATCTGCGGTGTCGACATCCCCAAGCTGTGCGCCACCGACCGACTCGACCCGTTTGGCTCGTGCCGTCTGTGCCTCGTCGAGATCGATGGCCGTAAGGGAACCCCGGCGTCGTGCACCACCCCGGTGGCGCCCGATATGCAGGTCATCACGCAGTCGCCTCGCCTCGCCCGCCTGCGCCGCGGTGTGATGGAGCTGTACATCAGCGACCACCCGCTCGACTGCCTCACGTGCGCCGCCAACGGCGACTGCGAACTGCAGGACATGTCCGGCGTCGTCGGTCTGCGCGACGTGCGCTACGGCTATCTGGGCGACAACCACCTCGACCTCACCAAGGACACTTCCAACCCGTATTTCACGTTCGACTCGTCGAAGTGCATCGTCTGCTCGCGGTGTGTGCGGGCGTGCGAAGAGGTGCAGGGCACGTTCGCGCTCACCATCGAGGGCCGCGGCTTTGGCGCACGAGTGGCTGCAGGTGCCAACGGCAACTTCTTCGATTCGCCGTGCGTGTCCTGTGGTGCCTGCGTGCAGGTGTGCCCCACAGCAACGCTCACCGAGAACACTGTCATCGAGATGGGTCAGCCGCGCCGCACGGTGCTCACCACGTGTGCGTACTGTGGCGTCGGTTGCTCGTTCAAGGCCGAGATGCAGGGCGAGACCGTCGTGCGGATGACGCCCTACAAGGACGGCGGCGCGAACGAGGGCCACTCGTGCGTGAAGGGTCGGTTCGCGTGGGGCTACGCCAGCCACCCCGATCGGCAACTGAATCCGATGGTGCGCGAGAGCATCACCGACGAATGGCGTGAGGTGTCGTGGGACGAAGCGATCGCCCACGCAGCCTCGCGGCTCAAGGATGTGCAGGCCCGCCACGGACAGAATTCCATCGGCGGCATCACGTCGTCGCGCTGCACGAACGAAGAAGTGTTCGTGGTGCAGAAAATGATCCGCACTGCGTTCGGCAACAACAACGTCGACACGTGCGCTCGCGTCTGTCACTCGCCGACGGGTTTCGGTCTGTCCCAGGCCTTCGGCACATCGGCCGGCACACAGGACTTCAAGTCGGTCGAGTCGGCTGATGTGGTGCTGCTCATCGGTGCCAACCCCACCGACGCCCATCCCGTGTTCGCCTCGCGAATGAAGCACCGCCTGCGCGAGGGTGCACAGCTGATCGTCGTCGACCCGCGGCGGATCGATCTGGTGAGGACGCCTCACATCACGGCCGCCAACCACCTCCAGCTGCGCCCCGGCACGAATGTGGCGGTCATCAACTCACTGGCGCACGTGATCGTCACCGAGGGTCTGGTCGACGAACGGTTCGTGCACGAACGTTGCGACCCGGCCGAGTTCTCGAACTGGGCACAGTTCGTGTCGCAGCCCGAGAACAGCCCTGAGGAGATGGAGGCACACACGGGTGTGCCCGCTGCCGAGGTGCGTGCGGCCGCTCGTCTGTACGCCACCGGCGGCAACGGCGCCATCTACTACGGCCTCGGTGTCACCGAGCACAGCCAGGGCAGCACGATGGTGATGGGTATGGCCAACCTGGCGATGGCCACCGGCAACCTTGGCCGCGATGGTGTGGGCGTGAACCCACTGCGCGGGCAGAACAACGTGCAGGGTTCGTGCGACATGGGCTCGTTCCCGCACGAGTTGCCCGGATACCGCCACGTCAGCGATATCGCCGTGCGCACTCAGTTCGAGCAGGCGTGGGGTCACAGCATCCAGAGCGAACCGGGACTGCGAATCCCGAACATGTTCGACTCGGCGATCGATGGTCACTTCAAGGGCGTCTTCATCCAAGGTGAAGACATCGCCCAGAGCGACCCCAACACGGTGCACGTCACCTCGGCGCTCGAGGCGATGGAACTCGTCATCGTGCAAGACCTGTTTCTCAACGAGACCGCCAAGTTCGCTCATGTGTTCTTCCCGGGCACATCGTTCCTGGAGAAGGACGGCACGTTCACCAACGCCGAACGCCGGATCAACCGCGTGCGGCCGGCGATGCGCCCGCGCAACGGCAAACACGAGTGGCAAGTCGTCACCGAACTCGCCGCCGCGCTCGGTGCGCCGTTCAGCTACGAACACCCCAGCGAGATCATGGACGAGATCGCTCGCCTGACTCCAACATTCGCCGGGGTCTCCTTCGCCAAGCTCGACGAGGTTGGCAGTCTGCAGTGGCCGTGTAACGAGGCCAAACCGCTCGGCACACCGATCATGCACGAGGGCAAGTTCGTGCGCGGTCTGGGCCGCTTCAGCGTCACGCCCTACGTGGCCACCGAGGAGAAGTCGACTCGTCGATTCCCACTGCTGCTCACCACGGGTCGCATCCTCAGCCAATACAACGTCGGCGCGCAGACGCGGCGTACCGAGAACGTGCGCTGGCACGGTGAAGATCTGCTCGAGATCCACCCGGCCGACGCCGAGGAGCGCGGCATCCGCACGGGTGACGAGGTCACGCTGGCCAGTCGTATCGGTGTCACCACACTGCACGCGCAGGTCACCGACCGCATGGCCCAGGGTGTCGTCTACACCACGTTCCATTACCCGGTCAGCGGCGCCAACGTGGTCACTACTGAGAACAGCGACTGGGCCACGAACTGCCCGGAGTACAAGGTGACCGCGGTGCAGGTCTCGCCCGGGCATTCGGTCGCCCATGTGGAGATGGACCATCCCGAGCACCGCCTCGGTGCACTGGTGCGTATGGCCAACCAGATTGGCCGCCAGATGCAGGCCGACCCCAACGCTGATGCCGTCGCGGCCACCGCCACGCACCTCGGCAAGTTCTGGGAGATCGACATGCGTACCGACCTCGCGAGGGCGATCCAGGGCGGCACGGTGACGGTCGACGACGTGGTGATCGAGGCCGTCGACCGTCTCGTCGTGGTGGTCTGAACAGGAAATTCGGCGCTGCTGTTGCCCTGAGGACAATTCAGGGATAAATATGATCACCTATGTCAACAATAGACAGGTCGATCCGCTTCACAACATCGCGCTGGCGCCTGTTCGCGGGCGCCCTCCTCGCCAGCGCAGTGCTGCTCACAGCGTGTAACGACGCCAAGCCGGCCACGAGTACCGCTGCACCAGATGCCGACAGTTCCGCTCCGGCATCCCTGTCTGGCACGGTCAGGCTGGGGTTCTTCCCCAACGTCACCCACGCTCCGGCATTGGTGGGCGTCGCCGAGGGCACGTTCACTAAGGCGCTTGGCGACGGCGTCGACTTCCAGACGTTCACGTTCGACTCGGGCACGACGGCCGCCGAGGCCTTGCTGGCCGGGTCGCTGGACCTTGCCTTCATCGGGCCCAACCCGGCGATCAATGCCTTCGCCCAGTCCGGTGGCGAGGCCGTGCGCATCGTCGCCGGCAGTACGTCGGGTGGCGCCTATTTGGTCGTCAAGCCGGGCATCACCTCGGTAGAGCAGCTCAAGGGGAAGACCATCGCCACGCCGTCGTTGGGCAACACCCAGGACGTCGCCATGCGCGCCTGGTTGAAGGACAACGGCATCGAAACCTCGGCCGACGGCGGCGGTGACGTCACCATCCTTCCCCAGAAGAACGCCACGACGCTCGAATCGTTCATCAATGGTGACATCGATGGTGCGTGGGTACCCGAGCCGTGGGCCACGCGCCTCATCGAGGAGGGTGGCGCAACCGTGCTGGTTGATGAACGCGATCTTTGGACCGAGACCGGCGGTCAGTACGTCACGACCCATCTCATCGTGCGCACCGAGTTTCTCGACAAGCATCCCGATCTGGTGAAGGCAGTCATCGAAGGCCTCGCCGACGCGATCGACCTCATCGCCTCCGATCCGGCGAAGGCACGGGGCGACGTCGTCGCCCAGATCACCGACATCACCGGCAGCGCGCCGAAGGCCGACACGATCGCCAAGTCGTTCGCCAACCTGACGTTCACGCTCGATCCGATCTCTGCCTCGTTGCAGAAGTCGGCCAACGACGCAGTGTCGGTGGGTCTCCTCGACAAGGTCGACCTGAAGGGCATCTACGACCTCGGTCTGCTCAACCAGGTGCTGGCCGCCCGAGGCCAGCCCGAGGTGAAGGGGCTGTGACGTTGGCCGAGGAGCAGTCGGCTCCCGGGCCGACGCCGGCACCGGCTGCGATCTCGTTGCGCAGCGTCTCGAAGCGCTACGGGCACGGCCGCGACTCGGTGCTGGCGCTGGATGGCGTGAGCCTCGATGTGCAGGTGGGGGAGTTCGTGTGCATCGTCGGCGCTTCTGGATGCGGCAAGAGCACGCTGTTGTCCATCGTGTCCGGCCTCGATCCGGCGACGTCGGGTGAGTTGGTGGTGAACGGTCGCACGGCGTTCATGTTCCAGGAGTCAGCGCTGTTGCCGTGGCGCACTGCATCGCGCAACGTCGAGCTGGCGCTGAAGCTTCGCGGTGTGCCGCGCCGCGAGCGGCGCGAGCGGGCGCTTGAACTGCTCGCGCTCGTTCGGCTGACTGACTTTGCCGACAAGATGCCGCATGAACTGTCCGGTGGCATGCGTCAGCGAGTGGCACTCGCTCGGGCACTCGCGCAGGACGCCGACATCTTGCTGATGGACGAACCCTTCGGCGCGCTGGATGCCATCACGCGCGACGTGTTGCACGACGAGATCGAGCGGGTGGCCGCCGAGCGCAACCTCACCGTGCTGTTCGTGACGCACAACGTGCGTGAAGCCAGTCGTCTCGGCGATCGCGTCGTGCTGCTCTCCAGTCGGCCCGGCCGGGTGGCCGCTGAGTTCCCCGTGCACGTGCCACGACCGCGGCGTATCGAGTCGCCGGAGATCTCCACGCTGGCTGCTGAGGTCACCACCAAGCTGCGTGAGGAGGTGCGCCGCCATGCCCACTGAGCCACTGATCATTGCTCCCGGCAGCGAGTCCATCACCGACGAGGAGCTCGCTGGTCTCGATCACCTCGACGCACATCTCGACACCACGGAATCGCGCTGGTCGCGCTCCTGGAACGCGTTCTGGCCGAAGGTCGCGGCGATCGGCCTGCTGGTCGCGGTGTGGCAGATCCTCTATTGGAGCCATTGGAAGAAGCCGTACCTGTTGCGCTCGCCGCGCGAAGTGTGGGCCGTGCTGTGGCACGACCTGGGCACGGCGAAGCAGTGGGACGCCATCGGCACCACGATGCAGCGCGCGCTGATCGGGTTCTTGCTGGCGTTAGCGGTGGGAGCGCTGGTGGGACTGGCGGTCACGGCATCCAAGCACCTTCGCTCGGCGATCGGTTCATTGCTTGCCGGACTGCAGACGATGCCCTCCATCGCGTGGTTCCCGCTCGCCATTTTGTTGCTCGGCCTCACCGAGGACTCGATTCGCTTCGTGGTCGTCATCGGTGCCGCTCCGGCCATCGCCAACGGCGTGATCAGTGGCATTGACAGTTCGCCCCCATTGCTGCGACGAGCCGGCCGAAGTATGGGTGCGTCGAGAGTCGCCATGTATCGCGACTTCCTGTTGCCGGGGGCCATGCCGTCGTTGGTCAGTGGCCTGAAGCTGGGATGGGCATTCGCCTGGCGCAGCTTGATGGCGGGGGAGTTGCTGGTGATGATCCCTGGCCACCAGAGCATCGGCCTACGACTTGAGCACGCCCGCGAGCTCTCCGATGGCGCTCGGGTCATCGCATCGATGATCGTCATCGCCCTCATCGGGATCCTGATGGATTCGCTCGTGTTGAGCCGCCTCGAGCGGCGCGTGTTGCGCACTCGTGGGTTGGGAGCCCAGACCCGCTGAAGGGCTCAGGCCGCGAGCGAGGCGAGATATGTGGTGACGACGGCGTCGACGTCGGCGGTGCCAGCAACAGCCGCCACCAAGGCCATCACGCCCTGACGGATTGCCGGGTCGGCCAGTTCGCGGAGCGACACGAACTGCAGACGCAGACCGGGCCCACGGGCCACCAGGCATTCGTCGCCGTTGGCGTCGGTGTAGAGGTAGATGCGGCGGATCGACGCGGCCGCAAGGGTGCGCGAACGTCGACTGGCGCGGGTGATCCCGACCTCGGTGACGTGGAGCGTGGCCGAACGCATGAGGACACCGTAGCGATGCTGTCAGCAAATGTCTACTAATCCGATCATCTTTAGCGGGTAAGCGAGGATCGTCCTCCCGGGGCCAATCCCGGCACGATTGTCTTGCTAATCTCCAGGCACAATCTGAGCCGATCCAGGACGGGGGAAAGTATGAGTCGTGTCGTCTATGACGGCGCGCCCATCGAATATGCGCAGGGCGATTCGCTTGCTCTCGCAGCGTTGAGGAGCGGTCAACATCCAGCACGCGGCGGCACGCTGTGCCTCGCCGGCGATTGCGGCAACTGTGTGGCAATCGTCGACGGCACCCCGTGGGTACGCACCTGCCAGACGACCGCTCGTGCGGGCACCGTGGTGAAGCGTCACCCCAACGGGTCGCACCCCTCACCCGGCGGCGCCGAGCATCATGCGCACGTCGCGGTGCGCCATCGCAGCGCCGACCACGTCGTGATCGGCAGTGGCGACAGTGGCGTGACCGCAGCGGCTGCTGCTCGAGCGGCCGGTGACGACGTGCTGGTCCTCGATGCTGGCGACGGCAACGAAGTCATCGGGGTGTTCGACGGGCCCACCATCGTCGTGCGCACCACTGACGGCGTGCATCAGATCCACGCCCACCACATCACGCTCGCCACCGGTGCGGCCGAGTTGCATCCAGTGGTGCCGGGCAACACGCTCGCCGGTCTCTACACCGCCAAGGCTGCTGCTGCTGTTCGTGGCGCCGGCATCGACCTCGGCCGTACGGTCACCGTTGGAGCCGAACTCGTCGCCATCCGTGGTGAGGGAACGGTCAGCTCGGTGGAACTCGCCGATGGCACCACGCATGAGTGCGACAGCGTCATCTTCGACCTCGGCTCTGCGCCGCGCGATGTGCTCGCCCGGATGGCGCCGATGGTGCCGGTCACTGTCGTCGGTCCGGCCGCCGCAGCGCATGCGTTGCCGCCGTGCCCCAAAGCGGGTGTGCTGTGCTCATGCGGTAAGATCACTGTCGAAGACCTCGACGGTGTCTGGGCCAAGGGTTTCCAGGAACTCGAACTCGTGAAGCGCTCCAGCCTGGTTGGTGTTGGCACATGCCAGGGCGGAATGTGCATGCCGCATTTGCGGGCGTTTGTCGCCGATCGCAGCGGCACCGTCCCGGAACCGTTCACCGCTCGTCCGGCAGCCCGCCAACTCACGTTGGGCGAGGTAGCCGCGGGATATCACATCGACACGTTCCGGCGTTCTCCGCTTCACCAGGAGCATCTGGCATTGGGCGCCACGCTCGACAAGTTCGGCGGCTGGTTCCGGCCGTGGAACTACGGCGATGCAGTGGCCGAGTACTGGGCCGTGCGCGAGGCCGTGTCGCTGGGCGATGTCAGCACGCTCGGCAAGATGATCGTCAGCGGTCCCGACGTCGTGGAGGTGCTCGAGCGTCTGTACCCGAACCACGTGCACGACATCAAGGTCGGCCGCTCGCGCTATGTGCTGATCCTCAACGAGCGCGGTCACATCCTCGACGACGGCATGATCCTGCGCGACGCCGAGGATCGCTTCACACTCACGTTCACCTCCGGCGGGGCCAGCACCGCGGAGATGTGGGTGCGCGACTGGATCGAGACCTGGGGTCTGCGGGTGCACGTACTGGACCGCACGGTCTCGCATGGCGCGATCAACGTCACCGGGCCCCTCGCTGTCGAGTTGATGCGGCGTGCTGGGGTCAGCGACGACGATCGGCCCAAGTTCCTGCAGCACCGCCGGGGCGAGGTTGCTGGCATCCCGTGCCACATCATGCGCTTGTCGTTCACCGGCGAGGCCAGTTTCGAGCTGCATCATCAGATCGACGGTTCGGTCGCCCTGTGGAACGAGTTGATGGAACTCGGTCGACCGCTCGGCATCAAGCCCCACGGTCTGCAGGCGCTGTTCGGTCTGCGCACCGAGAAGGGCCACATCATCGTCGGCCAGGACACCGAGCTCGACAGTTCGCCACGACGCGTGAACATGGACTGGGCGGTGAAGCTGGACAAGCCGTGGTTCGTCGGTCGCGATGCGCTGCTGCGTACTGCTGCGCTGCCCGATGAACGTCGCCTGTTCGGTTTCACGATGGAGGGCCCGGCGCCCTACGAGGGCAGCGTCATCCGTGTGCGCGGCGAGGTCGTCGGCCATGTCACCAGCAGTTGGGACTCGCCGTTGTTCGGCAAGGCCGTACTGATGGGCTGGCAGAAGCGTCTGCCGCATGCCGATGTGGTGGAGATCGACGGCCGTGAGGCCCACGTCAGTCCTGTCCCGTTCTACGACCCGGAGGGTGCTCGTGCCCGCAGCTGAGATCGTTTCCACACTGGAGATCCTGCGCGGTTGGCGCATCATCGCCGACCCGAGCGCGCTCGACAGCGCGACGTGGCCCGCCACTTCGCGCGTCGTACGCATCTCACCCGATGACGTCTATGTGATCGGCTCGGTCGAACCCGCCGTCCCCGCCGATCCGTACGCGATCATCACCCCAGAGATGGGCTTCGCCGGTGTCGGTCTGTCGCCCGCCGAAGTGACGGCCATCGCTCAGGAGCACATCGAGTGGCCGCTCCCTTCCATGCGACCGGCACTGGCGCAGGGTCAGATCGCCGGCGTGCCGGCGAAGTTGGAACTGCACGTCGACGGTTCGGCGCTGCTGTTGGTGGCATGTGCTGCTCGCCACGAACTCGAGGCTCGTATTGCCCGCACACTGGCGGGTTGCGCATGAACGAGTTCGTCGAAACCCTGCTCGATCTGCCGTGGCAGGTGGGCGACCCGAAGCCGGCGTACGACGTGGTCATCATTGGCGCGGGTGGCCATGGCCTGGCGACGGCGTACTACCTCGCCACTCGTCACGGCATCACCAACGTGTGTGTGCTCGATGCCAACTACATCGGCTCGGGCAACTCCGGTCGCAACACCACCATCATCCGCAGCAACTACGGCATCCCCGAGTCGGTGGCCTTCTACCAACACAGCCTGGAGATGTACCAGCAACTCGAAGCCGAGACCGGTAGCTGGATCATGCACTCGACCAAGGGGCAGATCTGGTTGGCGCACTCAGTCTCCACCGCGCGCACCGAGCGCACCCGTGCGCTGATGAACGAAGCGTGCGGTGCGAAGACCGACTACATCGGCCCCGAGGAGATCAAGCGGTTGTGCCCACAGATCGACCTCACCGGCGGCGGCCGCTACCCGGTGCAAGGTGCCAGCTATCACCACGAAGGCGCCACGGCTCGCCACGATCGCGTGGTATGGACGTACGCACAGGGCGCGCTGCGCAATGGTGTGCACGTGTTCCAGCACACACCGGTCACCGGGCTGCTGAAGGACGGCGATCGCGTCACCGGGGTGCAAACACCGAAGGGCAACATCTCCGCCGGTGTCGTGCTGTCGGCCGTCGGCGGTCACGTCAGCACGGTCGCCGGATGGGCCGGCGTACGCCTGCCGATCCGCACGCACGCGCTGCAGGCGTTTGTCACCAACGCCTATGCGCAGGAGTTCGCCCCGATCGTGTCCAGTAACGACCTGGTGTTCTATATCAGCCAGACACCCCGTGGGCAGATGTTGATCGGTGCCGAGTACGACCGTCAGGCGAGCTACCGCACGAGCACGAGCTACAGCTACCTGCAGGCCTGCTCGGCGAAGGCCACCACGTTGTTCCCGTTCTTGTCGAAGCTGCGCATTCTGCGTTCGTGGGCCGGTATCTGCGATGTCAGCACCGACTTCTCACCGATCCTCGGTCACACGGGGGTCGACGGGTTGATGATCTCCACCGGATGGGGTACGTGGGGTTTCAAGGCGATCCCGGCTGCCGGCGAGCAACTCGCCGAGCTCATCGCGACGGGCACCGCTCCGCCGTTGATTGCACCGTTCGGGCTCGACCGTTTTGCCAAGGAGGCGGCGATGGCCGACCCGAGTTCTGCAGGGACGAGGTGACCTGATGTTGTGGATCGAATGCCCCAACTGTGGCTCGCGGCCGTTCGAGGAGTACCGCTACGGCAGTGTGTTCCCGGTGACGCCCGACAGCATCACCGACCCCGACGCGCGTAACATCGACCACGCCTGGATGCAGGACAACATCCAGGGCGTCACCCAGGAACGATGGTTCCACGAGAGTGGCTGCCGTCGCTGGTTCACCGCCACGCGCGATACCACCACCGACGTGTTCCTCGACTGAACGCCGGGCAGCACCGAAAGGATTCCATCCGCGATGAGTGGGATGCAGATCTTCATCAAGACCCTCCGGGGGAAGACAATTACCCTTGATGTCGAGTCCTCCGACTCGATCGAGAACGTCAAGCAGAAGGTGCAGGACAAGGAGGGCCTCCCGCCCGAGATGCAGCGCTTGATCTTCGCCGGCACGCAGTTGCAGGATGGCCGCGTGCTGGCCGCGTGCTGGCCGATTACGACATTCAGAAGGAAGCCACCCTGCACCTGGTGGTCAGCACTGGTGTGGTGACGTACAACTTCGTGTATTCGTCGGCGCCGCCGTTGGGGGCCGAGCATCTCGCGCACCTCGCGTCCGGCTCGTCGATCGGTCAGACGGTCACCGGCGTCGCTGCCGGGGAGTACACGATCGGGTTCTACAGCGACGGCATCGTGTCGTTCTCGGTCGAGTTCCTCGATGCGAATGGCACAGCGCTCAGCGTCGTGTCGGGTTCGGTCACGTCCGAGCAGATGGAACCGTTCGCACTGCGCTGCACTGCACCAGCCGGTTCGGCGTCGGCATCGATCGTGTTCGCCACCGGCGAGTCCGAGGCCGTGTTCCTCGATCTGGTCAGCTTCGAGCGCGTGTGAACCGCTGTCACGGTGCCTGACAGTTATGTAGGATCTAGGACGTGTTGGATTTTCACCATCCCGAACTCGAAGTCGTAGGTCGAGCTACTCCTGTGTCCACGAGGCGCGGCTTCATCGCCGGTCTGTTCGGCGCATCGGTGCTCGCTGGTACGGCCGCCGTCTGGACCTTGCGGTCGGGCGCCCAGGCGTCGAGGCCACCGTTGCTGCCGCAAGCGCTTCCCGAGGACGTTGCCCTCACTGGCAACCTGGTCCTGAACCCTGGATTCGAACTCGACGCGATGGGTGCGACGTTCACCTCGTGGACGCCCGGTACTCCACTCGCCACCGGCACAGAAGGGATCCCGCCGACGCTATGACAAATATCGGTGTGACGATTTTCATTGAACCGAGCGGTGTGCTTCCAGAGACGAAAGGGTTCTGGCTCAAGGTCAAGTCGACCACTTCGATCGAGCACGTCAAAGATCTGGTTCAAAATGATGTGGGTCTCCCGCCCGACTTGCAACAGCTGATCTTCGAGGGCACGCAGTTGCAGGACGGTCACACGCTGGCCGAGTACAACATTCTGACGGATTCCACGCTCCAACTTCGTCTGGGCTCTGGCGTGGTCACGTACAACTTCGCGTTCTCGTCGGCGCC
This sequence comes from Actinomycetota bacterium, assembly GCA_009702045.1. Taxonomy (GTDB): domain Bacteria; phylum Actinomycetota; class Acidimicrobiia; order Acidimicrobiales; family Ilumatobacteraceae; genus UBA668. Next base: position 228,982 of record WLIV01000002.1, on the reverse strand, counting down.
ACCGTTGGGTGCCGAGCATCTTGCGCACCTCGCGTCTGGCTCATCGATCGGTCAGACGGTTACCGGTGTGACTGCCGGGGAGTACACGATCGGTTTCTACAGCGACGGCGTCGTGTCGTTCTCGGTGCAGTTTCTCGATGCGAATGGCGCAGCACTCAGTGTCGTGTCGGGTTCGGTCACCTCTGAGCAGATGGAACCGTTCGCTCTTGGCTGCACCGCACCAGCGGGTTCGGCGTCGGCATCGATCGTGTTCGCGACCGGCGAGTCCGAGGCCGTGTTCCTCGATCTCGTCAGCTTCGAACGGGTGTGACCCCCAGCGCGTGAGCAACATCTGCCTGGAGTGCGCTCTGTGTTGCGACGGAACGATGTTCGCATCCGTCGATCTGTTCGCCGGTGACGATGTCGTCGCCCTGTCGGCGGTGAACGTGGTGTTCGTCCAGCGCGGCGACAGCGTGCGCATGCAGCAACCGTGTGCTGCACTCACCGGCAGCAGTTGTTCGGTGTATGAGCAACGGCCGGCAGCCTGTCGAGAATACGAATGCAACGTGCTCAAGGGGTACCGCCGAGACGACATCACCCTCGAACGAGCGCGAGCGGTCATCGAGCGTGCGGTGACACTGAGTCGCGACGTGCGACCTCGCTTGGAGGCACTGCTGGCCGCTCCGACCGGTCTGCAGGATCTCGCCCGCCTCGCTGGTCTTGCCGCTGGGCCACGCGCGGTGAACCGGATGGACCGTCGATCGTTCCCGCTGTTGCTCGCCGAGGTGCAGGCCGACCTGGCGAACCGGCCGGACGGGGATGCGCGACGCGAACAACATGCCCAACTGCTGGCCGACGCGGACGCGTTGTACGAGTTGCTGGTGGAGTCGTTCGGGCCCGGCCCCGGCCAATCGCCGCAGGAGCCGTAGCTACTTGCCGCGCTTCTGCACGTTGGCCCACTCGTCCTTGAGGCCCACCGTGCGGTGGAACAAGGCGGGCTGATCGTGGTCGTGGGCGAAGTAGCCCAGACGCTCGAACTGCACGACCTGACCGGGCGCCGCCGCGGCCAGCGCAGCCTCGGCCTTACCGTGCACGATCTCGCGTGAGTTCGGGTGCAGATCATCGAACGGGTCGCCGGTGCGTTCGCCCGGTACCTCGGCGGCGAAGAGCCGTTCGTACAGCGCAGCGGTGACATCGACCGCGTGGGCGGTGGACACCCAGTGGATCGTGGCCTTCACCTTGCGTCCGTCAGGTGCATTCCCGCCGCGTGTCTCGGGGTCGTACGTGGCCAGCACTTCCGTCACGTTGCCATCGGCGTCGGTGTTGTACCCCGTGCACTTCAGGTAATACGCGCCGCGCAGACGTACCTCGGCACCGGGGGTGAGACGGAAGTACTTCGGCGGTGCCTCGGCCTTGAAGTCGTCGCTCTCGATCCAGACCTCACCGGTGAACTCGACCTCGCGGCTGCCGTCGTCGGCGTTCTCCGGGTTGTTCTGCAGCGTGATCGATTCGCTGTGCCCTGCGGGCCAGTTGGTGATGACCAACTTCACCGGTCGCAGCACGGCCATGCGGCGCAGCGCAGTGCGGTTGAGTTCGTTGCGCACGAACCACTCCAGCATCTCGATCTGGTGGCGACTGTTGGTCTTGGCCACACCGATGAAATCGCAGAATGCGCGGATGGCGGTGGCGGGGTAGCCGCGGCGGCGCAGGGCGCGCAGCGTGGGAAGGCGCGGGTCGTCCCACCCGTCGACGACGCCATCGTTGATCAGTTGCAGCAGCTTGCGTTTCGACGTCACGGTGTACGACAACTCGAGACGGGCGAACTCGGTCTGTCGTGGCTGATCACCCGGTAGCGGTGAGTGTTCGAGGTACCAGTCGTACAGCGCCCGGTGGCTGTCGAACTCCAGTGTGCAGATGGAATGCGTGACGCCCTCGATGGCGTCGCTCTGACCGTGCGCCCAGTCGTACGTGGGGTACAGCACCCACTGGTCGCCCGTACGGTGGTGATGCTCGTGGCGAATGCGATACATGATCGGGTCGCGCAGCTGCATGTTGTCGTGCTGCATATCGGCCTTGGCGCGCAGCACATGCGAACCGTCGGCGAACTCACCGGAACGCATGCGGCGGAACAGATCGAGGTTCTCCGCGATCGGGCGGTCGCGGTGTGGGCTCTCGATACCCGGCTTGCCGTAGCCGCCGCGCTGCGCGGAGATGGTGTCGCCGTCCTGATCGTCGACGTAGGCGAAACCGGTAGTGACCAGATGCTCGGCCCATGTATAGAGGGTCTCGAAGTAGTCGCTGGCGTACACCACTTCGGCCGCTTCGAAGCCGAGCCAGCGCACATCGTCGACGATCGCGTCGACGTACTCGGTGTCCTCGGTGACCGGGTTGGTGTCGTCGAAGCGCAGCTTGCACACACCGCCGAACTCTTCAGCGATGCCGAAGTCGACGCAGATGGCTTTGGCGTGCCCAATGTGCAGGTATCCGTTGGGTTCGGGTGGGAACCGGGTCTGCACACGACCGCCGAACGTTCCCTGCTCGTTGTCGGCGCGCACCAGGTCACGTACGAAGTTCGCGGCGGCTGGGGTGTCGGGGGAGTTCGGGGCGTCGCTCATGGTGTCTCTCGCAGCAGGCTAGTTGCGGGGCACGCTGATCCAAGGTGCGTCCTTGTCGACGCGCGGCTCGCCCGGCAGGCCGAGTACCTGTTCGCCGAGGATGTTGCGCAGGATCTCGCTGGTGCCGCCCTCGATGCTGTTGGCGCGGGCGCGCAGGAAGCTGTGGCGGATGCCCTGATCGAGACCATCGGCCGACAGTGCCTCGGGCCGGCGGAACGTGTAGTCGAACCCGATCGTCGCGTGTGCGCCCAACAGACCCAGCGCGAACTCGGTGCACGCCTTGTTGAAGTTGGACATCGCGAGCTTGGCGATCGAACCCTCGGGGCCAGGGTTACCCACCTTCGCGGCCTCGGCGGCGCGCATGTTGGTGTACCGGAACGCCTCGCTGAGGCAGTACAGCGTCATCAACTCGTCGCGCTTGGCGTCAGTACGTTCGTGCTCGGGTGCCTCGTTCCACAAGCGGATGGATTCCCAGATCGGGCCGTGTTTGGCGGAACTGGCAGCTCCACCACCGATGGCGGTGCGTTCGTTCATCAGCGTGGTGAGCGATACGCGCCACCCTTCGCCGACGTCGCCCACGCGGCAGGAATCGGGAATACGGGCGTCGGTGAGGTACACCTCGTTGAACTCGGCTTCGCCGGTGATCTGTCGCAGCGGGCGCACTTCCACACCGGGCAGGCGCATGTCGACCCCGAAGTAGGTCATCCCCTTGTGCTTGGGCTGATCGGGGTCGGTGCGGGTGACGAGCATGCCCCAGTCGCCCAGGTGGGCGAGCGTGTTCCACACCTTCTGGCCGTTCACTACCCACTCATCGCCGTCGCGCACGGCCCGAGTGCCGAGCCCAGCGAAGTCGCTGCCAGCGCCGGGCTCGCTGAACAGTTGGCACCACCGCTCTTCGCCGGTGAACATCGGGCGCAGCCAGCGTTGCTTCTGTTCGTCCGTGCCGTGAGTGTGGATGGTGGGGCCGGCGAGCGCGAGGAAGAACGTCGCCGCATCTTGCGGCTGCCCTCCGGCGGCCCGTAGCCGATTCTCCACGTGACGATTCAGATCGGGGCGAGCGCCCATACCGCCGAACCCTTCGGCGAAATGCACCCAGGCGAGGCCGGCGTCGTAGCGGTGGCCGCGGAACTCGAGATTGCTGCACCCGCTCACTGGGTGGGCGAGGAGGAGTGCGTCGATCGCGGCGTCCACGCGGGCGAGTTGGGTGTCGGATGCAGTGCTCATCGCGTCAGTCTTGCGGCAGCGGTAGTTCGGGTTCAACATCGGCGGGAAGTAGCGTGGCCCCGATGTCCGACGCAGAGCCGACCCTCGACGAACGCGCTGCCATGCGCTCGTACCTCCAACGTTGCGACGTGAGGCTCTCCACCGTGCACCGCGTCGCCACGGCGCTGTTGTCGGGCGCGGGCATCCTCGTGCTGCTGCCCGCCGTCGAACGCGACAGCGTGCTGCAGGTGATCCGGGCACTGCTCGCCGGCCCGGTGTCCTGGTCGCGTGGGCTGCTGCTGGTGGCGGTCGTGTTATCGATCTTTCTGGCGTTGGCCGTGCTGTGGCTGGTGATCATCGAACTCACTCGCTTCTATTTCGACGCCAATCACGTCATCCACGCGGACGGTGAGGTGTTCTCTCCTCGCTTCACGCTCACCGGCCTGCGTCTGCCCAGCGATGAACTCGGCGCTGCCAGCGGCGCGGTGTACACCCAGCGGCACACCGACCCGGAGATCGTGCGGCTGCTAGTGCCAGGAAACGAGCGCGGTCGACACCGGATCGATCAGCAGATCGCGGCCTACCCGGGACTGCTCGATGAAACGCTCGAATCCGACGTCGCCCGCGCCGCTGCCTTGTTCGAGCTTGCTGCTGCCCGTCGACGCACGTTGCTCGAAGAGGTGATCAAGGTCGAGTACGTCATGGTTCGTCACATGCAGCGGATCCAGGTGGTGGTGCTGCGGTACGTGAAGGCGTTGATGGTCATCATCGTCACCGCGCTCGCGTCGTTCGCCACATCCGCCGCAGTGAACGGCGAGGCCCGCGTCAGCGTGCCGTCCGAACGCTGGATCGCGGGAGCGATGCTGGTCTGGGCGCCGCTGGCGCTGATCGTCGTGGCGTCACCGGTTCGTTGGCTGGAGAAGCTGCTGCGCTCCGAGGGTGCGCAGAAGACGACGGTCGCTCGCGACCGCGAACTCACCGAACTCGAGGAAGTCACCGCGCGCATCGTCACGGTTGCGTGGGTCTGTGCGATGGCGGCGATGGTGTTGCTGCTGGTGCATCAGTCGGTGTCCACGCAAGGCAAGGTCGCTGTCGTCAGCGTCATGTTGGTGTCTACGGTGTCCTTCGCCGCTGCCGTCACCCGACACTTCATACGCCGCCCGCGACGTCGGTGGGCGTGATGCGGCGCTCAATCGACGACTATCCGTTCACGCCTGCGGACCTGCCCGAAGGTGCCGAGGACGCGACGCTGGTCTCGTGGGCAGTCGCGATCAGCGATGACTATGACGATGCCGAACCGCGGGTGGTCCTCACGGTGGAGGAAGTGGGCCGGGCCGGTACCGGCCTGGTCGCCCACCTGACACCTGAGATGGCCCGCCGGGTGCGGGGCGCGCTGGGCGATGCGCTGCGCGAAGTGGGCGAGGAGCCCGGTCGCTGATGCTGTATTGTTGAGCCGTTAAGTCGGGTTTACTCCCGATACTTCGAAAGGCCATCCCATGGGCGCCACACCTGTTATTCCTGCACCGCGCGACCTCGATGCCGAGCAGCAGCGCGACATCCAACGGTTCGAGCAAGCGGTAGCCGGGTATCTCGCCGGGGAGATCAGCGAGGACGTATTCCGTGTGATGCGTCTGAACAACGGCATCTACGGCCAGCGCCAAGGTGGCACCAACCAGATGGTGCGTATCAAGTTGCCCGCGGGCACGATCACACCCGAGCAACTTGATGTGATGGCGCAGATCAGCGAAGAGTTCTCGCGCGGTTGGGGCCACATCACCACCCGCCAGAACGTGCAGGTGCACTTCGTCGAGCTGACGCGTGTGTCCGAAGTCATGCGCCGTATCGCCGCCGTTGGCCTCACCAGCCGCGAGGCCTGTGGCGACACGGTGCGCAACGTGATGGCCTGCCATCTCGCGGGGGCGTGCCCGCATGAGCAACTCGATGTCACCCCGTGGGCCGAGGCCGCCTACGAGCACTTCGTGCGCAACCCGCTGGGCCAGCGGCTGCCACGTAAGTTCAAGATCAACTTCAGCGGCTGCAGCAGCGACTGCGGTCAGGCGATGTTCAACGACGCCGGGGTGATTGCGGTCACCCGCACGCTGCCCGACGGCAGCACTGAGGCCGGGTTCCGCGTGTTCATCGCTGGCGGCCTGGGGGCCAACCCGCACCCGGCACTCGCGCTGGAGGAGTTCACCACCCGCGAAGAACTGCTGCCCACGATCGAGGCGGTCCTGCGCCTGTTCGAACAGACCGGCAACCGGGACAACAAGTTGCGCGCTCGTCTCAAGTGGGTCGTCGACACGTTGGGTATCGATGAGGTGCGTCGCCGGGTGCTGAAGCTGCGGCACACGCTGCCGGCGTCCTCCACTTGGCCCGGCGGCATCCCGCCGTTGGTGCAGAAGGTCGGCGACGCGCCTGCTGGGCGTGCTGCCAGTGGCGAGGTCACGGAGGTCGGTCAGGGTGCCGTCCCGGTCTCGCTCATCCCGCGCGACCCCTATGGCCGGTGGGTGGCTACGTCAGTGATCCGGGGGAGCGCGAAGGGCACCGTGTCGGCCGTGGCCTATGCCGCACTCGGCGACATCACGGCAGCGCAGTTCCGAGCGCTGGCGTCCATCCAGCGTGAACTCGGTGCCGATGTGCGTCTCTCCAACCGCCAGAACGTCGTCTACCGTGGCCTCACTGAAGCTCAGTTGCCGGTGCTGTTCGAGCGTCTTGAAGCGATTGGTATGGCCCGTCCGGGCGCCGAGTTGGCCCGCGACGTCGTCGCCTGCCCGGGTTCCGACACGTGCAACATTGCTGTCACCCAGTCGCGCGGTCTGGCTGCGGCAATCGGCGAGGAACTGGAGAAGGAGGGTCTTGCGGAAGTCGGTGGCATCCGCATCAACATCTCCGGCTGCACCAACTCGTGCGGTCAGCACCACATCGCCGACATCGGCTTCTTCGGCGCCGAACGTCGGGCGCACGGGCAGTCGGCTCCCGGGTACCAGATGCTGCTCGGCGGCTACGTCGGCCAGGAGACAATTCACTTCGGCGAGAAGGCGCTGCGCCTTCCGGCCAAAGCGGCCCCGCATGCTGCGGTCCGGGTCATCCGTCGGTTCAACGATGAGCGCACCGCCGGTGAGGCCTTCCGTTCGTGGATGGACCGTGTCGGCGGCGCCGCTGAGATCGCCAAGGGTCTGGTGGACCTGGATGTGTTCCCGAAGCCCGAGGATGCTCCGGAGTTCTACGTCGACTACGGCGAGCAGGGCCCGTTCGTGGCTGCCGTCGGTGAGTCGGAGTGCGCAGTCTGAGCCAGTCCCGTTTCGCTGTCGCGGTCGCCACCATCGACGGGGCAAACGCGGCCGACCCGACAGCGGTGATGGTGCGCGGGTCCGAGCGTCCGCTCGCGCTGGTGCACGGCGAGTTGGCTGCCGAGTGGGTGGTGGCGCTGTTACCCGATGCCGATGAGTTGGTGTCGCTCGCTGCTCGGGCACACCACCTGCGCCGTTGGGAGCTGCCGCGTTCGTCGTACGACGCGGGAAAGGCCGGCTACCTGAGATGGAAGCGCGACCAACGCCAGCGTCATGCGCATGACGTCGGCGAGTTGCTGGCTGCAGTCGGCTATTCGGCCGAGGAGATCGAGCAGGTACAGGCGATGGTGCTGCGCCGGGGGCCGGGCGGGCAACTGGTCGAGGACGCCGCGTGCCTGGTGTTCATCGAGACGCAGCTCGCTGCCGTCGCCACACAACTCGACCGCGATCACCTGATCGACGTCATCCGCAAGACTGCGAAGAAGATGTCGCCCGAGGCGCTGGCTGCCGTCGGGCGTATCCCGCTCGGCGAGACCGAGCAGTCCCTGCTCGCTGCCGCCCTCGCCTAGGGCGTGGTGGCGTCGGCGCATCCCCAGTGCCACCCTCAGTGGGCGCGAAACCATGCCGGTCAGCGTAGTTTCCACGCCCGTGGGGGCTGAGCCGGTCAGCAGTGGCACCAATCGCGCCCAACCTGGTGGGTCTGGCGGGGGCGGGCGGTGGGTCTGGCGGGGGCGGCTTAGAGCGTGCTGGCGTCGGCGATGATCGGCTCGAGGGTCAGCTCGGGCTCGTCGCTCATCAGTCGCTGCAGGCGGTACTTGTTCTCGAACAGCGCACACAGCGCGCCGTCGCCGCGCACCAGGATGCGGATGCCGCCGATCTGGCGCAGACGTTCGGCCGACTGCTTGTCGGTGAGGCGGATGGCCTGGTACGGAGCCGACACGATTTCAGTGGGCGCACCGAACTCGCTGCCCAAGCGATAGGCGAACACCTCGAACTGCAGCGCGCCAACGGCGGCCAGCACGTTCTCCACATCGCCCATGTCGGGGTCGCGCAGCACCTGAACCACGCCCTCTTCATCGAGCTGTTCGAGCCCCTTGCGGAACTGCTTGAACTTGGCGTTGTCCAGCGGCCGAGCGCGGGCGAACACCTCGGGGGCGAAGCGTGGAATGGGTGGGAACTCGACCGGTTGGCCACTGGCGTCGGCTGCGAACAGCGTGTCGCCGAGCAGCACACCGGTTGCGTTCACCAGGCCGACCACATCACCGGGGTAGGCGTCCTCGACGGTCTCGCGGTCGGGGCCGAAGGCGGTGGTGGCGTACTTGGTGGTCATGTCGCGGCCAGTGCGCGAGTTCGTGACCGACATCCCGCGTTCGAAATGACCCGAGCAGATTCGGGCGAACGCGATGCGGTCGCGGTGCGATGGGTCCATGTTGGCCTGCACCTTGAACACGAACGCGCTGAACGGCGCCTGAAGGGAGTGCGGCTCGCCAGCCTTGTCGATGCGCGGTGCTGGCGGGGGAGCGAGGCCGACCACAGCGTCGAGCAGGGTGCGCACACCGAAGTTGGTGAGCGCCGAACCGACGAACAGCGGTGTGGATTCACCGGCCAGGAACGACTCGAGGTCGAGATCGGCGCCGACGGCTTCCAGCAGGCCGATCTCGTCGAGCGCGGTCTTCCATACACGCGCCTCGCCGGGGCCAGCCGCGGCAGCAGCGGCCTGCAGATCCGACTCTTCTTCCAGCGCGGCGGACGCCCCGCGGGCGGTACGGGTGAAGCGGGTGTAGCGGCCGTTGCGGCGGTCGACCAGACCCTGGAACTCTTCGCCGCTGCCCACCGGCCAGGTGACCGGGGTGGGGCGGAGTTTGATCTGCTGCTCGATCTCGTCGAGCAGCTCCAGCGGGTCGCGGCCCGGGCGGTCGTACTTGTTCAGGAAGGTGATGACGGGCAGGTTGCGCGAGCGGCACACCTGGAACAACTTGAGCGTCTGGCTCTCGATACCTTTCGCCGCGTCGAGCACCATCACCACGGCGTCGACCGCGGACAGTACGCGGTACGTGTCCTCACTGAAGTCGCGGTGACCCGGGGTGTCGAGCAGGTTCATGATGTAATCCCCGTACGGGAACTGCATGACGGTGCTGCTGATGGAGATACCGCGCTGTTGCTCGAGTTCCATCCAGTCGCTGCGCGCGCTGCGCCGGCCTTCACGCGCGTGCACCGCTCCGGCCACCTGCACGGCACCGGAATACAGCAGGAACTTCTCAGTGAGGGTGGTCTTACCCGCGTCGGGGTGGCTGATGATCGCGAACGTACGTCGCTGCTGGCTCTCGGCAATCACGTCCGCGCTCATGGGGTTTCGAGGCTACCGTTTGCTCATGGCCGACTACCTCGTGCTCACTCTCGATGTTGCCGATCCCGATGTGCAGACCGCCTTCTGGTGCGGTGCGCTCGGCTACGAACACACTGGCGGCGTCGGCCACTATCGGATGCTCACCGACCCGTCCGGGAAGGGTCCGAAGCTGTTGCTGCAACAGGTGCCCGAGTCGAAGTCGGCGAAGAACCGCCTGCACCTCGACGTGCACGTGTCCGACCAGGAAGGCGAGGCCGCACGCCTCGTGGCGCTTGGTGCACATCGTGGCGAACGGGTCGACGAGTTCGGCATCTTCTGGATCACGATGCGCGACCCGGAGGGCAACGAGTTCTGCGTCTGCGCGTCCTGAGCCGCGCCCCGGACAGCGGTTCCTGGGAACCGCCCCATTCGCGATCTGGGGCGAACCGCCGTTTAGGCGATCGAACGCCAGGCGGCCAGTCGTTCAGCGCTGTCGTCGCCGGGCAGGGGGAGCTGGCACACCACCTTCAGCCCGGGCCACTCGCTCGGTGTGAGCTGCTGGTATTCGAAGGCCAGCTCGCCGGCGCGCTCGTGGTGGTAGCGGCGCACACGTGTTTGGAACTGAGCGACGTCCTGTTGCGCCCACCACTCGGCAAACTCGGGGCTGGTGGTGTGCAACCGCTCAATGAGCGCCACCACCCGAGGGTCGGTGCGCAACCCCGCGGTGCCGGCGCGGAACTCGGCCATGATCCGTCGCGCCTGATCGGGCCAGTCGCCGATCAACTCGCGCGCCGTCGGCTCGGCGAACACGACCCACAGCAGGTTGCGGTCGTCGCCGTTCAGTCGCTCGATCATTGGATACAGACGGGCCTGGGCCTCGTTCCACGCGAGGAACTCCCACCGAGGTCCCAGCACGTAGGCGGGTGCCGGGTTCATCGAGGCGATCAGCCGGACCAGCGCGTCGGGTGCCTCGTCGACGTCGGGTCCACTCTCGCTGCTCCCGCGGGCGGTCAGCGCGAACAGATGCTGCCGTCCGGCCTCGTCAAGGCGCAGGCTACGGGCCAGCGCCTCCAGCACGTCCGCCGAGGCGTTGATCGGGCGCCCCTGTTCCAACCACGTGTACCAGGTGACCGAGACGCCGGCGAGGAGGGCGATCTCCTCGCGCCGAAGGCCGGGTGTGCGTCGGCCGCGACCAGGTGGGAGACCGACGTCCTCGGGTCGGAGTGCTTCACGACGAGCCCGCAGGAATGCGGCCAGTTCGTCACGACGGTTCATACCCCTATTGGAGCACGCCAATCGCCCCTGCCCTCGCCCCGGCCACACACCGGACACGAAGCCCCGTGGTCGGCGTGTGACACGAATGGGGGATGGGGGGATCAGGCGACCTATTTCGTGAGGTCGTAGAACGTCTCACTGCCGACGGTGACGGTCTGGAACGTCGCGGTCACCCAACTGCTGATCTGACCCGACGTGCTGGAGGTGTTGTTGGCGCCACCAGGTCCACCCATCGCGCCACCGCCGCCGGGACCGCCCATCGCGCCCCCCATCCCGCCGCTCGCGACGAAGTAGTGGATCGTGCCGTCGGCGACCATCTGCTGGAACACCTCAAGCGTCGGCCACTGGTCGGTTCCGTTGAAGCCACCGATCGCCATCACCGGGTTGCCGGTGGCCAACTGGTAGCCGGCGGCGCGGTTGGCGCCGATGGCGGCCAATGCGTACGTGTAGCCCACCGTGCCGTCCTTCAGGAACTGCACGACCTCAGCGCTGGGGGTGCCACCGTTCAGCAAGCCGCCGGGCAAGCCGCCGGGCAAGCCGGCGGGCAAGCCGGCGGGCAGCCCGCCGGGCGGCAAGCCGGGGAATCCGGGCAAGCCGGGGAATCCGCCGGGGCGACCGCCCGGCCCGAAGCGCGCGCCGGGCACCATCGGGCCGGCGGTGGGGATCGCTCCGCCGCGGCTGCCGGTGTTGACCACGGTCTCGATGCTGTAGGCCGCTGGGCCGATGAGGCCGACGACCGCCGCCGCACCCATCGCCCACGTCGTCGCCTGATCACCAAGTGCGAGTCCGACGATCGCCATACCCGTCGCAGCCATGAGCAGGACGCGGATCCAGGGGTTCCAGTCCGGTGTGCGGTTGAGTAGCACGTATGCCCACCATGCCGACAGCACCACGGCGCTGGCCATGATCGCTCGCGCCCACCGCAGGCGGCGCAGGGTCCACATCATCGTTACGCCGATACCTATGAGGGCCCCGATCGCCGGGGCGAGGGCTACGGAGTAGTACTCGTGGATGATGCCTTCACCCAGGCTGAATACAGCGCCGGTGACGACCAGCCAGCCGCCCCAGATGATGATCGCGGCACGCATTCGATCCAGCCGTCCCGCACGTCCGGCGAGCGCCAGGCCGACGACGGCGAACAGCAGCGCGGCGGGGATCAGCCACGAGGACTGCCCGCCCCACGACGAGTTGAACATTCGCGTCCAGCCGGTGGGACCCCATGCGCCGGACTGACCCGGCCCGCCGCCGCCGACCACGCTGCCGGTCTCGTTGCCAGTGAGGCGACCGAAACCGTTGTAGCCGAACACGAGGTCGAGCACGCTGTTGTCGGTGGAGCCACCGATGTAGGGGCGGCTGCTCTTGGGCCACAGTTCGACGATCGCGATCCACCAGCCCATGGCCACGAGTAGCGCGCCGCCACCGACGAGTAGCTGCCAGACGCGCTTGCCCAACTTCGGTGGGCCGACGACGAGGTAGGCGAGTGCGAACACCGGCAGCACGATCAGGGCCTGCAGCATCTTGGTGAGGAAGCCGAAACCGAGGAACACACCGGCCCACACCAGCCATTTCGTCGCGCCGTCCTCAATTGCGCGGGTGACGGCGTAGGCCGCGGCAACCATCAGCAACACGACCAGCGCGTCGGGGTTGTTGTAACGGAACATCAGCACGCCCACCGGGGTGAGCGCCATTGCAGCGCCGGCGATCAGGCCAGCGGTGGCCCCGAACCAGCGCTTGATCGTGAGATAGAGCAACCCGACGGCAGCGACACCTTCGAGCGCCTGGGGCACCAGGATGCTCCACGAGTTCACACCGAACACGCGGGCGGAGAGTTCCATTACCCACAGCGATGCAGGCGGTTTGTCGACGGTGATGAAGTTGGCCGAGTCGCTGGAGCCGAAGAAGAACGCCTTCCAACTCTTCGTACCAGCCTGCACCGCTGCCGAGTAGAAGTCGTTGGCCCACCCCTGCGAGCCGAGGCCCCAGAGATACAGCGCGCCAGTAGCGATCAGCAGTGCCGCCACGGAGGGGCGTACCCAGCGCGGATCTCCTGATTGGATCTCAGGTTCGAGCGGCGGTGCTTCCAGCGTGGTCATGGTGTCAGCATCGGCAGTGCCCCTGGGAGCAGGCTCTGGCTTTGCTGAGAGGTTGCTGTGAGCGTCAGCCGCCATTGCTGGCGGGCGTGTACGTGCGGCACGGCTGACCACGTAGTGCGCCACACGCGGGCGGTGCGGGTGCAGCGATGGTGACCGGCACGACCGACAGGACGAGTCGCGACGGGTGAGCGGCGTCGTGGGCAATGGTGACGGTCTCGCCAGCGGAGATCGTGCGGAACTCCCAGATGGCGCGGTTGTTGCCGGGAGCGTGGATTGTCAGCCGGATGCGACTGCCCTTGCGGAACGGATGCGCGAACGGGAACAACTCGACACGCACGGGAACGAACTCTCCCGCAGGGAGATCGGCGGCGTCGGCTTCGGTGTGCGTCTGGACGGGTCGTAGCTCGGTACTGGCAGCGTCGTCGAGCTTGCGCTGGGTGGCTCGCAGCCACCCGCTCTGCACGTAGATCTCCGTACCATCGGGGCGCACTTCGCTGACCGTGACCTCCAGGTCGGTGTCGTGTAGCGAGGCCTTCACCCACAGGTCGACCGAGCCAGGCCCGATGACCACGGTGTCGGTGGTGAGCGCCGCGGTGATGAACCCGAGACCCTTGCCATTGGGCAGTGGCTGCCAGTCGTACTTCACATCAGCGCGCCACACACCGTTGCCGTTGCCGGTGTAGAACGTGGCGGGAAGCGCCTTCGGGTCGGCGACGTAACTGCTCTCACCGGGTGTGCTGAGCGGTGAGCCGTCCGCTACGAGACAGCCGCAGCCATCGAGGTTCCACCCCCGCGCTTCGGCTTCGGGGATCGGCCACGCGCTGAACTCGGCGGTGAAGTTCGGCTCGGGTGTGCCGGCGGTGAAGTTCGCGTTGCCGCCTTGTTCGAACAACACGCGGACCGGAGGTTCGCTCTCGAACGCGGACAGCGCCTGTGCGTAGGTGGTGCCGGCGAAGCGGTTGGTGAACGGCTCGAAGGTGCCGACGCCCCAGATTGCGTTGCCGAGGATCGGAGCGATCGTGTTGCCAGCCGTGAGGTCGGGAACCTTCTTCGCGACATACAACTGCAAGAACTCAAAGTACCGCCCGGCGATGGGCGGGCTGAGCGCTTCGGTGTGCAGACCGTTGGTCAAGGTGACATAGACGTGTGGCGATCCGGTGAAAGCCGGGATCATCGCCGGGAAGTGTCCACCGGTCTGCTCGTCCTGCCAGGCGCCAGCGAGGAACACCGGCACCTTGATCTTGTTCACGAACGTCACCGGTGCCAGCGAATCAGCCAGCGGATTGGCGTAGTACGGGTTGTCCTGAATTTCCTGCACGAGGTCGGGGTTCTGTAGACGCAACGACTGATTGTCGGCGCAGCGGGTATCGCCGCCGTCGGCGCGTCCCTTGGTCCACTTCTGGCCGTACGGCTTGGATTCATCCACACGCTGTTGCGTCCAGTTGACGGCGAAGCCGGTGTTGAGAATGCCGCCCGGGTACAGCGTGCTGCGGTAGCTGTCGTCGATGACGGACAACGGGGTGATGCTGTTCAGGCTTGGTGGTTGCGTGGCGGCAACGAAGAGTTGGCTGATACCCGGATAGCTGATGCCAACCATGCCGACCTGATGGCCCATTACCCACGGTTGCGCAGCGACGGCTTCGATCACGTCGTAGCCGTCGACCGACTGTACGGTCTCGAAGAAGCGGTACGAGCCTCCGCTGCATCCGGTGCCGCGCATGTTGACACCGACGTAGGCGAAGCCCTGCGAGGTGTAGATCGCTGCGGTAGCGGCACTGTCGGGGTCGCTGGGCTGGTAACCGCTGTACTCGACGACGGTGGGGTAGGGCCCTTTCTCCACCGGTCCAGGAAGGATCACGTTGGCGCTCAGCGTGGTGCCATCGCGCGTGGCGATGTAACCGAACCCGCCGGCGGGCAGCAGCGTCTGCTGCTCGGTGTAGAGCGATGGCGAGGGCACGTCATCGGGGCCTGTCACCGTGACAGGGCCCGAATGTTCGGTGCCGGATGTGACCACCCAGCCGTCGCCCGGCGTCAGTTCGCGAAACAGCGTCGAACCTTGGTCGTCGACCACATTGGTGACCGTGAGTTTTCCGTCGGGTGCTGCGACCTTCACTTCGGCACCAGGGGTCGCACCCAGGACGGCGATCTGTTGCACACCCGGCTGGATCGTGAACGAGGTGGCGGCGGCGACATCCGTGCTGACAGGTATCGCCACTGTTGTGTCGGGTGACGAAGATCCGTTGCTGCTGCAAGCAGCCAGTGACAGGGCGGCGACCAGGACGAGGGGCAGGCGACGTGACGTCATACGTCGATTCTCACACTTCCGCGGGCCAGAATGGCAGACGTGATCGATCTGCAGGCGATGCTCGCCGACCTGGAACTGCTGGTGAACACCGAGTCACCGTCGCTCGATGTGCCCTTGCTCACGCAATCGGCGGCCGTGCTCGCTGGTGTGATCGAGCAACGACTCGGCTCGGCGCCGCGGATCATCGACAGCCCGGCTGGCCCGCACCTGCATTGGTCAGGTGGCGGGACGCCGAGAGTGCTGGTCGTCGGACATCACGACACGGTGTTCCCGGTGGGTTCGTGCGCAGCGCGCCCGTTCACGATCGAGGACGGACGCGCGAAGGGCCCGGGCGTGTTCGACATGAAAGCCGGCATCGTGCAGGCGGTGCACGGTGTGGCGTCGCTCGCCGATCGCAGCGGTATCGAGATCCTGATCACCAGCGATGAAGAAGTGGGCAGCGGAACCAGTCGCGAGCTGATCGAGGAACGCGCGCTTGCATGCGGCCGTGTCTTGGTGCTCGAACCCAGCGCCGACGGTGGCGCGCTGAAGACTGCCCGCAAGGGCACCGGCACGTTCGAACTGTTGGTGCACGGCCGCGCGGCACACGCCGGTCTGGAGCCGGAGAAGGGCATCAACGCGTTGGTGGCCGCGGCGGAACTGGTCACGAAGGTGATCACGTTCGCCGACACGGCCAAGGGCACCACCGTCACACCTACCGTGGCATCTGCGGGTACGGCTGAAAATGTGGTCCCTGAATTGGCGCGAGTGCTGGTCGACGTGCGCGTCGAACAGCCGGGTGAGAAGGAACGTCTGGAGGCGCTGTTCGCGGCGCTCACGGTGTCGGTTGCCGATGCCCGAGTCGAGGTGCTGGGAGGTCTCAACCGTCCGCCGATGCCGTCGTCTGCGTCGGCTGAGTTGTTCCCGGTGGCGGTCGCTGCGGCGGCTGCTGCTGGTCTGGCACCAGTGCGTGGTGTCAGCGTTGGTGGCGGCAGCGATGGCAACTTCACGGCCGCCCGTGGCGTCCCCACGCTCGACGGATTGGGTGCCGTGGGCGAAGGCGCGCATAGCGACCGAGAGTACGTGCTGGTCGACACGCTGCTGCCGCGAGCCGGGCTGCTGGCGGCGATCATCTCCCGCCTGTGAGTCGACCGATCTTTAGCGCTTGGGACCGTCGAGCGCGGTGAGGCCACCGGCGCCGAGGGTGCCTGCGCTGCGATAGACGTCGAGCTTGGCGCGGCTGTCATCGATGTCGAGGTTGCGCATGGTGAGCTGACCGATGCGGTCGAGCGGGCCGAATGCCTGATCGTCCACCTTCTCCATGCTCAACCGCTCGGGGTGATACGTGAGGTTGGGGCTGGTGGTGTCGAGGATTGTGTAGTCGTCGCCGCGTCGCAGACGCAGCGTGACCTCGCCGGTGACGGCAGCGCCGACCCAGCGCATCAGCGGTTCGCGCAGCATCAGCGACTGCGGGTCGAACCAGCGACCTTCGTAGAGCAGTCGGCCGAGGCGGCGACCCATTGTGCGGTAGTTCTCGATCGTGCCTTCGTTGTGGATGCCGGTGATCAGGCGCTCGTACGCGATGTGCAGCAGCGCCAAGCCCGGTGCTTCGTAGATACCGCGGCTCTTGGCCTCGATGATGCGGTTCTCGATCTGATCGCACATGCCCAGGCCGTGGCGACCGCCAATGACGTTGGCCGCATCGACGAGCTCTACCTGCGTCGCGAACTCATTGCCGTTGATCGCGACCGGCCAGCCTTCGTGGAAGCGGATGCTGACGGTTTCGGCAGCGACGGTGACATCCTCGCGGTAGTGAGCGACGCCCATGATCGGGTCGACGATGTCCATGCTGGTACCCAGTTCTTCCAGCAGCTTGGCCTCGTGCGTCGCGCCCCAAATGTTGGCGTCGGTGCTGTAGGCCTTCTCCTTGCTGGCGCGGTACGGCAGGTTGCGCGTGGTGAGGAACTCGCTCATCTCGGTGCGGCCACCCAACTCGGTGACGAAATCGTGATCGAGCCACGGCTTGTAGATGCGCAGCTTCGGGTTCACCAACAGGCCGTAGCGATAGAAGCGCTCGATGTCGTTGCCCTTGTACGTGCTGCCGTCGCCCCAGATGTCGACGCCGTCCTCGTGCATCGCGGTGACGAGCAGCGTGCCGGTGACTGCACGGCCCAGCGGGGTGGTGTTGAAGTAGGTCTTCCCGGCAGTGGTGATGTGGAACGCGCCGCACTGCAGCGCCACGAGACCCTCGTGCACCAGTTCGGTACGGCAGTCGATGAGGCGGGCAGCCTCCGCGCCGTATTCCTTCGCGCGGTCGGGCACGCCCGGCAGGTCGGATTCGTCCATCTGACCGAGATCGGCGGTGTAGCAGTAGGGGTGGGCCCCCTTCTCGCGCATCCAGGCAACGGCAGCGGATGTGTCGAGTCCGCCGCTGAACGCAATACCGACGCGTTCGCCAACGGGGAGGGAAGTGAGCACCTTGGACATCAGAGTCCGAGGTTACCGACTCAGGTGGCTGCGCCCTTGTCTGCCCGCAACAGACCGGCTAGCGAGGCCAGGGAGATGGCCAGCCCGGCGCCGGCGAGGGCGAACTCAATGGCGGCGTAACGCGGCTGATCGGCCAGGTCGCCTGCCGCAATGGCGGCGGCGACAACTGCTCCGACCATGCCGTACCAGGGCAGGTGGCGGGTGATGCGCAGCGCGAGGAACGACAACGTGAACGGGGCGATGAACGGCAACGGGTGGAACCAGATACGTGGCTCGGTCTGCGGGCCGAGCCACCAGGTGGAGAGGCCGGTGACCCGCGAGCTGTACCAGACGGCACCGAACCCGCCGCCGATGAGGAGCCAACCGATCCAGAACACATTGCCCCACCCGGGCAACAGGTGCCCCGGCTGCAGCACGATGACGCGTGGCCGCTTGCGAGGTTGCGGTTCGAGGTCGACAGTGGGCTCCATGCACGGCCGAGAGTAGCGCCTGGCCGCTAGTGTCTCCCGTCGTGACCGGCGAGCCATTCAACAAGCTCAGCATCTTCTTCCCGATGTGGAACGAGGAGGCGTACATCGAGCGAGCCGTTGGCTACGCCAAGCTCGAGTGTGAATCGTTGCTCGCTCGCGGCGAGATCCTCGACTACGAACTCATCGTCGTCGACGACACCAGCACCGACCGTACGCCCGAGATGGCTGATGCGCTGGCTGCGGCCGACCCGCATGTTGTTGCAGTGCACCACCCGGTGAACCGCAAGCTCGGCGGCTCGATGAAGACTGGTTTCGCCACGGCCACGGGCGATCTCATCTTGTACAGCGACGCCGACCTGCCCTTCGACATGGCGCAAGTCAGCCAAGCCGTACGCCTGATGCGCCTCTACGAGGCCGACATCGTCAGCGCCTACCGGCTCGATCGCACCGGCGAAGGCGCGCTGCGCGCCGTGTACACGTTCTTCTACAACCTGCTCATCCGCCGCCTGTTCGGTGTACGCATGCGCGACATCAACTTCGCGTTCAAGTTGTGCCGTGGACGCATCTTCGAGCACATCACACTGCAGAGCGAAGGGTCGTTTATCGACGCCGAGTTGATCATCCGCACCAGGAAGCTCGGCTACGACGTCATCCAGTTCGGAGTGGACTACTTCCCCCGTACCCGCGGCGAGAGCACGCTGGCGTCCGGCGCAGTGATCAAGAAGATCGTCAAGGAAATGTTCGCCTTGCGCAAGGAGTTGCGGGGCATCAAGCCGGTCGTCGGCCCGAACGCCTGAGCCACCCTGCGGTCCCCCGTGCGTGGCCGCCGGGTAGATTGGCCGTTCGAATCCCCCCGGAGTAGTTCGTGACCGACCGTAGGCCCCCTGCACAACCACCGCGCCGCCAGCATGGCTCACCGCCGCAGTCGGGCGCGCGTCGGCCTCCGCAGAAGGAGCCGGCTCGTCCGGCAGCCCGCCCGAGCGCTAGTCGCTCGCACACCGGAGCCACACCCCGGCCCACGCAGACAGCGTCGATGGGGCGGTGGACTCCAGCGATTGCTGCGGCCGTCGTGCTCACCGTGGTGGTGTTCGTTGGCTTCTCCGGCAACGGCGGCAACTCCAACGAGGTATCAGGCCCCAATCCGGGAGCCGATCAGGCACAGCTCACGGTGCCGGCCAATACCAAGGCCGGTGTCGTGGTGGTCGGTACGGCCGGACCCAAGACGCATCTCTCGGTGACGCTGGGCAAGGGTGCGTCGGGTGCTGAGGTGGAGGCGCTGCAGCGCCGGCTGCACGATCTCGGCTTCGATCCGGGCCCGAATGACGGCAACTTCGGCAGCGGCACGCAACAGGCCGTCTGGGCGTTCGAGGGGTTGGTCTACCGCACCCCGTACGACCAGCAGGTCGGTGTCGTCACCGACGAGATGTGGCAGAAGATGCAGGATCCACTGGTCTTCAACCCGCGTCGTCAGGAACCGAACAACACGCATATGGAGATCTACCTGCCGTTGCAGACCGCCATCGTGTTCACCAACGATCACGCCAAGCTGATCACGCACATCTCTTCGGGCAGTGGGCAGGAGTGGTGCGAGGTCATCGAGCAGGACACCGATGACAACGGGGTGCCACTCGAGAAGACCCTGCTGAAAGATGTGTGCGGTGTGTCCAAGACACCGGGCGGGGTGTTCCTCTTCTATCGTCGCTACGTCGGCAAGCGCCTGGGCCCACTCGGCGGAATGATGAACCCGGTGTACTTCAACTACGGCATCGCCGTGCACGGTGCTGATTCGGTGCCGAACCTGCCGGCGTCGCACGGATGTATCCGTATTCCGCAGTGGATCGCCAACTACTTCCCGGGTCTCGTCGCCAAGAACGACCGCGTCTACGTGTGGGGTCAGGACGGCAAGGAACCCGAGCAGTACAGCAAGGACGAGATGCTGCCGGTGTTCAACTACCGCAACACGCACAGCACGCTGACCCTCGAGCCCACCACCACCACCACGATCGTGGCGACCACCACCACCAAGAAGCCGGTGGCCACCACCACGACGGCGACGGCCACCACGCCGCCGTCGACGACAACGATCACCACGCCGCCGCCGACGACGGGGTCGTAGCTGCGCTACCCCTGGCAGGCGGCGAGGCCGCCGAGCACGCCCTTGCGGAATGCGCTCACCTTCTCGAAGGCACTGCCCACCACGTTGGTGTCGGTGCTGGGGTCGCTGAGGGCGATCATCGTCGAGACGGCCTCATCGAGATCGCCGGCAGACAGAACGATCTTCTTGTCGGTGGCTGGTGGCAGGATTGAGGCCACCCATGCTCCGGTGAGGCAGTCGTTGCCGAGTGCCCGGTTCTCTCCGGAGGCGGTGCTCTTCAGCACGACCTGGATTGCTTCGCCGTAGGCACCGGAGAACAAATAGCCGACGCTCATGTCGCCGAAGTGCGGGTCAGAGGAGAGCCGCAAGGCGTAGTCCTGGTCCCAGTAGATCGTGTTGTCGCCCACGCAATAGATCACGTTGCTCTTCCACGCCGCGGCATCGATACCCGAGCACGTGGGGAACGGGCCGTTGGCGCTGTACGCGCTGTATGTCGGGGGGGTGAAGGTGATCGAGTTGTCCTTGGTGAGCGCCACCCAGAATTCGTCGAGACCGGCGGGGATGACCGTGACGATGTCGTTGGCTCCGTTGGTGGGATCCGGGTTCGGATCCACGAGTGGCAGGTTGCCGGCGTTCGGATCGTTCGGGTCGAACGGGATGTCGATCAGCTTGCTGAGACGATCCTCGGTGAAGAACGTCTTGCAGCGTTGCACACCACCCTCGTACCCGTCCTGGAATGCTCCGACGCGGTCGAAGCCGGTGCCGTGGGCGTCTTGTACGTCGAGCGGATTGGTGCCGTCGCTCAGCAGGGGGTCGCTGATGCTCAGCATGGCCACGAGTCCGGCGCGCACCGCCTTGTCGTCGAAGCGGATCGTGTCGCTGGCTCCGGCGGCGACGTGTGCCGACCATGCGCCGGCGAAGCAGTCGGCCTGCTGCTCCTTCAGCACGACGCGCTGGGAACCTTCCCCGGCGCGGTTCTGCACTGCGTGCCCGAACTCATGGGCGAGCACGATGGCGACTGCCTCGCGGCCGAGCGAATCGACCAGGCTGGGGAGCAGGCCGTCGTCGTCGTAGGCCATGAAGTCGGTGACCGGGCAGTAGAAGGCTCCGCGGGTCGCGACGTCGTTGTAGCTGGACGTGGTGCCACCGCCGCAGCCCGGGATCTCTGCCTCGCGGTCGGGATAGGCCGCATAGATGCCACCGGACAATGGGGTCCAGGCAGTGCTGTACGTGTCCGGGTAGGCGGTCGCCCAGAAGGATTGGATGTCGGCGAAGGCGGCCGTCAGAAAGCCGTCGTACTCGGGGTGGACGGGCCCGCGTTCGCCGAAGTCGACCACGCCGTCAATGATCGGGTAGTCCTTCTGCGGGCCGTTCGTGGTGTCGCCGGTGATGATGCCTCCGCCAGCACCTTTGCGAGCGCGAGTGGCGGTGACGCCGGAGTCGGCGGCGCCACAGGCCGTCGCAGCGAGAGCGATGAGAACGATGAGACTCACGGTTCGAGTACGCACATCCTGAGCATACGCGCATGTATCGGACCACGCGAGCCGCCAGAATGGGTCGATGGCAGCTGTCTCTCCTTCCTCGGTGTTCCGCTCGCGCATCGAGCGCGCCCGTGAGTCGATGGAGCGCGCTGGGGTCGAGGTACTGCTCGTTTCGGTGGGCAGCGACCTTCCGTATCTCACCGGCTACGAGGCGATGCCACTCGAACGACTGACGATGTTGGTGGTGCCCCGCGATGGCGAGGTGACGCTGGTGATTCCAGGTCTGGAGGCCCCCCGCGTCACTGAACAGACCGGTGTGTTCACGCTGCGACCGTGGGGTGAGCTCGAGGACCCGGTGGCGATCGTTGCCGGGCTGCTGCCGAGTCCGCAGGTTGCGGCGGTGGGCGACACGATGTGGGCCCGCTTCCTCGTCGAACTGTTGGGGCACTGGCCTGGCTCGGCGACGCAGTACGTGCGCAGCACGACGGTGATGAACGACCTGCGGATGCGGAAGGACGCAGCCGAGATCGCGGCGCTCCAGGCCGCCGGTGCGGCAATCGACCGGGTCGCCGCACAACTGCACGCCGGAGAGGTGCCGCTCGTCGGCCGCACCGAGGCGGAAGTGAGCGCCGACCTGTCGCGGCGCATCCTCGCCGAGGGCCATCAGTCCGTGAATTTCGCGATCGTGGCCGCAGGCGAGAACGCTGCCTCGCCGCACCACCATCCGGGCTCGCGGGTCATCCGTGAGGGCGAGCTGGTGCTGTGCGACATCGGCGGCACGATGGATGGCTACTGCAGCGACATCACCCGTTGTGTACACACCGGCCCGGTGAGCGCCGAGATCGCCGAGGCCTACGCCGTGCTGCACGCCGCGCACGCCGCCGGTGTGGCCGCAGGAGTGGTTGGCGCTGCGTGCCAGGACGTCGACCGCGCTGCTCGCAGAGTGATCACCGATGCCGGATTCGGCGAGTACTTCATCCATCGCACCGGCCACGGCATCGGGATGGAGGCGCACGAAGACCCGTACATGGTGGAGGGCAACACGCTGCCGCTCGCGGCGGGCCACGCGTTCAGCGTTGAGCCGGGGATCTACGTTCCGGGTCGTTGGGGTATGCGGCTCGAAGACATCGTGGTTGCCGCCGAGGCAGGTCCGCTCTCGATGAACTTCGTCGACCACTCGCTCGTGGTGCTGAACTAGGCGTCGCCGAAGTTCCACGTGCTGGGGTCGCGCCCCAACTTCGCCAGTCGTTTGCCCACCGTGATCGGAAATGCCGGCGGTCGACCTTCCAACGCATTGGTCACGTACTCGCCGTCCTCGTCCCACACATGGCAGGTGTTCAGGTTGTGGGCGACCGCCCGGGCGCGGCCCTCGGGCAGGCTCATGTCGGGGCCGTCGCCACCGGCACCATTGCGTGCCGCGAGAATGCGCATTGACCAAGTGGCTTGCACCACAGCCGGACCCATCGCCTGCAGGAGTGCGCTGGTGTGAGTACAGCCCCGCGGACCTCCGAACATTTCGCGCACCTTGTGTGTGAATCCGCGCGCGATCGACATGCCCACCAACTTGCCATAGTGCTCCGTGATGGTCGGGCATGTGGGATAGGGGTGGTGTTCCATCACGACCTTGGCGGCGGTGATCTCCAACGTGGGCAGCGTCACCGTCAGGTCGACGATCATGTGGTGCACCGTCAACGGCTCGGGATCGCCCTGCAGGTACAGCCCCGGTGGCTTCTGGTCGCGCACTGCGCCGCGGACGACCATGGTGGTGTCGTCCTTGCGGTATGCACGTACGACGTACGAACGCTCGTGCACCATGTCGTCGGCCGATACACCCTCGGGTGTCGGGGCTATCTCGTCGAACAGTTCGTGCATCTCAGCTCCCTGCTCGCTGTTCGAGGGCCAGGCGATCGAGTTCCAGCGCGACGACCGCGGCACTGTCGACCTCGGTGAGGATCGTGACCGCACGACGGCCGGCCCAGGCTGCGGCCGACAACGCGTGGCGGGTGGCCGCCCAGGTTTTGCCGCGGCCGACACCCTGGCCGGTGTCCACACGCACGGGGTGTTGCACGGTGCGATAGTGCTGCGGGGCGATGAGGTACGAGATGCAGGTGCTGTCGTGCACATGGATGCCGTCGGGGCCACCGTGCGACAGATGGAAGTCGCGGTAGTACGGCAGGATGACTGCCGCAAGACGAGCGCGGTCATTGTCGATGGTTGCGATGTTCGCGATCTGCTCGCTGGACATGACGGTGGCCTCGGTGACATCCAGCCCGCACATCACGATCGGGCAGTCGGCACCGAACACGATGTCCGCCGCCTCCGGGTCGTTGAGGATGTTGGCTTCGGCGGCCGGCGACGCGTTGCCGCCGACGAACGCGTTGCCGCCCATGATCACCATGCCGGCGAGGTGCTGGGCGAGGTCGGGTCGTAGCAACATTGCCAGCGCGATGTTGGTAAGTGGACCAATCGGTACGAGCGTGATCTCGCCCGGGCATGCCAGCACCTGATCGATGATGAAGTGGGCAGCGTCGAGCGCGTGTGGCACCCGCGACGGCGCAGCCAGCGGCATGTCGGCGAGCCCATTCACGCCGTGCACGAAATCGGCCGGCCCGCGGTAGGCCATGGCCAGCGGCCGGGCGGCGCCCTCGGCGACGGGGATGTCGGAGCGGCCAGCGATATCGAGGATGCGGATCGCGTTGGCTGTGCACACATCGACGTGGGCATTGCCGAACACCGTGGTGAGGCCGACAACATCAAGTTCGGGTGACGCCAGTGCGTAGAAGATCGCCATCGCATCATCGATACCTGGGTCGGTGTCGATGATGATCTTGCGCGGAGCGCTCACACTTGTTCCAGCGCTTCCAGCAGCGTGTTCCAGCCGAGGATCGCGCACTTGATGCGCACGGGGTATTTCACCACACCCTGCAGTGCTTCCATGTCGCCCAACGTCACCGCTGGATCAGGCTCGATCGCGTTGCCGTCGGCATCGGGAATGCTCATCATCCCCTTGAACCGGCGTACGAGGGCCTGCACCTCAGCGATGGGCTTGCCCTTGACGGCTTGGCTCATCATCGACGCGCTGCTCTGCGAGATACTGCAGCCCTGACCGCCAACCTTGATGTCGACGACACGACCGTTCTCGACCTGCAGGTACACCTCGATCTCGTCGCCACACAGCGGGTTGTGGCCGATGGCGTGAGGTGCCGGCGGTGGCAACTCGCCGCGGTTGCGCGGGTTGCGGTGGTGGTCGAGGATGATCTCTCGGTACAGGTCTTCCAAACCAGGCATCGTGGCCTCCTCGCCGTGTTAGAACCCGAAGATAGCGCTAGCGCCGTCGAGGGCATCTGCCAGCGTGTCGACATCGTCGGTGTCGTTGTAGAGATAGAAACTCGCGCGAGCGGTCGCCGACACGCCCAGCAGGCGCATCAGCGGTTTCGCACAGTGATGCCCGGCCCGCACACAGACGTTCTTCTGGTCGAGCACCTGGCTGAGGTCGTGCGGGTGGATCCCGCGAAAAGCCAGGCTGAATGTGGAACCGCGCACCGAGGTGTCGGTGGGGCCGTGCAGCGTGATGTCGTCGCCGAAACGTTCGGTCAGTGTGCGCAACGCGTAGTCGGCGATCTCGATCTCGTGCTCGCGGATGTTCGCCATGCCGAGGCCCGTGAGGAAGTCGACGGCTGCGCCCAAACCGACGACCTCGGTGATCGGCGGAGTGCCGGCCTCGAATTTGGCGGGCAGTTCAGCGGTAGTGAAGCCGTCGAGGCGCACGTCGGCGATCATGTTGCCGCCACCGAGGAACGGGGGCATTGCGTCGAGCAGCGCCTCGCGGCCGTACAGCACGCCGACACCGGAGGGGCCGCACATCTTGTGACTGCTGAAGGCCATGAAGTCGGCGCCCCACGCCTGCACATCGGTGACGTTGTGCGGGACGTACTGACAGCCGTCGACGATTGCAAGTGCGCCAGCTGCGTGGGCCGCTGCGCACAGTTGCTGCACCGGCGTGATGCTGCCGAGCACGTTGCTCATCGCAGTGAAGCTGAACACCTTCGCCCCGTCGAGCAGTTGCGGAAGCGTGGTGAGGTCGAGTTGGCCGTCGGCGGTGAGCGGTACCCAGCGCAGCACGATGCCGCGTTCGGCCACGAGCATGTGCCACGGCACGATGTTGGCGTGGTGCTCCATGTGCGTGAGCACCACCACATCGCCCTCGCGCAGGTTCGTGCGGCCCCAGGAGTGCGCCACTAAGTTCAGCGCCTCAGTGGCGTTCTTGGTGAACACGACCTCGTGCACGCGGCGAGCGTTGATGAAGTGCTGCACTTTGGTGCGGGCGCCTTCGTAGGCGTCGGTGGCCTCGGAGGCCAACTGGTACGCGCTGCGGTTGATGGGGGCGTACGAGTTGCGCAGGAAGGCAGTCATCGTGTCGATGACGACGGACGGCTTCTGCGATGTGTTTGCGGAGTCGAGGTACACCAGTGGTGCTCCGTTGACTTCGCGCTGCAACAGCGGGAACTGCTGCTTGATCGCAGCCAGGTCGAGTGCGGTGGTGGTCACCGGAATGCCTCGTATCCGTCCTTCTCGAGCTGCGCGGCCAACTCCATGCCGCCGCTGGCGACGATGCGACCCTCCACCATGATGTGCACGTGGTCGGGGCGAACCTCGTCGAGCAGGCGTTGGTAGTGGGTGATCAACACGACGCCCATCTTCGGGCGGTCGACGCGGATCTCGCGGATCCCCTTGGCGACGATGCGCAGGGCGTCGATGTCGAGGCCGCTGTCGGTCTCGTCGAGGATCGCCAACTCGGGTTCGAGGATCGCCATCTGCATGATCTCGTTGCGCTTCTTCTCGCCGCCGCTGAAGCCCTCGTTGAGGTAGCGGTCGACGAACGAGCTGTCCATGCCGAGGCGCTTCATCCAGTCCATCGTGGCCAGACGCAGCTCGAGCACGCTGAGGTCGAGCCCCTTGCGTGCCGACAGCGCCTGACGCAGGAACTGGATCACCGAGACGCCGGGGATCTCCTGCGGGTACTGGAAGGCGAGGAACATACCGGCCTTGGCGCGCACGTTGGTGGGCCAGTCGGTGATGTCGTCGCCCTGGAAGAACACCTGACCGGATGTCACCTCATACTCGGGGGAAGCCAACAACGTGCTGGCCAGGGTGCTCTTTCCGGACCCGTTGGGACCCATGATCGCGTGCACTTCGCCTTCGGCGACGGTGAGCGACAGCCCGCGAAGGATGTCGTTTGCGTCGCCTTCGTCGCTGATGGGCCGGGCGTGCAGGTCGGCGATGCGGAAGAGCTCAGGACTGGTCACGGCCCCCAGTGTATTTCCCCTATGGCCGTAGTGGAAACCCCTGGAGCGCTTTCCATATCGCTGGATAGCTGGGGTGTTCGAACGTGTCGTCGAGGTAGCCGGCCTCCCGAAGTGCACGGTCCAGCCTTGGCAGGCTGCGGAACGGCACCCCGGCGTCAACGTGATGGGGGAGATGCATGCCGATCCGGTACGGCACCAGCACACACCGCGCCGGCAGATGTTGGCGCACGGCATGGGTCGTGTTGCGCCGGTCGGGCGAGGCACCCATCCCGCCGTGTTCGGCGACCGAACGCAGGCGGTTGATCACCCGCCACACGGTGAGGTATGGCGCCAGCCAGAAGCACGGGTAGAGCCACCATTGGCCGCTGGCGACAGCGGCCCCGAGCAGGACCGCTTGCACGGCGATGATCTTCCAGAACGTGTGCCGCACGATCGGTAGCGGGCTCCGCGCACCGGCGAAGAACTGCGCCATCAACTTCAGTCCAGTGCGGCCGGTGGCGTCACGCAGCAGCTTGCGGCGAAAGCTGGCTGGGGTGATCGGGTAGCCGCAGTACAACGCGAGGTCGGGCTCGTCGGGGCCGAACTCCTCGCGGTGGTGTGCTGCGTGCACCCGCCGGTAGCCGTCGGTGTTCGTCCAACTGGGAAAGCCCAGTAGCCAGCGCCCGGTGAAGTCGTTGGCGCGCTTGTTGGCGAACAACAGGCGGTGGGCGGCCTCGTGCATCAGCGACAGGTATTGAGCGAATGTGCGCCCCATCAACAGGAACGTGATCGGCCAGACCCACGGTGCGAACACCACGGTGGCCCAGACCACGGCCGCCGTCTGGAGATAGAGGAACAGCACCGTCCAGGCATTGCGCCATGAGTGGATACGCCGCAGCTGATCGCGAAACGCTGGTTGTGGTCGGCCGTCGGCGCGGATGAACTCGGTCTCGTGGCACTGCGGGAGTGCGGTCGGCACCATGCCGCCCATGTTCACCAGCCGCGCTCCACCCACTCCTGCAGGTGCGGCCGCTCGTTGCCGATCGTGGTGTCATCGCCGTGCCCGGGTAGCACCAACGTGTCGGCTGGCAATGTGAACAACTTGGTGTCGAGCGAGTGGATGATCGTTTCGAAGCTGCCGCCCTCGTAGCCCGTGTTGCCGGGGCCGCCGGGGAACAACGTGTCGCCCGAGAACAGGATCGGGGCACCCTCGACGCGGAAGCTGATCGAGCCGGGTGTGTGACCCGGATTGTGGATCGCGTGCAGTCGCAGGCGGCCGACTTCGATCACCTCTGCGTCGTCGATGAACACGTCGTAGCCGACCTCTTTCAGCATCGGCGCATCGAGGCTGCTGACACCGACCTCGTAGCCGGCCTCGCGGATCGCGGGTACCGCCTGAATGTGATCGAAGTGGCCGTGGGTCTCCAAGACCCGCCGCACGCCGAGCCGAGTGCACAACTGCAGGAGTTGTTCGTGTTCGTTCGCCGCGTCCAGCAGTACTGCATCGCCAGTTTCCTTGCAGCGCAGCACGAACACGTTGTTGGCGTAGGGGCCCACCACCACCTTGTGGATCTCCAGTCGGCTGTCGGACCAGTGCAGGGTGCTCATGTGTCCAACCTAGCCAACGATGTCCCGCGCCTACGCTGGTGGGATGACCGATGTCTCTGATCCGAACTACGGCCGCCTTACCGATGAGGCCTTCGAGCGTTCCCGTCTGCGCAACGGCATCCCGCAGGCGATGCCGATGGCGCCGCACAACTTCGAGGTCTCCATCGACGGCCTGCGGCACTTCGCGTTCGGCTACGGCGATGACAACCCGCTGTACTGCGACGAGGAGTACGCGGCCGGCACCCGATGGGGTGGGCTGATCAACCCGCCCACGTTTCTCTACACGATGGGCGAGGATGCCTCGCCGCGGCCGGTGCCGCCCGAGATCAAGGCGATCCTGCGCGGCGACCCGTTCGCCGGCCTCGGGTCGTACCAGGCCGTGATGGAGTTCGAGTGGTGGCGTCCGCTGCAGCTGCGCGACCGGTTGAAGAAGGTACGCGCGCAGGTGGGCGTGGCCGATAAGCGCAGCGAGTTCGGTGGGCGCAGTGCGCACGTGACCAACGACTTCATCTTCGCCAACCAGCGCGGCGAGCTACACGCCATTCAACGTGGCACCTGGATCAACGCCGAGCGTGGCGCATCCAAGGAGCGCCAGAAGGAGCAGGAGTCGCCCGAGCCGTACACGCCCGAGCAACTCGCCGAGATCGATGCCGCCTACGAGCGCGAGACGCGACGCGGCGCAGAGCCGCGGTGGTTCGAGGATGTGCAGGTCGGCGAC
This sequence comes from Actinomycetota bacterium, assembly GCA_009702045.1. Taxonomy (GTDB): domain Bacteria; phylum Actinomycetota; class Acidimicrobiia; order Acidimicrobiales; family Ilumatobacteraceae; genus UBA668. The sequence continues at coordinate 199,773 of WLIV01000002.1, read as the reverse complement.
ATCGTCGACCCGAAGGTGAAGGGGCCGCTGCGCACCACCGACATCGTGGTGTGGCACATGGGGTGGGGTATGCAGCTCACACCTCCCGGCGGCTTCCGCCTGTCGTACCTCGTGCGCAAGAAGGCCCCGGGCCTGTTCCCGCCGAACGCGTTGAACGTCCCCGACACCGTGCAGCGGTTGCACTGGGAACCCGAGCGGGCGCGTGAGTTGGGTCTCGCCACGTCGTACGACTACGGCGGACTGCGCGAGACCTGGTTGTCCCATCTCGTCACCGACTGGATGGGCGACGACGCCTGGTTGTGGAAGCTGGACTGCCAGCACCGCAAGTTCAACTACGTCGGCGACACGCAGTGGCTCACGGGCGAGGTGCTCGACAAGGTGCAGACCGAAACACCCACGGGTGTGCGCAGTGAGGTGCGTTTGGCGATCCGCTGCACCAACCAGCGCGGCGCGGTCACCAGCCCGGGCACGGCGATCGTGCTGCTCCCCAGCCGTGAACACGGCCAAGTGGTGCTGCCCAAGCCGCCCGCCTCGTCGATCGAGGAACTGCTCGCCTACGAGATCGAGCGTCTCAAGCCCGAGTGACGCGTGTAGCACGCAGTGCTACACTGGGTGCATGGCTCAGGCAATCACGCAGCGTGAGCTGCGCAACGACAGCGGCGAGATCATGCGTCGGCTCGATCACGGCGAGACGTTCATCGTCACGCGTAACGGCACACCAGTCGGCGAGTTGACCCCGATGCGCCGCCACCGGTTCGTGTCCACCGACGCGGTGATGGCGATGTTCCGCAACGCTCCGGCCGTCGACCTCGAGCGGTTCCGCTCCGACCTCGACGCGGTCGCGACGCAGGAGTCTGCGCCTCGTGGCTGAGGGCCGGCGGCCGCGAGGGCTGCTCGACACGTCCGTCGTGATCGACCTCGAACGCCTCGACCCTGCACACTTGCCCGTCGAGTCGGCGGTGAGCGCGATCACGATGGCCGAACTCGCCGCCGGGCCGCACGCCACTGACGACCCCGCCGAGCGGGCGCGGCGACAGGACCGACTGCAGCGAGCTGAAGCAGTGTTCGATCCGCTGCCCTTCGATGCTGAAGCATCGCGCGCGTACGGCCGCGTGTACGCGGCGGTAGTCGGCGCAGGCCGTAAGGCGCGCGGTGCGCGTGCAGTCGATCTGCTGATCGCAGCGACGGCGTGTGCCCAAGGCCTGCCGCTCTACACACGCAACCCCGACGACTTCGCAGCGCTGCACGAACTCGTCGAGGTGGTGAGCGTCTAGTGCTTGGCGGCCCTAGTGGGTGACGGGATGATCGTGAGCAGTCGCGTCTTGGGGCAGTGCACCTTGCGGTGGCTGTCGCACGTGGGGCACACGTAGGCATCTGCGCCCGGTTCCAGCCAGAGGGTGGTGCCACACGTCGCGCACGTCTCCTGCCAGATCGAGCATTCGGTGCCGGCGAGGCGGTCGCTGTGCAGCGGGCAGCCGTGTCCGTGGCACACCGGGAAGCGGTCGTCGGCGACGATCGCGTTCTCGGGGCACTTGCCCACGCACACCATGCAGTCGTCGCACGTGTACGGGTCGATCTCGAAGATGCCAAGGAACGAATCCATCTTCGTGAGCGCGTCCGTGTGGCACGAGAAGTCGCATGCACCGCAACCGATGCAGCGGTCCTGCCGCACCATGAGACTCATGCAGGGACGACTGGGTTTTGCGGGTGGAACTGCCGCAACTCGGTCATGCAGTCGGTGTGCACCCATGGGGAGACGTCGACGCGGGTGGCGGCGGTGGTGAGGACGTACTTGCCCGTACCCTCGTTCCACTCCCACCAGCCGTAGGGCACGTCGACGACGCGGGTGATCTCGTTGCCACAGTTCGGGCAGATCGGTGCGTTCATGGTTGTCGGTCCTTGTCTCAGCGAGCGACCGCGGCCATGCGGGCCGCGCCGTCGAGATATTCCTGCAGGGTCTGGTTGAAACGTGAGAACTTGTCGGTTCCCATGGGGTCGGTGCCGCGCACTCGGATGTCGGTTCCCAGGAGTGCCAGGCTGTTGATCGTCTGGCGTCCACTTGCGGCACCGTTGGCGAGGATGTCGTCGAACATCGACTGCCACGCACTGAGCGGACCGTCGAGGAAGTAGTCGGCGTGGTCCGCATCTCCGGGAGGGATCGCAGCGACCCCTTCACAGCGCAGACCCTCGAAGGTGATCGCTACTGCGAAGTCGCCGGCCGGGGAACGCATCACCAGCGCGGTGGACATGTCGCACTCGCCCAGCACACGGAACTGCTCAGGATGGGCATTCATTTCGTCGGCAAGTGCGGCGAAGAATGCGGCGGTATCGATGTTCATCGGTCGTGCTCCGTTCAGAGGTCGGCGAGGACGGTGTTGGGGTCGATGCCCAGCAGTTCGAGGGGCAATTTCGTGCGGTGTAGGCGGCTGATACCGGCGCGTTCACAACGGGCGAGGTAGGAGGTGAACTGCTTGCGCTGCAGGTCGGCCTGCAGGTCGAAACCCCTGGTCTCCACGTGCTCGACACCGCCGCCGAGCAGCACTGCGAGTGCCGTACCGAAGTCCTGGTTCGTGCCGAACTGGGTGAGCACGACTTCGCCGTGATCGAGCGCCTCGTGGATCTCCTCGGCGACATCGGGGTCTTGTTCGACGGCGTAGCGGATGTGCATCGTGCCGTACGCGACGTGTCGGGCTTCGTCCTGCATTGCCATGCGGAACATGCGCTTCTCGACCGGCGACGGTGAGATGAGTTCGCCCATGCGGAAGATGTCGAGGATGAAGCCCTCGCCCAGGAGGTGCAGCAACGCGGTTGCCTGCGTATAGGTCTTGGCTTCGATGATCGTGCGCAGCAGACCCTCGCTCTGTCCGCGGCTGACCAGGAGGCCGCCACCGTTGGCCAGTGCTCGCTTACGGAACACTTCGGCGTGACGGGCCTCGTCCATGATCTGTGTGCAGAGAAACATCTTGGCTTCCAAGAAGTCGTGGTTGATCCGCCACATCCACTTGGCCGGCAGGTCGCTGGCGATCATCTCCACTTCGGTGAGCGTGGTGCACACCTGGCACATTGCGTGCTCGATGTCGTTGGGCAGATCCGGGAGCTCGCTCCATGGAATGTCGCGTGTGGCGCTCCACTGGCGAGCAACGGCCTCTTCGTACAACTCGGTCACGTTCTCGGCCCACACATCGCTCTTCTTGTTGAGGATGTAGCCCATATCGGGCGTATCAGGGTCGATGTCGGCACCACGCGGTGCCATCGAACGGTGCGGCGGATTGTCGGGGATGACGCCATACGAACCCTTGGCGATGTCCAGCATCGTCAGCCCGCGTGGGCCGGGTGTGGGTTTGAAACCCCATTCGCTCTTGGCGCCACGGAGCCACTTCCAGTCGAGTGGGAAGCCAAGGGGCGACTCGGTGGGCAGCCCCTCGTACTCGCCGGTGATCGGGTTCTCAGTGATCGTCATAGTGTTTCCCTTCACGACGCAGTGGAGCCCCCAGCCCCGATGGTGAGACGATCAGACACTTTTCGTCTCACCGTCCGACAGGGGCTTTGGTCACGACCGGACATTCGCCAGCGCTCGGCATAGGGTGAACCATGAGTTCGTCGTCCGTGACCGCCGCCGAAGATCGGCCCACTTGGCGAGGCTGGATGCACGTCGGTGCCTTCGCGCTGGCCATCCCCGGTGGGTTGTTGCTGATTCTGGTGGCCCACAGTGCGACCGCCCGCGTGGCTGCGTGCATCTATGCCGCCAGCCTGTTGCTCGGCTTCGGCACCTCCGCGGGGTACCACCGCCTCGCCAAACGCCCGCGTACACAAGCGATCATGCAGCGACTCGACCACTCGATGATCTTCGTGCTCATCGCTGGCAGCTACACCCCGATCTGTCTGCTCGGGTTGCCGACCGCATGGGGTATCCCGTTGCTGTGCGTCGTGTGGGCGGGAGCCCTCGCCGGCATCCTCATCAAGCAGTTCGCATTCGAGAAGTTGAAGGTGCTCGAGTACGCGCTGTACCCGATCCTGGGCTGGGCGCTGGTCGTTGCCACCCCAGCGCTGCTGTCACATATGACCGCGCTCGAGTTGTCGTTGCTGCTGGCCGGTGGGCTGCTCTACACGATCGGTATTCCTGTGCTGGTGCGCGAACGCCCGGATCCGTGGCCGCGCACGTTCGGCTATCACGAGATCTGGCACACGTTCACCGTCGCTGCTGGGGCGTGCCACTTCCTCACCATCGGGCTGCTGGTCAGGGGCTAGTTGTACAGCGCCTCGATGAGCGCCCGGTTGCGGGTGCTCTGCCAGCGCGGGATGACGTGGTTCATCACGTACCCGAAGGCGATACCCGCATCGGGGTCGCCGAAGCCGAGCGCCCCGCCGGTACCGAAGTGACCGAATGCCCGTGGGTTGGGGCCGAGCGGTCGGCGTTCGCTGGTGGGCACGAAACCCAACCCGAACGTGACGTCCTCGCCCAGCACCGGGCAGGGGCCGGACGACTGCGGACGGGTGGCCTCGGCTAGCAGGTCGGCGGAGAGCAGTCGACCGTCGATGATCGCTGCGTAGAGCCGAGCGACGCCGTTCGCGCTGCCGTGCCCGTTGGCGGAGGGCACCTGTGCAGCGCGCCACTGCGGTGTGTTCACCACACCGTGCGACGAGTAGCCCGGCGGGTTGAAATAGCCGCGCACAACCATGTCCTCACTCTCGTGAATCGTGCTGTCGGCGGCCCAGATCACGTCGGCACAGCGGTGCTGCTCGGTGGCGGGCACGCCGAACCAGAGGTCGGCGCCGAGCGGCCCGCAGATGGCGCGCAACTGCATGCCGACGTCTGCGAACAGGACGGCGTGCTGCACGATCCCGCCCACGAGATGCCCGTAGGTGTTGGTGTGGTACACGTGCCGTGTACCCGGGGTGAACCACGGTTCGGTGGCGGCCAGTGCTGCCACCATCCGGTCCCAGTCGTACAGGTCGTCGTTCGTCAGTGGCTCACGGATCGCAGGGACACCGGCTTGATGGCACAGCGCGTGGCGAATGGTGGCGCGGTCCTTGCCATGCGCGGCAAACTCCGGCCAGATCGAGGCGATCGGGTCGTCGAGGCCGATCAGGCCCTGGTCGATCGCCCGCAGTGCGAGCGTCGCCACGATCGCCTTGCCGACGGAGTAGAAGTCGACGATCGTGTCGTGTTGCCATGGCCGGGTGCGGGCTTCGTCGGCCCATCCGCCGACCAGGTCGACCACTGTCTCGCCGTGCACCTGGATACACACGGCTGCACCAACCTCACCACGTTCGGCGAAGTTGGCGACGAACGCCTCACGCACGCGCTCGAAGTGTGGGTCGCAGTGACCGCTGATCGGCACGTCCATGTACCGCAGTCTGTCAGGTGACAGGAACGCGCTTCGGGCCGCGGAAGAGTAGGAACAACGCTGCGATCGCAGAGATCGCCACACCCACCCACATGGAGTGCACCCACGCGTCGACGAACGCATGCTTGGCGGCATCGATGATGGTGGAGCCGGCGTCGCCAGCCTGTGCTGCCACACCGAAGGCGTTGGCGATGCCGTCGCTCGCCGGCCTCACGAGTGCGTCGGGCAGACCCTTCAACGAGTGCAGCATGTTGGTGCGGAACGAGCTGCTGAGCACCGAGCCCAACAGCGCCACGCCGATGGCGCCGCCGAGTTCGCGCGACGTGTCGTTGAGCGCGGAGGCCACACCCTGCTTGTCCTGCGGCAACGTCTCGGTGATCGACGCCGTGGCTGGCGTCATGGTGAGGCCCATGCCGAAGCCGAGGATCAACAGACCGGGCAGCACGGAGAGGTAGCCGCCCGACACCGACGCGTTCATCGCCATGGTCACCAGACCGAGCGAGAAGATCACCACACCCGTCAGCATCGTGTTGCGTGCGCCGAATCTGGCGGCCACGCGAGGTGCCCCGGCGGAGGTGGGCATCATGACCAGCGCCATCGGCAACATGCCGGCCGCCGATCGCAGTGCTGTCCAGCCGACCACCGCTTGGAAGTAGGGGAACAGCACGAGGAAGATGCCGAACATCAGGGCGAACACGATCGTCAGCGTGACGGTTCCCGCTGCCAACGCCCGGTCGCGGAAACTGGCGATGTCGAGCAGCGGTGCCGGGTGGCGTCGTTCCCAGAGCACGAACATGGTGATGGCGATTCCACTGGTGACGAGTGCGGTGACGGCGATCGGCGAGCTCCAGCCCAACTCCGGCCCTTCTTGGAAGCCGAGCACGACGCCGCCGATGGCGAGCGCAGCGAGTACTGAGCCGAACGTGTCGAACGGGTGCACCGCGTGTTCCTTCGAGTTGGGCGCATGGCGCATGGCCATCGCCCCACCGATGAGCACCAGCGCGACCGGCAGCGCGTAGGTCCAGCGCCACGACAGTTGGTCGACCATGAACGCCGACACGAACAGGCCGATCATGCCGCCGCTGCCAGCGAACCCGGCCCATACGCCGATCGCCTTGGTGCGGTCTTCGGCGGGGAAGCTGGAGGTGACCACGGAGAGCGTGACGGGCATGATCATCGCCGCACCGACACCGGCGACCGAGCGGCAGATGATCATCCATTCGCTGCTGGTGGCGAACGCGGCGACCAGGTTGGCCGCGCCGAACACACCGAGACCGGTGAGCAGCACCGGCTTGCGACCCCAGCGGTCGCCGATCGCGCCCACGGGTAGCAGCAGCGCGGCGAGGGCCAACGTGTACGCATTGATGATCCACAGCACACCGCTCTGCGATGCGTGCAGGTCGCGAGCGAGCGCCTGTTGGGCCACGTTGAGGCCGGACACCGACGCGACGACCGCCACCAGCGACGTGCACATCGCAATCAAGATGTTGCGCTGTGTGCGCTTGTCGGTGGCGACTAGTGGTGGTGTCATAGTGCTACGAAACGGTATCGTTCTGTTTCTATGGCGGCAACCGGTACCGAATGCGACCCGCGCATCGTGCGCAGCAGAGCGAAGCTGCTGGCGGCGGCCACCGAGTTGCTGGTCGAGTCTGGTCCGAGGGCTGTCACCGTCGACGCAGTGGCCGAACGTTCGGGTGTCGCCAAGAGCACGCTCTACCGCCATTGGGCGTCACGTGACGAACTGCTCGTCGACGTGATGCGCAGTCACCTGCCGGACGCGCCGCCCGCCGACTTGGGCGCCGGGTTCGAAGCGGCGCTGCGGGCGCAGATCGCGACCGTCGTTCGGGTCTTCTCCGACCCGGAGTGGGTGCGGATCCTGCCGTCGTTGATCTCCCTGCAGCACCATGTGCCGCAGATGGCCGAGCTGATGGCAGTCGACCGCGAGGCCAATGTGGCGATGCTGCGCGACGTCGTCGCCCTCGGAAGAGCCGAGGGTCGTCTCCCCGCCGATGTCGATGCCCGGACGGTGCTGCACCTGCTGATCGGCCCACTGATGTTCGCCGTCCTGTCGGGCGACGGCGACCGCCTCCAGGAGTTGGCCGACGAAGTCGTCGCCCGCTTCCTCGCCTCCTACCGCTGAGCGCACATCAGCGATGTCTGGCGCGAGACCTGGGCAGCTTTGGTTCCGGATTCCGGGACTGAGCCTTCCCAGAAGCCGAGATGGGACGGATCCTTCCCAGAAGCCGAGGGCTGTCTGCTGCGACTGGGGCGAGCGCTAGGTGCTGACTACGTCGAAGCCGAGGGACAGCGCGACTGGGATCTGGGTGGGGTCGAAGGTGACGAACGTGATCGGGCGGGGGAGGCGGTCGGCGGCGGCCAGGTGCAGCGCGTCGGCCAGGCGGATCGGCTGGTCGCGCATCAACTGTGCGGCGCGGTCGAGGCAGCGCTGGTCGACCGGTACCACCGCATAGCGATCCCACTGCAGGCGCAGCGCGTCCTCCAGGTCGGCCTGCAGTACGGGCTCGTCGGTCAGCTTGGCGATCAGCGCCAACGCCTCGGTCAGCGCCAGCGCACTTACGCACGTGCCGTCAACCAGCGCGCCCACCGCTACCCGACGCACCGGGTTCTCCACGTGCAACGCGACGACGGCACTGGTGTCGAAGAAGACGCTCAACCGCGCAACTCCTTGAGTGCCCGGTCCAGTCGCACGCCGCTGTAGACGGCTACCGGAGCACCGAGGCGAGCAGCATCCGTGCGCCGCGGCGCCACCACCGCTCCCGCGGCGATCAGGTCGGCCAGTACGGTCTGCCCCTGTTCGGCCTCGATCGGGCCAAGTTGCGCGGTAGCGCGGCCGTCGACGGAGACAATCACCCGTTGGCCGGTGCCAGCACGGCGCACCAGCGCTGCGAGGTCGGCGCGAAGCTCCCGTATACCAATCATGTGTACACCAGCGTACACAGAACGAGTTGAGCGTCAGCGGCCCTGCACACAAGAATCGTCGGCATGAACTTTGCCTTCACCGAAGAACAAGAAGAACTGCGTAAGACCGTCCGCGCGTTCCTCGAGGCCAAGAGCCCCGAGGCCGCCGTCCGCGAGCAGATGGAGACCGACAACGGTTTCGACGCTGCCGTGTGGAGCCAGGCTGGCGAGCAGCTCGGCCTGCAGGGTCTCGCGATCCCCGAGGAGTACGGCGGCTCCGGCTACACGTACGTCGAGCTCGGCATCGTGCTGGAAGAGATGGGCCGCGCGCTGCTGTGCGCCCCGTTCTTCAGCACTGTCGTGCTGGCCGCCAACACGCTGATCCACAGCGGTGACGAAGCCGCCAAGCAGGCCCACCTGCCCGGTATCGCCGCTGGCACCACCATCGCCACCCTCGCGTTCACCGAGCCTTCGGGCAAGTGGGACGAGAGCGGCATCACCGCCACCGCCACCAACAACGGCGGCAGCTGGAGCATCAGCGGCACGAAGATGTTCGTGCTCGACGGTCACACCGCCGACCTCGTCATCGTCGCCGCCCGCACGGGCAAGGGTGTCAGCCTGTTCGCCGTCGAAGGTGGCGCCGCCGGCCTCACCCGCACGGCGCTCAGCACGATGGACCAGACCCGCAAGCAGGCCAAGCTCGAGTTCGCCAACGTCGCTGGCACGCTGATCGGCACCGAGGGTGAGGGCTGGACCGTCCTGTCCCGTGTGCTCGACCTCGCCGCCGTCGGCCTCGCCGCTGAGCAGGTCGGTGGTGCCCAGAAGGTGCTGGAGATGGCCGTCGAGTACGCCAAGGTGCGCGTCCAGTTCGGTCGTCCGATCGGTTCCTTCCAGGCCATCAAGCACAAGTGTGCCGACATGCTGCTCGAGGTCGAGTCGGCCAAGAGTGCGGCGTACTACGGCATGTGGTGCGCAGCTGAACTCAACGATGAGCTGCCGTCGGTGGCGTCGCTGGCCAAGGCCTACTGCAGCGAGGCGTACTTCCACGCCACTGCCGAGAACATCCAGATCCACGGTGGCATCGGCTTCACATGGGAGCACCCGGCGCACCTGTACTTCAAGCGGGCCAAGAGCAGCGAGCTGCTGTTCGGCGACCCGACGTACCACCGCGAACTGCTCGCGCAGCGCATCGGTATCTGAACCCCTAGGGTTTGCATTGTGCCCACCGTGACCCTCATCTATGTGATGGCGGCCGCGGTGGGCACCTTTGTAATTGCCGCCGTGGTCGTCGGCCGCGAGGCCCATCGCCTTGACGCCGTGGCGCCGCGGTCGGTGTACATCCCCGAGGAGGCTGCAGAGTTCGTGGCCGAGTACCTGCCCCAGGATTCGCAAGCCCGACTCACTCCGAATGATCTCGAGCGGTTGCTGACGCTCCACATGCGGTGGCTGCACTCGAACGGTCTGCAGCCCGCGAATGTCGTCGACCGCCGCCAGGACATCATCTCCACCGTGGTCATTAGTGAGGACACTGTGGCGGGCTATCTGCTCGGCGAGGCCGAGCGAGAGGGCATCGAGATCATCGATGATGTTGACGTCGTCAACGTGGTCGAGGCGCACCTCGCCTACTTTGATGCCATCGGTGCCGTCGGCCCGAAAGCCTTCACCACCTGACTCAGATCATCATGTTGAACGCGGACAGGATCTTGTTGCCCAGTTCCTGATCGCCGACGATGGTGGTCGGAACGGCCGATGCTGACCGGCGGCCCGTGGCGAGCACCACGAAGGCCTCGACGTCGAGCGTGATGGTGGCCAGTGGTGCCGCCGACGGCGCAGCGACCAACGATGCCCGGCCCGCCTGTACCTCGCACACGATGTGACGCGAGACCCCGCCGGTGATGTCGATCACGACGACCCCACCGTCGGGAGTGCCGGCGCGCTTGCCGACCACGATGGGCACGGTGCGGATCAGGCGGTCGACCGTGTGCTCTGCTCCGGGGCCGGAGAGGTTGCCCGGCGTGTGGACCGCTCGCCGCATGTCCTGTTCGTGCAGCCAACAGTCGAGTACGCGGATGTGGAGGAAATCGGCCAATGTGCCGGGGCCCGTGGGGGTCATCGCTGGCTGATTGAAATAGGCGTCGTCGCCGGCTCGCAGCGTCGTGACGCGACGGGCGACGATGTCGTTCCATTCGGCGAGCACCTCCGCGCCGGTGAGTACGCGGCGGCTGTCCACTTCGTGTTCATTGGACTCGCCGATCGGATTGTGCACGTAGGCGCGCGGCTCGGCGCGATGCGCCGTGGCCGGCAGACCTTCCATCATCCGTTCGATGGCCACGAGATGCGAGAGGTTGTCCTGCACCGACCAGCCCGGCAGATCGGTGGCGGTCTTCCATTCGGCTTCGGTCAGCTCCGCACCGAGCGCTGACAGCGTCCGGAAGCAGTCCTCAAGCGTGTCGATTGTGGCGGTCGGGATCATCGGCCCTCCTCGAGCGGTGGCCGCAGACTAGTCTGAGCGACATGGAACGCCCCACCCGCTTCGAGCACTCACGCTTTCTCGGCGACAAGCGCACCCAACTCGTGTACGACCTCGACACATGGACGGATGAGGCGGCAATCAACGACATCATGCAGCACGAGGTCGGCCTGTCGTTCGGTCCCGACTCGCTCGCCGAGGCGCGCAACCGTGGCTACACGTTGGCCACACCTGGCGCGACGCGTCGCTACCGCAAGCCTCGGGCCTGATTGAACGGCAGCTTCCACTCCGGCACGCTGCAGCTCGCCAGGTACCTCGCCAGGCCGGCGGGTCGCACCGGGCCGATGCCTGGCCTGATTCTGTGCCACGGCTTTCCCATCGGTCCGCTTGACGCTCGTCAGAGCGGAGGCACGTTCCCGGAACTCGTCGACCGGGTGGCCAACGAGCTGGGTTGGGTAGGGATGACGTTCAACTTCCGCGGGTGCGGCACCAGCGAAGGTGACTTCTCGCTGCAGGGCTGGGTCGATGATCTGCGGGCAGCCATCGATCACCTGAGCGAGGAAGCCAGCCCGTTGGGAATCTGGCTGGTCGGAACGAATACCGGCGGGTCGATTGCCACCTGCGTTGCCGCCGACGATCCGCGCGTGCGTGGCGCCGCGCTGCTCAGCCCGCGCGCCGATTTCGACGACTGGGCAGCACAGCCGAGACGGTTCCTCGAACACGCACGTGAGATCGGTGCGATCCGCACACCAGGTTTCCCGAAGAGTTTCGACGAGTGGGCTCGCGAGTTTCGCCGCTTCCGACCGGTGCATGCTGCTGGTCGTCTTGCCCCGCGGCCACTGTTGGTGATGCACGGTGAGGACGATGAGAGCGTGCCGACCGCAGATGCTCGACAACTGGCAGAGGCCCATGGCTCAGCCGAACTGCGCCTGATCTCCGGCGCCGGTCATCGCTTGCGTCACGATCCGCGGGCGGTGGCTGTGCTGCTCGGATGGCTCGATCGTCAACGCCTGGTCGGCGAGTGAGTCGCCTCAGGTGAGGGTGTACGTCGCGGGGTCGATCGCCGGAGTGTGACCGATGCTGAACCGGAACAGTTCCTGATCAGCGACAGGGTGTTGCCCGCGATTGCGACGGCGCACGGCGACTGCCCATGGCGCCAGCGCGAGGGCACCGGCAAGCGCGCGTAGTCGCGGCCGTCGATGCGGATCGCGGATCAAAGATTTGGCGTGAACGACGGCCTGCCGCGTCCAGACCTTGAGCACACCCCACGGCGACAGTGTTGCCAGGGTCATCACCAATAGGTTTCGTTGCACCAGGCCGATACGAGCGGGCTCACCGAGTTCGCGGGTGGACAACGCGTGATGGTGGACGGCGATTGCGTGCGGCGCTGCGACGCTGTGGAATCCGTGATGGCGGGCACGCACATTCCACTCGACGTCCTCGCAGTACAGGAAGTAGCGCTCGGACAGCAGCCCTACCTTGTCGGCGGCGAACGCACCGGGGCGGAACAACGCGGCAGCGAAACAGGGGCCGAGCACATCGACGGCCAGCGCCGCGATGTCGGAGCGCTGGAGACCTTGGTACGCGTTGAACGCGTCCCCGTTGGGGCGCAACACGACGCCAAGCGAATCCACACGCTCGGGGGCGTCCGCGTGCACCACCATTGGTGCGACGGAGATGCACCACTCGCCGGCCTCGGCCAACACGTCGAGGCAGGCGCTGATGGTGTCGGGCATCACCCACGCATCGTCGTTCAAAAGGAATACGGCATGGTCGGCCGGCACCTTGACGAGCGCGAGGTTGATGGCCGCGCCGTAGCCGTGATTGAGCGGGCTACGAACAGCAGTTGCTCCGTGGCGACGGCAGAGCTCGTCGATGGCCGGCCAGTCAGCGACGTCTCCGTTGTGGACCACGCAGATCTCGACCTTCGCGCCGACCGAACTGGCGAGCGAGGCGACGCACTGTTCCGTGGATTCGGTGTCGTAGCGGAAGACCACCACGATCGCGGTGACAGCGGGCCCGTCAGTCATCGGACCGACGGCGCGACGGGTACCCATCGATGTGCGTGCTGTGCCAACGCCACGCCGATTCGATGATGGTGTCGAGACCGTGCTGGGGTCTCCAGCCAAGTGTGGCGCGCACGAGCGTGGGGTCGGCGAATACGGTGATCGGGTCGCCCTGTCGGCGGCCAACCAGGTCGTACGGTACGGGCCGTCCGCTGACCCGCTCGGTGGTGCGGATTACGTCGAGCACCGAACTACCAGTTCCGGTGCCCACGTTCAGTGCGGTCGTGGCGCCACCGTCGAACAGATACTGCAGGGCTCGTACATGGGCGTCGGCGAGGTCGTCGACGTGGATGTAGTCGCGGACACATGTGCCATCGGTGGTGGGGTAGTCGGCGCCGAACACCTGCACCGGCCCCTGGCGTCCGAGCGTCGCCTTCATCACCAGTGGGATGAGGTTGGCGGCGTTCGACCAGTCCTCGCCGATCGCGTTGTCCAGGCTTGCTCCGGCAGCGTTGAAGTAGCGCAGGCTGACGGACCGCACCCCGTGCGTGGTGTACATCCAGCGCAGTACCTGCTCGCTCATCGCTTTCGTCTCGGCATACACGCTCTCCGGTTGGATGGGTGCGGTTTCGGCCGCAGGCATCTGGGCGGGTGTGCCGTACACCGAGCACGATGACGAGAACACGACGCGCTGAACACCTTCGAGCGCAGCGGCTTCGACGAGCGCCGACGTGCCGGCCACGTTGTTGCGGAAGTACTTCGTTGGGTACTGCATGGATTCACCGACGCTCTTGTACGCAGCGAAATGGATGAGGCCCTGGATCGCGTGGTCGCGGCAGAGTTGGCGGACGAGTTCGGAATCAGCAATGTCGCCGACGACGAGTGGAGTGTCGAGCAACGACTCGCGGGCTCCGGTCTCGAGCGAATCAAGCACGACCACCTGGTGTCCGGCGGCCCTCAATGCCCTGACCGTGTGTGAGCCGATGTAGCCGGCGCCGCCGGTGACGAGCACGTTCATATGCGCCCAACGTTACTGGGTGCCTCGCTGGCGAACTGAGGGCATCGCCTAGAGTGTCCGCAATGTCGTCCAGGATTGCCATCATCGGATCCGGTTATGTGGGGCTCACCACCGGAGCCTGTTTCGCCCACCTCGGCCACGAAGTGGTCTGCGCCGACATCGACGAGTCGAAGGTTGAGCGTCTGTCGCGGGGTGAACTACCGATCTACGAGCCAGGTCTCGAGAAGATCGTCACCGACGCGCTGCGCTCCGGTCGGCTGCGTTTCGTAGTCGGCGCAGCGGTGGCTGCAGCCGAGTGCGAGTTCGCCTACCTGTGCGTTCCCACGCCGCAGGGCGACGACGGTTCCGCCGACCTGTCGTACATCGAGCAGGCTGCGCGGCAGATTGCGCCGGTGCTGCCGCCGAATGCGGTCGTGGTGAACAAGAGCACCGTGCCGGTGGGTTCGACGAAGGTCGTCGAGCGGGTCCTGGCCCGACCCGATGTGAAGGTGGTCTCCAACCCCGAGTTCTTGCGTGAGGGCTCGGCCGTTGCCGACTTCCTGAAGCCCGACCGCATCGTGATCGGCAGCGACGATCAGAGTGCCGCGATCCGCGTTGCCTCGCTCTACTCCGGGATCGCCGCTCCGCTGATCGTCACCGACCCGGCCTCAGCTGAGACGATCAAGTACGCCGCCAATGCATTCCTTGCCACCAAGATCTCGTTCGTCAATGCCGTCGCCGCGATCTGCGAGAACGTTGGTGCCGACATCAACGATGTGGTGCTCGGCATCGGCTACGACAAGCGCATCGGTCACGATTTCCTGCGCCCCGGTCCCGGCTGGGGTGGCAGTTGCTTCCCGAAAGACACCCGGGCGCTGGTGAAAATCGCAGAGGATGCGAGCTACGACTTCAACCTGCTGAAGGGCGTCATCGATGTCAACGACGAACAGCGCGAACGTATGGTGGAAAAGGTGCGCAGCGCTGCAGGTGGCAGCCTCGAGGGTGTTGTCATCGCGGCGTGGGGCCTCACGTTCAAAGCCAACACGGACGACCTTCGCGAGTCGCCTGCGTTGGCGATCATCGCCGCCCTCGTCAAGGAAGGTGCCCTCGTTCGCGCCTACGACCCGCAGGTTGCGAACGACCTGCCCGGTGTCGAAGTTCGTTCCGATGCACTTGCGGCCTGCGAGGCCGCCGAGGTGCTGGTAGTGCTCACCGAGTGGGACGACTTCCGTTTGATCGACCTCGACGAGGTGCGGCGCCGCATGAGTGGCGCGGAGATCGTCGACACGCGCAACCTGCTCGACCGCGCTGCCGCACGTCGCGCTGGCTTCGTGTATCGCGGCGTCGGACGATGACACAGCGGGTCGTACTGGCCGGCGGTGCCGGGTTCCTGGGGTCGCACCTGGCCGACTTCCTGCTGGCCCGTGGCGATGAGGTGATTGCTGTCGACAACCTGTGTACCGGGCGTGAGCAGAACGTGGCCCACCTGCTCGACCACCCGCGCTTCACACTGGTGCGTCACGACGTCACTCAGGTGCTGACGGTCGATGGCCACGTCGATGCGGTCCTCAACCTCGCCAGTCCGGCCTCTCCGACCGACTTCGCCACGATGCCACTGGCGATCCTGCAGGTTGGTTCCGTCGGCACGCGGAACCTGCTCGACCTTGCCGTGTCGAAGCAGGCGCGCTTCTTTCTCGCGAGCACCAGCGAGGTCTATGGCGATCCGCTCGTGACTCCGCAGCCCGAGTCGTACCTCGGCAACGTCAGCTCGATCGGTCCCCGTAGTTGCTACGACGAAGCGAAGCGGTTCAGCGAGGCGATCACGATGTCGTACCACCGCGTGCACGGTCTGGAGGTGCGCATCGTGCGCATTTTCAACACGTACGGCACGCGTATGCGACCAGACGACGGTCGCGTCGTCACCAACTTCGTGTGGCAGGCCCTCCGCGGTGAACCCGTCACGCTCTACGGCACGGGTGAGCAGACGCGAAGCTTCTGCTACGTCAGCGATGAGGTGCGTGGTCTGGCCGCAGTGCTCGACGGACCGCTCACTGGTCCGGTGAATGTGGGCAACCCCGCTGAGTTCACGATGCGTGAGCTCGCCGAACTGGTCGTTGAACTCGTCGGTTCCAGCAGCCCGATCGTGAACGCGCCGATGCCTCCCGAACGCGAAGGCGATCCTTTGCAGCGTCGACCCGACATCACCTTGATCCGCAGTCAGTTCGGTTGGGAACCCAGCGTGTCGCTGCGTTCCGGACTGCAACTACTGATCGACGAAGCGAGGCTTCAGGGCTGAGCCGGGCCTTCGGCGTACACGTGCGCGACGTCGAAGTTGATCGCCGTGTAACCCGCTGCCCGCTGGTGGCTGACCACCGAGAGGCTCTGCTCACCCTCACGCAGGTCGAGTAGGCGATCGTGGCGTCGGTCGCTGAGCCTCACCGAGAGCGCGTAGTCGCCGTCGAGCAGCGGAACGGAGCCGGTGGAGAAACTGACCGTACCCTTGCCGTCGAGCCGGCCGAGCGGTGTGCCCAGACGGTCGGTATCGGTGCGGAACACCGTGCGCCCCAGCCGGTCGAGCAGTTCGATCTCGAGCTGCGCGTCGTCGATCGGTTCGGCGCTTTCGTACGCAATCTCAATCGTGAGCGCGTCGCCACTGGTCATGTATGAGTGTCCGTGCGACTGACCGGCGTGTTGCACGGTGACGCTCGTGATGGAGGCTCCATCCGCCGCTGAGTGCACCGTGCTGGCAGATTCATGTGAGTGCGCGTGCAAGTGCTCTCGGAACACGCGGATGCTCTCGCCGGGCTCGCCGTCGGCAATGACCCGTCCGTGGTCGAGAACGATCGCCCGATCGCAGATCTCGCGGACCGTGTCGGCATTGTGGGTCACGAACACGATCGTGCGGCCGGCGGCTTGGAGTTGTTTGATGCGGTTGATGCACTTCAACTGGAAGACCTCGTCACCCACGGCGAGCACCTCGTCGACCAGCAGGATGTCGGGGTCGAGGTTGATCGCGACGGCGAAGCCGAGGCGGACATACATGCCACTGGAGTAGTGCTTGACCGGTTCGTCGATGAACGTGTCCAGTTCAGCGAAGTCGACGATCGAGTCGAAGCGCCGCTCGATCTCCTTGCGGCTGATCCCGAGGAACGCTGCGTTGATGTAGACGTTCTCGCGCCCGGTGAGGTCGGGATGGAAGCCCGCACCGAGTTCGAGCAGCGAGGCGATGCGACCTCTCAGCTGCACTTGACCGGTGGTGGGTCGCAGGATGCCGCTGATGCACTTCAGCAGGGTGCTCTTGCCTGAGCCGTTGTGGCCGAGGATGCCCAGCGTCTGCCCTTGCGGAATGGTGAGGTCGAGTTCGTGCAAGGCCGTGAAGTCGCGCCGCTTCGAGCGACCGAGATGGATCACCCGATCCTTCAACGAGTCGGCCTGCGCAGTGTGGAGGCGGAAGACTTTGGAGACGCCGCTGGCGACGATGGCGTCCATCAGAGCGTCTCCGCCAAGTTGCCTTCGTGGCGGTCGAAGAAGCGCAGCGCGATGGCCAGCAGCGCAATCGAGACGACGGCGATGATGGCGATGTTGCGCAGATACCAGAGCGGCCCATCGGGCGGAAGCAGGTTGCGGCCGGTCACGTGGTCGGTGCCGTACAAGGCTCGCTGAAAGATGATCACCACGGAGGTGACCGGGTTGGTGAGCGGGAGCCACGTGGGCAGGTGGTGGTGGCTGAGCCAACCTTGCAGTCGGATGTATTCGTAGATGATCGGGTTGCCCCAGAAGAACGCGATCAGGGCGAGGTTCAGCAGATGCTGCGTGTCGCGGGCGTACACGTTCGCCACGGACAGGATGAGGCCCATTGCAGCCAGGAAGAGTCCGAGTGCCAACACAGCCAGCGGTAGCAGCCACACGTACGCAACGTCGATGTGATGCCGCACCGCGATGAGTACGGCGGTCAACGTGCCGAGTTGCAGACAGAAGTGGACGAACGCCGAGCCCAGCGTGGCCAGAGGCAGCACAGCACGAGGGAAGTTGACCTTGCCGACGAGGATGGCATTCGCAGTGATCGATTCGGTGGAGGTCGTCATCGCCGTGTTCACGAACGTCCAGACGACGAGGCCACTCATCAACCACACGGGGAAGGCCCGGAACCCCTGCCCAAGGATCGAGAAGGCAATGCCGTAGATGGTGAGCAGAAACAGCGGCTGGATCATCGACCAGACGAACCCGATGCTCGAGTTCTTGTAGCGCACTTTCAGTTCTTTGTGCACGAGCGTCGCGAGCAACTCGCGAAAGCTGATGATGTCGAGCACGTGCTGCCGGATCGTCCGCTTGGCGGAGATGATGCGCAGTTCCGTGGAGGCGCCTCCGGTGGTGCTCATGACCCTCCCATGCTACCGGGCACCTCCGTGCAGACTGGGGCACGCCGCTAGCGTGAGGGCATGTCCGACTCCGACGAGATCGAGCGTTTGCGCGCAGAACTCGCGGCAGCGCGCGCCGAGGCCCGCATGATCATCGAAGCGATCCCGCTGGCGGTCAGCCGTCGTGCCGCGCTGCGTTCGCTGTCTGCTGATCTGGTGAGTCCCAGTGCGTGGTGGTCCGGCCTCCGCGGGGTCGTGGCCCGCCTGCGCAGATGACCCAGCTCGACGACCTTCACCGTCGCGCAGCCGCGCTGACCCGTCGACTCGACGTCGTTGCTCGCGACCTTGCGGACGTTGCTGCGGCGGTGGGAGCGCCCGACGCCACCGACAGCGATCTGCTGCCCGATCTCGGTCTGCTCGACGCGGAGGTCGCTCGCCTCGAACGTTCAGTCGCGATCGCCCGTCGGCGCCAACTCGTGCGTACGTTGCCGGTGCGAGGGCGCGTCGCCCTGCTGCACCACGTGCTCGCGCGGCTGCGGCGGGCCGCACCTCCGCCGCCGGTGCCGCCGCAGGAAGGCGCGCCCCATTCCGGCACTGCTCGCGAACGAGAGGCCGCCATCGGAGAGCGGTTGGGTCGGCTCATCGTGCTACGCACCGAGCTCGACCGGGCCCAACAGGATCTCCTGGTGTCGTATCGACGCTGGATCGGTCGCTCGCTCGGTGCTCGCCAGGCACGCAGGAGGGGTGCGCGGCGTGGCCGGGTAGCTGCGTCGAATTCGCCGCTCTCGCCGCGCGTGTCGGTGCTCACCGCGGTCTACAACACTCCCGAGCAGTTGCTGTTGCAGCAGCTGCAGTCGGTGGCAGGTCAGACGTTCGTCGACTTCGAGCACATCCTCGTCGATGACGGCTCGCCCGACGACACGGTGCGGCGTGTGCTCGACCGGGCATCGACGGCAGATCGTCGGCGCGTCGTGGTGCATCGTGCAGTCAATGGGGGCATCGTGGCTGCCAGCTGCGACGCATTGCAGCGCGCCCGCGGCGAGTACATCGCGCTCGTCGATCACGACGATCTGCTCGACCCTGTTGCTCTGGAACAGATGGTGGCGGCGCTCGACTCCAACCCTGCGGCTGTGCTGGCGTACAGCGATCACGACATTCTCACTGCGAGCGGCCGGCCGTTCGACCCCTTCTACAAACCCGACTTTTCCCCCGAGCGGCTTCGCGGACAGAACTACATCACGCACTTCGTCGTGGCGCGCCGCGAGGCCGTCAACGCCGTAGGCGGCTTCCGCGACGGGTACGACGGTGCTCAGGATCACGACCTCGTGTTGCGGTTGGGCGAGGTCGGTCCGGTCGTTCACGTACCCGGGGTGCTGTATCACTGGCGTCAGGCCCCTGACAGCGTCGCCGCTGACGAGAACGCGAAGCCGTACGCGTTCGATGCCGGTCGCCGTGCTGTTGCTGATCACTGTGCGCGCGTTGGCATCGATGCGACGGTTCTCCATGGCTCCCTTCGGGGTACCTACACGGTTCGCCGCCGGCTCAGTTCGACGCCGCTCGTGAGCGTTGTCATTCCCACCCGCGGCAGCAGTGGGGTCGTCTGGGACAAGGTGCGGTACTACGTGGTCGACGCTGTTGCGTCCATCGAGGCGAACAGCACCTACCCCTCGGTGGAATACATCGTGGTCGCCGACTCGGTCACCCCACCGGCCGTACTCGAGGAGTTGGCCAGAGTCGGCGGCGACAAGCTTCGCATCGTGCCGTTCGACGAGCCGTTCAACTTCTCCCGCAAGTGCAATGTCGGTGCCGACGCAGCATCCGGCGACGCACTGCTGTTCCTCAACGACGACACCGAATTGATCGCCCCCGACAGCATCGGCGAGTTCGTTGGGCACTTGCAGTCCACAGATGTCGGCATGGTGGGCGCCCGACTCCTGTTCGCCGATGGACGCCTGCAGCACGGTGGCCATCTGTATGCCGATGGACCCATCCATTCGCTGTTCGGGTGGCCCGGCTCGGCAGTGGGGCCGCAGCGCATGTGCACGATCCCTCGTGAGTGCAGCGGTGTGACGGCGGCGGCGGCGGCGATGCGTCGTGAGGTGTTCGACGCGGTCGGTCGCTTCGACGAGGCGTTCCCGGTGAACTTCAACGACGTCGACCTGTGTCTGCGCGTGCGCCGCGAGGGCTACCGAATCGTGTGGACACCTGCGGCGCAGTGGTACCACTTCGAGAGTGTCACGCGAGTCGCCGGACACACCCAGGATGAACTCGACCTACTCCTCGGCCGGTGGCGCGAGGAACTGAACCACGATGTCTACTTCAACCCGTGTCTGCTCCCGGGGCGCAACGACTGGTTACCGCGGCCGATGCTTTCGGGAATATCCGCCGACGTCCTCGGCGGCCGCTGACCCGACTGTTGAGCGCTGCCGTCAGACGGCCAGCGGGTCGTCGGCTTCCGGGTTGATGCCATGGCGGGCGATGGCGGCCTCGATCTCCTCGGCACCGCACAAGCCGTCGGCGGCGAGTGCACTGAGCACTCCGACGACCACGTGGCCAGCGTCGACCTCGAAGTACCGGCGCAACGCTTCGCGGGTGTCGCTGCGGCCCATACCGTCCGTTCCGAGCGGCAGGAACGTGCGCCCGGGAAGGAAGCGGGCGACCTGTTCGGGCACGACCTTCATGAAGTCGGTGACGGCGACCACCGGCCCGGGTGTGTCGGCGAGTAACTGCGCGACGACCGGCACACGCGCTGTCTGGCTGGGGTGTAGGCGATTCCAGCGTTCGCTGGAGAGGGCTTCGTCGCGCAGTGCCTTGTACGAGGTGGCCGACCAGAGATCCACACCGATGCCGTGCTGCTCGGCCAACTCCTGCGCCGCAGCGCGTGCTGCACCCTGTGCCGAGCCGCTGAACAGCAGGGTCGCCCGTCGCTGGAAGTCGCCCTCGGCGGCCTTCCAACGGTAGAGGCCGCGGATGACGTCGGAGGGTTGCAGACCCTCGGGCATCGCTGGCATCTGATAGTTCTCGTTGTACAGCGTGATGTAATAGAAGACATCGCGTAGTTCAGCGGGAGTGTCGGCGCTGTACATGCGCTGGATGCCGGCCTGCACGATGGTGGCCACTTCGTAGGCGAAGGCGGGGTCGTACGCCTGGCACGGTGGCACAGTGTTGGCCAGCACCAGTGAGTGGCCGTCCTGGTGCTGCAGCCCTTCTCCGGGAAGCGTGGTTCGCCCGGCGGTGGCTCCCATCAGGAAGCCACGTGTGCGTGCATCGGCGGCCTGCCAGATGAGGTCGCCAACACGCTGGAAACCGAACATCGAATAGAACGTGTAGAAGGGAATCGTGGGGACTCCGCGGGTGGCGTAGGCCGTGCCGGCAGCGATGAAGCTAGCCATCGCGCCCGCTTCGTTGATGCCCTCTTCGAGGATCTGCCCCTTGGTCGACTCGCTGTAGCTGAGCAGCAGGTCGTGGTCGACGGGCTCGTACTTCTGGCCCTGTGATGCGTAGATCTTCAGTGCCGGGAACAGCGAGTCCATGCCAAACGTGCGGCCTTCGTCGGGGATGATCGGTACGACGTACTGGCCGATGTTTTCGTCGCGGGCCAGGTTGCGCAGCAGGCGGGTGAAACCCATCGTGGTGCTGACTTCCTGTTCGCCCGAACCCTTGCGCAGCTCTTCGAACGTGCTGTCGGTGGGCTGGTTCAACACCTTGCGCTGACGAATGATGCGCTTGGGGATGCTGCCGCCGAGCGCACGGCGACGCTCCATCATGTACTGGTACTCGATCGTGTCTTCGCCGGGTCGGTAATACGGGATGTTGCCATTCGCGAACGCGTTGTCGGGGATCTCGTCCTGTAGGTGCAGGCGGTCGCGCATGGCGATCAACTGCTCGCTCGTCATCTTCTTGATCTGGTGGGTGGCGTTGCGAGCTTCGATACCGGGGCCGAGTGTCCAACCCTTGATCGTCTTCGCCAGAATCACCGTCGGCGCACCGGAACCAAGGTTCTCCGTGGCGGCTTTGTAGGCGGCGTACAGCTTGCGATAGTCGTGGCCGCCGCGGGGAAGGTTCTCGAGGTCGGTGTCCTCGAGGTGGGCCACCATTTGCCGCAGACGAGGGTCGGGGCCGAAGAAGTTGTCGCGGATGTAGGCGCCCTTCTCCACGCCGTAGCGCTGGTACTGACCGTCCACCGTGGTGTTCATCTTGTTCAGCAGGACACCGTCTTTGTCCTTGGCCAGCAGTGCGTCCCACTTCGATCCGTGGATGACCTTGATGACGTTCCATCCGGCTCCGCGGAAGGTGGCTTCGAGTTCCTGGATGATCTTGCCGTTACCGCGGACGGGGCCGTCGAGGCGCTGCAGGTTGCAGTTGACGACGAACACCAGGTTGTCGAGCTTCTCGCGGCTGGCCAGCGAGATCGCGCCGAGCGTCTCGGGTTCGTCGCACTCGCCGTCGCCGAGGAAGGCCCACACACGACTCTGGCTGGTGTCGTCGAGTTCACGGTTCAGCATGTAGCGGTTGAAGCGCGCCTGGTAGAGCGCGGTGATCGGGCCGAGGCCCATGCTGACGGTGGGAAACTCCCAGAACTCGGGCATCAGACGCGGGTGTGGGTAGCTGGAGAGACCCTTCCCGCCGCGACCGATCTCGCGGCGGAAGCTCTCCAGGTCGGATTCCTCCAGCCGGCGCTCGAGGAATGCGCGGGCATACACGCCGGGGGCGGCATGCCCCTGGAAGTACACGTGGTCGCCGGCGGTGCCGTCGTCCTTGCCGCGGAAGAAGTGGTTGAAGCCGATCTCGTACAGGCTGGCGGAGCTGGCGAACGTGCTGAGGTGGCCGCCGATTCCGTCGGCCTGCTTGTTCGCTCGCACCACGGTGACCGCCGCGTTCCAGCGGATGAAGCGGCGGATTCGACGCTCGATGTGTTCGTCGCCCGGGAACCACGGCTCGGATTCGCGGGGGATGGTGTTGATGTACGGCGTGGTGACGGTGGCCGGGAAGCTCACCTGGGCCTCGCTGGCCCGCTCGAGCAGCTTGGAGAGCAAGAACCGGGCACGCGACTTGCCGTGCACCTCGATCACCGCATCCAGGCTGTCGAGCCATTCGGACGTCTCGCCCGGGTCGGTGTCGGGTAGCTGATTGACGAAGCCGTCGAAGATCATGGGTGGCAGTCTGCCAGGGCTACCCGCCGGTAATCGGCGCCGACCGTATGAACTGGGTGTGACGCAGGGACCCGCTCGGCCGGCGGGTACCCTACGCGCAATGACCTCCACTGCGAACACCACCGTCTACACCGACGGTGCGTGCGCCGGGAACCCTGGACGAGGCGGCTGGGCGTGGGCCGTGGCGCCCGACGGTGCGACGTGCGGCAGTGGCGGCGCGCCGCACACCACGAACCAGCGGATGGAGTTGCAGGCTGTGCTCGAGGCGTTGAAGGCGTTACCGGGCGACCTCACCATCGTCAGCGACAGCACCTACGTCGTGCACTGCTTCCGCGATCGCTGGTGGGTGAAGTGGAAGGCCAACGGCTGGCGGAACTCGAAGAAGGAACCGGTGGCCAACACCGACATATGGATGCCGCTCGTCGAGCTGGTGGCGGAGCGCACGCCCACGTTCCAGTGGGTGAAGGGACACAGCGGTAACCCGATGAACGACCTCGTCGACCGGTTGGCCGTGGTGGCCAGTAACGGCCCGTTCACCGAGCAGGTACCAACGGCCTCCGCGGCACCGGCGCAGACTTCGTTGTTCGACTGACCTCAACCCACCGACGGGTCGCGCCCCATCGTGCGTAGCCAGCGGTAATGCGACCTGACCGCTGCGGTGATACTGGGGTGCACCTTGTACTGCACGCCTCGCTCGGCACAGGCGGCCCGCAGTTCTGGTGCAGCGAGGTGCAGCACATTGTGCGGCAACTTCGGTGCGAGGTGGTGCTCGATCTGGAAGTCGAGGCCGCCCATCAGCCAGTGCACGAACGGTCGCATCGCGGGTACGCCGCAGCGGATGTCGACGGTGGCGCGCAGTTGGTGCAGTTCGAAGTCCGGTCCGCGGCGGGGGGCGTCGGGGTCGAAGAACTCGGCGATGTCCACGCAGTGGGCGAGTTGGAAGATGTTCGCCAGGAGGAACCCGACCGACCAGGAGATCGCGAGGTAGAACGCGAGTACGCCCCACCAGGGGTGCAGGAACATGGGGATCACGATCGCCCAGGTGAGGTGGATCGCCTTGCCGAGCAGGATCAGCGCGACGTCGCGAGCGCGAGGTTTCGTCGGCAGCGTGTGATCGCCGACCCGTCGTTTCACGAGCGTGGCGAAATCCGACATCACGAACCACTGCAGGGTGAGGAAGCCGTACAGCACCCACATGTAGACATGCTGGTAGCGCTGTATCGGCTTCCATGGCTGTTGCGGCGCGAGCCGGGCGAGCGGCATCTGGTCGATATCGGTGTCGAACCCCACCACGTTCGTGTTGCCGTGGTGTAGCTGGTTGTGCTTGAACCGCCAGAGGTACGAACTGGCGCCCAGCAGGTCGGAACTCCAGCCGGCCACACGCGAGCGTCGGGTGTTCCGGCTGAATGCACCGTGGTTGCCGACGTGCATCACATTGGTTGCGGTGGCCACTGCCGCCACGACGAGCGCCATTGCAGCGACTACCCGCAGCCAGAACCGTATGGGGGCGAACACCAGGCCCCAGTAGCTGCCGACTCCGAGTAGGGCGATGAACGCGGTGTTCCAGTGCAACCGTCGGCGACCGCGTTCGATCACTTCCGTAGACGGCATCATCCTGTGGGTCAGGCTCGGTTCCATGGCCCCTCCAGTTCAGCGTCGCGCCGACTGTGGTCTCGTTGCAAGGTCCGCGTATCGTCTCGGGTATGGACATCAATGGAGCAAGTGCAATCGTCACGGGTGGCGCGTCGGGTATCGGTGCCGCGTCATGCCGCCTGTTGGCCGCCAAGGGCGCGAAGGTCGTCGTGGCCGACGTGCAGGAGGAGAAGGGCCGTGAACTCGCCGACGAGATCGGCGGCGCGTTCTGCAAGGTCGACGTCACCAACACCGACGACATCATCAACGCGGTGGAGATGGCCAAGAGCATGGGGCCGTTGCGCGTGTTGGTGAACTCCGCGGGTATCGGCTGGGCGCAGCGCACCGTGGGCAAGGGTGGCTACGACGCCGCTGCGGACCTCGATGCGTTCAAGAAGGTCATTGCCATCAACCTCGTTGGCACGTTCGACTGCATCCGCATTGCCGCCACGGCCATGAGCACCAACGAACCGCTCGAGTACGGCGAGCGCGGCGCGATCGTCAACATCGCCTCCGTCGCTGCCTTCGATGGTCAGATCGGCCAGGCCAGCTACTCCGCCAGCAAGGGCGGCGTCGTCGGCATGACCCTGCCCGTTGCTCGCGATCTCGCAGCGATCGGCGTGCGCGTCAACACTGTCGCTCCCGGTCTCATCGACACGCCGATCTACGGCCACGGTGAGGGCAGCGAGGCGTTCAAGGCCAACCTGCAGAAGGGTGTGCTGTTCCCGCAGCGCCTCGGCGACCCGGCCGAGCTGGCCTCGATGGTGATCGAGTGCGTTACCAACAGTTACATGAATGCCGAGACCATCCGCGTGGATGGCGGCATTCGCATGCCACCGAAGTGATCGCCGCTCACGTCGTGTAGTCGGCGTTGATCCGCACGTAACCATCCGTGAGATCGCAGCCCCAGACGGTGGCCGTGGAATTGCCACGGCTGCCGTCGGGCGCAGCGAGCGTCACGTGGATGAGTACATCGTCGCCGCGCATGTACTCCGACAGTGCCGCCAGGCCGGTCTCGTCCAGCAGTGCCGGGTAGACCTCCTGTGTACCGAAGCGGATGACGACCGTGTCCTGATCGACCTCGGCGGAGGAGGTGCTCTTACCGACGGCCATCGCCACCCTGCCCCAGTTGGGATCAGCACCGTGCACTGCGGTCTTCACGAGAGGCGAGTTGACGATCGCCTTGGCGACACGCTTGGCCTGCTCGTACGACACGGCGCCGTCGACGGTGACCTCGATGAGCGTTTCCGCGCCCTCGCCGTCGCGGGCCACTTGCTTGGTGAGCGACTCGGCGACCGCGTACAGCCCAGCCGTGAACTCGGCGACGTCGATCGGCCCGGCTGCGCCACTCGCAAGAATGACTGCGGTGTCGCTCGTGGACGTGTCGGTGTCGACCGAGACGCAGTTGAACGTGCGGTCGATGACCGAACGAAAGGCCGCGTCGAGGGTGGTGGCGTCAAGTGCTGCGTCGGTGAAGAACATCGCGATCATCGTCGCCATATCGGGCTCGATCATGCCGACACCCTTGGCCACGCCGACGATGCGCACGTCGCCGACGACAGCAGAGGCAGTCTTCGGGACGGTATCGGTGGTCATGATTCCGCGGGCCACGGCTCCGGCGTCTGTCCCCGGCAGGGGAGTAGGGATCGCGGCGAGACCGGCGCGGATGCGGTCCATCGGGTAGCGACGTCCGATGACCCCGGTGGACGCGATGAGAATGTCGGTGGCTGCGCAGTCCAGCGTTGCGGCAACCCCGGCGACGACCTCGTGCGCGTCGGCCAAACCTGCGGCACCTGTTGCGACGTTGGCGTTCTTCGACAGTACGACGATCGCGCGAGCCGTTCCGCTGGACACATGGGCTCGGCTGACGATCACGCTGGGGCCGGCGAAGGAACTCTTGGTGAACACGCCGGCGGTGGTGCACGGTGCGTCGGCAGCAACGATCGTGAAGTCGTCGGTGTTGTCCTTTACGCCCACGTTGGTGACGTACGCGTGGAAGCCACGGGGGAGTGGAAGCTCCTCGTTCATACGGCCAGCAGTGCGTGGAGGTGCTCGCGCACGAGGAGGAACAGGTCTCCCAGCTTCTGTACACCCTCGTCGCCGATCGGATTCAGCAAGTGGCGGCGCACGCTGGCAACGTGATGCGGCGCGGCTTCATCCATTTTCGAGCGGCCGGTTCGCGTCAGGTGCGCGTACATCACACGTCGGTCGCTGGCGCTCGACTCGCGCTCGACCCAGCCGACCTTCACCAGGCCATCGAGGCGACGCGTGAGACCGCTGGGTGACAGTCGCAGCGCCCCGGCGAGATCGCACATGCGCAAGCGATCTTCCTCTGCTTCGGACAGGAACACGAGCACCTCATAATCACCCAGCGTCAGACCGTACGGAGCGAGGTCGGCCTCCAATGCTGCAGTGAGGTCGGGGAGTGTGGTGATGAAATTCCGCCACGCGGTCTGTTCGGCGGAGGTGAGCCATGTGGCGGGCATTTCGACAGAGTAGTAGAAGAGTTGTTGGCACAAATAGTTGTGAACACAATGATTGTGAGGTAATAATGACCTTTCTAGTCAAGTATTACCCACAGGAGACACTCCCCATGTTCACCGCACCCAGCCCCCTCACCGCACCCGACACCCTCGCCGCCCTCACTGCTGGCACCTGGACCGTCGACGCCAGCCACTCGCACATCGGCTTCGTCGTGCGCCATCTGGTGGTGGCCAAGGTCCGCGGCCAGTTCAACGAGTTCACCGGCAGCATTACGGTCGCCGACAACCCGTTGCAGTCCAAGGTCGAGGCCACCGTCGTTGCCAACTCGATCGACACCCGTGACGAAGGTCGCGACGGGCACCTCCGCGGCACCGACTTCTTCGACATCGAGCACAACCCGACGTGGTCGCTCGTCAGCACGGGAATCGAAGCCTCCGGCACTGACTACGTGCTCCACGCCGACATCACCATCAAGGGTGTCACCAAGGCGGTCGACTTCGCCCTCGAATTCCACGGAGTCGCCACCGACCCGTGGGGCAACACCAAGGCCGGATTCAGCGCGGCAACTGATATCAGCCGCAAGGACTTCGGTCTGGCATGGAACGTTGCGCTCGAGGCAGGTGGCTTCGTGGTCGCCGACAAGGTGTCCATCGTGCTCGAGATCGAAGCACTCAAGGGCTGATGCCCTGAGCTACAGCGCCGCCCGCAGGGCGACCTCCAACGTCGAGTGCTGGAACTCGAAGCCCGACGCCTGCAGTGCGTGAGGCAGCACCTTCTGCCCGGTGTACAGCAGTGCGTCGGCGAGTTCCCCGCCCAGCAGTAAGGCCGGGCCGAAACGCGGAACAGGCAGCAGCGTCGGACGGTGCAGCACCGAGCCGAGCACTTTGGTGAACTCGGCGTTCGTCACCGGGGCGGGGGCCGTGAGGTTCACCGCTCCGCCGACGTTCGTCGTGATGAGGTGACGAATCGCTGCGACCTCATCAGGGAGCGAGATCCAACTCTGCCATTGCTTGCCATTGCCGAACTTGCCACCGGCGAACAGTTTGAACAGCGGCAGCATCTTCTTCAGTGCGCCGCCCTTGGCGGTGAGCACGATGCCCGTGCGGAGGTGGACCACCCGCACCCCGACGGCGGATGCGGCATCCGTTGCGGCCTCCCATTGCACGCACAGGTCGGCGAGGAAGCCCGGGCCGGCGGGTGATGTCTCGTCGAGGTCGCGGCCATCACTGGCGCCGTAGAACCCGATCGCTGAACCGCTCAGCAGCACGGGCGGGCGATTCGCCGAGGCGGCGATGGTGTTCGCGATCAGCGTGGTGGACTTCACTCGGCTGTCGAGTAACTCGCGTCGGTAGTCGTCCGTCCAGCGATGGTCGCCGATGCCAGCGCCGGCGAGATGCACCACGGCGTCGGCGCCGTCGAGCGCGTCGGCGGCGAGCACACCGTGTGCCGGATCCCAGCTGATCTCCCCGTCTCGCGCAGGCCGCCGCACGAGGGCGATGGCCTCGTGGCCGTCGGCGCGTAGCGACTGGGTGAGTGCTGTGCCGATGAGGCCTGAGGCCCCGGAGATGATGACTCGCATACCGCAAGCCAACCTGGCCTGCTGCGGCGATATTCCGTGCCGGTCGTTGCTAGTCGATGTGCACGGGCACGCTGACGACCACCGTGTCGGGGCGGTAGAGCAGGCGTGCCTTCAGTGCGAGTGCCGACTGGTTGTGCAACCACTGCGAGGACACCTTGGTGACCGACTCGGGGATCACGACGGTGATGATGTCGTCGTGGCGTTCCTGGTCGATCTCGTCGAGGAACGCCATCACCGGGCGGGTGAGCTCGCGATACGGCGACGACACGGTGTGTAGTTCGATCGGGATGTTGAACTCATCCCACTGGGCGTGCAACGCGCGCTCTTCCTCGGGGTCTTGCACCACGGAGAGGGCGATGATGCGCTCGGGGCTGAGGCTGCGCGCGTAGCCGATGGCATCGATCACGCCGCGGTTCACCTTGCCGACGAGCACGACGACATAGTGAGTGCGGCGCACGGCCTTGTAGCCGACGGGCACGACGAGGGCGGTCTTCACACGGCGGTAGTGCTTGCCGATGCTGAAGAAGATCGTGACCATGATCGGGATCAGCGCAGCGGGGATCCATGCGCCCTTCATGAACTTCGAAACGACCACGATGATTGCGATGACGCCGGTAGTGACTGCGCCGAGCGCGTTGATCGCCAGGCTGGCCTTCCAGTGCGGTTCCTTCAGTCGGATGTGGTGCACCACCATGCCGGTCTGACTGAGCGTGAAGCCGGTGAACACGCCGAACGCGTAGAGCGGGATCAGCTTGGAGATCTCGCCGTTGAACACGACGATCAGCACGCTGGCAACGGCGGCCAGGAAGATCACGCCATTGGAGAACACTAGGCGGTCGCCACGGTTGGAGAACTGGCGAGGCAGGAAACCGTCTTTGGCGATGATGCTGGAGAGGCGAGGGAAGTCGGCGTACGCCGTGTTCGCTGCGAGGATCAAGATCGCGAACGTGCTGATCTGCATGATCCAGAACAGCATGCCCTTGCCGCCGTAGACGTGTTCGGCCATGAGGGCGATACCCGTCGGGTCGTTGTCGCCGCGGAATGGCTTGAGGTGTGCTGCCAGCACGGAGATGCCGACGAAGCACGTGCCGAGGATGACGCCCATCCACATCAGCGTGTGCGCCGCGTTGTGGCTCTCGGGCTTCTTGAACGCGGGCACTCCGTTGGAGACCGCCTCGACGCCGGACAACGCAACTGCGCCGGACGAGAAGGCTCTCAGCAAGACCATCAGGCCCATGGCCTTGTGCAGTTCGGAGAAGTGTGTGGCCTCCTCGCTCACCTTGGCCGGATCGATCGGGCCGAGGTGGAACCAGAACACGCGCACCAGGCCGACGACGATCAGCGTCACCAAGGAGATGACGTAGATGTAGGTGGGCGGGGCGAACAGTGCGCCCGACTCCTTGAGGCCGCGTAGGTTGGCGAGCGTCATCAGCAGGATGCAGACGAGGCAGATCGGCACGGTCCACTTGTGGTCGAAGCCGAATGCGGACCGGATGGCGAGTACACCACCTGCCACGGACACGGCGACCGTGAGGATGTAGTCGACAAGCAACGACGAGCCGGCGACCAGTGCCGGTACGTCGCCGAGGTTCTCGCGACTGACGATGTAGCTGCCGCCACCACTGGGGTAGGCGAAGATCGTTTGGCGGTAGCTGGTGACCACGATCACCAGCAGCACGGCGACGATGATCGCGATCGGGATCAGCTTGGTGAACGCCGCGTAGCCGGCGCCAGCGCCGAGCATGACAACGAGGATTTCGTCGGTGGCGTAGGCGGTGGAGGAGACGGCGTCACTGGCGAAAACCGGGAGCGCGATCTTCTTGCTGAGCCGTTGGTGACCCTCGTCGGCAGTGGCGATCGGCCGACCGATGATCAAGCGCTTGAGCGATTGGAGCATATGTGGCGAGAGCCTATGTCGGGATACAGTTCAGCACTGCAACGTGGGTTGCAGGCATGTTTCTAGATCGCGCGTCGATCAGAAGGGAATTCAACGTGCACGTCGTCATCGTGGGGTGCGGCCGAGTCGGCTCGTCGCTGGCACGCAACCTGGTCGGCGAGGGGCACACCGTTGCCATCATCGACCGTAAGCCGGCGGCGTTCGAACGTCTCGGCGCCGACTTCAGCGGGCAGACGCTCACCGGCATCGGCTTCGACCGCGACCTGCTGGTAGAGGCCGGTATCGAGCGGGCAGAGGCAGTTGCCGCCGTCACCAACGGCGACAACTCCAATATCCTCGTCGCCCGTGTGGCACGCGAGACGTTCGGCATCAGCCGAGTCGTCGCCCGCATCTACGACCCGCAGCGTGCTGCCGTGTACCAACGCCTCGGCATCGCCACAGTCGCTCCGGCACTCTGGACCACTGAGCGCGTGCTACGGCGCCTCGTGCCGGACGCACCGGCAGTCGAGTGGGTCGACCCCAGCGCCCGCATTTCGCTCGTCGAGCGCTCGTTCAGCGCCAAGTGGGCGGGCCATCGCCTGTCCGAGGTGGAGAGCAGCAGGGTGCGTGTCGCTGCCGTCAGTCGCCTCGGCTCGGCCATCCTGCCCACGCCCGACCTCGTCGTCCAAGAAGGCGACGTCGTCTATCTCATCGTCGAGACCGAAGCCATCTCGCATCTCGACGAGCTCACCCTCAACCCCCCCGCCGGCAGCGGTCACTAGGAGCGCATCATGATCGTTGTCATTGCAGGTGGAGGAAGTGTTGGTCGGTTCATCGCCGAACAACTCGTCGGTGCCGGTCATCAGGTCACGATCGTCGACAACGACATTCGTGTGTTCTCGCAGTACGGCAGCACCATCCCCGGTGTCACCTGGCTGCGCGGCGACGCGTGCGACTTCAGCATGCTGAAGTCGGCTGGTCTCGAACATGCGGACGTCGTCGCGTCGGTCACCGGCGACGATGAGGACAACCTCGTCGTGTCGTTGTTGGCCAAGCAAGAGTTCGGCGTGCCGCGCGTGGTGGCCCGCGTGAACAACCCGAAGAACGAGTGGATGTTCAACGAAACGTGGGGTGTCGACGTATCCGTCAGTACCCCGCACCTCATCACCGGTCTGGTGCAGGAGGCTGTCACGGTCGGGTCGTTCGTGCGGCTGCTGTCGTTCGGCGGCGGCAAGGCCAAGCTGGCCGAAGTGACGCTCGCCGAAGGTTCACCCGCGGCCGACAAGGAGATCGTCGATCTCGGGTTCCCGCGCGACACCACGGTGGTGGCTGTGCTGCGCGACGACAAGGTGATCATGCCTCGCGGCGACACCATCTTGCGCGTGGGCGACGAAGTGCTCGTCCTCGTCACCGACGAGAGCGAAGAGGCGGCCCGGCTGATCCTGGTCGGCTGATCAGTGGGGGAGCAACGTGTACGCGGGGTTGAGCATGACCATTCGGCCACGCTCACTTCGCGGCACACCTTCCAGCACCACGGCACGGTGGTGCTCGAGGCCAGGCATATGGCGACGGCCGGTGAATACCGCGACGGCCGTGCCGGTGCCGTCGGAGATGGAGATCTCGAACGATGGCACACCGGAACGCGGCGTGATCCGTGTGCGGGTGATCTCGCCGCCGATACGGGACTGCGTGCGCGGGGTGACGGCACCGATCTTGGTGACATCGAGGTTGGTGAAGCGGTCTTGCAGGCGCTCGTCGTCGATCTGCTCGACGGAGACGGAGAGTCGTTTGGCGAGGTCGCGAAGGCCCATGTGGCCGATGCTAACCGTCAGCGGTTCGTGTTCACCGATGAGAGCTCGCCGGTCGCGAAACGGGCCGGAGCGCTGCTCCACACATAGTCGGGCTGTTGCTCGGTGTACCCGTTGGCCCAGAACGTCACGCTGTACGTGATGCGAGCCTCGATGCTCACGCTGCCTGGCCCGGGTGGCGTCCAGGTGCACGGTCCATTCACACCCGGTAGCGCGGTGTCGGGCAGTGTGGGAAACGCCGGCAGCGCGTGTGCGTCGGCACTGGGTGTCGCGCCTCTGATGACACATGGGACGATGCCGTCGAACGCCGGCGACGGCTGCGCTGGGTCGGGCGTGAACACCACATGGAAGTCAAGTGCCAGTGGCGTGACGTAGAGGTACATCAACCACCCACGCCACGACACCGAGTTCGACCAGTGCGGCCGCCATGACCCCGGATCGATCGCGAGCCACGCCGGATACCGCGTGATCAAACCCCCCCAACGATCCACGACCGGGTTGCGGAACACCGTTGGCTGCGTGAGTTGCAGCCCGTTGTACAACGAGGTCAAGCGGAAGTGCGGATTCAGCATCGAGTCCGATGGGGACACCAGTAGGTAACTCAACAGATGGTCGCGACTGTCGCAGAACACCAGGAAACTGCGCACCGCATCGCGCAGCGCCCCCTTGCTCACGTTGGGATTCACCGGCGCCGTCTCACCGCCGGTGACGATCGTGGTCTCCTCGAACAGCCAGCGATTGCTGTACACGGTCTGCCCCGCCGAGTAGTGCTGCCCGTCCGACGCCACCCCCGCCGTCCCCGCCACGAACGAACAGGCCTGCCCCCTGCCACCCGTGGTGGAGAACAGTGACGAGGACGGAATCGTGGTGTACCGACTGAGGTACCCCGAAGTGTTCCGCACATCCACCGCCCGCGCCCCCGGTATATAGATCGGCGTTGAAGAGTCGTTGCCCACCCCTTGGGCGTCAGCGGGAACAGCCGCGTAAAGAACGCATAAGAGCGCGATCGGAGCAACGACGCGATTCACAGGCACGCGTCCGGTTGCGTCCCGACCTGCTCAACGATCCATGCAGTGCCGTCCAGTTTCAGCCTGGCCGCAGATCCATAGTCCACCGAGCCGATTGATGAGCCCGGAGCAAGGTCTCCGTTCGGCAGGCGAAATACACCCCCGTCGACGAAGCAATCGAAGACGACTGCCGTGTCCTCGCTGCGATCCTCGCCGATGACTTGCGGCCGAAGCACGACTCCAGCGTCGAGATCGGCGACCTGGCCCTGGGCGCTCCGAGATTCGAGATTCGACCGATAGGCGGCGCCGCCATCGGCGTACCACTGCTTCCAGCCAGGAAGGCCAAGGTCCATCGGCTTGGAAGTTATGGCCTTGAAGTACGTGAGCCGGGCCATCAGGTAGGCCTCGATGACGGGGAGATCGTCCTTGTTGAGCACCCAGGTGATGCCGTTCGGGATGTCCTCCACGGTGGGGAGGTACGCCCACAGGCCGGGCATCAACTCGTAGACGAGTCCTGGTGCGGTGACGCCGGGTGCGGAATCGACCAGCTTCCACGGCCCGTCGGCAGACAGTGCAATCGTGCCGGCGGGGGCGGTGACAGGTGTGGCGGTGTTCGACGTGGTGCTCGACGAGGTGGTCGTGGCGCGTGCGACAGGCAGTGTGTCGCTGGGTGCGAGTGTGTCGAGACGATCCGGGGCGGCGTTGTCGCCGCTGCTGCACGCTGTGAGCGCGCACGTCAGCAGCACCAGCACGGCTCGAACAGGAATGGTTCGCATGGGCTGCCTCCAGAAATCCGCCCCCGCAGGCGGGGTGCCACCCCTACTGGGCACACCGAACCGGGTCGTCCGGCGAATTATTAACCGAAACAGCGCTCGAGTTTCTAGTGGCAATCGCCGATCTTGACGATTCCCAGAATCAGTGCAACACCCAACCCTCTTCAGCGAGCGCGGTGGCCGCCACCAGCGGATCGAGCGTCGGGGCGAAGCGGTCTGCCAGCAGGCCAAGGGCATCCAGCTTGGCCAACTCGGCACTGAGCGTGAGCACCTGGCGGGCGTCCTTCACCTCGTGGCTCCCTGCGTCGAGTGGCACAGTGCTCGGCCACACTTCGGCGAACACGATCGCGTTGCTGCGACCCTCGCACGGGTCGATGGTGAACCCGGTTTCAAACGGCCATACCCGCGCTCGCTCGATCAGCGCCGGTGAGTGGCGCAGGCGATGCACCACGGGGATGCCGGTGAGCATCTGGCTGCCCACGCTGCCGGCGCCGAGTAACTGCCAGGGTGCGAACGGAAGCCGGCCGGACGTGGACCGCACCGTGGCATCGGTGTGGCGCAGGCTCAGCGGGGCCGTGCCCGGCGGTCGGCGGGCGGTGAGGTGTGGCCCGGCATTCGACGGCGGGGCACCCCAGAAACGGTTGGTGCCAAGACGTGCGTTGAGGTCGGCGGCGACGGCCCACCGGTTGTTGCGATTGCGCTCATCGTCGGCCACGGAGTCGGCGAGGTGCTGCCACGTCGCTTCCCACGGGCGGCTGCCAGGCAGCGCGGCGGCAGCGGCGAAGCCGTGCGGGTAGCCGAAGGAGAAGTCGAAGCCCACCAGCACACGTTGTTCGTGATGGTCGCTCAGTAGCTGGTGCAGGTGGCGCTCGGTGGCCGCTCGCGTCGATATGTTGCGCGGAGGTTGGCCGTGTTCGCAGAGCCAGATGGAATCTGCTCCCAGCTTCGGCGTCGAACTGGCGCTCCAGTCGATGACGACGATCACATCGAACAACGACCTCGGCCCCACGGTCGGACCCTAACTACCTTGTCACACCCTCATGCTTCACTAAGTACATGAGTTCGCTCCTCATTCCCGATGTCGACACGGTGCGGGCAATGTCGCCTGCCGATCTTGAGGCGTTGGCGCGTGAGTTGGATGGTGTGCGTCGTGCCGCCGAGTCGGCGTTGGCGTTGGTGGTTGCGCGGGTGGAAGAGGTCGGGGCGTTCCGTCGTGATGGGCATCGTGGTGCGCGGGCGTGGGGGATGGCTGCGTGCAATTGGTCGTTGCCCGAGGCTGCCCGGTTTGTGAAGGCCGGGCACCTGCTCCAGCGGTTCTCGTCGGCGTCGGGGATGGGTGTCGCGCAGTTGCATGCGTTGGCGGTGGTGGCGGCGAACCCGCGTGTTCAACCGCATTTGGATGAGGCCGAGGAACTGTTGGTCGGCCAGGCCGCGGTGCTGGATTTCGAGGACTACTCAGTGCTGCTGCGGGCGTGGGAAGCCGCCGCGGATCCGGATGGCGCGCATCTCGATCACGAGCGTGCGCATCGCGAACGCGAGGCGTCACTGGCGCAGGTGGGGGTGAAGTCGTTCTTGAACGCGCACGGCGGTGCAGTGGCTGGCGCGCAGTTGCGCGAGATCTTGGACGCGTTCGCGCATTCGGAGTTCTTGGCCGATTGGGAGACAGGTCGGGCCGAACACGGTGAGGCGATGTCGGCCAGTCGTATGGTGCGCACCGAACGCCAACGTCGTTTCGATGCGCTGGTCGCGATCTTCACCGCCGCTGCAGCGTCGGGTGTGTTGGGTGCATCACAGCCGACGGTCAACGTGTTCTGCGACCTGGCCACCTTGGAACACGCGGTCGTGACCGCGTTGGGTGGTTCAGCTGAACCGCTCGACCCAAACGTGCCGCACCGTTGCGAAAGCTCGCACGGGGTGCAGTTGGATCCGCTCGATGTGCTGATCGCTGCCGCGGTCGGGCATGTGCGCCGGGTGGTGCTCGACTCCGCCGGCGTGGTGATCGACATCGGCCGCAAACAACGGCTGTTCACCGGTGCGTTGCGCGAGGTGTTGTTGGCGCTCGAACGGCATTGCTTCGGCCCCGGCTGTCACCACCCACCATGCCAGGTCGACCACGTACTGCCGTGGGCGCGAGGCGGGCTGACCGACGCGGCGAATGCCGGCCCCGCCTGCGGTCACCACAACCGCTGGCGCACCCGCGGCTACACCACGTGGCGCGACGCCGATGGCCACTGGCACCACATCCGCCCCGACGGCACCGAGATCGGCTGGCGCTCAGCCCTGCCCGTTGGCGGGTCGTGATGGCCCCGTAGCCTTTGGGTCGCCATGCGCACCCGCACACTGCTCCTGCTTGCCGTCACCTGCGGCCTCGCAATCCTGTTGGCAGGCGGCATCCAGTTGCTGCGGATCGCCAACCAAGACCACTCACAGGCGTTGGGGAAAGGCGACAAGGGTGTCGCCGGCGATGCGGTCATCGTGGTCGAGGACTTCACGGAGGCCAACGGCGTGCTCACTGTCACCGTGACGCTGTCCGGTGTGGACGACCCCAAGGGCATCGCCGATTTCACGTTGGTCGGTGTGCCCAAACCGGTCGACGCCGTGCAGGCCTCCGAGGCTGCCGATTCCTGCACTGGCTTCACGGTGCAGGCGACCACGTGCACAATCACGTTCCCGACCGACGGCTTCACGACGAAGGATCGGCAACTGTTGTTCATCCGCGCTGAGGAGCAGGTGCGCTGGAGACTGGTGTGATCGCCGCTACCGTTGCTCGAGCATTTGCAGGGTGAGAAGGAGCGAGAACCGATGGAGCAGCAGCAGTTCGACGTCGTGGTCATCGGCGGAGGTCCCGGTGGGTACGGTGCGGCGCTGTACGCCACGTCCGCTGGTCTGAACGTTGCGCTGGTCGAGAAGGGCGCCCTCGGTGGCACCTGTCTGAACCGAGGCTGCATCCCCGCCAAGGCGTTCCTGGAGACGGCGGCGGTCAATCGCCATGTCGCTCACGCGGCGGAGTTCGGTATCGAGTCCAGCCCTCCGGTCGTCAACTTCGAGGTCGCTCAGGCCCGCAAGCAGCGCATCGTCGACGGCATCGTGAAAGGCCTCGGCGGGCTGATCAAGTCGAAGAAGATCACCGTCCTCGACGGAGTCGGCTCACTCGGTGCCAACCGCACGGTCACCGTTCTCCACCCGGATGGTTCCAGCAGCACGGTCACTGGCACCAGCGTGATCCTGGCGTCGGGCTCCGTTCCGCGCACGATTCCCGGCTTCGACCCTGCTGGCCCGGTGATGACCAGCGACGAAGTACTGATGCTGTCGTATGTGCCGCAACGGGTCGCCGTCATCGGCGGCGGTGCGATCGGCTGCGAGTTCGCCAGCACGTTCGCCGACCTCGGCGCAACGGTCACCATCCTCGAAGGTCTGCCGAAGATCCTCCCCGGACTCGACGCCGATGTCGCCAATGTCGTGCTGCGCACGTTCAAGAAGAAGCAGATCGACATCCGCACCGGCGTCAAGGTGCTGGGACATTCACCCAACGGCGCCGGCGGCACCATCGTGCACTTCGGTGCCGCCGATGGCGACCTGGAGAACCTCGAGGTGGACGCGGTCGTGGTCAGCGTCGGCCGTCGCCCGTTCGCCGACCAACTGGGTCTCCTGGGAACGACGGTGAAGGTCACCGACCGTGGCTTCGTCGAGGTCGACGAGTACTGCCGCACCGGCGAACCCGGTGTGTACGCGATCGGCGACCTGATCAACACTCCGGCGCTCGCCCACGTGGGTTACGCCGAGGCGATCCTGGTCACGAAGCACATCCTGAACGAGGGCCCGATGCCTATTCGCTACGACCGGGTGCCGTGGGCGATCTACTGCCACCCCGAAGTGGCCTTCAGTGGCCCCAGTGAAGAGGCCGCCCGCGAGGCCGGTTTCGATGTCGTGGTCGCCAAGCATCAGTTCCGCGCGAACAGTCGTGCTCAGATTCTGGGCGAACCCGATGGCCTCGTGAAGGTCATTGCCAAGCGCAACGCCGACGGCACTGCCGGTCAGATCCTGGGTGTGCACATGGTCGGACCATGGGTCACCGAGCAGCTCAGTGGCGGCTACCTTGCCGTCAACTGGGAAGCCACGGCGGCTGAGGTCGCAGAGTTCATCCAACCCCACCCCAGTCTCACCGAGCTTTTCGGCGAGACCGTGCTGTCGCTCACCGGCCGCAGCCTGAACGCGTAGAGAGGAGCCCCGAGATGGCCGATGTCACCCTGCCGCAACTGGGCGAAACCGTCACCGAGGGTACGATCACCCGCTGGTTCAAGAAGGTCGGCGACACTGTCGCCGCCGACGAGGCCCTGTTCGAGGTGAGCACCGACAAGGTGGACACCGAGGTGCCCTCGCCCGTCGCTGGCGTCGTGGTCGAAATTCGTGCCGCCGAGGGTGAGACCGTGCCCGTGGGTGCAGTCATCGCGGTGGTCGGCGCGGCCGATGCCGCTCCGGCTCCGGCTCCTGTCGTGGAAGCCCCGGCTCCGGTCGTGGAGACCCCGGCTCCGGTCGTGGAGGCCCCGGCTCCTGTCGTGGAGGCCCCGGTCGTGGAGCAATCGCAGGACAACCGTCTGCTGTCGCCGGTCGTTCGTCGACTGGTGGCCGAGCATGGCATCGATCCCGACGTCCTCACCGGCAAGGGCCCTGGTGGGCGTATCACCCGTGACGATGTGCTCGACTACATCGACTCGCATCAGGGCAAGGTGCCCACGGCACCCGCGGCTGCACCTGCACCTGCACCCGCACCTGCACCCGCGGCGCTCGCCGCGGCGCCCACGCATGCAGCGATTCCAGCCGCTCCCGTGCGGCCGGCCATCACCGCTGGCGAGCGCGACACGCTGGTGCCGCTCAGCAAGATCCGCAAGCTCACCGGTAGCCACATGGTGGCCAGCAAGGCGATCAGCCCACACGCGTTCAGCGTGGTCGAGGTCGACTTCAACAACGTCGACATCGCCCGCGGCAAGGTGAAGGGTGAGTGGAAGGCTGCAGAAGGGTTCAGCCTCACCTACCTGCCGTTCATCACCCGTGCGGTGGTGGATGCGCTCGTCGAGTTCCCGCAGCTCAACGCGAGCGTCGGCGACAACGAACTCGTCGTACACAACTACATCGATATCGGTATCGCTGTCGACCTCGACTACGAAGGTCTGTTGGTGCCGGTGGTGCGTTCGGCCGACTCGAAGCGCTTGCGGGCCATCGCCCGCGAGGTCAACGACCTCGCCAGCCGTGCCCGTACTCGCAAACTCTCGCCCGACGAGATCTCGGGTGGAACGTTCACCATCACCAACAACGGTTCCTCCGGCAGCGTGCTGACGATGGCGATCATCAACCAGCCGCAGGTCGCAATCCTCTCCACCGACGCCATCGTGCGCAAGCCGGTGGTGGCCTCGTTGGCCGACGGCGGCGAAGCGATCGTCATCCACCCAGTTGGCCACCTGGCGATGACCTGGGATCACCGGGCCTTCGACGGCGCCTACGCGGCCGGCTTCCTCGTGAAGGTGAAGCAGATCCTCGAGACACGCGACTGGTCGCAGGAGCTGTAATGCCCCTGCGGGTCCGCTGGCTGGGGCGCGTGCCCTACCGCGAGGCGCTCGCCCTCCAACAGGCGATCTTCGAACATGGCAGCGAGCAGCACTTGCTGCTGCTCGAGCACCCGCATGTGTTCACACACGGCCCGCGAGCCGACCTGTCCACCAACGTGCTCGTCGACCCGGTGTCGGTGGGTGCGGAACTGGTCAGCGTCAAACGCGGCGGCGATGTCACCTACCACGGACCCGGGCAACTGGTCGGCTACCCGATCGTCAACGTGCCGAACGCGCTGGGCGCCTCCGATCATGTGTGCGCGATCCAGCAGCTGATCGTCGGCACGCTCACCGAACTCGGCATCGCCGAGGCGCACACTCTTGCCGAATACCCGGGTGTGTGGGTGGGCCGCGATCAGCCGCGCAAGATCTGCGCGATCGGAGTGCGACTGGCCAAGGGACGCACGATGCACGGGTTCGCCCTCAACGTCGACCCCGACATGCGCTACATGCGCGACTACATCGTGCCGTGCGGCATCCCCGACAAGCCGGTCACTTCGTTGGCAGAAGAGGGTGTGGCGGTCGATCTTGCGAAGGTTGCGGACATCGTCGCTCGTCGCGCTGCCGACCTGTGGGGCGACGGTGTGCTGGAGCGACAGGATGTGGCCTGGAAGGTGCGCCCCGACGACCTGTCGCCGTTCTCTCGTGGCGAGGGCCCCGGCAACCGTGCAGAGGCTCGCCTGGAACAAGCCGGTGTGACCGACGGACTCTCGATCTCGGCCCGCAAGCCGGAGTGGTTGCGGCCCAAGGTGAAGCTGGGGATCGAAGTACTTGCACTCAAGAAGACGGTCCGCGAGCACTCGCTGGTCACGGTGTGTGAGGAGGCCGGGTGTCCGAACCTCAGCGACTGCTGGGCCGACGGCACCGCGACGTTCATGGTGCTCGGTGAACGGTGCACACGTGCGTGCGGGTTCTGCCTCGTGGACACACGGAAACCCGAACTACCCGCCGACGACGAACCGGCGCGGGTGGCATCGGCGATTCGCGAGATGGATCTTGCGCACGCTGTGCTGACGATGGTGGCCCGTGACGACCTTGCCGATGGCGGGTTCGCACATGTCGCTGCCTGTGTGCACGCGATCCGCGCGGCGCGCCCGGGCACGAACGTCGAGACGTTGGTCAGCGATGCAAAGGGCGATGACGCGTCGCTGGCACTGCTGTTCGTCGCCAAGCCCGATGTGTTCAACCACAACGTCGAGACGGTGGCGCGCCTGCAGCGGGCGGTGCGCCCCAGTGCCGGCTACGCCCGCAGCCTCGGCGTGTTGTCCCGGGCGAAGGCCGCAGGCCTCACCACCAAGACCGGGTTCATGCTCGGTCTC
This sequence comes from Actinomycetota bacterium, assembly GCA_009702045.1. Taxonomy (GTDB): domain Bacteria; phylum Actinomycetota; class Acidimicrobiia; order Acidimicrobiales; family Ilumatobacteraceae; genus UBA668. The sequence continues at coordinate 158,441 of WLIV01000002.1, read as the reverse complement.
GGCGAGACCGACGATGAGGTCGGCGGCTTGCTCGTCGATCTTGCTTCCATCGGTGTCGACATCGTCACCATCGGTCAATATCTGCGGCCGACGACGAACCACCTTCCGGTGGCGCGCTACGCCGACCCGTCCGAGTTTGTGCGCTGGAAGCAGATCGGTGAGTCACTGGGAATCGGCCACGTCGAGGCCAGCCCGCTGACGCGCAGCAGCTACCACGCCAAACTGGCTGCGGCGGCCGTGAAGCACTAGGGTCCCTTGCCTATCAGGACTGGGGGGTTCGGATGGCAGACGAACTGAGCGCGTATCAGCAGGCGTTCTACAGCCAGGTCGGCGAGCGCTTCGAGGGTTTCCAGCAGATGCGCGGCATGGGTGCTGCGTTCCGTGCCGACGGGGCGGTGATCACGACCACACGCGCCGCGGCTGAACGCGTGTTCCAGAACCCCGAGATCTACTCGTCGCGGTTCGGGCCGATCTGCGGCGCGCACCGTCCGCTGATCCCGATCGAGATCGACCCGCCCGACCATCACCTCTACCGGCGGCTGCTCGACCCGATGTTCGCGCCGCGCACGATCAACGCGCTCGAGCCGCAGATCGCTGCGCTGGTCAACGAATTGATCGACGGTTTCATCGCCGATGGCGGCTGCCGTTTCGACAGTCAGTTCGCGGTCCCGTTGCCCACGCAGGTGTTCCTCGCGTTGATGGGCCTGCCGTTAGCGGACGCGGCCTTCCTGCTGGAGATGAAGGACGGCCTGCTGCGCCCCGGGTACCGCGAAGGGCTGACGGACCCGGTCGCGGTCGAGGCGCTGAACCAGGCCGTCGTGGTGAAGGTGTACGACTACTTCCAGGCCTTCGTCGACGAGCGCCGCAAGGGTCCGTTGCGTGACGACATGATGGGACAGGTGATGAACGGTGAGATCGAGGGCCGTCGCCTCACCGACGAGGAGATCCTCGATGCCTGCTTCCTGTTGCTGCTGGCCGGCCTGGACACGATCACCAACTCGTTGACGCTCTTTTACCACCAGTTCGCCAACCGCCCCGACCTCCGGATGGAGGTGGCGAACAACCCGGACACCATCCCGTCGGCGGTGGAGGAGCTGTTGCGGTGGGAGACCCCCACGCCGCAGGTGTACCGGGTGGCGGTGGCCGACGACGAGCTGATGGGCTGCCCCGTGCACAAGGGTGACGTCGTGGTGATCGACCTCGGCGCGGCGAACACCGACCCGGCGTTCCAGCCCGACGCAGGCGAGTTGCACTTCGACCGCGAACCCAATCCGCACTACTCGTTCACCGGTGGCATCCACCGCTGCAGCGGTTCGCACCTGGCGCGCCAAGAGCTGCGCATCGCGCTGCGCGAGTGGCACCGCCGTATCCCCGACTACTGGATGAAGCCGGGCACGACGCCGGCCTGGCCGCCCGGCCTTCGTTCGGTCGAGAACCTGCACCTGGAGTGGAAGCTGTGAGAGACCTGTCCAACGGGATGCCGACATCCCGCGAATCGATCGCCACCGCAGACCCTGGCGTGCCGTTCTGGTGCGAGAACATGCTGTTTGCCGTGCACGATCCGGCGACGAACGTGTCGCTGTGGCTGCACCTCGGCACGGTGCCGAACGACTGGACCATGTGGCACGACATGTGTTACGCCACGCTGCCCGGCGACGAGGGCGTGCTGTCGATGTGGTCGTTCCACCGCACCGCACCCGAACTGCGCCCGGGTGGAGCGAACACACGGTTCCGCTGCATCGAACCGTTCCGCCGCTGGCACGTCTCGTTCGACGGCTACGGCCTGCCGACCTCGAACGCGGAGATGGCGGCGGGTCGCGCAGTGGAAGGCATCAAGCAGCGCTTCTTCGTCGACCTGGAGATCGAGTTCGTCACGCCGGTGTGGGACATGCACCACGACGGCATGAGCGACCAAGGCTGGGCCAAGGAGCACTACGAGCAGCTGTACCACGCAACGGGCACGGTGCAGTTCGGTGAGAACACGCTGCCGTTCGACGGTTATGGCTGGCGCGACCACTCCTCGGGTCCGCGCGGCGGAGGCGGCGGGGCCCCTTGGGGTGGCCACTCGATCATCGGCAGCTACTACCCGGAGAGCGGCCGCGGATGGGGCCTTGGCCACTATTGGGAGCCGAGCGGGAAGATCTCCCTCAGCGGCGCCTGGGTGGTGCTGGACGATGGTGTGCAGATCAACGCCGAGGTAGTCGAAGTGCCGCGCCTGCGCGCCTTGACGCTGGACACCGAGGAACTGCCCGTGAAGCTGCGCTGGTCCGGTGGCTCGTTGGCGACCACGATCTCGACTCGCACGTCCTTGTGGATGGCGATGGCCAAGCACCTCGTTGTGGGCAAGGACCTCGACGGTCCGGGCCTGATGTACGTGCTGAACCACGGCCCGGCGCTGTGGGACGGCGAGGTGGGCCACACCTACTGCGAACGATCCGACCTCTTGAACGCGTTCCCGGAGAACCTGCACCATGGCTGACGAAGCACTCGAGCACATCCAGCTGAAGCGCACCCAGCGCGACCCCGAGACCCTGCGCAGGGTGCTCACCGACTGGCTCGCGCCACGCCTCGGCGGTGTGGTGCAGGTGTCCGAGCCAGAGGTGCCCGAAGGCACCGGCGTGGCCAACGAGACCGCCATGTTCGAGGCGCGCTGGGGCGATCACGAGCAGGGCTTCGTGCTCCGCGTCGCCAGCGATTCGCCGCTGTACATCGAGGCCGACATCGAGGTTCACCACGACATGTACGCCGCGCTCGCCGACGTGCCGGGCGTGCCCGTTCCCAAGGTGTACGGCTACGAGGCCGATCCCGGGCTGCTGGGCGCGCCGTTCTTCGTGATGGAGCGGATCATCGGCAAGGTGCCTGCCGACCAGCCGCCGTGGGCGACCACGGGGTTCGTGTTCGAGGCCCACCCTGACGAGCGGCGGGCGATGTGGGACAACGCCGTGAAGGTGCTGGCCGCACTGCACCAGGTGCCGGTGGCGAAGATGCCGTTCCTCGCGCCGCCGGCAGGGGTCAGCGGGCTTGGCGACCACCTCGCCTACTGGCGCCGCTGGCTGGACGACCCGGCCACGGGTGGTCAGCATGACACGCTGGAGGCCGGGCACGAGTGGTTGTTGCGCAACATCCCAGCCCAGGCGCCGACCGGTCTGTCGTGGGGCGACTCACGGTTCGCCAACGTGATGTTCCGCGGCACCGACGTGGTGTCGATCTTCGACTGGGACACCGTGTCGCTGGCCGGTGCCGGCGCCGACCTGGCCTGGTGGCGGACGATGGACGGTCCGAACGCCGCGCTGCCGGGCATCGGCACCCCCGAAGAACTGACGCAACGCTGGCAGGAGCTCACCGGCACCGTGGCCACCGACCTCGAGTACTACGACGTGCTGACGTCCTTCCGCCTCGGGGCGATCCTGATGCGCCTGTTCTCGCAGATGGGAGCGGCCGGCACCTTGCCGCCGGAGGTGGCGCAACAGCAGGCGCGTGAATCGGCGTTCGCGCAGTTGCTCGCCTCGCAGTTGGAGGGGATGCGCTGAGTCAGGCGCGCAGGCGCTCGTTCTTCGGGTCGTACAGCGGCTCGGCACCGACGGTGGCGTTGCACACCTCGCCGTAGATCTCGATCTGCAGTTTGGTACCTGCGGCTTCGTACTGCGGCCGCACGTAGCCGAGCGCCACACTCTTGTTCAGCGTGAAACTCCAGCCCCCGGAAGTGACGATGCCGACTCGTTCGTCGCCGGCGAAGATCGATGCGCAGAACGGTGCATCGGCGTCGCCGTCCTCGTCGAGCGTGAGCGGCACGAACCGCCAGGCGCTGCCGTTGGCCTTCTCGGCGACGAGTGCGTCCTTGCCGACGAAGTCGGGTTTGGTGAGATCAACGAAGCGGTCGAGCGAGGCATCGAACGGTGAGAAGCCGATCTCCAGATCGCCCTTCCAGCCGCGGTAGCACTTGTCGAGCCGCAGACTGTCGACCGCGTAGATACCGAAGTCGCGGATGCCGTACTGCTCGCCGGCTGCCCAGATGGCGTTGTAGAGCGCCACGATCTGATCGTTGGCCGCGTGTAGTTCCCAGCCGAGTTCACCCACGTAGTTGACGCGCAGGGTGCGCACCGGGCCGACAGCGGTGTCGATATCGCGTACCGACAGCCACGGGAACGAGGCGTTGTCCAGCGGGGTGCTGGTGACCTGGCTGAGCACCTCACGCGCCCGTGGGCCGACGACGATCAGCGAGCCGAAGTCGGCGCTGACGTTGGTGAGCGTGACCGACCCGTCGGTGGGCAGGGCGTGTTCCAGCACGTCGAGGTCGTGCCACTCTGCGCTCGCGGCACCGACCGCGTAAAAGTGATCCTCGGCGAGGTGAGCGACAGTGAACTCGGACAGCACCTTGCCGTCGGGCAGGAGCGCATAGGCCAGGGTCATCCTCCCGACCTTGGGCAGCTTCGTGCACAGCAGATGGTCGAGGTACGCCTGCGCGCCCGGACCCTTGATCTCGATCTTGGTGAAACCGGGCAGGTCGAGCACTGCGACGCCATTGCGTGCAGCAGCGCACTCTTCGGCCACCAACGGACGCCACGCGTTCTTGCGGAAGAACGACAGCGAGTGGTCGGTGATGACACCTTCGGGGTCGAACCAGGTGGGGCGCTCCCAGCCGCCGCGAGCACCGAAGTGGGCACCCTTGGCCTTCAGCTGTTCGTACAGCGGCGAGGTGTAGGCGGGGCGGCCGACCGGCCATTCTTGGAAGGGGAAGCCCATCGCGTACTCGTGCTGGTACACCTCGATCGCCTTGTCGATCGTGTACTGCGTGGTCGCGTAGTCCTTGTAGCGGCGACGGTCGATCGACCACAGGTCGAACTCGGGGCGGCCGTCGAGGATCCATTCGGCAACGGCCTTGCCCGCGCCGCCGCCCTGGGCGATGCCGAAGCTGAATGTGTTCGCGTGGAAGAAGTTGCGCAGCCCGCGCTCGGGGCCGAGGTACGGGTTGCCGTCGGGGGCGTAGGGGATCGGGCCGTTCACCACGCGGGCAATACCGGCGTCGCCGAGCACCGGGACGCGCAGGCTGGCGTCCTCGATCTGCGGGGCGATGCGCTCGAGGTCGTCGTCCCACAGCATGTTGGCGAACTCGTCGGGGATGCCGTCGCGCCACATCGCGGTGGCCTTCCACTCGTACGGCCCGAGGATGAAGCTGTTGCGTTCCTGACGCAGGTAGTAGCTGGTATCGGGGTCGCGCAGCAGCGGCAGCGGGAACTCGCGGGCGGCGAGTTCGGGGATCTCGGCGGTCACGTAGTACTGGTGCGACATCTGGGCGATGGGGTGGTGGCGGCCGAGTAACTCCATCACCTCGCCAGCGCGGTAGCCGCCGGCGTTGACGACGATCTCGCAGTCGATGACATGCTCGTCGCCTTCGCGGGTGCGCGAGGTGACGGTCCAGTGATGGTTGGCGTGCTGCTCGAGCTTGACGACGTTCTCGAAGCGGCGAACTCGGGCACCCCACGCACGTGCACGGCGGGCAAGGGCTTGGGTGACCTGCGACGGATCGATGTCGCCATCGAGTGGGTCCCACAACGCACCGACGAGGTCGTGGGTCTCGATCAGGGGATAGCGCTCGACGAGTTGCGCTGGGGTGAGCATGTCGTAGCCCATACCGTTGGCGTTGGCCATGCTGGTGACGTGGCGGAACTCGGCGATGCGTTCGTGACTGTGGGCCAGACGCACCGAACCGGTGACGTGGTAGCTGATCGGGAACTCGGGGTCCTTGGCCAGTTCGGTGAACAGCTCGGCCGAGTACTTCTGCACCTTCATCACACTCCAACTGCTGGAGTACGTGGGCACGTTGCCGGCAGCGTGCCATGTGCTGCCGGACGTGAGTTCGTCGCGCTCGAGCAGCAGGACATCCGTGCAGCCACGCTGCGCAAGGTGGTACAGCGCGCTACACCCCACGATGCCTCCGCCGATGATGACGACCTTCGCCTGCTCGCTCATACCTGACCCCTTATCGAGTTGTGTAATAGTAAGCACAAATTTCACAACAGGAGGACAACGTGGCTGACCTGCCCGAACACGCCCGAGTCGTCATCGTGGGTGGCGGCATCGTCGGATGCAGTATCGCCTACCACCTGGCGTTACGCGGTGAGACGGATGTTGTCCTGCTGGAACGTAAGCAGCTGACGTGCGGTACCACGTGGCATGCGGCGGGTCTGGTGGGTCAGCTGCGGGCCACGCAGAACCTCACTCGGCTGGCGCAGTACACCACGAACCTGTTCAAGACGTTGGAGCAAGAAACCGGTCAGGCCACCGGCTTCCAGCAGCGCGGTTCGGTCAGTGTCGCACCCAATCACGAACGCTTCGAGGAACTGAAACGTGGCGCGTCGATGGCGCGGGTATTCGGCCTCGAGGTCGACATCATCACTCCGGCCGACATCAAGGCACTCGTGCCGTTGGCCAATGTCGACGACCTTGTCGGCGGTGTGCACTTGCCGGGCGACGGGATCACCAACCCGATCGACACCACTCAGGCGTTGGCCAAAGGTGCGCGGGCCAAGGGTGTCAAGATCCGCGAGAATGTGAAGGTCGACTCGATCATCGTCGAGCACGGTCGCGCCGTCGGCGTGAGCACCGAGTTCGGCGACATTCGCGCCGATGTCGTGGTCAACGCGGCTGGCATGTGGGGTCGCGAGATCGGCGACCAGGCGGGTGCGGTAGTCCCGCTGCATGCCGCAGAGCACTTCTATATCGTCACCGAAGGTGTCGAGGGCATCTCCTCGACGATGCCGGTGCTGCGCGACCCGGACGGGTGCGGGTACTTCAAGGAGGATGCCGGCAAGCTGCTCGTCGGTTGGTTCGAGCCGGTGGCCAAGCCGTGGGGGATGAAGGGCATCCCCGAGACGTTCTGTTTCGACTCGCTGCCCGAGGATTTCGAGCACATCGCGCCGTTGATGGAGGCGGCGGCGAACCGGATGCCGATCATCGGCGAGACCGGTATCCGGCTGTTCTTCAACGGCCCCGAAGCGTTTACGCCCGACGATCGGTATCTGCTCGGCGAGTCGCCCGACGTCCCCGGTCTGTTCATGGCGTGCGGGTTCAACTCGATCGGTATCCAGTCGTCGGGCGGTGCGGGCAAGGTGTTGGCCGACTGGATTCTCGACGGTCGCCCGCCGATGGATCTGTGGGACGTGGACATTCGCCGTGTGATGCCGTTCCAGCGCAACCGCGCGTATTTGCACGACCGTACGGTCGAGGCGTTGGGTCTGCTGTACGCGATGCACTGGCCGTTCCGTCAGCCCGAGACAGCACGCAACGTGCGCACGTCGCCGCTCCATGATCGGCTTGCGGCTCGCGGCGCATGCTTCGGTGAGGTGGCCGGCTGGGAACGTACGAACTGGTTCGCGCCCTCCGGTGTCGAGCCGGTGTATGAGTACACCTACGGGCGGCAGAACTGGTTCCCCTACTCAGCGGCCGAACATATGGCCGTGCGCGAGAACGTGGGTCTGTTCGATCAGTCGTCGTTCGGCAAGTTCGTGTTGGAGGGGCCCGATGCGGAGGCCGTGATCAACCAGATCAGTGCGAACGACATGTCCGTTCCGATCGGCAAGATCGTCTATACCCAGTGGCTCAACGAACGTGGCGGTATCGAGGCCGACCTCACCGTCACCCGCGAGGCACTCGATCGCTATCTCGTCGTCACCGCGGCAGCGACGCAGGTGCGCGATTTCGCCTGGTTGAAGGATCACATCCCTGCCGCCGCCCGTGCGATCGTGGTCGACGTGACGTCGGGTATGGCGACGCTCAGCCTGATGGGTCCCAACTCGCGGGCACTGCTGTCCACGCTCACGCCTGCCGATCTGTCGAACGAGGCCTTCCCGTTCGGCACGTCGCAGATCATCGACCTCGGCTACGCCAGGGTGCGTGCCAGCCGTGTCACGTATGTCGGCGAACTGGGCTGGGAGCTCTACATCGCCACCGAGTTCGCCGCCAACGTGTTCGACACGCTGCTGTCTGCAGGCGAAGCATTCGGTCTGCGGCTGTGCGGCTACCACGCACTCAACTCACTGCGGATGGAGAAGGGCTACCGCCACTGGGGGCACGATGTGTCGCCCGACGAGAACCCGCTGGAGGCGGGTCTCGGCTTCGTGGTCGCGTGGGATAAGCCGGGCGGCTTCATCGGTCGCCACGCACTGCTCGCAGCCAAGGAGGCCGGCCTGCCGCAGCGTCTGGTGCAGGTGGCGCTGCGTGACGACTCGAAGCTGCTCTATCACAACGAACCGATCTGGCGTGACGGTGTGCTGGTCGGGCGCATCACTTCCGGTATGTACGGCCACTTCGTCGGCAAGTCGTTGGGGATGGGCTATGTCAGTACCGGCCACGAATGGCAGGCCGGCGTGTACGAGGTGGAGGTCGCCGGTGAGCGTGTCGCCGCCGATGTGCAGTTGTCGCCGTTCTACGACCCCAAGAGTGCACGCGTGCGAAGCTGACCCATGGCCATCAGAGCGCTGCACACAGCAGAGCAAGCGACGTCGGGTGACGGGCAGTTCGATGCCGAGACAGTCATCGGTGGCCAGCTGCGGGAACTCCGCAAGGCCAAAGGGATGACGCTGCACGAGGTGGCGACGGCCGCAGGTATCTCGGTGAGCTATCTCAGCCAGATCGAGCGCAACGTGTCGCGCTTGCCGATCGGTGTGTTGAAGAAGATCTCCGATGTGCTTGGTGTGCACATGAACTGGTTCTTCCGCTCCGGGGCACAAGGCCCCGCTGACGAACGCGATGTCGTCGTGCGTGCAGGCAACCGCCGCAAGTTGTCGTTCACCGGCCTGGGCATCACCGAGGAGTTGCTCTCACCGAACCTGTCGGGTCCGCTGGAGTTGTTGATCAGCACGATCCACCCGGGCGCCGACAGCGAGTTCTACGCGCATGATGGTCATGAGGCGGGACTGGTGATGAACGGGGTGCTCGACCTGTGGGTGGGTGAGCAGCACTTCAGCCTGCGGGCTGGCGACAGTTTCTCGTTCGCCAGCACTGAGCCGCACCGCTGTGCCAACTCCGGTGCCAAACCGGTGAAGGTGCTGTGGGCGATCACGCCGCCCCACTACTGATCTCCCGGCGCAGCCATTCACCGAAGGCGACGATCCGGGGGTCGTTGCGGCGCTCGCTACGGCACACCAGATACCAGCGCTTGGGGTGCGGTACGTCGATCGGGAACGGGGCGATCAGCCGACCGTTGCGTAAGTCGCTGGCCGCGAGGAAGCGGGGAACGATGGCGATTCCCTGCCCATCGATCGCTGACTCCAGCGCGAGCAGGTAGCTGTCGAAGGTGATCATGCTGGGGGGCGAGTCGGGGAGTGCCGCCGCCGTCAGCCAGATGTGCCAGTCGTCGGGCGCGGTGAACAGTTGCAGCAGTGGGAAGGCGAGCAGGTCGGCCGGCTTGCGCATCGGCTTCAGCTTGGGGGAGCACACCGGTGTGAGCTGATCGTCGAACAGGTGCGTGTAGTGCAGGTTGGGCCGGTCGGCATGTTCGGTGCACACGATGCCGACATCGCCGTTGTTCTCGTCGAACTCCCAGCCGCGGCGGCTCGTGTCGAAGCGCACCCGGATCTCGGGGTGCGCTGCGCTGAACGTGTGCAGGCGCGGGATCAGCCACCGCACGGCGAGCGTGACGTAGACCTGCACGTCGAGTTCGCGGCCGGCGACGGTGGACGTGACGAGCACGGTGCCTTGAGCGATGCGGTCGAAGGCGTCGCGCAAGAACGGGTGGTACTGCGCTCCGGCTGCGGTGAGTTCCACCCGTCGGCTGTGGCGGTCGAACAGCTTGACGCCGAGTCGCTTCTCGAGTTCCGCGATCTGATGGCTGATTGCGGATTGTGTGACCGACAACTCTTCGGCGGCAGCGCGGAACGAGAGGTGGCGGGCGGCGGCCTCGAAGGCACGTAAGGAGGCCAGCGGCGGCAGGTTGGGCACAGTGCGACGATACATGCAGTGTGCTCATGCGTCCATGAAATGGAATCGCTTGTGATGGCCGTTTCCCCACTTCAGACTGTGTGTTGTGTGGGAGTCGACATGAGTGATGTTCAAGAACAGCCGGCGCGCCGGGGTGGCCGTGCAGCGCGGCAGGCGTTGCGCTCGGCACCATTGACCCGCGATGTGCGCCCGGTGAACCCGGGTATGGAGGGTGGCCGTTATCAACCGCTCACCCAAGCCGACATCCTCAGGGTGCACGAAGCCGCGCTGAACGTGCTCGAGAACATCGGGCTCGCGGACGCGATTCCGTCGTGTCTCGAGGTGCTGTTGCCCAAGGGCTGCACGCTCACCGATGAGGGTCGTCTGCTGTTCCCGCGCAGTCTGATCGACGACACGGTGGCGATGGCCGGCCGCAACTTCGTGCTCCATGCACAAGACCCGCAGTACGACCTCGAGCCGTGGGGTAAACGGGTTTACTACGGCACCGCGGGCGCGGCGGTGCACATCATCGACCCGCTCACCGGCGCCTATCGCGAGAGCAACGCGCAGGACTGCTTCGACATCGCCCGTCTGGTCGACACGATGGAGCACCTGCACTTCTACCAGCGCGCGGTGGTGCCCCGCGACCTGCCCGACCCGTTCGAGATGGACATCAACACGTGCTATCTCAGCGTGGCTGGAACCACCAAGCACGTCGGTACCTCGTGGGTGCACCCGACGCATCTGGAGGCATCGCTGAAGATGCTGCACCACATCGCCGGCGGCGAAGACGCATGGCGTGCTCGGCCGTTCGTCAGCCAGTCGAACTGTTTCGTCGTGCCGCCGCTGAAGTTCGCCGCTGATGCATGTGCGTGCCTGGAAATGGCAGTTCGCGGTGGTATGCCGGTGCTCCTGCTGTCCGCCGGCCAGGCGGGTGCCACCGCTCCGGCAGCACTCGCCGGTGCGCTGGTACAAGAGGTGGCAGAAGTGTTGGCCGGGCTCACGTACGTCAACGCGATCAAGCCTGGCGCCCCGGCGATCTTCGGGTTGTGGCCGTTCGTCAGCGATCTGCGCTCCGGCGCAATGTCGGGTGGAAGTCCCGAGCAGGCACTGCTGTCGGCGGCATGCGGGCAGATGGCGCAGTTCTACGACCTCACGGGGGGAACCTCGTCGGGGATCAGCGACTCCAAGATGCCGGATGCACAGGCCGGTGCGGAGAAGGGTTACAACCACGCGCTGGTCGGCAACGCCGGGGCCAACATGATCTACGAAGCAGCAGGTATGCACGCCAGCCTGCTGGGGTTCTCGCTCGAAGGTGTGGTGCTCGACAACGACATCATCGGGGCCTGTCAGCGCACGATCAAGGGGATTGAGGTCAGCGAGGACAGCCTGTCGTTGGAAGTGATCCGCAGCGCAGTCATCGGCGGCCCCGGCCACTACCTCGGTTCGAAGCAGACGCTCGACCTGATGCAGACCGAGTACATCTACCCGGCCATCGGCGACCGCCTCAGCCACAAAGAGTGGGCCGAGGTCGGCAAGCCTGCGGTCCTCGACCGGGCGATCGCCAAGGTGAAGGAAGTACTCGCGACGCACTACCCATCGCATATCCCTGAGGCAATCGACGATGTGATCCGCGCCGAGTTGCCGATCAGGTTGTCGAGGGAGCAGATGCGTCGCGGATGATCGGCCTCGTCCAGGCCATGTAGGCCAGACCAGCGAGGCCACCCGCACCGGCGAAGACAGTGATCGTCCACTGCACGCTGTGCGTGAGCTGCGACATCACGCCGGTGCCCAGCCCGATGACGCTCATCACCAACGTCGCGAACGCATAATCGCCAGCCATCACTCGACCACGTAACTGGTCGGGTGTGCGCAGTTGCAGGCCGTATGTGCTGAGCGTCCACTGCGCGCCGCCGCCGATGTGGCCGACGAAGATCAACACTGCGGCGAGGTAGATCACCGGCGACCAGGCGGCGCTCACATAGGCGACGCTGAAGATGAGCCCGGACCACCCGCACACCTGCAGGACACGCGACACGTTTCCCTTGGTGAAACGGGATGCAATCAGTGGTCCCAGTCCGGCGCCGGCGCCACGCGCTGCCAGCAACATGCCGGTGCCACCGTCCTTCCAACCGAACACCGACGTCGCGAGCACAGGCAACTGGCTGACCGTTGCGGAACCGATCGCGAAGCTCGACTTGCTGGCGATGAGCGCCAGCACCACGCGGTCCTGTTTCGCGTAGCGGATGGCCTCGGCCATGTCGGCGAGTGGTCGCATCGTCGGCCGCTGCGAGTGGTGCGATTCCTGCATCGGGCGGCGAATGAGTGCGAACAGGGCGAGGGCGAGGATGAACGACACAGCATCGGCGATGAAGGCGGCGTTGCGGCCGAACACCTCGCTGAACACGCCGCCGATCGCTGCGCCGACGGCGAGCATCACACCCCAGGTGCTGCCGAAGAGCACACTCGCTGTGCGCAGCTCCTCGGGGTTGCGGGCCAGGTTCGGAACGCCGGCGTCGATCGCAGGTTTCACGAATGCCGCCATCGCACTGATGGTCCCTTGGAACACGAACAGTGGCCACACACGAGAGCCGTCAGCGGTCAGTAACCCCAGCGCGGCGATGGCTTGGCCGGCGGACACCACCAACAACAACCGCCGTCGGTCGAAACGGTCGACGACTGCTCCAGCGATGGGGGAGGCCAAGAACGACGGCAGCGTGAACGACACGTAGGCCAGCGAGACGAGGAACGCACTACCGGTGGCGTCCTTGATGATGCCGGTGATGGCGACGAACGTGAACCAGTCGCCCATGAACGAGATCACCTGGGCGATGAACAGCGCGCGGAGGTCTGCGTTCGAGCGCAGCAGTTTCAGCACGGTGGGTCAGCGTGTGGCGTGCGCGTGGAGCACTCGAGCGAGGCACTCGGTGAGGCGCGTCGCGGTGGGCAGGTGGATGAACTCGTTGGGGCCGTGGGCGTTCGAGCCGGGCCCGAGTACGCCGGTGATCACGAACTGGGCGGCCGGGAACATCTCGCCGAGCATGGCCATGAACGGAATGGATCCACCCTCGCCGAATGCCATGGTGGGATTGCCGAAGACGTCGCTGCTCGCGTGATCGAGCGCGGACTGCAGCCATGGAGCGAACTCGGGAGCGTTCCAGCCGTTCGCTGCATCGGGCCGCAGGAACTGCACCGTGGCGCCGTTGGGCGGATCGGCAGTGAGGCACGCGCTGACGGCTGCGAGCGCCCGCTCGGCGTCAACTGTTGGGGGGACGCGCAGGCTGAGTGCGAGTGCGGTGTACGGGCGCAGCACGTTGCCGGCGCGTCCGGTGGGTGGCAGACCGTCGGCGCCGGTGACGCTGAGCGTGGGCATCCAGGTGCGCCCCAGCAGCTGCTGTGTGGGGTCGTCGGACATCGGGCGTGTGCCGTCGGCCCACGGGTAATGGCTCTCGATCGGGAACTCGGCGGCGGTGTCGACTGCCTGCGCGAGCCGGTCGGCCGGGATCTCGGCATACAGCTCGGGGAGCTGCAGTCTGCCCGTCGTGCTGTCCTCCAGGCGTTCGAGCAGTTGGCGAGCGATACGGAACGAACTGGGTACGACACCGCTGGCCTCGCCGCTGTGGACGCCCTCCTCGAGCACATCGACGCGCAGCACACCGCCGACGAGGCCGCGCAGTGAGGTCGTGACCCACAGCCGCTCGTAGTCGATACACCCCGAGTCGAGACACAGCACCAGCGTCGGGGAGCCGATGCGCTCGCGCAGCGCGGTGAGATAGGTGGGCAGGTCGGGGCTACCGCTCTCCTCGCTGGCCTCGATGAGCACGATCAGCCGGGTGTGTGACAGACCAGCGAGCTGGGCGGCTTCGATCGCGAGGAGCGATGCGAACGCGGCGTAACCGTCGTCGGCCCCGCCGCGGCCGTAGAGCCGGTCGCCCTCGATCACCGGCGTCCATGGCCCGAGTCCGTCGCGCCAGCCGGTCATCTCCGGCTGCTTGTCGAGGTGGCCGTAGAGCACCACGGTGTCGTTGTTGTTGAGGTCGGCGCGGCCGCCGCCGAACGCGGGTACTTCAGCCACGACCAGCGGGCTGAGACCGGGTAGCTCCATCACCTCAACGGTGAGGCCGACGATCGCTCGCTTGGCGCACCAACTGCGGATCTGCTCGACGGCCTGGTCGATGTGGCCGTGTGCCTTCCAGTCGGGGTCGAAGTCCGACGACACGCACGGGATGGCGATGTAGGCGCACAACTCGGGAACGATCTCGTCCGCCCATACCTGCTGGACATGTCGCGAAAGCATCATGTTTGGAACGTACCTGGGCGGCGGAAGAACTGTCGGTGCCAGCGGCGGGGGGTGAGCAGCACGGCGCGGTGTTCGTCTTCGAACATCCAGCGGGCGAAGTTGCGCTTGGTCCACGCGTTCAGGCCGACGACGCGGACCGCGCCACGTGCGAGCAACGGCTTGGCCAGCCAACCGTTCAGCACACGCGACATGCGATGGTCGGCCAGCAGGTGGCTGCGCACGGACCGTTCGTAGACGCCGCGCACGATGATCGGGTTGCCGGAACCCCCGGCCAGCACCGCTTCAGCAGCGAGGCGTCCGGTGAGCACGGCCTGGCCGATGCCCTCACCGGTCATCACATCAGTAGCACGCGCCGCATCGCCGACGAACAACACGCGACCTGCGGTGAGGACGGCCTTGTCGATGCCAGCCGGAATTGGGAGTGCCGTGTGTCGGTCTTCAAGTTCCACGTCGGGGCCGAGGGCCGCGCGTATGTGCGGACGGTCGATCAGCCCCCGCCACTGAGCGTTCATCGCCTTGCCCGTGCGGACACCATCGCGCACGACGCCGAAGCCGAGGTTGACGCGGCCATCGGGCAGCGGGAAGCTCCACGCGTAGCCGGGCAGCATGTCGGGCTCGAACCACACGTACAGCCGTTGCGCCGCGAGGCCGGTGACGTTGCGGGCGTACTGACGGAACGCGTGCCACTCGCCGAGGTAGCCGTCCTCGGCAAGGCCGAGCAGCTTGCGGGTGGGTGACCACACGCCGTCGGCGGCGATGAGGAAGCGGGCCGTGATCGTGCCGAGGCCCTCGACGTCGGCTTCCACCATGTCGCCCACTTGCCGCACCGCAACAAGTCCGTGGCCTTCGTGTACCTCGGCGCCGGCGGAGCGGGCGAGGCGCACGAGCGCCGCATCGAGTTCGCGTCGGGGGGTGGTGGCAGCGAAGATGCCGTCGTTCGGCAACGGCAGGCAGACCTCGCGACCGGACGGCGAGCGCAGCCACACCTGAGTGACGGTCTGCCAGCTCGGCACGTGCTCGGGCCGCAGGCCGATGGCTTCGAGTTCGCGCAGTGCCAACGTGGTGAGGCCGTCACCGCAGCACTTGTCGCGTGGGAAGACCGCCTTGTCGACGACGACGACGCGCCGGCCGGTGCGGGCCAGGGTGATCGCTGCTGCGGTGCCTGCGGGGCCGGCCCCGACGATCAGCACGTCAACGACCTCGGTGGTGGAATCGGCCGCTGGCATCGTGTCATCTTAGGATGCATACCTATGAGCAGACTCTGTGAAGGTCGTGTAGCAATCGTCACGGGTGCAGGCCGGGGTATTGGCCGCGAACACGCCCTCAGCCTCGCGTATCACGGCGCCAAGGTGGTCGTGAACGACCTCGGAGCCAGTATCGATGGCACCGGCGGCGACGATCATCCGGCGCACGATGTGGTGAACGAGATCCGCGCGTTCGGTGGCGAGGCCATCGCCAACGGCGAGAGCGTCAGCGACTGGGAAGGTGCGCAACGCCTCATCAACTGCGCGGTCGAGACGTTCGGCGATCTGCATGTCCTCGTCAACAACGCCGGGATCCTGCGCGATCGAGTGCTCGTGAACATGACCGAGCAGGAGTGGGACGCGGTCATCAACGTGCATCTCAAGGGCACGTTCGCTCCGGCTCGCTGGGCAGCCGCCTACTGGCGTGAACAGAGCAAGGCCGGCAAGCCGGTGTCGGGCCGCATCATCAACACCACCTCGGTCAGTGGTATGTACGGCAACCCCGGCCAGACCAACTACGGCGCAGCCAAGGCCGGTATCGCTGCGTTCACGAACATTGCTGCGCTGGAACTCGCCCGCTACGGAGTCACGGTCAACGCTGTGGGCCCGGTGGCACTCACCCGCATGACCGAGGGCCTCGGACCGGCGCCCGAGACCGATGAAGCGCGTGAGGCGCGTTCGCCGAAGTGGATCGCCCCGATCGTCACCTGGCTGGCCAGTGAGCAGTCGGCCGACGTCAGCGGCCGCGTGTTCGAGGCGAGCGGTCAGGTGCTCGCCGTGGCCGAGGGTTGGGTGCGCGGACCGCGCCACGCTCCGGTCGACGACCCCACGATCCTCGGCCCGATCGTGGCCGAACTGTTGTCCAAAGCTCGCCCGAACTCGGGAATGAATGGCGAACCCGGCGGCGCCCCGCAGCCACGCCAGAAGTGAAAGGAACCCACACATGCCTCTGAACCCTGAAGCCGTCGGCCTCGCCGGCGAGGTCCGCACCACCCACTGGAACTCGAAGGACTGTCTGCTGTATGCAGTGGGCATCGGCGCCGGTCAGGACGACCTGACCTTCACCACCGAGAACAGCATCGACATCGCACAACAGGTGTATCCCACCTTTGCGGTGGTCGCGGGTGTCGACAACATGTCTGCTGGGTCGCGCGTGTTCGAACACATCGGCGACTTCAACCCGGCGATGCTGGTGCACGGGTCGCAGTCGATCACGTTGCACGGCCCGATCCCGGTGAGCGCGAACGTCACGTCGCAGGACCGCGTGGTCGCGATGTACGACAAGGGCAAGGCTGCCGTCGTCGTGGTGGAGAACGAGGTCCGTACGCAGGATGGCGCGTTGCTGTGGACCACGCGTTCGTCCGCGTTCATCCGCGGCGAGGGCGGCTGGGGTGGCGATCGCGGTCCGTCCGGTGTGCAGAACGAGCCGCCCGCCGACACGGCACCCGACCACGAGCGCACCTACCAGACCAGCCCCGACCAGGCGTTCGTCTACCGCCTGTCGGGCGATCGCAACCCGCTGCACACCGACCCGAAGTTCGCGGCGATGGGCGGGTTCGAGCGGCCGATCCTGCACGGTCTCTGCACGTACGGCTTCACCGGTCGCGCGCTGGTGGCCGACCTGTGCGGCAACGACGCGTCGAAGTTCCACCACATCGAAGGTCGTTTCTCGTCGCCGGTGATGCCGGGTGAGGCGCTCACCGTGCGTATGTGGCGCACGGCCCCGGGCGAAGCGGTGTTCACCACGTCGGCCGGCGACCGTGTGGTCATCGATCAGGGTCTGGTGAAGTTCAGCTAGACGCCCCGCAGGTCAGGCCGGGTCGGGGTAACACACCACCGACACGTCGATGACCTTCACGTAGGGGTCGTACTCACGAACTGCCTTGCGGGCCCTGTCGGCAACAGCTGACAGGGCCTGCGGTGTATTCAGGCTCTCGGGAACCTGCACGGTGGCGTGGATCAAGTCGGGTGTGCGGCGCACCTCGACCAGTGCTGGCAGGTGGGCCAACTCGTGACGGATCGCGGTGGCGTATCCGGCGAGGGTGGCCCTGAGGGCGATTGCTTGGGCGACCGCGACGCTGGGGAGGCCCTCCTGAGTCGGGTCGAGTTCCATCAACGGGACGCGGTGCCGGGTGGCGCACACCGACCCCATCTCGGCCAAGGTGCGAACGGCATCGGGTTCGCGGGCCACGATCGCCAGGTCGAGATGCTGTTCGGCCGGACATTCCATGTGATGTGTGCTGCCGCGGCACGGGCCGTGTTCGTCGGCGCAGTGCACCACCTCGTGTCCGTCGGTGACGAGGTGGGAGCCGATCTCGCGGGCATTGCCGGGGGTGGATTCGATGAGCAACAGGCGCATCGCGTTAGCCAAGCCGTTCGCAGGTGCCTCCGACCAGGGACCTATGTCACCGGAGTTGTGGTCAGGATGCGCCATCCGCAGGTGTGCCGAACAGTGCCAGCACGCCCGGTCGGCTCACCTTCATTGCTGCCGTGCGCGGTATCGCCTCCACAATCTCGATCGCGACGGGCACTTGGTAGCCGGCGAGTCGGTCGCGGAGCCAACGCACCAGCGCCTGCTCGTCGGGTAGCTCGGATGTCGCCCCAGCGTGCTCCAACTCCAACTCCAACTCCACCACCGCGACCGGTACCGCGCCGAGGCGTTCGTCGGGCATGCCCACGACCGCGGCGGCGCGCACGTCGGGATGGGCCTCGAGCGCCTTCTCCACTTCGCGTGGGTCGATCTTGAAACCGCCACGGATGATGGCATCGTCGGCACGTCCGTGGATGTACACGAACCCGTCCTCGTCGATGGAGGCGAGGTCGTTGGTCAGTGCCCACGTGTCGTCGGCCATCGCCGGTGTTCGCACCGACAGCAGTCCAACACCCTCTTGGATGACGGTGGTGCGGTCCTGCGGGTCGACGAGGCGCAGCGCAACACCACCATGTGAGCGGCCCACGCTGCCGCGTTTGGCCACCCAGTACTGCGGCCGCTCGGCGAGCGTCCAGCCGGTCAGACCGCCAGGGAACTCGGTGGCACCATAGACAGGCAGCAACGGGATGCCGAAGCGCTCTTCGAAGCGGTCTGCAAGGTCGGGGTCGAGCGCCGCCGTACCCACGCCGAGGGCTCGTAGGGAGCGCAGTCGCGCCGGGTCGATATCAGCATCGAGCAGCATTCGCAGCGCGGTGGGCGGTAGGCCGGTGTAGCCGATGGCGTGGCGCTCGACGATGGTCGCCCATGCGTCAGCGGCGAATCGAGGCAACAGCACGAGGGGCCTGCCCTCGTAGGCGGTCCGGACAACCGAGCCGAAACCGCTCGAGTGGACCAGGGGAGCGCTGACGATGGCTGGACGCACGCGCGGCGCGACCGTGGCGCCGGCACGGCGAGTGTTGTAGTGCCCGACCGCATCCATCATGTTCTCGAGCTCGTGGTATGAGATGGCGATCCGCTTGGGCGGCCCAGTGGTACCGCTGGTGAGCATGTGGATCGCCACACCTGCTTGCCCGACCACCGCTGTGGCCCTCTGCGATCCAGTTGCAGTTGGCACGACCACCTCGACCCACGGCGCGTGATCGAGCAGCGCGAGCCCCAGCGCCCCCGTGCGCGCGCATGCTGCCGTGAGGGCAGATCGCTGCCACTCCGCGCGCTCGGCGAGGATGACCGTGACCTGCGAAGACTCGATGTCGGCAGCAAGTCGTTCGTCGCCGTTCGCCGGGTTGAAAGGAACGGTCGAGCACTGCTCGGCCAGCAGCGCCAACTGCGCTGCCACCGGACCGAACGCAGTTCGCATCAGCACACCGACGGGCTGGCCCGCGGCCGGAGTCGCCAACCGTGCGACCAGCGCGGCGCGCACTTCGTCCAGGTCGTGCCAGCTCCACACGTCGGAGTCCTGCCAGATCGCCGGCTCGTCACCGCCCGTACTCAGCACGTCGCGGAGTCGGGACGCGACGCTGCTCACGTCATACTCGCCGGGAGTGACGCCACCCAACCAGAGGCAGCGTCGGGCACCGACGCGGGTCCCTGGCGTCTGGGCAGCGCGACCCAGGCCTGGCCCGAGCACGTCGTCTCGCCCCGTTGGTTGACGCCGGTGATCTCCACGGTGGCCAGGCCGTCGTCCAGGTCGACAGCGGTGACGGTGCCCGAGACCCGCGTCAGGTCGCCCTGGTAGTTGAAGGCATTGATGCGCGTGGTCAGACGCAGCAACCAGGCGTCGTCACCCATCCAGTCGGTGACCAGGTGTCCCATCCAGGTGTTCCGCATGGGGCCATAGTCGTAGGGTCGGTCGAGCCCGATGCGGTTCGCCCACTGCGGGTCCCAGTGCAGGCGCTGCACGAGATCCCACACGCCGTAGTCGTTCTTGGTGAAGAAGCCCGGCACACGCTTGCGGGTCTGCGACATGATGCGCATCGCGCCCCACTGGTTCTCTCCAGGCCCGTTGCCGATGTGCCACGCGAGGATGTCGCTGACCCGCAACGGCCCCTTGGTGACGGTGCCGATCGAGTCGCCCACCCGGACGTCCTCGAGCCATCGTGGTTCGGAACCGCGACGCTGTTCGGCGAGGATCGACTGCTCGATCTCCTCGATCTCCTCGTCGGTGTACGACGGGGGGTCGACACGACGCTTCTCTCGAGTCTTCACGCCCGCCGACCGCTCGACGTGGAAGAACCAGTAGCGGTGCTCGGCGATCGGCGTGCCGTCGGATTCTCTGGTGTACTCGACCTTGCGGTCGGTGCGCACCGTTCGCGACTGGAACGTCTTCGATGCCTGCTCGCTCACGTCCGTGAGGGTCTGGCCCACGTGTACCCGATCGCCAGGTCGGATGGGGGAGGTGAACCGCCAGTCGCTGCCGGCATAGAACATGCCGACACCGGCCAACGCACCTCTCGATCGCTGCCGGATGTCGGCCGGCATCGGCGGCGCCGTCGAGCGTCCCAGCGTGCCGACGTAGAACGGGGCGCCGATGGCCGAGCCCCAACGGCTGGTGCGGCCGTAGTCGGGATCTGCATACAGCGGGTTGTCGTCGCCGTAGCCGTAGCAGAAGTGCCGCATCGTGTCGGGGTGGGCCTCGAGGTTGAACGGCGGGGGCATCTCCATCGGAACACCGATGCGGACCCGCATCTTCTCGATGCCCTCATCGGTGATGCGGGCGCTCATGTCGCGGTCGTCGTCAGCCATTCCCAGATCATAGTGCACTCTGACTTCCGGCACCCGGACGGAGTCCAACCGGGTCGATCACCCCTCGCTCGACTCGGGACCGTAGGCCTCGGCGATCATCTGCAGATGTGAGCGCATCACGGCCTCGGCGGCGTTGGGGTCGCGGGCGACGATCGCGTCGACCAGCTCGCGGTGCGAGCGGTGCATCTTGGCCACCGCGAACGCACCGCGACGGCGCGCGATCGAGCGCGACAGCTCAAATGTGACCTCGTCGAACAGCTCCAGCACAGGGTTGCCGGTGATGGCGGCGATGGCCAGGTGGAGGTTGCGCTCACGGAACGCCCCTGGGGGCACCTGCGTGCCGTCGCGATCGCCGGCCCGAAAGCGTTCCTCGTCCTCGACGATCGACCGCAGACGCTCAGCGCCATCGTCGTCGATCACTTCGGCAGCCCGGCGGGCGGCGTAACACTGCAGCTCGGTAATCACCGCCATCAGATCGCCGGCGCTCGCCTTGCGTGAGTTGAGGTAGATGAGCGCTGCCGAGCGCACGGCGCCGGAGGTGGGTTCGCACACCACCAACCCGCCGTAGTGACCTTTGCGCATCGCCGCGACCGACCAGTGCTCGAGCAGCCGGATGGCCTCGCGGAACACTGCCCGGCTGACGCCGTAGCGCGCGATCAGGTCGGGCTCGGACCCGAAGACCTCGCCCACGGCCAAACCCGACGCGGCGATGTCGTCATAGATCCGGTACGCGAGTCGCGATGCCAGTTTCGGCGATCCCCCTCCGTCAGCGCGGGAGGGGGGATCAGCGGACATGTCTGCATGATAGGGCGACGGCTGCCATGACTTCGGGAGCGATCAGCCGGTTGGCGATGACGACTTGGATGGTTCCGACGATGGATCACGCGGCATGCCCAGGACGCGCTCGGCGATCTTGTTCCGATGGATCTCGCTGGTGCCGCCCCCGATGGTGGACGCCCGCGTACTCATGAACGACAGTGCCCAACTGTCCTCGCGGAGCGATGACACGCCGGCGACATCGATCGCCAACTCGTACAGGCGTTGCTCCTCCTCTTGGCCGAAGAGCTTCACGATCGAACCCTCTGGCCCCGGATCACGCCCCGCCTGCGTGCGGGTGACGTTGCGCATACCGTGCAGCCGCAACACTTCCGAGTTGACCCACGATTCGGCGATCCTGCGCCGCAGGCTGGCATCGATCGGCTGACCTCGCCGACCGCGATCTCGTGCCCGCTCGATGATTCGCTCCACCACTTTGCTCTGGCGCAGCTGTGCCCCGAGGAAGTTGGTGAGGTGCTCGTGCGACAGCGTCGTGCGCGCCACGCTCCAGCCACCGTTGAGGGGGCCGACGAGGTTCGTCGCAGATACCCGCGCATCGTCGAGGAACACCTCGTTGAAGTGGTGGTCGCCGGCGTTGCGCCGGATCGGTTGCACGGTGACGCCCGGTGCATCGAGCGGGATCAGGAGCACGCTGATCCCGTCGTGCTTGGGTTCGAGTGGACCGGTGCGCACGAGCGTGAACATCCACTCGCAGAACTGCGCGTTCGTGGTCCAGATCTTGTGGCCGTTGACGACGAACTCGTCGCCGTCGAGCACTGCGCGCGTGGAGAGTGCGGCGAGATCGGAGCCAGCGTCGCGCTCGGACAAACCGCTGGCCCACAGAATGTCGGCTCGCCTGGTGGCCTCCACGAAGCGTTGCCGTTGTTCGGGTGTGCCGTGGACGATCAGGGTGGGGCCGGTGAGGCTGAGGCCGCGATTGCCGATGAAGCCGGGCACGTTCTGGCCGGCGAGTTCGGCGTGGTACATCACCTGCTGGGCCAGCGTGGCGTCACGCCCGCCGTGCTCGACCGGCCAGTGGATACCCACCCACCCCGCGTCGGCCATGAACCCCTGCCATTCGCGGAAGGCACGTCGGCGCGCACCAGCGTCGCGGTCACGCCACCGCGCACGCCAGTCGTCGGTCAGCTCAGCGGCCAACCAGGTGCGGAGCTCGTCGAGAAACGCCTGATCGGCGGCGTCGACCGCGAACAGCGGGCGAGCCGGCGACCGGCCGGAACGCGTACCGGCCGCGCCGTCGGCGACCAGCGACGCGCCGAGCTCGTCAAGCAGCGTTCCCGGGCTACTCAACGCGAGTTCGTCGAACTTCGCCCGCCGCATGAGCAGGTGCAGGTCGTGCTCCCATGTGCAGGCGATGGCCCCGTGGATCTGGGTCGATTTCCTGGTCGCCAGCATTCCTGCGGCGCACGCCGTGCTCTTGGCAATGAGCGCGGCTGTGGCATCGGGGAAGCCCTCGACAGCTGACCATGCGGTGCCGGCGACCGCCGACGCCGACGTCTCTACCGCCACCAGCATGTCGGCCAGCTGATGCTTCACCGCTTGGTAGGAACCGATCGGGTGGCCGAACGCATGGCGGTCGAGTGAGTACTGCACGGCGAGCTCGAGCGCGGCTCGCCCGGCGCCGAGTGCGTCGGCGGCGAGCAACGCGCGAGCGAGTGCCGTCACCTGGTCGGCACCGGCCGCGGCCGGGTCGACCTCGCCGAGCTCGACCGCCGGCGTCGACGCGAACTGCACATCGGCGGTCGGTCGCGTGTGATCGAAGGCTGACTGCATCGTGACCGTGACCGTGGGTGTCCGCAGGTCGATCCACCACCACCGCCCGGCGGCGGCAACGATTGCATGGCACAACGAGGCACCGTCGATCGCTCCGTGGACCGCACCGGACAGCTGACCACCATCGACTTCGAGCGTGACGACTGCGTCGGTGTCGGCAGGAAGTAGGACACCCACCGGCTCCTTCCCCTCACTGAAGATCTGGAGCAACTCCGGTGGTGGAGCGAGCGTCGCGAGCACAGCTGCAGCGACCCACACCGAGGTGGACGGTACGGGAACCGCCAACGACCCGAGCACCTCAGCGCACGCCAACTGCTCGTCCAGTCCGCCGCCGGCACCGCCCATCTCTGGCGGCAGGCCGAGGCTCCAGACGCCGATCGAGTGCAACACGTCCCACACCGCAGGGTCGTATGCGGACCCGATGTCGGTCACCATGCGCGCGGCAGAGCGATCGCCCACGGCGCGGCGGACCACGTCAACCAGTTCGTCACGTTCGGCGCTCATACGGGCGGCAGCAGGAGATCGAGCGCGGCGCGCTTGGTGACGACGAGACGCGACAGCACTGAAGCCCGAGTCGCATAGCGGTACGCAGGGTGTTCGATGGTGAACCCGATCCCGCCGTGGTTCTGGATGTTGTCGGCCGCGTTGGCGACACCCGCGTCCAGCGCCGCCAAGTACGCCGTCACCGCCTGCATCGCTGCGTCGGGGGTTCGGGCATCGAGCGAGAGGCCCGCGAGCGACGTCTGCATCGCGGCGAGATCAGCGCGGGTGGCCATGTCGGCACAACGGTGAGAGACGGCCTGGTAGGCGCCGATCGGCTTGCCGTACTGCTCGCGCACCTTGGCGTAGGACGATGACTGTTCGAGCGTCGCCTCGGCCATCCCTACAAGCGCCGCGGACACGAGCACGAGCGCGTGCGAGCGGGCGTCGTAGTGGTCGAGTGCGACCTCGCACACGGTCGGTCCGGGCGAACCGACGTGCAGTGTCACCGACAGATCGGCGCAGGGTCGCTCGACGAGCTCGGCCACGTCTACAGAGCGCAGCACCGCCGCGTGGTCGCCGATCTCGAGGCAGTGCGAGGCGCAGGCGCCATCGATCAACGTGATGCCACTCGGTCCGGAGTGCGCGAAGGCGACCTGTCGTTCGCCGGCGATGATCGAGACTGCGAGCTGCTGATCACCGGCGGCCAACGCCACCTGTGCCGCCACGACCGTCGCGACCAGCGGCCCTCCCAGCAGGACTCGCCCAAGTTCGCGAAACACCAGCGTCTCCTGCGCGATCCCTTGGCCTCCGCCGCCGAACTCGAGCGGCGCAGCGAGGCCGAACCAGCCGAGTTCGCCCCACTCCTTCCACATCTCCGGCGTGGGTGGCGCAGGTGGCGCCGCTGTCACCGGCGCGCGGTCGGAAAGGTAACGGCGCACCACGTCGGTGAGTGCCATTTCGTCGTCATTGGGGAGTAGGTCCATCAGGCTTCGCCTTCGCTCTGGGCGGTCGTGTGCCGCACGCTGGTGGTGATGTGTGGGGTGGCCGCGAGCAGCGCCAGGTCGCGCTTGCGCACCTTGCCGCTCGCGGTGAGCGGCAGTTCATCGACGACGATCCACCGGTCGGGCACCTTGTGCCGCGCCAGTCCCGCCGCATCGAGAAACTCGACGAGCGCCGCGTCGCTGGGTCGCTCGGCCGACCCGATGGTGAGGAACGCCACCGGTACTTCACCGAGGCGCTGGTGCGGGCCGGCCACCACAGCGACGCCGGTGATGGCTGGGTGTGCGATGAGGCAGTCCTCCACCTCGACCGCCGAGATCTTCTCGCCGCCCCTGCTGATGACGTCCTTGATGCGACCGACGACGCGAACGTAGCCGTCCTCGATCTGGGCGAGGTCGCCCGTTCGTATCCACAGATCTTCGGTCCACACGGCGTCGTCCTGCAGCTGATCGAGATAGCCGAGCATCTGTTCCGGCCCACGAACCTCGAGCTCGCCGGAGTCGGGGTGCACCCGGGCCTCCACGCCTGCGCACAGCCGACCGGAGTAGGCGTGGCGGCGCTCCGGAGGATCGCTCGGGTCGGGCAGCGAGATCGTGGGTAGCTCGCTCATCCCGTACGAGCTGCCGACCACGAACCCGTACGACTCTGCACGCTGCCGCATCGACAACGTGCCCATCGTCGTCAACAGCCGCGTGCGATGGGGCGGGCGACCCGCAGCCTCCCATGCGTCAAGGAGCTCGCCGAGGAGGTTGGCCGGGGCGACCGGGTGGGTGATGCCGAGATCGGCCATGTCGGCGACGACGCGCTCACTGTCCCAATGCTCTCGCAGGACCGCCGTGCTGGTGGTGTGCACCGGCGCCGTGATGCCGCGCAGCAGGCCGCTGATGTGAGCGAGCGGGGTCGGGACATGCGACGCACTGGCGACTCCCCAGTCGATCGCGCGGGCGAACTGCGCGGTCTCGGCGAGCAGCGTGCGCGAGCTGTGCACAACGCCCTTCGATCCCGATGTGGTGCCGGAAGTGAAGATCACCAGGGCCGGGTCGTCGGCCGCGACTCGTGAGTCGGTGAGGGACGGCGGCGCCGCGCAGAGATCGGCGAACGTGGTCCAGCCGCTGCGCGCTCCGTCGAGAAGGATCTTCACCGGTGCCGAACCGAGCTCGGTCAGCACATCGTCGAACGTCTCGGCGAACGCATGTCCGCGATGCATCGCGACGGTGGCCACTGCGGCCGGCTCGACCATCGCCAGGATCTCCGACAGTTCCTTCTCCCGATAGAGCGAGACGATCGGGGCGACGATTGCGCCGACGGTCCAGCAGGCCCACGTGAGCACCACCGTCTCGATTCGGTTCGGCGCCTGCCACGCGACCACGTCGCCGGCCACGATGCCCGCGGCGCGCAACCCGCTCGCGACCCGTGCACTACGAGCGTGCAGTTCGCGGTAGGTGATCGCCGACCGGTCGTCGATCACCGCCACGGCATCCGGGCGGCTGCGCAGGGCGCGATCGAGTTCGGCGGCGATCACGCCGTCCGTGTGGAAACCGAGCCGGCGGTACTCGTCGGCAATATCTGGCTGCCAACGCCCGGTGGGAAGCGTGATCCGCGGCACGTCAGCTTCGCGGAAGTCCGAGGATGCGTCCGGCGATGATGTTGCGTTGGATGTCCTTCGTGCCACCCGAGATGGTGTCCTTGAAGCTGAGCAGGAAGTTGCGCACCCAGTCGCGTCCCTCCGTGCCCTTGAAGTCCAGGTCGAGCGCGCCGTCGGCGATCACATCCATCGCGAGGCGCTGCACGCGCTGCACGAGTTGGGTGAAGTAGAGCCGCACCATTGACCCTTCGGGCCCTGGGATCGGAACGCGGGCAAGCCGGGAGACGATGCCGTACGTCATCGCCCGGAGCGCCATCACGTCTGCTCGACACTGCGCCAGGCAGCGGCGGATGTCGTCGTCCTCGATCAACGCCCGTCCGGATGCGTCGGTGGTCTCGCGGGCCAGCATGATCAGGTCTTCAACCTGTTGGGCCAACTCGATCTGCGCCGCGGTCAGCGCAGTTGCCCGCTCGAAGCCGAGGTTGGCGAGGGCCACCGCCCAGCCGTTGTTGAGTCCGCCCACGACGTTCTCGATCGGGATCCGAACATCGTTGTAGAAGACTTCGCAGAAGTGCGCCATCTGATCCATGGTGACGATGGGGCGGATTTCGATCCCGGGAAGGCGCATGTCGCCGATCACCCACGAGATGCCTCGGTGCTTGTCACCCTCGGAGCTGGTGCGCACCAAGAGTTCCTGGTACTGCGCGTGCACGGCGAAGCTGGTCCAGACCTTCTGGCCGGTGACCACGAGTTCGTTGCCGTCGACGACTGCTCGGGTGCGCAGCCCAGCGAGGTCGGATCCGGCGTTGGGTTCGGAGAATCCCTGACACCAGATCGAGTCGGCACGCAGGATCCGCGGCAGGTGATGGGCTTTTTGCTCCTCGCTGGCCAGTGCGATCAGCGTCGGGCCCGCATGACTGAGTCCGATGAAGTTGGCACCCGGCTGCGGAGCACGGGCACGGGTCGATTCCTCGAACCACACCACCTGCTCGGTGAGCGACAGCCCGAGGCCACCGTGTTCCTTCGGCCAGGACACTCCGGCCCAGCCGTGGTCGAAGAGCTTGCGTTGCCAGGCCACGTCGTATGCCGCCGCAGCCGAGACTTCGGTGGGGCGCGGCTGATCGGGCACGTTGACCGCGAGCCACGCGCGGGCGGCGCTCCGGAACGCCTCTTCACTCGCCGTCGGCATCAGATCCATGCGCTTCGCTGTTCCCTTCTGTGCCCATCGGCGGGCACCGACTCTCGCGGAGCGACCTCACTCACACGACCGAGGCACAGAGTACACTCTGACTTTGTCTCCCGCACCACTCTCGAGTTCGCCCAGGTCGGGGGCATCGAGCTGGCCCCGGACGCGAGCGAGGCGCCCGGTCGCCTGCCGGCCTGATCGTCGGACCGTTCTGGGTCACCGCCTAGAACGACACAACGTCGGCGGTGACGCAGAACGCTCAGCCGCCCCGATCTGCCGCTATGCGTGGCCTGGACGCGAACGAGGCGCCCAGCCGGGAGCCAGGCGCCTCGTTCTTACAGAGTGGAGCTGGGGAGAATCGAACTCCCGTCCATCAGGCACTACACGTACGTGCTACGACCATTCCCGACCTTCTCCCTAACGCAGGGAGACCGGCGGGTCAGTTGGCCATCGGTTGCCCGGTGGCCCGCGAATCGTCTTTCCGAATCGTCATCGGTCTTTCCCGACGCCAGCAGTCTTTTCCGCTGTCATCCCCCGCTTCTGGTGCCAGGCTGCGGTGGATCGGCCCCGTGCGCCATTTCTGGTCACGATGTCTCTTCGCTCACTTGACGAATCAGGCGGCGAGAGCGAACTGCTCGTTGGCAATTCTTTGTGTGCCCCGTTTTACGAGTCTGAGCAACTCGGGTCGCACGCCCGCCCAGTGAATCTGACGTCGAAACCAGTCAGCCCCTTGTTTGGGATAGCGACGTAACACTAGCAGCAGGTGGCACGAGTGGTCCGCGGGTCGAAGTGGCAGACTCGGGGGAATGAATGGCGAGGCAGCACCTGAACTCGGGCCGTGGGAACGGCGTCGGATCCGTACGTCGTTGGAGATCGAGTGCGTGGCGCTGCAACTGATCGCCGATCGCGGCCTCGACTCGGTCACGGTCGAGCAGATCGCCAACGCCGTCGGCATCTCCACGCGCACGTTCTTCCGCTACTTCAGGAATGTCCCCGACGTGCTGGGTGCGGTGTCTGCTCGCGAGACCGAGCGGCTGTGCGAACTGGTAATGCTGCGCCCCGCCGACGAGCCGCTGCTGGATGCCTTCCGCACGGTCTATCGCGACTACGCCTACAGCCTCGTGGGCATGCACGACCCCGGCGATCCCGACGTGGAGCTAAAGACCTCGGCGCTGGCGCTGTGGGGCCGGATCGTGCAGCGCGACCCCGAGGCCGGTCTCAGCCTGGGCCGCGTGAACGACGTGCTCACCCGCGGCTTCGAGCGGGTGATCCGCGTGCGACTGGGCCTGCCCGACGACGATCAGCTGACGGCCGGTGTGTTGGGCGCGGCGCTGGGTGGGGCCGTCTGGTTCACCTATGTGCACTGGCTGCAGCTCGACACCACCGACCCGCTGCAGCTGTACCTCGACCGCGCCTTCGATCGCCTCGCAGAGCTGGACGACAGCGCAGCTCTCACGCGCCCCACACGTGCGTAGGATCACAGCCCGTGACCGCCGACCTGGTGCACCTCCCACGTCTGCGGCAGGTCGCAGTGGTGACCCGCGACCGTGAACGGGTGGAGGCCGACCTAGTGGCGATGTTGGACGCCCGGCTGGCCGAACGCTACCCAGGAGTCGACCAGTTCGGTCTCGGCACGGCGTTCTACACCCTCGGCAACGAGTTCTTCGAGGTGGTGCACGCCGCAGTGCCGGGGTCGGTGGCCGATCGGTTGATCGACCGTCGCGGCGGAGACGCCGGGTTCATCGTGATGCTCGAATGCGACGGGCTGGCGGCGTACGAGCAGCGAGCCGCGGCTCTGGGCATCCGGGTAGTCGATCGCACCCGGTCAGCGAATGGCTCACAGGTGCAGTTCCACCCGAAGGACACCGGCGGGATCTACCTCGCAGTCACCGAGATCACCGCTCCCGGTGCGGGTGATGACGATGGCCCGTGGATGTATGGCGGCCCATCATGGCGCGATGGGCGCGGGTTCGAGGTCGTGGCGGGCATCATCGGGGCGGAGCTCGCGTGCGCCGAGCCGCTGGCGGTGGCGGCCAGATGGTCTGAGCTGTTGGACCTCCCGTGGGTGCCGACCGGCGACGGGTCGGCCGCGATGGCGCTGCGCGGCGGGTGGCTCCGGTTCGTGTCCTCGACACCTGGTTGGCCGGCCGGCTTGGTGGGGGTGGCGGTGGTGTCGCCCAACCCTCGCGAGGTGCGCCGGAGGGCGCACGCGCGTCGCAGCGTCGGAGCGGACGGCAGTATCTCGTTGGGTGGCGTGCGCATCGTGGTAACAGGCACCTGACCGAGCTGGATCAGCGCGCCGCCAACTCCTGATAGGTCGCGTAGGCCGCACGGAACAGGCCGGCGAGGTGATGCACGTCGGCCACCTTTGTGGGGTCGACCATCACCCCGACGTCGAACGAGTCGGCGTTGCGGCGGGCGGTGAAGTTGATCGCCCGGCCGCTGCCCAGCAGGGGTGCCGGGTGGTTGGAACGCTGTCGTAGTCCGGCGTAGTGGAGCACGTGGGCAGGTCCGGGCACGTTGGACACCGAGATGTTGCCCGGCAGCACGTTCGCGCCCGTGCTGCGGCGGCCGGCGAAACGACGGCGGCGGGTGGCGGGGCCGAACGGCACCTCGGGTGCATTCAGCAATGCCTCGTCGAACGCGGTTCGCCGCCGCTCGAGCGCCATCGAGGCCCGGATCGCGCGGAGGCGATCGAGCGGGTCGGTGACGTTCGTCGCGACGTGCGGGTGGATGGCGACGATGCGGTTGCCGAACAGCCCGTGCTCGGGCCGCCGATAGCTGCGCGCCGAGTTGGTGACGATCGGCTGCTCTGGCAGCGCGCCCATCTCGATGAGCAGCGCCCGCACGGCGGTGCCGGCGAGCGCGAGGAAGAGGTCGTTCAGCGTCGCGTCCAGCGCCGACGCGTCGTCCTTCAGGCGGGTGAACGGCAGCGTGACAGTGGTGTACTCCCGCCGGGTGGAGGTGGGCCCCGAGAGCGCACACGTTGGCGTCGGCGGCGGGTCTCGCGGAACCCGGCGACCGAACCGCGTAGCCAGTCGTGACGTGAAGGCAGGTCGGCCTCGCTGTCGAGCGGTGGGACGAGTACCTCGGTCGGTGGCTCGTCGCTCAACAGGCCGAGGATCGTCTGGAACCCAACACCGTCGGTGACGCAGTGGTGGATCTTCACGTAGAGGGCGAGCCGGCCACCCTCCACCGGCTCGAGCAGATGCACCAGGAACGGTGGCTGTTCCAGATCGAGCCGGCGCGTCACATGATCGGCGACGAACTCGTCGAGGTCGCTGTCGGTCCACGGCGTGCCGTCGGGGCGGCGATGGATGACGAAGTGGCGGTCGGGGTCGAGGTGCTCCGGCCGCACCCACACATCGGAATCGAACCCCAGCGGAGCGCGCCGCAGCACGCGCTGCAGCGGTGTGCGTGGCAGGCGGTCGATGAGCGCATCGTCTCCACGTCCCTCACACTGCCATAGGCGGGTGGCACCTGCCCTGAACCACATTCTGTGTCATACTGACTGACAGAACAACGGGGGAACGTATGGCAGGCGACATGGCAGGTGCGGCGCGCTACGGCACAGCTGATTGGGAGTACGCCGCCACACTGGCGACGACGGCACCCGAGGAGGACGGTCCGATCTGGATGGTCAACCTGATGAGCTATCGCGAGAAGGCTGACTACGCCGATGGCCGCGACACTGAGATCAGCGGCCGTGAAGCCGACGACCTGTACGCGCCGTTCGGTCCTCTGGCTGCGGTCGGAGCCGAGATCGTGTTCGTGGCCGACGTCGATACGCAGTTCCTCAATCCAGCGCCGAAGTGGGACCGGGTCGCGATCGTGAAGTATCCGACGCGCAAGTCGTTCATGGACATGCAGGACCGGCCCGACTTCAAGGAACTGCATCATCACAAGGAAGCCGGTATGGCCAGCACCTTCGTGATCGGGTGCCTGCCGATGGACGGTATTCCGTTCGCCCCTCCGGGTTCGGTCGACTGGGCCGATGTGCCGTACCCGCCCACCGAGGACGACCCGTACGTCCAGGTGATCCACGTACTGAAGTTCCACGAGCAGTCGTCCATCGGCGAGATGGGGCAGTACACCGATCACGCCGCGAAAATCGCCCAACCGCACGGTGTGCGCCTCGGCGCGTGGTTCCAGGTGGAAGGCACGATCATGGGCGACGGACGTGGGTGGGATCAGGTGCGCTTCAACACCTTTCCCAGTCGCAAGGCATTCCTCGAGGTGGTGTTCAACCCTGAGCGTCTGAAGGCCCAGGCCGAGCACCGCGAAGTGGCGATCGCCGACACGTACACGATGATCCTGCGACCCTTCATCGACCACCTGCGCGCCTCGATCGACTGACGGCCATATGGCGCGCTTCACCCGGGCCGAGTTGCAGGCGCTGACCGGCACGATCGTCGACGATCTACTCGGCCCGGATGTGCGTCTGCTGTTCGTCGGCATCAACCCTGGGTTGTGGACGGCCGCGGTGAACGCGCACTTCGCGCGCAAGGGCAACCGCTTCTGGCCGGCGCTGTACGCGGCGGGTATCACGCCACGGTTGGTGGACGCGAGCGACGGCATGCGGCCCGACGACCTGGCGATGATGCACGGTCTCGGGATCGGTATCACCAACGTCGTGCCCACCGCCTCGGCGCGCGCCGACGAACTGACGCGTGACGAGATCCGTGCCGGTGCCGCAGCGCTGGAGGCGAAGGTGGCGCTGGTGCGCCCGCAGGTTGTCGCCGTGCTGGGGCTGACCGTCTACCGCGACGCGTTCGCGCGACCGAAGGCAGCGCCCGGACGTCAGCCCGAGCGGCTCACAGATGCCGAGCTGTGGGTGCTGCCGAATCCGAGCGGGCTGAACGCTCACGAAACCGTCGCCTCACTGGCCGCCGCCTACCGCGAGGCATGGGCCGCCGCTCGCTGACGTTGCGTTTGAAGCCGAAACCGCACGGAGTGCGGGGGAGCCTTCAAACGCGGTGCTGCCGGGGGCGGTGCTACCGCGAGGCATGGGACGCGGCTCAGGTGTAGCGGACGCCTTGGCGCTGCAACTCGGCCTGCACCCGCGTGATGGAGACCTCGCGCAGTCCGACGCCATCGTGTAGCGAGACGGCCGCAGCGATACCGGCGCCTTGGCCCAGCACAGCGCAGCAGCCCATGTTGCGCGTGGCTGCGTGCGAGATTCGATCGCCGCCGGATGACCGTCCGGCCACCAGCAGGTTGCCCACCCGTTGCGGCAGCAAGTTGCGATAGGGGAGCGCGAAGTAGCGGCCGGTGGTGGGCAGGATCAGGATGCCGTAGCCATCGAGGAACTCGGGGAAGATGCCGATCGAGTCGTCGAACCTTGCCTGCTCGCGAACATCGTGTTCGGTCATGTCGTAGACCGCCTCGATCTTGCGTGAATCACGGATGCCGAGGGTCATCCCGAAGTTGCGCAGGCGTGCCTGCTCGCACCCGGGGGTGTAGCGGCGCAGCGCTTCGATCGCGTGCATCGCCTGGCGTCGTCCTTCGATCTCGCCACGAGTGAGGTCGTCGGGGTCGGTGCCATCGATGCCGTCGAGGTGCACCAGGTTCATGTAGGTCAACTCACCCGAGTCGTGGATCGCGCCCCACGTGCCGGCGATGGTGGTGAGGTGCGCCGGGATGATTCCAGCGTCGATCGCCGAGCGGAACGGCTTCAACAGGAACGGTGAGAACATGTCGTCCTCTTTGCCGGCGGTCTCGATGTCCCAACCGCCGCTGGCCCAGTCCTTGTAGGTCTGCGGGTCGGCGGCGACACCGTCCATGAACCGGCGCTTGTCCACTCCCGCCAGATGGAACATCACTGAGGCGGCCATCGTCTGCTCGCGCGGCGTCAGGTGGGTCGGCGCACCCGCGCGGTGGGCCACATCGGCGTCGCCGGTGCAGTCGATCACTCGTCGGGCGCGGATGGCCTCGCGGCCGGCTTTCGACTCGGTGATGATGCCGACGACGTCGTCGCCGTCCAAGATCGGCGCGACGAACGAGCGGTGCAGCATGCCCTCGACACCGGCCTCGGCGACCAGCACATCGGCCACCACCTTGAAACCCTCGGCATCCAGCTCGTACGACTGCGACTGGCTCTCGGGCACTGCCGCACCCATCGCGTGCGCACGGGTCTCGTACTCGCGGCCGATGCCGTTGGCTTCGATGGTCTGCTCGTGGCGGTACCACGCCAGACCTTCCACGCCGACGGTGGTGATGTTGCCGCCGTAGCAACCGAAGCGTTCGACGAGCGTGACCTGCACACCGGCCCGCGCGGCCGCGAGCGCTGCTGCGAGGCCCGCCGGGCCAGAGCCGACGACGAGTACGTCGGTGTCGTGGATGACGTCGATCTGGCGGGCCGGTTCGGTGATCGTGCCCAGCACCCTGCGGCGTCCCGAGGATGTGGTGGTCATGACCCTGGAGCTTCGCGCAACCGCACGCTGAGGCCCGTCACGCAGCCCGCCAGCTTGATGAACTCGGAGATGTCGACGACGACGGGAATCAATCCGGCCGACCGCAACAACACTTCGGTGCGCGGGCAGTCGGACGACATCAGTACGTGGTCGTCGCCCAGCAGCACGACGTGTGCGCCGGATGGTTCACGTACCCCAAGGAAACGGGGAAACAGGTGGGTGTCGTCGACCACGGGTTCGTAGCCGATCACGGTGCCGTCGGGGAGTGCCGTGACCGTCGACTTCAGGTGCGGTGCAGCGCTCACCGGCACCGTGATGACCGAAGCCCCCAACGGTTCGAGCGCCGCGCGCAACTGAGCGATACCTTCGAGGTTCGTGCGGCGGCCGTGGCCTACGTAGACGGTGTCGCCGACCTTCAAGACATCCCCGCCGTCGAGCGTGCCGGGAGCTTCGATCTGCACGGTGCGGTAGCCGAGCGCGACGACTGCCGCAGCCGCGTCGTGTACCTCAGGTGTGCGTTCGCCGGCACCGGGGCGGGCCAGCACGGCGAGGTCGCGGAACACCACCATCGTGTCCTCGACGAACACTGAGTCGGGACAATCAGGAGCGGCAGGAACCTCGATGGTGTGCCATCCGCACTGCTGTAACGCCGCCACGTACGCGTGCCACTGTTGCAGCGCGAGCTCGGCGTCGACGGGGCTGCGATCGATGTGGGTGACCAGGCCATCGGCCATGTGCGGGCTGGGCCGGCGCACGAGGGCCACCTTGCTCATCAGTCGCGTCCCTTGGCCTGGCGGCCGAGCGCCTTGGCCATCTCCATCTTCACATCTCGTTCGGCGAGCGCGTTGCGCTTGTCGGACTTCTTGCGGCCGCGGCCGATACCCAACTCCACCTTGACGCGCCCTTCCTTGAAGTACAGCGAGAGGGGGATCAGCGCGAGGTGATCGACCGCGATCTGGTGGGCAAGTTTGTCGATCTCGCGGCGATGCATCAGCAGCTTGCGCGCACGATCGGGGTCGTGGGCGCCGATGCCGTGAGCGAACTGGTACGGCGGGATGTGGACACCATCGAGCCACACCTGACCGTTGAGAACGCGGGCGAACGCCTCTGCGATCTGGGCGTGCCCTTCGCGGAGCGACTTGACCTCGCTGCCGCTGAGCACGATGCCCGTCTCGAAGGAGTCGATGATGTCGTAGTCGCGGTGCGCGCGGCGGTTACTCGCGATGAGTTTGTTGCCCGCTTTGTTGGTGCGGTCGCGGAGCGGCGCCATGGGGGCACAGGGTAGCGGTACCCTTCCCGAGCGATGACTGGGAATGCAGAGCTCACCTTCCCCGGCGATGCCTACGCGGAGATGATCGCGTGTGCGTACGACGCGTACCCGTTGGAAGCATGTGGGCTGCTCGTCGGTTCGGGCACCCAGGTGCATCGCTTCGTGGCGTGTACCAACGAAGCGGCGTCGGCGAAGGTGTACGCGATTCCCGGCAAGGAACTGATGCTTGCTGATCGCGCCGCCGAGGACGATGGGCTCGAAGTGCTGGGTGTGTTCCACAGCCACACGCACAGCGAGCCGTATCCCAGCCCCACTGATGTAGCTCAGGCACCCGACCCGGCGTGGGAGTACGTGATCGTCAGCCTGAAGCGCGAATCGCCTGAGGCGCGTTGTTTCCGGATCGTCGACGGCACCATTTCGGAAGTCCTGATCGTCGTCGCCCAGGTACAATCCTGACCACTCGGGTCGGGATAGGGGACGCAGCAGGATGATCGCCACGAACGTGCTGGAACTCATCGGCAACACGCCGATGGTCGACGTCAGCCGTCTCTCGCCGAACCCGCGAGTGCGCATCATCGCCAAGCTGGAGAGCCAGAATCCGTTCGGCTCGGTGAAGGATCGCATCGCCAAGCAGATGATCCTGCAGGCGGAACTCGACGGCACGCTGACGCCGGGCCAGACGATCATCGAGCCTTCCTCCGGCAACACGGGTATCGCGCTCGCCGCCATTGCCCAGTCGAAGGGTCATCCGATCAAGATCCTGATGCCCACGAGCGTGTCGATCGAGCGCCGGCAGATGCTCGAGGTGTTCGGCGCCGAAGTGATCTTCACCCCCGGTGAAGAGGGCAGCAACGGCGCAGTGAAGCGGGCGATGGCGCTCGCCGCCGAGCATCCCGAATGGTGCTTTCTGTACCAGTACGGCAACGAGAACAACCCTCGTGCTCATTACATGGGCACCGGTCCCGAGATCCTGCGCGACTGCCCCGAGATCACCCATTTCGTCGCTGGCCTCGGCACCAGTGGCACGTTGATGGGCACCGGCACGTTCCTGAAGGAACACAAGCCCACCGTCAAAGTGATCGCCATCGAACCACCGTTGGGCGAGAAGGTGGAGGGTTTGCGCAACCTCGACGACGGCTACGTGCCGCCGTTGTTCGACACATGGCACGGTCAGCAGTTGCTCGATCGCAAGCGCGTCGTGCGCCCACGCGAATCCATCGAATGGACCCGTCGCCTCGTGGCCGAGTGCGGAATTTTCGCCGGTATCTCCTCGGGCGCGGCGCTCGCCGGTGCGGCCAAGGTCGCCAGCGAGATCGAACAAGGCGTCATCGTGTTCATCGTCTGCGACGGTGGATGGAAGTACCTCAGCACGGGCGCCTACACCGACGACCTCGATGCGGCCGAGGCCAACGCTGAGACGATCATCTACTTCTGAGTTTGCACGGTTCTGAGTTCGCACGCGCTTGAGGATGGTCCAGCGAAACTGTTAAGGTTCCTTCATGCTTTTTTGCGACGGAGCTAGAATACGTCGCCTGAGCGTTGAGCTCGTCGTTGTCGGGCTCGTCAGCGTCGGGTTGACGATGCCGGCCATGCCAGCCAGCGTGGCCTCCGCCGCGCTGCCGGCTGGAGCATCGAAATACCAGCCGTTGGCCGACATCTACCGCGTCGCCGACACCCGGCCCGGGGCGTCGCAGAAGCAGTACACCCAGATTGACGCGCAGACGATCGAGATCAACATCCGCGCGATTCCGGGGGTACCGGCCACGGCCATTGCAGTGGTGGTGAACCTTGCGATTGTCGACAACGCCGGTTCGGGATACGTCCTCATCTATCCGGCCGGTGAAGCGCTGCCGCTGGCCTCAACGGCGAACTGCAACGTCGCTGGTTGCATCGTGGCGAACATGGCGCACGTCAAGTTGGGCACGGCCGCTGGCTCAGAGGGCAAGGTCCGCGTCAAGAGAAGTTCGGGGATGAACGCCGACTTCGTCGTTGATGTCCTTGGCGTCTA
Source organism: Actinomycetota bacterium (assembly GCA_009702045.1). Classification (GTDB taxonomy): domain Bacteria; phylum Actinomycetota; class Acidimicrobiia; order Acidimicrobiales; family Ilumatobacteraceae; genus UBA668. Next base: position 121,255 of record WLIV01000002.1, on the reverse strand, counting down.
CTTACCCGTCGACCCGACGGTTGCCGCTGGTGCGGTGGGCGGCGGCCGGTTTGTGCCCCTCCCCAGCGCCCAGCGCGTCTATGAGACTCGGCCCGACTACGGCGGCTCGGGTGCGTTCGGCGCGGGAGAGACCCGTCTGGTGGCGCTGCGCGGCTCCAACGGAACGGGTTCGGCCGTCATCCCGGCCGACGCGCTCGCGGTCGTGGTGTCGGTCGCCGCCATCAATGGCTCCGCCGGGTACTGGACGGTGTTCGGTTCGAGTCAGAGCGTTCATCCGGACGCGAGCACGCTGAACCTCGACCGCACCGGTGCTTCCACTCGGGCAGCGCAGGCGATTGTCCGCATGGACAGCGACCCATCGATCAAGGTGTTCTCCCAGACGGGTGGGAACTTCATCGTCGATGTGGTCGGCTATTTCACGGGCGCTAGTGCCGCCGTTTCCACTGATGGACTGTTCGTGCCCGGCGTACCCCAGCGTCGCCTCGACACTCGCAATACGCAGACGCTGGCGCCGTGGAACGGCAGCACGTTCGAGTTCACGGTGAATGCACCAAGCGCAGCCAGCGTCGCCGCCGCGGTCGTGAACCTCACCGCCACCTCGCCATGGGACTACGGCTATCTCACTGCCTACGCCGCTGGCACGGCCAAGCCCCTCACATCCAATCTCAACATCTCCGCGTGGCCGCAGACGATCGCCAACCACGCCATCGTGCCGGTGAGCAACCGCGGGGTGGCGGTGTACACCTTTGCCGGCGCGCACATCATCGCCGATGTGGAGGGCTGGTACCTGGGGACGCCCGCTGCAGCGACGCTCACCAAGCCAGCGAACCCTTCGCCGGCCGAGGTCGACGCCGGCTGGATCCTGGCGCCGCAGATGAACGTCTCGTTGCCGGTGGCCATCGGCCCCGATCCGGAGATCATCGCCAACTCCGGCACCGCCGCCAGCTGGACATGGAAAGCAGCGGTGTCCGGCACCGCGCATTCGATGATCTTCGGTCACCGCACCTCGCACGGAGGGCCGTTCCGCTATATCAACTCATTCGCTGTCGGCGACGTGTTCTTCGTGCGCAACGTCGTGGGTGAATGGTTCCGTTATCGCGTCATGCAGGTCGCGGTAGTTAGACCCAAGTTCTCGCTACTCGAGGCAATTTTGGCCTTCTTGCCGACCGGCACCATGCAGCTCATCGCGTGCTCGCAGGCCAATGGCGCACCCGGCGGTGTCGCCTATCGATTCGTCGTCACGGCGCGCATGATTGGTGTCGGCCAAACGCCTGGGTGAGCGGCTCGATCAGGTCAGCGGCCGAGCACCAGCGTCAGCAGACCCAGGAACACCACGAACGCGGCGGTGAGTCGCCGACGGTGGTCACCTTCGCCCAGCAGCTTCCAACCCGCCAACGCAGCCAGCACGACACTGGACTCGCGTAGCGCAGTGACATAGCCGACGGGAGCGTGGCGCACTGCGACGAGGACCATGCCGTACGTGACCAACGACGCGAGGCCGGTGATCGATGATCGGCGCCAGTTCAAGCGCAAGGTCTGCACCATCTCGCGCTTGCGGCCGGTGGCAAGGGCGAAGATCGTGTTGCTCGTCATCGTGCCCATCGACGACGCAAAGATGTAGGCCACGCTGTCGGTGACGCGCGCGCCCTTCGCATCGGATGTCGTATAGAGGCCGATCGCGCACGCGAGCAGCAATGCGGTCGCCAGGTGGACACCGGTTGCGCCGTAGGCGAGCAGTGCCAGGCCGCAGACGACGATGCAGATGCCGACGATCTCCCAGGTGGTGAGGTGGTCGCGCAGAAAGACGACACCGCAGATCGCGGCGATGGCGGCCCCGCCACCGCGGGCGACCGGGTAGCTGACGGAGAAGTCGCCCACTGTGTACGCGCGAGCAAGCAACCATACGTAGGGCAGGTGGATGCAGCCGCTGACACCCGCCCACATGTAGCCCTGCCACGGCATACCCCAGATCAACTCGTACCCGATCATCAGTGGCAGCGAAATCATCGCGCCCATGAAGAACTGGGCCCACAACACCATGTAGATGTCGCCCTTGGAGCGTTTGGCGACCAGGTTCCACGAGGCGTGCAGCACCGCTGCGCCGAGCGCGAGAAGGGTGGCGAGCAGCACGCAGGGAGCGTAGAGGAAAGGTCGACTTCATCGTCTGCCGTTAGCCTCGGTTCCGATGGATCGGCCGATCGGGATGTTCGACAGCGGTTTCGGGGGGCTCACCGTGGCCCGCGCCGTCATCGACCTGCTGCCAAACGAACACCTCGTGTACATCGGCGACACCGGGCGGTACCCATACGGTCCGCGGCCGCAGACCGAGGTGCGCGAGTTCGCCCACCAGTTGGCCTGGAGCCTGGTGAACGATTTCGATGTGAAGGCCATCGTGGTCGCCTGCAACACCGCCTCGGCAGCTGCGCTGCATGAACTCGAGCACGAGATGCCGGTGCCAGTGTTCGACGTCGTGGCGCCCGGAGCGCGGGCGCTCGTGAGTGCGACGCACAGCGGCCGCATCGGCGTCATCGGCACGGTTGGCACGATCTCGTCGGGCGCCTACGAGCGCGAGGTCGAGGCGCTCGACGTCGAAGTGACCCTCACTGCTGCGGCGTGCCCCGGTTTCGTCGAGTTCGTCGAGCGCGGGCAGACCAGTGGCGATGATGTCACGATCCTGGCCGAGCGGCTGCTCGCCCCGGTGAAGCAGGCCAACGTCGACGCCCTCTTGCTGGGTTGCACGCACTATCCGTATCTCGCGCGTGTCATCCACGAAGTCATGGGCCCGGAGGTCACGTTGGTCAGCAGCGCCGACGAGACGGCCTTCGTGGTGCGCGATCGACTCGGCGCCGCCGGACTGCTGCGCGACATCGCGTCAGCAGCTCTCGAGCCTGCCCAACATCGTTTCCTCTCCAGCGGCGATATCTCCTGGTTCGCCGACCTTGGTGGTCGCCTGCTCGGCCCCGAACTCCGTGACGCCGCTCAGTGGCATCACGACACATGAATGTCCACCCGAACGACCCACTGAAGGAAACACCATGACCCGCCCCGATGGCCGCGCCGACAACGAACTCCGCACGATCACCTTCGAACGTGACTACACCGAGATGGCTGCTGGCAGCGTGCTGGTGAGCTTCGGCAAGACCCGCGTGTTGTGCACCGCCAGCATCGATGAGGGTGTACCGCGCTGGATGAAGAACAGTGGCAAGGGCTGGGTGACGGCCGAGTACTCGATGCTCCCCGGAGCATCTCCTGAGCGCATTGATCGCGAGGCTGCCAAGGGCAAGCAGAGTGGGCGTACGGTCGAGATCCAGCGGTTGATCGGCCGGTCGCTGCGCGCCGCGTGCGATATGAAGTTGCTCGGCGAGCGGCAGATCATCGTCGACTGCGATGTGCTGCAGGCCGATGGCGGCACTCGTACCGCCAGCATCTGTGGCGGCTACTTGGCACTACACGATGCACTCACGCGGCTGGTGCAGTTGAAGGAGATCAAGCAGCACCCGTTGCACTCCTTCTGCGCCGCGATCAGCGTGGGCATCGTGAAGGGTGTGCCGGTGCTCGACCTGCCATACGTGGAGGACAGCACCGCCGAGGTCGACATGAACGTTGTCGTGCTGGGCCAGCCCGGTGTCGAGCCGAAGTTCGTGGAGGTGCAGGGCACGGCCGAGGGTGCAGCGTTCAGCCGCGACGAACTCGACCAACTGCTGGGTCTGGCCACCGGCGGCCTCGCGCAGATCATCGACCTGCAGGCGCACGTGCTGGCGACACCGCCGACACCCAAGGTGTTGGGACGCTGAACCGATGAGTGAGGTGCCGCGCCTGGTCTGCGCGTCGGCCAACCCGCACAAGGTGGCGGAGATCGCCGCCATCCTCGCGGGCGTCGTGGACTTACTGCCGCGCCCTGATGGCGTGCCGGAGGTCGTGGAGGACGCCGGCACGCTGGAGGGCAACGCACGGTTGAAAGCCGCTGCGATCTGCGCGGCGAGTGGGCTACCGGCCGTCAGCGACGATACGGGTCTGTTCGTCGACGCGCTGAACGGCGACCCCGGTGTCGACACTGCGTATTACGCCGGGCCGAACGCGACGTATGCGGAGAACCGATCAAAGCTGCTGCACGCGATGGTTGGCGCGGACACGCGCTCCGCTCGCTTTCGTACGGTCGTGATGGTGGTGTGGCCCGATGGTCGCGAACTGTCGGTGGAGGGTGTGTGCGAAGGCAGCATCGCCACCGAGGAGCGGGGTGATCGCGGGTTCGGTTACGACCCGTTGTTCATCGCTTCCCACGACGCCGACGGGACGCCGAACGAACGTACCTTCAGTCAGATGTCGGACCACGAGAAGAACGCCATCTCGCACCGTGGGCGCGCGTTCCAGTCGTTGGTCGCTGCCCTACGTGCCGGCTGAGCGCGTTCAGTCGTCGAGTGAATGCAGACGCGACATGATCAGCCGATCGAGGCCCAACTCGTAGGCCTTGTCCTGTGACGCTGTGTCGTCGATCGGTGCCCACCCGCTGCAGTCGAATGGTTTGTCGCCGGCGGCCTCGCGTGCGGCGGCGAGGTAACGGCCCGAGTGCGGGCTGCTGAGGCGGATGTTCACGCCGTCGGCGTGATGCCCGGCGATGACCGCCAACTCGACGCTATTGACACCGATGATGATCGGCATCGGATCGGCGGTCGCGCGAACGACCTGGATGTTGTGTACGACATTGGCATGCCGATCGGCGAGCGCCGGCATAATCGGGATGCCGCGCTCGCGGTGCTCGCGCGACCAGGGTGTGTCGGGTGCGGCGCCTGCCCCGATACCGAGTGTGAAGCGACCGTTGCTGATGCGTTGAGTGCTGTTTGCGGCGAGCGCCAAGAGCGCCGCGTGGCGGTTGGTCACGTTGGCCACCAGTGAACCCAGCTTGATCGTGCTGGTCCCGACGGCAAGCGCGCCCAGCAGCGTGAAGCACTCGAGTACATCGCGGTCGCCGCCCACCATCGCTCCGTCGAAGTGGTCGAGCACCCAGGTGGTGTCGTAGCCGTCGGCCTCAGCCTGCAACACCGCGTCGAGCAGGCGCGGAAAGTCATTGTGGCCCGATGAGAACTGGACATCGATGAGCATGTGCCGACGGAGAGACTCGAACTCTCACTGACGGCGCCCTAAACGCCGTGCCTCTGCCATTGGGCTACGTCGGCGACGGAGCAAAACGCTACTGGCACCGCGCCTAGAGTCGCTCCTATGGCGTTCAGCGGATTTCCGGCAGCGGCATTCGATTTCTATGAACGGCTCTCGGCCGACAACTCGCGACCGTTCTGGCAGGCCAACAAGCAGGTCTACGAACAGGCGGTGAAGCGGCCGGTGGAGGAGTTCGTGGAAGCCATCGGCGAGTACGGCCCGCTGCAGATGTTCCGGCCGTATCGCGATGTGCGCTTCGCCAAGGACAAGACGCCGTACAAGGACGCCGCTGGGGCGGCAGGCGAGAGCGAGAGCGGCACCTGGTACTACGTGCAGATCAACGCCGCTGGATTGTTGACCGGTGCGGGCTACTACGACATGCGTAGTGATCAGCTCGAACGGTTCCGCTCCGCAATCGATGCTGAGGCCACGGGTAACGAGCTGGTCGCGCTGGCGCGAGCGGCGGAGCAGAAGGGTCTGACCGTGGGCTCAATCTCGTCGTTGAAGACCGCACCACGTGGGTTCGCCAGAGACCACCCGCGTATCGAACTGTTGCGCCGCAAGGGGTTGTTCGTCAGCAAGCAGTGGCCGGTGGCGAAGTGGATGCACACCAAGCAGGCGGTGCCGAAGCTGATCGGTGTGTGGCAGGACGCAGCTGATCTCACCGGTTGGCTCGATGCGCATGTCGGACCCAGCACGCTGGCGCCCGAGGAGTTCCAGCGAGTCTGAGGATTACTTCAGCGTGATGCGGTAGGCGCAGCGTTGGCCGCCGTCGAGCAGATGCTGCTCACGCGCAACGGTCGCCTCGGGGCCGACGGCCTTCTGGAACAGGTCCAGTTCGGCGCTGCACAGACCCGAACACGAGTCGGCCGCACCACGGATGGGGCAGTGATGCTCAACGAGCGTGACCTCCCCGACTCCGTCGATGGCCTCCGCGAGGTAGCCCTCGGCACTGCGCAGTTCGGCGATGCGGTGCACCTTCTCCGTGACGGTGGGGAGGTCGGCGAGCACCTTCTGGTAGTTCGCCAGCTGACGCTCGGCGCGAGTGCGGACCACTTGTTGCAGCGCGTCCTCGCCGAGTGCGCTGCGGATGCTGGCGATCAGTTCGACGGTGAGGTCGCTGTGGCGGTCGGCGAACAACGAACTGGCCGACGCTGCTAAACGCCAGTGCACGGGCGGCCGGCCGCGACCGGTGCTGGGGGCGATGACACGCTCGACGAGTTCGGCGGTCTCCAGCGCCTCGAGGTGCTGGCGAATCGCAGTGTCGGTGAGACCGAACTCGGCGGCCAGTTCAGGCGCAGTTGCTGTGTCGGCGCGCTTGAGCCGCTCGATGATGCGGCGCTTGGCACCGGACAGATCGGCAGCGATGGCGGGGATGCGTGGGAGCCTAGCGATTACGAAAGCGACTACTTCGTGAAGGGGTATGGGCGCGAAAGGGCTCTCGCTTTGACAAAATGTCAAACATGACTGCATCTACTGCTGGCTCCGCGCCCGTCGATCCGATTGCCCACGCCCTCGAAAACCAGTTCGGTCTGGCCGATCGCGTGGTGGACGCAGCTGCGTTGAGCAACAGCGTGGCCCGCTTTCGCGACCAGGGGATCACGCTGCCGACGTTCGCCCAGTTGGCCGATCCGTCGAAGATCGACCCCGCATTGCTCGGCGACTCCGACAAGAACGCGGCCGACGCCCGCAACCTGTGGCGAGTTCACTGGTACAACGACCTCGCCGGCAACCGCGTGGCCCAGCCGGACCACATCGTGCTGCCGAGCAGCCTCACCGGGATCGAGAGCCCGATCATCGTCGTCTTCGGCGACCGCTTCCCGATGATCACCGCGCACAAGGTGCTGGCGGCGTACTCCTGCCTCGCTCCTCGCGTCGTCACCGGTCAGTTCGACCCCACCCGTCACCGTGCCATCTGGCCCAGCACGGGCAACTACGCCCGCGGTGGCATCGCTATTTCGCGCATCATGGCGTCACGCGGCGTCGCGATCCTCCCGGCCGGTATGAGCCAAGAGCGCTTCGACTGGCTCGACAAGTGGTGCGAGAACCCGAAAGAAGATGTCATCCGCACAGTCGGTACGGAGAGCAACGTCAAGGAGATCTACGACGCCTGCAACGAGCTGGCCAAAGATCCCGGCAACTTCGTGCTCAACCAGTTCTGTGAGTTCGCCAACCACCTTGGCCACTACGAGGTCACCGGCCGCGCCATGGCCCATGCGTTCGAAACGGTACGCGCCGCGAGCGGTCGCGACTTGCGGCTCGCGGCATTCATCAACGCAACTGGTTCGGCCGGCACGATCGCTGCCGGCGACCGCTTGAAGGACGAGTACGGCACGAAGATCGTTGCCGTCGAGGCGCTCGAGTGCCCCACGATGCTCGAGAACGGCTTCGGTGAGCACAACATCCAAGGCATCGGCGACAAGCACATTCCACTGATCCACAACGTGATGAACACCGACGTCGTGGTCGGCGTCAGCGACCGTGCCACGGATCAGCTGTACGCGATGTTCAATAGCGAGGACGGCCTGGGCTATCTGGCCGATCGTCGCCACGTGCCGCGTGAGGTGTTGGCGTCGTTGCAACACTTCGGCTTGTCCAGTGTCTGCAACGTGCTGGCGGCGATCAGTACGGCGAAGACGTTGGGCCTTGGCCCCGACGACGCGATCGTCACCGTCGCCACCGACGGTGCGGCGCTGTACCCCAGCGAGTACTCCAAGATCACCGCCCGCGACTTCGGCAATGGGTTCACCAACCTCGATGCCGCCCAGGTGTGGGGAGAGCATCTCTCCAACGTCACCACGGCGCACACGATGGAACTCACCGAGCGCGACCGGAACCGCATCTTCAACCTCGGCTACTACACCTGGGTGGAGCAGCAGGGCACACCGTTCGAGTTGTTTGAGGCTCGTCGCCACCAGTCGTTCTGGCGGGGTCTGCGTCGATTACTGCCCGTCTGGGACGAGATGATCACCGAGTTCAACGAGCGCGTCGCCGCAGGTTCCTGATGTCCGCGCCGCTCGTCACCGGCTGGATGTGCGGCGTGTGCGGCGCCACGGTCGACATCTCGGTGCCGTTCTCGTGGCGCTGCCCCAACTCCACCTCCGCCGATCGTCGCCATGCACTGCGGTTGCAGCAGGGGGTCGAGCCGTTGCGTTCCAGCAGCGAGGCCAACCCGTTCCTCGGCTTCCGCCGGTTCCTCGCGTGGGATGGGTTCGCTGCGGCCGCGGGCCTGAGCGATGCCGCGCGTGCCGCACTGGCGGCCGATCTCGATGACCGCGTGGCAGCGGTGCAAGGCCACGGTTTCGTCACGACCCCCTTTGCGCGGTCCGACGCGCTCAGCGACGCGCTCGGGTTCGCCGCCGAGGGCGGAGTATGGGTGAAGGACGAGACACACAACGTGGGTGGTAGCCACAAGGCCCGTCACCTGTTCAGCATCCTGTTGCATCTCGTCACTGCGGAACGAGCGGGTCTGGCGCCGTGGACGTCGACGGCGGAACGCCCGGCGTTGGCCATCGCCTCGTGCGGCAATGCTGCCATTGCCGCCAGCACGCTTGCGGCCGCTGTCGGCTGGCCGATCCATGTCTTCGTTCCCGTCTCGGCGAATCCCCACGTGACGAAAAGGCTGGGGGAGTTGGGGGCGCAGGTGGTGGAGTGCCCGCGGCTGGCCAGCGACCCTCCGGGCGATCCGTGCGTGCACCGGTTCCGTGAAGCCGTCTCGGCGGGCGCGGTGCCGTTCAGCGTGCAGGGTCCGGAGAACGCGTGGTGCCTCGACGGTGGTCGCACCATTGGCTGGGAAATGGCCACGCAGCTGGCTGGTCTGCCACTCGACCGGGTGTTCGTGCAGGTGGGCGGCGGTGCCTTTGCGGCGTGCGTCGCCGACGGCCTGGCGATGGGCGGCTCGATGCCTCGGCTGCACGCGGTGCAGACCGTGTCGTGCGCGCCGCTCGATCGGGCCTGGCAGCGATCGCAGCAGTTCGGCGGTGCGGCTGCCGCTGCCGATCACTGGGCGGAGTGCATGTGGCCGTGGGAGCTCGTGGGCGACTCCGCCGCAGACGGCATTCTCGACGACGAGACCTACGACTGGCTGCCGGTGCTCGGTGCCATGTCCCGTAGCGACGGTTCCCCCGTGGTGGTGGCCGAGGTCGATGTGCTGCGAGCCAATGAGCTGGGGTGCGCCAGCACGGGCATCGAAGCCAGCGCTACCGGCACCGCCGGTCTGGCCGGTCTGCTGCGACTGCACGACGCAGTGCAACCCGATGAACGCGTGGCGGTCGTGTTCAGCGGCATTCGCCGATGAGTGCGTGAGCGCTCCGCCTCCGGACCCAGTTTCTCTGCAACACCCCTTCGTCAGAATGCGGTTCATGGGAACTGCAACCGACACCATCGATGAAATCCCCGACCTCTCCGACATGCCGCTCGAACGGCTCGAGGCCGAGTTGTGTCAAGGCGCCGCCAACCTGACGGCCGCCGAGCACACCTGGCTGCTGCAGCTGGCCGAGTTCGACCGGCGGCTCGGGTGGGAGCTGTGGGGCTGCAACTCGTGTGTCCATTGGCTGGTGTGGCAGGTCGGGCTGGATGCGCGTACCGCTCGCGACAAAGTGCGGGTCGCTCAGGCCCTCACTCAGTTCCCGCTCATCTCGTCGGCGATGCGCCTCGGCCATCTGTCTTACTCGAAGGTGCGGGCGATCACTCGTGTGGTCGTGGCCGAGACCGAGCACAGCCTGGTCGACATGGCGTTGGCCGGCACCACGAACCATGTCGAACGCATCGTCGCGGCGTACCGGCGGGCCACTCCGAAATCCGACGGTGCCCACGACCACGCAGCCCACGACCGTGCGGCATGGGCGGGGCGCGGGCTGACGCATCGACTCAACGACAACGGCACGATCACCATCACCATGACGGTGCCCACTGAGCCCGGCGTGGCGTTCCTCTCGGCGGTGGAGACCTTCGCCGCACCGCCCACGCCCGACGTCGACGGGCACATCCTCTCTCGCCAGGCGCGACTCGCCGATGCAGCGGTGGCGATGGCGGAGGTCGCCGTGGCCGCCGAGGACGGCGAGCGGCTCAGTAGCGCGCCGCGGTTCCTGGTACAGCTCCACGTGGGCGAGGGAATGTGTGAGATCGACGGCATCGGCGACTCGGTGGGCACCCCGTTGGCGGTGTCGCCGGCAACCGCGGAGCGCCTGTCGTGCGACGCGTACGCGGAGCGCGTCCTGCATGCGAGCAATGGTGAGGTGTCCGGCATCTCCTCCCGTGCCAGCGTCATCCGCGGTCGGCTTCGTCGGTTGATTCTGGCCCGCGACCGCTGTTGCACGGTGCCGGGTTGTGGCCGTCGCGGTCGGGCGGAGATCCACCACTTCCAGCACCGTGGGAAGGGAGGCACGAACTCCACCGTCAACCTTGGGCTCACCTGTCGGTACCACCATCACCTTCTGCACGAAGGAGGCTGGATCGCCGTCGGCACCGACGAGGGCATCGAGTTCCACCTTCCCGATGGCCGGATCATCCGGCCCACACCAACGCTGACGACGGGGAACGACTCCGACGTCGCCGCCCACGGTCGCGGCGTGGACGACGGCCGCTGCCAGTGGATCGGCGACCGACTCGACCTCGACATGGCGCTCACCTGCCTCTTCTCCGAGCAGCCCTGGATCGACCCATGGCGGTTCCCACGAACCGCCGGCCCGGAACACGCCGGGCGGGGCGGCCCACCCGGCCTCGTGTCAGTGGGCGCCGGTGAACTGCTGACCTGAACTCACACCTCGTGCAGGCGGCCGTCGTGCACGTCGTACACGAACCCGCGGATGTGGTCCTTGTGCTGGATGAACGGGCTGTGCAGCAGTCGGTTGATGCTCTGGCGCGTGTCGGCGTACGGATCGACGAAGCACTCCAGCGACCACCACGGCTTCATCCCGATCTCGGCCTCGAGCTCGGCCTTGAAGGCGTCCTCGGTGATGGTCTGGAGCCCGCAGTTCGTGTGGTGGATGAGGATGATCTCTCGCGTACCCAGCAGTCGCTGCGAGAGCACCAGCGAGCGGATCACATCGTCGGTGATGACGCCGCCGGCGTTGCGCACGATGTGCGCCTCACCGTGCCCCAGTCCGAGCATCTGGAAGATGTCCATGCGGCTGTCCATACAGGCCACGATCGCCAGATGGCGCTGTGGGCGCAGGGCGAGGTCTCCGTCGGAGAACTGCTCGACGTACTGCTCGTTGTGTCGCAGCAATTCATCGGTGTTCGGTCGGAAGCCCTCGTCGGTCATAGGTGTACGGCACGATAGCGTTTCGTCCCATGACCGACACCACTCGTCCCATGGCGCTCGACTCCGGCATGGATCCTCGGCTCGACGTGTTCAACCGCCTGCTCAAGAACCGGGTGGTCATGCTCGGTACCGATGTCAACGACGACATCGCCAACCAGATCTGCGCGCAGCTGCTGTACCTCGAAGGTGAAGACCCCAACGCCGACATCTGGCTGTACATCAACAGCCCCGGCGGTTCGGTGACTGCCGGTATGGCGATCTACGACACGATGCAGTTCGTCAGCTGCGATATCGCCACCGTGTGCATGGGTATGGCTGCCAGCATGGGCCAGTTCCTGCTCACCGCTGGCGCGACCGGCAAGCGCTACACGCTGCCGAACGCCCGCATCATGATGCACCAGCCGTTGGCCGGCCTTCGTGGCCAGGCCACCGACATCGCCATCCAGGCCGAGCAGCTCGCGTATACCAAGCGGCGCATGGCCGAGCTCATCGCTCACCACTCGGGTCAGACGCTGGAGAAGATCCAGGCCGACAGCGAGCGCGACCGTTGGTTCACCGCCGACGACGCCAAGGCCTACGGCCTGGTCGACAAGGTCATCGTCAAGCGTGGCGAGATCGTCTGACCGTCACATGTAGTAGCCGGTGACATCCACGATGAAGTGGGTGCCCGAGCCGGCCGGGCCGCCGCAGCGAACGTTCAGGTTCAACTGAGCGTCGAGCTTGCACAACGACGCGTTGGCGAACGTCTGCCCGGTGGCGAACCAGTTGATGGTGGAAGTGGCGGATGTGGACACATCGCCCGGGAGGACCGCGAGATAGCCGGAGCCGACCGTCTGCGTGAGGGTGAGGTTGAAGGACACCGCCGTCGCACCGAGCGGGACGAAGCCGGAGACGTCGATCGCCCCGCTGGACGTGTATGAGTCGCCGACGAAGACGGTGGTGACCTGGTTGGGGGCGATGCGGATTCCGGCGCGGGAGTCGTGCACGCGCCCCGGCGTGAGGGGAAACCACGATCCAGCTGACGCGTTCGCTCCGATGATGCGCCACGTGCCCGGGTGCCCGCTGGCGACGCAGAGCAGCAGACGTCCGCGGTGGTCCATGTAGAGGGTTCCAGCCTCGGCGGCAGTGTCGGGGGGAGAGCTCTGGCCCTGAAGGATGTTCGGTTCGAGTATCAGGGGCTGTTGCGAGCCGCTGGACGCGCGCACCGCAGGGCCGTGGTCGCATGTCGCGACTACGGCGGGCGCAGCCCCGTTCGAGAACGCCCGCAATGCGTACCCGTTGACAGGATCCGCGGAGTCGGGAATGTTCACGCTGGCGCCGAAGTCGTGCCCGTCGGCGTACAGGCCGCCTCTTCCGCTGGCGACCGCACCCCACCCGTTGACGCCGCCGGCGGCGACGAGTGCGCCGCCAATGCCGGTGTTCTGCACGCGGAGTGTCTGGCCGAGGTCAGAGTTCTCGGTCAGCACGGTGTCTGATCCCCCGGCGTCGTTGGTGGTGCCGTAGAGCATCGCTCCGCTCGCCGCGTCTGCGTGCTCCGGCGTCGCCACCGCTGCTCCGACGAATGCTGCGCCGAACGCGGACATGAGCATGCGCCGACTCGTTCGCGATGAAGCGTCGGCGGGTTCGGCCGAGGTGTCGTCGTGTTCCTGCATGTCCGCCGTTCCTCACGCGTCAGGGGGCTGCTGCCGGTGTGCCGATCTGGGCGCCGCAGCGTTCCATGGTGTAGTTGAGCACACGGTTGGCAGCCTGTTCGCTGGAGCGGGCTGTATCGGCGACCTTCTGCACGGACGCGGGGTCGTTCGGGTCGACGGTGGCGGCGGTCTCCATGCTGCGGATCACGGCTTCCCATTCGGGCTGCACCGCGAGCGGGGCGGTGGCCGAGACAGCCTTCCAGGCATTCAACACGCGCTTCACGTCCGCCGGGGTGGAGATCGTGGGCTGGCTGAGGTCGACGAGGTGCTCGCCCACCACCGTGCAGTAGTGGGCTTCGGTGCGCTGGGCCGCGTCCCCACCGCAGGCGGCCAGCACCGGACCGAGACTGAGTGCCAGCCCCAGCGCGGTGACGCGCGCAAGGAGGCGGGCCGGCGGATTCACCGGGTGATTCTCTCAGCTGATCGCTGCCGATCGGCGGCACCCGCGAATCCGAGTTCGCGGAGTGGTGATCCGGGTGTGACCCGATATGTTCCGCTGCAACCCGTTGGGGAACCGGCTGCCGTTCCCTCCCTCGTCCGCTGGCGCGTCGTGCGCTGCTGAGTTCGTCGGAGGTGGCGTGTCATGCTCGCCGCAGTTCGTTCTGCCACGGTGTTCGGTGTCGAAGGTCGCCCGGTCACCGTGGAAGTTCACGTGTCCACGGGGTTACCTGCGTTCCAGATCGTGGGTCTGCCCGACGAAGCATGTCGCGAGTCGCGCGACCGGGTGCGTGCCGCAGTGTTGTCCAGCGGGTTGCGCTGGCCGTCGTGCCGGGTCACCGTCAATCTTGCTCCTAGCAGCCAACGCAAAGGCGGTTCTGGCCTCGATCTGGCCATCGCTATCGGCTTTCTGGCGGCAAGCGAGCAGGTGGATCTCGCGTCCCTCGAAGGGATGGGGTTTGTGGGTGAACTCGGTCTCGATGGCAGCCTGCGCAGTGTGAGCGGGGTGGCACCGATGGTTGCCGCGATGTGCCCGGCGATCGACCCCGGCGTGGTGCGGCCAGTGGTGCCGGTTGGCAGCTTCCGCGAGGCGCAGGGTGTGGTAGGGGAGGGTGTGCGGGTTGCCCGCTGCTTGTACGAGGTAGTGCACGCGCTCAACGGCGAGTCGCCGTGGCCCGATCCGCCCGATGGTGAGCTGTGCGACTACGAGGAGCCACCGCCCGACCTTGCCGATGTGCGCGGTCAGCCGACGGCCCGGTTAGCACTGGAGGTCGCTGCAGCGGGCGGACACCATCTGCTGCTCGTCGGCCCACCAGGGTCGGGCAAGACGATGCTCGCCCAGCGACTGGGTGGGTTGCTGCCCGAGCTCTCCCGGGCCACCTCGCTGGAGGCCACGATGGTGCACTCGGCCGCTGGTGTGCGCCTGCCAGCTGGTGGCTTGGTGGTGCGGCCGCCGTTCCGGGCGCCGCACCACAGCAGCTCGATGGTCTCGCTCGTGGGCGGTGGCAGCACGTCGCTGCGTCCGGGCGAAATCTCGTTAGCGCATGGCGGAGTATTGTTTTTGGATGAGTTGGGCGAGTTCGCACCAGCGGTGCTCGATGGTCTGCGACAACCGCTGGAGGAAGGGGTCATCCGTCTCGCCAGGGCTCGCGCGTCGGCCAGCCTGCCGGCTCGCTTCCTGCTGATCGCCGCCACCAACCCGTGCCCCTGCGGCGGTGGGCAACCGGGAAGTTGCGAGTGCGACGACGCGGCCCGGCTGCGGTATCTGCGCCGGCTGTCCGGTCCATTGCTCGACCGCTTCGATCTTCGTGTGGGCGTGGCCCGGTCAGCGGTCGACGACCTGTTGGCCACCGGTGGCGGCGAGCCCACGGCGGTCGTGGCCGGGCGAGTGGCGGAGGCCCGTCGGCGCAGTGTCGAGCGCATCGGTATGAGCACGGCATCCATCCCGCCATCGCTGCTCGACGAACTGGCGCCGCTGCACCCTGCGGCCCGCGTGCGGTTACGCGAGGAACTGGAGGCCGAACGGCTCACTGGCCGTGGCTATCACCGCATCCGTCGCGTGGCCCGCACCCTGGCCGACCTGGCACGCGCCGACGAGCTGGTACTCGACGAGCACGTGGTGATGGCATTGCAAATGCGTGTGCGGCTGTCGGTCACCTCTCGGGTGCGCGCCGCATGAACGCCGGACTGCTGCCGCCCGAGGCCTACGTTGCCGCGCTGGCGGGCTTCCGCAACATGAGCGTGAACCGCATGGGTGCCTTGTTGCGCCACCACACACCGGAGGAAGCGTGGGCGGTCGCGTGTGGCGTCACTCCGGCACGCGGCCCGATCGCACAGGTGCTGGCGCGCTCGGAGGTGCGCGCCGCGTGGCGACGATGTACCGACGAGCGACCGCCCGAACAGGTATGGCAGCACTGTTCCGACCTTGGTGTCCAGGTCGTGTTGCAGGGTTCGCACTCGTACCCAGGGTGCCTACTGCACGACCCACTGCCGCCGCCGGTGCTGTTCGTTCTTGGCGACCTCGGGTTGTTGGCCGGTCGGCGGATCGCGGTGGTGGGTACCCGTAACGCCACTGCCGGCGGTCGGCAGGCGGCACGCGACCTCGGGCATGGGTTGGGCGCGGCAGGGGTGCATGTGGTGTCGGGGTTGGCCCGCGGCATCGATGGTTGCGCGCACTACGGCACGCTGGCGGCCGAGGGGGAAGGGCGGCCGATCGGGGTGGTGGCATCCGGACTCGATGTCGTCTACCCGCGCGAGCACAGAGATCTGTGGAATGCAGTGGCCGACTGCGGGCTGTTGCTCACCGAATCGCCGCCCGGCACGCCGCCAGAGGCGTTTCGATTCCCGTTACGCAATCGCATCGTGGCGGCGCTGTCGGAGGCGGTTCTGGTGGTCGAGTCGCGTGAACGAGGTGGTTCGTTGCTCACTGCCGCTGACGCGATCGAACGCGATATCCCGGTGATGGCAGTGCCCGGTCCGGTGGGTCGACGTTCATCGGTCGGGGTGAACCGCCTGATCCAGGACGGAGCGATCCCCATCACCGGGCCAGACGATGTACTCATCCATCTGTCGTACCAACACGGGCGCTCGGCACTGGTGCCGGCCGATCTGCGGGCCCGACCCCGTGGCGACGATATTCCGATCTACCGCGAGCTGCAGCGCGAACCGCGCACCATCGATGGGGTGGCGTTAGCACTGGGGCACGGACTCGTGGAGGTCGCGATGGGGCTCGCGCGACTCGAGTCCGCAGGGTGGGTTGCGCAGGCCGACGGATGGTTCGAATGTGTGGGTTCACCGTTATGAGCAGGTTCTTCGAATACTCTGTGTGGCAATGCCTGGCCACCGCTCGTCTCTCGCGCCTTCGCCCGCGCCGTCGGAGGTGCTGGCTTCGTGGCATCTGGATGCGTTCCTGTCGTCGCTCACCAATAGCTCCGAGCACACTGTCAGCGCCTACGGCAGCGACGTGCACGCCTTCGTCGACTGGGCCCACGCCCAGGATGTCAGTGCCCCAGATGCTGTGGATCGCCTGGTGCTTCGGCGGTATGTCGCGGCCCTCACCACGAACGGTTTCGCCAAGCGCACCATTGCCCGCAAGGTCTCCGCGCTCCGCCGATACTTCGCGCATCAGCGCCGCACAGGTGCGTTGGCCAGCGACCCCAGTGTGTCGCTGCGAGCACCTGCTGGCGACGGGCGACTGCCCAGAGTGCTCGACCATGACGACATCTCGACACTTCTCGAGAGTGCCCCGATGGCCGATGAGGCCGAGTGGCGCAGGCTTCGGGACGACGCCGTGTTGGAGACCCTCTACGCCAGTGGAATGCGCGTCGCCGAACTCTGCGGTCTCGACGTCGCCTCGCTCGATCTCGTTGCTGGTGCAGCCACGGTGTGGGGGAAGGGTGCCAAGCAGCGGCGCGTTCCGCTGGGCAAGCCTGCGGTCCAGTCGCTGCGCGCATGGTTGCAACTCCGTCGCGATGTGGTGGCCGCCCAAGCCGGCGATGCGTTGTTCGGCAACGAACGCGGAGTGCGCCTCACCCCGCGCGACGTCCGGCGCATCATCGATCGCAGATCGCCGCGGCCCACACATCCGCATGCGTTGCGACACACGTTTGCGACGCACCTGCTCGACGGTGGCGCCGATCTCCGCTCAGTGCAGGAACTGTTGGGTCACGCAAACGTGGCCACCACACAGCGATACACCCACGTCAGCAACCACCTGTTGCGCGACGCCTACGCAGAAGCGCACCCCCGGGCATGAGAGGCGAACTCGACCTCGAACAGTGTTGGGAGCGTTGGTTCGATCGTCGCGACCCAGTCGCGCGCGACCGGATCATTGTTCACTATTCGCCGTTGGTGAAGTTCGTCGCTGGTCGTGTCGGTGCCGGCTTGCCCAGCAGCGTGGATCCTGGCGACCTCGTCAGCTATGGCGTGTTCGGCCTCATCGATGCTGTCGAGCGGTTCGATCCCGAGCGCGGCGTGAAGTTCGAGACCTTTGCGGTACCGCGTATTCGCGGCGCGGTCTTCGACGGTCTGCGCTCACTCGACTGGGTGCCGCGTTCGGTGCGCAGTCGGGCCCGCGAAGTGGAGAATGCGTTCCAAAACCTGGAACACCGTCACGGTCGTGCACCCACCGATGTGGAATTGGCCGAGCATCTGAAGCTCACCAAACCCGAGCTCGAGAAGTGGCTGGCGTCGATTGCGTCCACCACCGTCGGTCCGCTGGACCGCGCCCTCGTTGCCGGTGCCGAACCGCGAGCGTTGACCGGCGATGTTCCCGACTCGCCCTCCGCGGTGGTGGAGGAGAACGAGGTCAAGCGACTGGTGAAGGTGGAGGTGCGACGGTTGCCCGAACGGGAAAAACTCGTGCTGACGCTGTACTACGACGAAGGACTCACCCTGGCCGAGATCGGCACGGTGCTCGGTGTCACCGAGAGCCGTGTCTCGCAGATCCACACCAAAGCCGTGTTGCACCTCCGTTCGCGCCTCAGCGCCACCGGCGTCGCCTGACCCTCCTCGCGGGCGCGGCGGCATGATCGCCGCGTTGGTGGTGGCGATGATGTCGGTCATCGGTGGCTGCCTGTCGCCACCCGTTCAGGCTCCCGTTTCGGTGCCGTTCCGAGCGCCGGCCTGCCGCTACTGCGCCGGCCATCGGGGTCTCGAGTACGTCACGTCGCCCGGCACCCCGGTCACCGCCGTGGCTGCCGGCACGGTCACGTTCGCTGGGCGAGTGGCCGGCACCGGGTACGTCGTGGTGCGTCAGCCCGACGGTTTGGCGGCCACGTACGGGTTCGTTACCGCGTTGGTCGTGCATGAGGGGCAGTGGGTGCAAAGCGGACAGATCGTGGCGCACAGCACTGGTCGGCTGTACTTCGGGTGGCGTCGTGGTGCCATGGCGGTCGACCCAACCCCGTCGCTCGCACAGTGGCGTGCTGCAGCCCGATTGGTGCCCCGCGACGGCACCGCACGGCGGCCTGTGGCGACCCATCTGCTGTGCCCGGCCAGCGTCGCGACCGGGAGATCAGCCCGATAGCATCTATCGGCGGTCGTTCGTCCCGAACGGCCGAATCTCACGCACGTTCCCACCTGCGGTCGCCTCGGCGCTCGGGAACGTGTACCGCAACCGCAGGAGAGGAGCACACACCATGGCTGTCGTCACGATGCGCCAGATGTTGGAAGCCGGAGTTCACTTCGGCCACCAGACCCGCCGTTGGAACCCGAAGATGAAGCGTTTCATCTTCGGTGAGCGCAACGGTATCTACATCATCGACCTCGAGCAGACGATGCAGCGCGCTGAAGCCGCGTACTCGTTCGTTCGCGATCTGTCCGCCAAGGGCGGCACGATTCTCTTCATCGGTACCAAGAAGCAGGCGCAGGACCCCGTGCGCACGTATTCCGAGAAGTGCAACATGCACTACATCAACGAGCGTTGGCTCGGCGGAATGCTCACCAACTTCGAGACGATCTCCAAGCGCGTCGCCAAGATGCAGGAGTACGAGCGCATGCGCATCGCCGGCGAGTTCGAGGCGATGCCGAAGAAGGAAGCTCTCCTGCTCAGCCGTGAACTCGAGAAGCTGCAGAAGAACCTCGGCGGTATTCGCAACATGGGCAAGCGCCCGGACGCCATCTTCGTGCTCGACACGAAGAAGGAGCACATCGCCGTCACCGAGGCCAACAAGCTGAAGATCCCGGTGATCGCCGTCGTCGACACCAACGTCGACCCCGACGTGATCCAGTTCCCGATCCCCGGTAACGACGACGCCATCCGTGCCAACGCACTGATGTGCCACGTCATCGCCGAGGCCGTGCTCGAGGGCCGCTACATCGCCAACAAGCGCAACCCGCAGGCCGCCCCGCAGGCCGCCCCGGTGGCCAAGCGCACCGCTGAGGACGAGGCTGCCTTCGCTACCGCGCAGGCCGACGCCCGCCGTCAGGCAGCTGCTGCTCAGGCCGAGCGCGATGCTCGCGTAGCGGCTGCTGCAGTCGCCACCGACACCGACACCGAAACTGAAACCCCGGCAGAAGGCTGATCAAGAATGGCATTCACCGCCAAGGACGTACAGGCGCTCCGCCAGGCAACTGGCGCGGGCATGATGGACGCCAAGAAGGCCCTCGAGGCCAACGACGGCGACATGGAAACCTCCAAGCAGTGGCTTCGTGAGAAGGGCCTCGCAGCCAGCGCCAAGCGCGACGACCGCGAGAACACCCAGGGCCTCGTGGCCCTGCTCATCGAGGGCAATGTCGGCGCAATCGTCAAGCTCAAGTCGGAGACCGACTTCGTCGCTTCCAGTGAGCTGTTCAAGGCCGAGGCTGCCGAACTGGTGAAGCTGGTCGTCGCCAAGGGTGAGGCCGCAGTGGCCGAGCGGGCGGCAATCCTCGACGACCTGAAGATCACGCTGAAGGAAAAGATCGAGCTCGGCGAAGTCATCCGCATCGAGGCCGCTGCCGGCAACATGATCGACAGTTACTTGCACCAGCAGGGTGGCCGCGGTATCAACGCCGTGCTCGTCGAAATGTCGGGCGCCACGAAGGAGCTCGCTCACGATGTCGCCGTGCACATCGGCTTCGCTCGTCCGAAGTACCTCAGCCGCGCCGACGTTCCCGCCGACGTCGTGGCCCACGAGAAGGCCACGCTCGAGGCCCTCAGCCGAAACGAGGGCAAGCCGGAAGCGGCGCTGCCCAAGATCGTCGAAGGTCGCCTGAACGGCTTCTTCAAGGATGTTGCGCTGCTCGAGCAGCCGTACGCCAAGGACGACAAGTTGAGCATCACTCAGCTCATCGGCTCGGCCGCCGTTGTGAAGTACGCCCAAGTCGAGATCGGCTGATTCTCATGACCTCCCCCCGGTGGAAGCGCATCGTCTTCAAACCGTCGGGGGAGGCCTTGGCCGGCCCGTCTGGGTATGGCCTTGATGGTGACACCCTCGACCTGACGGCGAAGGAGATCATCGCCGTCCGGGAGATGGGTGTCGACGTCGTCGTCGTCGTTGGTGGCGGCAACTTCTGGCGGGGTCGCCAGGGTGCCATGACCGGGATGGACGCCACACAGAGCGACCACATCGGCATGCTCGGTACCGTCATGAACGCGCTCGCGCTGCAGGACGCGCTCGAGCGCAACGGACAGGACACACGCGTGCAGAGCGCGATCGAGATGCCGCGCATCGCCGAGCCGTACATCCGTCGGCGCGCCATGCGGCACCTGGAGAAGGGCCGCGTCGTCATCTTCGCCGCCGGTACTGGCAACCCGTTCTTCACCACCGACACTGCGGCCGCGTTGCGTGCTGCCGAGATCGACGCAGATGCGCTGCTGAAGGGCACGCATTCTGGAGTCGACGGCGTGTACGACGCCGACCCACGGTTGGTGCCCACGGCCAAGAAGTACGAAGAGGTGAGCTACATCGAGGTCATGACGAAGGACCTCAAGGTGATGGATGCCACCGCTATTGCGTTCTGCCGCGACAACAAGATCCCGATCGTTGTGTTCGACATGGAAGGCCCGGGTGCGCTGCAAGCGATCCTGCGCGGTGATTCTGTCGGCACGATCATCTGCGACCGCTAAGCGCGGGAGTCCCTATGCACGGCACACGTGCTCTTGGGTCGGTACGATGAAGCCGTGACTGATGAAACGATCCTCGACGCGCTCGAGAAGATGGACAAAGCAGTTGAGCACGTGCAGTCGCAGTTCACGACCGTGCGGACTGGCCGTGCAACCCCTGCCCTCGTAGAGAAGTTGCTCGTCGAGTACTACGGCTCGCACGTTCCGCTGCTGCAGCTCGCCGGCTTCCAGGTTCCTGAGGCCCGACAGCTCCTCGTCAAGCCGCACGACCGGGCCACCATGCCCGCCATCGAGCGTGCCATCCGCGACAGCGACCTGGGGATCAACCCCAGCAACGATGGTGTCGTCATCCGCTTGAACTTCCCCTCGCTGACCGAGGAGCGGCGCAAGGAATACGTGAAGATCGTCAAGCACATGTCCGAAGACGGTCGCATCGCTGTACGAAATGTGCGCCGTGATGCGCGTAAGCACCTCGAGGCCGCAGAGAAGGCCAGTGCGATCTCTGCCGACGAACTCGAGCGCGCAGAGAAGGAACTGGAAAAGATCACGCACGAGCACGTGGAGTTGATTGACAGGGCCTTCGGGCGCAAAGAGCAAGAGCTGCTGGAAGTCTGATCGACCTGTTCGAGCAGACAATGATCGAGGAGGCTTTTCCCAATGACTGACGATCCGTGGCGTAGGCGAGAAAATGAGGACGACGATTTCGGGCCGCCGTTGTTCGCCGATGAGGGAGGCAGCGACCGCAGTGGGCGCATCTCGTTCGGCAACGACACCGGCGCGTTGCCGCATTGGACGGAACCGCCAACGGGTGACATGCCACAGGTGTTCCAGAGCGCGCAAGAGCCCGATGCAGACCTCGATGTCTGGTCGTCCTTCTCCGGGCAGGCGCCCGCGTGGAGCGATGAGCCGACCAACCCTGAGCCGACCCGGGTGAACGCAACGTTCGACGACCTCGACGACCTGGCACCGGTGTTCGAGGCGGAAGCGGCGGACGAGGAATCACGCTTCGGCGAGCCGATTCCGTTCGAAGAGCCTGCGCCGGTGCGCCGCGAGCCCGGTCGTATCCAGATCGGCACCGACCCCACCGATGGCACGATGTCGCGACCCATGTCGCAGGCCCGCCGCCCGCGACCGGGTGAGCCCGGCGCGCGTGGTCCTCGTCCCATGCGTCCCAGCGCGCCTGGCGCATCGGGCCGTGGTTCGCGCGGCAAGTCGGTCGGCGGCACCAAGGGACGCGACATGCCCACCGCCATCGGTGTTGGCCTGGTGCTCGCAGTCGTGTTCATTCTGGCCTTGAAGACCAAGCCCTGGGTGGTGGCGGTCATCGTTGTGCTCGTGCTCGGACTCGCCGCAGTGGAGTACTTCGACCGGGTACGCGAGAAGGGGTATCAGCCAGCGTTCATCCCCGGCATCATGGCCTGTGTCGCTGCACCCGCAGCGGTGTACCACTACGGAGTCGGCGCGTTGCCGTTGGTGGTGTTCTTCGCCTTCGCCGCATGTGCAGTCACGTTCGTCGGCGCCCCAGGCCTCGACTCGAACCCGATGCCGAACATGGCGATCACCTCGCTGGGTATCACCTGGATCGGCGTCCTCGGGTCGTTCGGCGCAGGCATCTTGGCGTACTCCAACATTCCCGGCGGCCGCAACATCGGCACCGACACACTGTGCCTGTTGGCCATCGGTGTGGTCGCCAACGACGTCGGTGCATTGTTCGTGGGCAGCGCAGTCGGGCGCACACCGCTGCGGCCATGGATCAGCCCGAACAAGAGCGTCGAGGGGTTCCTCGGCGGTGCTGTGATGACACTCGGCGCGATGTTGCTGATCGGGATGGCCGGCAAGAGCGACACCTGGCCCTCCACGGGTCACCTGCTGCTGCTGGGCCTCACCATTGCGATCATGGCGCCGATCGGCGATCTCACCGAGAGCATGTTCAAGCGCAACCTCGATGTGAAGGACTTCGGTTCGATCATCAAGGGTCACGGCGGCGTGCTCGATCGGTTTGACGGCTTCTTGTTCGTCATGCCGGCGGTGTACTTCCTGATGGTGTACCTGCAGCCCTGGGCTGCCAAGTAACTCCGCCTCGGCGCTGACAGACTCTCTGACGTCATGAGTCCCGTACGCGTCGCCATCGCCGGATCCTCCGGTTCCATCGGCACACAGACCCTCGAAGTGGTTCGTGCGGAAGCGGGACGCTACGAGGTCGTTGCGCTCGGCGTCGGCTCCTCCGTCGAGGTGCTGATCCAACAAGCACTCGAGTTCCGCCCGCAGGTGGTCGCGGTCGCCGACCCGTCGCGCCGCGCGGAGGTCGCCGCGGCCCTGCCATTCGCGGAAGTGGTCGCCGACTTCGCCGACCTCGTGCAGCCTGCCGACGTGGTGGTGAACGCTGTCGTCGGTTTCGCCGGTCTGCAGGTAACGGTGCGCACACTGCGGGCGGGCAAGCGACTGGCGTTGGCCAACAAGGAAAGCTTGATCGCCGGTGCCCCGGTGGTGCAGCCATTGCGTTCGGTTCCCGGTGCCGAGCTGGTTCCAGTCGACAGCGAGCACTGCGCAGTGCACCAGTGCTTGCGATCATCGGCGTTCCCCGACCGTGAGCTGTCGCGGCTGGTGATCACCGCCAGCGGGGGCCCGTTCCGTGGCCGTACGGCCGACGACCTTGCCGAGGTGGCCGTCGAGCAGGCACTGGCCCATCCCACCTGGAAGATGGGGCCGAAGATCACCATCGACTCCAGCACGCTGATGAACAAGGGACTCGAGGTCATCGAGGCGCACGAGCTGTTCGGCACGCCGTACGACCTGATCGAAGTCGTGGTGCACCCGCAGAGCGTGGTGCACTCGATGGCCGAGTTCACCGACGGCAGCACGATTGCGCAGTTGTCGATGCCCGATATGCGGCTCCCAATTGGCTACGCGCTGGCGTATCCGGCACGGATCGGCACACCGTTCGGGCGTATTGATTGGAGCACACTTCGTCGGCTCGACTTCGAACCGCCCGACACGGCCACGTTCCGCTGCCTCCCGCTCGCCTACGCGGCTGGGCGTCTGGGCAGCACCGCGCCGGCCTGGCTGAGCGCGGCGAACGAGGTGGCAGTCGACGCGTTCCTGCAAGGTCGCATCCGCTGGCATCAGATTGCCGAAGTCAACGAAGCCACCCTTGAGCGCTATGAACCCAGCGCCGATTCCACGGTGGACGACATCGTGGCCGCCGACGCCCGTGCGCGTGTGGTTGCCCAGGAGGTGCTGCCCAGATGAGTCTGTTGAAGCTCAAACAAGAGGTCGTCTCGGGGGGCACGCAGTCCGCCGTCGTGCCAGAGAAGGCCGAACCCTCGACGATGGTCATCGGAACGTTGGCCTGGGTGGCGCTGTTCGCGTTCCTCGGTTGGACGAACCCGTGGATGTTGGTGTTCGTGCTCGGACTGGCAGTGTCGATCATGCTGCACGAGCTGGGCCACTTCTGGACTGCCCGCCGCAGCGGGATGAAGGCCACTCAGTTCTTCCTCGGGTTCGGCTCGCGGGTGTGGAGCATTCACCGCAATGGCGTCGAGTACGGCGTGAGGGCAATCCCGCTCGGCGGCTTCGTGAAGATCATCGGCATGACCAACGTCGACGAGGTGGCCCCCGAGGACGAGGGGCAGACGTACCGTCAAGGCACCTACGCCCGGCGGATGTGGGTGATCACCGCCGGTTCGGTCATGCACCTGATCATCGCGTTCGCGATCATCGTGCCCGTCTACGCATTCGCCGGTCGGGTGCAGGACACGAACGATGTGCATCTGGCACGCATCGTGGCCGATTCGCCCGCCGCCAAGGCCGGGCTGTTGCCGGGCGATCTGGTGGTGTCGATCGACGGCGAGGCGATGCGTGACGCTGACCGCATGCGCGACATCCTCGCCGCCACAGCGCCTGGCGCGTCGCTCACCATCGTCATCCTGCGTGACGGCATCACGATGACGACGCAACCGGTCCTGCAGCAGAACCCCAGCGTCACCGACAAGGTGCAGGGCTTCCTCGGTGTCTCGCCCACTACGGAGGATCGGGTCGCTGTCGGGTTGTTCGACGCGCTCGTGCAAGGTCCCAAGGACTTGTTCGTCGGCGTTGGTCAAGCCGTGCAAGGTGTCGCCAAGGTGCTCAACCCGGTGAGCGTCTACGGCCACCTGGTGGGCACGAACAAGGATGCGTCATCGCGTCCGGGCACGATCGTCGGGGCCACGCAGATGAGCTCCGATGTCGGCAAGTTCGACGGATGGGCGGGCATCCTCAGCTTGCTCGCCGCGGTCAACGTCTCGGTGGGCGTGTTCAACATGTTCCCGCTGCTACCGCTCGACGGTGGCCACGCCGCCATCGCCACCTACGAGCGCATTCGTTCACGTCGCAATCGTCGATACTTCGCCGACGTCAACAAGCTGATGCCGGTGGCCGCGGTGTGTCTGGCCCTCATCGCGTTCATGTTCCTCACCGGGCTGTACCTCGACACGATCAAGAACTAGGCCGTTCACCTGGCACACTGGCGGGCGTGAGCTTCGAACGACGCAACACACGCCAGATCCATGTGGGCAAGGTTGCCGTCGGTGGCGGCGCGCCGATCACGGTGCAATCGATGACCACCACCAAGACCTCCGATGTGGAGGGCACGCTGCAGCAGATCTATGCGCTGGCAGCGGCGGGCTGCGACATCGTGCGCTGCACGTGCAACGAGACCGAAGCCGCCGAGGGTCTGGCGCAGATCGTTCCTCGTTCGCCGATTCCGGTGATCGCCGACATCCACCATCAGTACAAGATGGCGCTGGCAGCGATGGAAGCCGGTGTGCACGGCCTGCGCTTGAACCCGGGCAACATCCGCAAACCCGAGCACATCAAGGCCGTGGCCAGCGAAGCCAAGGATCGCAACTTGTCGATCCGTATCGGTGTGAACGGCGGGTCGCTCGACCCCTCGCTGTATGTGAAGTACGACGGTCTCAAGCCGGAGGCGATGGTCGAGAGCGCGCTGCACGAGATCTCGTTCTTCGACGAAGTTGGCTTCACCGATTACAAGATCAGCGTGAAGGCCTCCAACGTGCCGATGATGGTGGACGCCTACCGCCAGTTGGCCGACGTCACCGACGCCCCGCTGCACCTCGGAGTCACCGAGGCCGGGCCCCTGCCGGGCGGTCTGCTGAAGGCCACGGCTGGTATCGCCACCCTGCTGCTGGAGGGCATCGGCGACACCATCCGCTACAGCCTCACCGCCGACCCGGTGGAGGAAGCCAAAGCTGGCCGCCAACTGCTCGAGGCGCTGGGACTGCGCGAACGCAAGAACGTCGACCTCATCGCCTGCCCATCCTGCGGCCGCGCCGAGGTTGACGTGATCGACATCGCCAACCGGGCGATGCAAGCGTTCGGTGAGCGCAAGCTGCCGCTGCAAGTCGCCGTGATGGGTTGTGTCGTCAACGGTCCGGGTGAGGCTCGCGAGGCTGATCTCGGTATCGCCGCCGGCAACAAGCGTGGCCACCTGTTCGTGAAAGGTCGCAACGTCGCCGTGATCCCCGAGAGCGAGATGGTCGAGGCGCTCGTGGAGTGGGCTGAGTTCATCCACGAGCACGGCACCGAGGCGGCCATCGCCCGCGCCGACACCACGATCGCCGAGCGCGAAGCCGCCAAGGACCGCGACCGTGCACTCGGCGAACAGGGCATGGACGCGAATCACTCACACGAGAAGATCGTCGAGATCCGCAAGACGGTGGCTGGCGCATGACGGTCCACGTTCCGTTGTTCGAGTTCGACCCGTCGCCCGACGCGGTCATCAACCCATCCATCCATCGCGCGCCGCTGGGCTTCCCCCGTCATGCGGTGATGTGCTGGTTCGGCAACGTCGTGCGCGACCGCACCGCAGGTATCGAACCCATTCACGCCGTGCCGTTCGAACACGGCGACCACCCGATCTGTGTGATCGAACATCGGGGCACACCGGTCGCGCTCGTCAGCCCCGGCGTTGGTGCACCGGCTGCCGTCAGTTCGCTGGAGGTCGTGATTGCCCTTGGGGCCACGCAGATCATCGGCTGCGGTGGTGCGGGCATCGTCAAGTCGGGGTTCGATGTCGGCCATGTCATCGTGCCCACCGGCGCCGTGCGCGACGAAGGCACCAGCTATCACTACGCACCGTTCGATGTTGAGGTGGCGCCGCACCCGCGGGCACTGGCGGCGATCGATGATGTACTCACCGAGGCCGGTGTGCCCCACGATCGCGGGCTGGTCTGGACCACCGATGCGTTCTTCCGTGAGACCCCGGCCAAGGTGGCACGGCGGCGCGAACAGGGCTGTCTGGTGGTCGATATGGAAGCGTCGGCAATGTTTGCCTGTGCGGCGTTCCGTGGCGCAACCTACGGTCAGCTGCTGTACGCCGGCGACGATGTCAGCGCAGCTGAATGGGACCACCGCCACTGGGACACACAGACCAGCGCACGCGATCGCTTGCTCGACCTCGCGCTCGACACCGTCGTGCGTCTCTAGCGCTCCGCTACGAGGTACACGGTGCAGAACCCGTCGAACTCCACGCTCTCGCCGGGGGCGAGGTACGCCGACTCGCCCCGGCTGAGTGGCGACGCATCGCCGTCGGTGCACACAGCCAACTCGCGGCCGGTGGCGGTGTGTGGCAGCGGACCATCCACCTCGAAGCGCCACAGTTCAAACCGCGCGCCAGGGGTGGGGTAGCGGTAACGGAACTCGTCCACCTGCACGGGCCGCACCACCGGGTCGGCGAGCGGTTCGAAGCTCAGCACC
Source organism: Actinomycetota bacterium (assembly GCA_009702045.1). Lineage (GTDB taxonomy): Bacteria > Actinomycetota > Acidimicrobiia > Acidimicrobiales > Ilumatobacteraceae > UBA668. The sequence goes on along the minus strand of WLIV01000002.1, from coordinate 93,408 downwards.
GTCAGCAGTTCCTCCACGTCGACATGTTTGGGGGTCAAGCCGCCACGTACGACGTTGTCGCTGGCCCCCATGACCTCCACGCCGGTACCGAGCAGATAGGCGTGCAGGTTGCCGGGTCCGAGGAAGATGGCTTCACCGGGATGCAGATGCACCAGGTTGAGCAGGAGCGCCACCACAACGCTCGGCTCGCCGGGGTAGCGCCGGTCGAGATCTGCAACGACACTGCACTCGGGCGTTGCGTTGGCCCGGCAGGCAGCGATCGTCGGTGCCGTGGGGATCGTGCCGCGGTAGAGCGCAGCGACGGTGGCCTGCAAGCCGTGCTCGCGCAGCTCGTCGGCCAACCCGGTGGCGCCGATGCTGCGCAGGAGCAGATCGGTGACAGCCGCCGGGCGGAAGCCGCACAACGCGTCGAACGGTGAAATCGCGCACAGCAGTTCGGGTTTGGCGAACGGGTCGCGGTAGATGCGCCGCGGGTCGTCGACGGCGATGGCGGCGGCGTGCTCGCGGAGGTAGCCCTGCTGGGCCGTGAGCGCGTCTGGGTGCGTCTGCAACGACAGCGGCTCGGCGGCGGCCAACAGCTTCAACAGATACGGCAGATCGCCGGCTACGGCGGACAGGGGAGTGCCATCGTCCAGTTGTGCGGGGCCGCCGGGGTGAGTGCCCAGCCACCACTCGGCCCATGGGCTGCCATCGGGCTCGGTGTGCAGCAAGCGGGGGAGCGAATACAGGTCGCCCCACGCATAGTGCTGCACGACTCCGGTGACGGTTCGCATGGCTGGACGCTACTTCTTCACTTGCTCAGAACAGGCGAAGCTCGTCCGGGCGCATGCCGCGCAGCTCGTCGTAGTCGACCTCGACGACGCGGAAGCCGCGGGCCTCGGCCAGCACCTTCGCCTGCGGCTTCACCGACTGCGCGACGAACACGCCGCGCACCGCGCCGAGCGACGAGTCGAGGTGCAGCCGCTCGATGTAGCGGGCGAGTTGCTCGACGCCGTCGATATCTCCACGACGTTTGACCTCGATGGCCACCACCTGTCCGGTGGTGTCGCGGCAGACGAGGTCGATCGGGCCGATTGCCGTCGGGTATTCGCGACGCACGAGCGTCAGACCGTCTTCGATGGCGTGGGGTGACGCCGCCAGCAGTTCCTGCAGGTGGGCCTCGACGCCGTCCTTCTGCAGGCCCGGGTCGTCGCCGAACTCGTGTGCCGTATCGTGCACGATCTCCAGCAGCGTGATCGTCAGCTGTTCACCTTTGGGGTTGAGCACGATCCAGTGATCACCGTTGTCGGTGATCGTGTTCGGTGCGTTCATCCAGTTGAGCGGCTTGTATGCACCGCCGTCGGCATGAATCGCGACGCAGCCGTCGGCCTTCACCATGATCAGGCGCACGGCTTCGGGCAGATGGGCATCGAGCCGACCTCGGTAGTCGACAGTGCAACGGGCAACAACGAGACGCACGGGGGCCGACCCTAGTCACCGTGACTAGCGACCGACGTGGTCGCGCATACGCTTCTGGATCAACTCGCGGCGGGCTTGCAGTTCGCGGTAGGTGAGTTGCTCCGTCGACGAGTCGACACCGAACCCGGCCTTGACGCTGTCCATGTTCAGCTCAACCGAGGAAGCCTCGATGCCGAGGTCGCGGGCGAGACGTTCACCGTGGCGTTCGGCGAACATCATCGAGATCTTGGCAATCTCGGCCAGCAGGTCGAGGTCGGGTGCCAGGCGGGCCATCGCCCCGTCGAGGAACACCATGTTCTTCACGTAGAGCATCAGCTCCTTGGGCAACCGTGCGCCGTAGCCCAGCAGGCTCTTCACGACCCGCTGCACTTCCGCCACCAGTTCCTCGCCCGTGAGCGTGGTGGGGTCGACAGTGGCCTGATCGAGGCGCAGGTCTTTGATCACCGCGGCGAGATCGGTGTCGGCGGGGAGCGCTCCGAGGTCGCGCATCGCGGCCATCTGGCCGGTGAGGTCGTTCGTGGTGGCCGAGATCATCAGGCGCAGGAACGCCAGACGACGCTCGCTGCTGAGACGGCCAACAATGCCGAAGTCGAGCAGTGCCGTGCGACCGTCGGCCATGACGAACAGGTTGCCGCCGTGCAGGTCGCCGTGGAACACGCCGTAGACCATCGCGCCCTCCATCAAGGCGACCATCGCAGTGCGTACGACCTCTTCGGTGTCGATCCCGGCTTCCTTCATGCCGACGACGTCGTCGAAGTTGAAGCCGTGCAGTCGCTGCATCACCAACACGCGGCGCGTCACCAGCGTGGGGTGCGGACGTGGGACCACGTAGCCGTGGTTGCCCAGCTCGTGCAGCATCGCCGCGACATCGACCATGTTGGCCGCTTCCATGCGGAAGTCGAGTTCCTCGACGATCGTCTCGGCGAACAACTCCACCAACGCGGGCGGGTTGGCCAGCGAGGCGATCGGGATCCGCCCCACGAGGAAGGGAGCGATCCAGGCCATCACCTTCAGGTCGTGGCGCACCAGGCCGGCCACGCTGGGCCGCTGCACCTTGACCACCACCTCTTCGCCCGTGAGCAACGTTGCGGCATGCACCTGAGCGATGGATGCCGCTGCGAGTGGTGTGCGGTCGAACGAGGCGAAGACGTCCTCGAGGCGGGCACCCAGGTCGGCTTCGACCACGACACGTACGACGTCGAACGGCTCGGCAGGAACCTGGTCGCGGCACTTCTTGAACTCGTCGACCAGTTCGGCGGGGAACAGACCCTCGCCGCTGGAGATGATCTGCCCGAGTTTGATGTAGGTCGGCCCGAGGTGCTCCGCAGCGACGCGGAGGCGTTTGGAGATGTCGGAACGTCCGGCCTCGATCGTGGCGTAGCGACCGCGGCGCTTGCGCCACAACCATGGCAGTACGGCAGTCGCCAGCGTGCGCACCACCACGAAGACACGCTGACCGGGCGGCACCTTGCGTTCACGGGTGAGTTCGGGCACCTCGGCGCGGGCAGCAGCGCGCAGTTGAGGGGCCAGCGGTGCCCAGCGAATGGAGTCGCGATCGAGCGACCACGGGCCTTCCTCGGTGAATGCGGCCCATTGGCGATCGTCGCGCACGGTCATGGGTGCATGATGCTGTGAAATGACGCACTCCGCACCGCGCGGGCATGATGTCACCGACGGATGAGTTGGTGGGTACGGTCGCTGTGCGACCGTCGGAGACATTGTTCCCGCAGGCCTTGCGCGTGATGGGGTCGTCGTCCGGGGCGATGACACCACACCAGTTGCTCGCTGATGTGCCGCCAGCGATCGTCAGCGGCGCATTGCGTGGAGCGCGCCGGCGGCGTACTCCTTGCGGCAGATCAACAGGTCGGGCAGCCACGGGTCGCGGGCGTTGAACACCATCGGTGAGCCATCGATACGGCTGACGTGGAGTCCGGCGGCCAGGGCCACGGCCGCTGGTGCGGCGCTGTCCCACTGGTACATGCCGCCGTCGTGCACGTAGATATCGGCCTCACCCACCACCACGGCCATTGCCTTGGCCCCGGCTGAGCCGAGGCGGATCGCGTCGCAGCCGAGCGCGTTCGCGATCTGTACGGCCGAATGTGGGTTGCGGTTGCGGCTGGTGACCAGACGTGGCCGCTCGCGGATCATCGGCGGCAGCACCGGGGCGGGGTCGGTGGCGAACACGAGGTCCATCGCCGGCAGGCTGACTGCACCGGCACTCAGGCGGTTACCCGACCACAGCGCTACATGCACCGCCCAGTCGGAGCGGCCGCGCTCGCCGAACTCGTTCGTGCCGTCGAGCGGGTCGACAATCCAGACCCGGTCGGTGACGAACCGCCGTGGGTCTTCCACGCCCTCCTCAGAGAGCACGGCGTCGTCGGGGCGCAACTCGGTGAGCGCATCAAGCAGGAAGTGGTGGCTGGCCATGTCGCCGGTGTCCATGATCTGCCAGGACGGCTTGCCCCGCTGCGTCAGTTCCGCGCGCAGCGCGACCAGCAGCCGACCGGCTTCGACCGCGAGGCGGATGGCAAGTTGGTGGTCGTCCTCGGCCAGTTCGGCGGTGTCGGTCACTTAGTCACTCGGTCGCTCGGTCGCTCGGTCGCTCAGCAACTCAGTCACCGGCGTCCGGCGCGCATCGCGTCGCGGACGAGTGCCCGTACTTGCTCTTCCGGAGCGCCAGTCGCCACCAGCGTCATGACCTGTGCCTCGAGCTGTTCCGCGGCCACTTCCCCGAACGCATCGATGCGGCCGTGTTGGAGATCCAGCGCCGACATCGTGAGGAACGCAACTGCGGCGAGCACGATGATGAGACCGATCGTGAGGATCACCCCAGCGTTGTTGCCGTTGACGCTGGCGATGATGATGCCGGCGATACCCGCGACGAAGATCGCCGCGCACACCTTCGGGATCCATCGCTTGGCCATGTCAGCGTGCCAGCGGCTTGTACTTGATGCGGTGCGGTTGATCGGCCGACGAGCCCAGTTCCTTGTGACGCCACGCCTCGTACTCGCTGAAGTTGCCCTCGAACCAGCGCACCTGACTGTCGCCCTCGAACGCCAGCACATGGGTGGCGATGCGGTCGAGGAACCAACGGTCGTGGCTGATGACCACAGCGCAACCGGGGAAGTTGTCGAGCGCCGTTTCCAGCGCTCGCAGGGTGTCGACGTCGAGGTCGTTGGTGGGTTCGTCGAGCAGCAGTACGTTGCCGCCGCTCTTGAGCACCTTGGCCAGGTGCACGCGGTTGCGCTCGCCGCCGGACAACTCGCCGACCTTCTTCTGCTGGTCGGCACCCTTGAAGTTGAAGCTTGCGCAATAGGCGCGGCCGTGGATTTCGCGGTTGCCGACCTTCATGTGTTCGACACCGCCGGTGATCTCTTCGTACACCGACGCTTCTGGGTCGAGCGCGTCGCGGCTCTGATCCACGTAGGCCAACTCCACGGTCTCGCCGACAGTGACGGTTCCCGAGTCGGTGGCTTCTTGACCGGTGAGCATCTTGAACAGCGTGGTCTTACCGGCACCGTTGGGGCCGATGATGCCGACGATGCCGGCCTTGGGCAGCGAGAACGACAGGTCTTCCACCAGCAGTCGGTCGCCGAAGCCCTTGCGTACGTTCTGCACTTCGATGACGGTGTCGCCGAGGCGTTTGCCCACGGGGATCGTGATCTCCAGCTTGTCCGGCCCGCGCTCGGCAGCCTCGGCCTCTTGCTGCAGCTTGTCGTAGGCCGCCAGACGGGCCTTGCCCTTCGACTGACGGGCCTTGGGCGACATGCGCACCCACTCGAGCTCGCGCTCCAGTGTGCGGCGCTTGGCGTCGCTGGCCTTTTCTTCCTTGGCCAGACGCTCCTGCTTCTGTTCCAGCCAGCTGGAGTAATTGCCCTCGAACGGGATCCCGCGGCCGCGGTCCAGCTCCAGGATCCACTTGGCCACGTTGTCGAGGAAGTAGCGGTCGTGAGTGATGGCCACGACGGTGCCGGTGTACTCCTGCAGGAAACGCTCGAGCCAATCGACACTCTCCGCATCGAGGTGGTTGGTGGGTTCGTCGAGCAGCAGCAGGTCGGGGTGGCTGAGCAGTAGGCGGCACAGCGCCACGCGGCGGCGCTCGCCGCCGGACAACAACGTGACGTCGGCGTCGTCCGGCGGACAGCGCAGTGCGTCCATTGCGATCTCGACGTTGCGCTCGAGGCTCCATGCGTCGGTAGCGGCGATCTTGTCTTCCAGATCGGCTTGCAGCGCGCCGACCTTCTCGTAGTCGGCATCGGGGTCGGCCCACATGCCCATGACTTCGTTGTAGCGATCGATCAGGCCCTGGACGGCAGCGACGCCGTCCATCACGTTGCCCTTCACATCCTTGTTCGGGTCGAGCTGCGGTTCCTGCGCCAGGTAGCCGACCGTGAAGCCGGGCGTGAGGCGCGCCTCGCCGCTGTAGCCATCGTCGAGGCCGGCCATGATGCGCAGCAGGCTGGACTTACCGGCGCCGTTCGAGCCGAGCACGCCGATCTTGGCGCCTGGGTAGAACGACAGCGAGATGTTCTCCAGCACCGTGCGATCGGGCGGGTAGAAGCGGGCCAGCTTGTAACAGGTGTAAATGAATTCGTGAGCCATGTCGGTTACGCAGGCTAATGGCACCGTGTCCATACACAGTTCACCGATTGCCGCCGCAAGGGTGCTACGTTCAGACTCAGTTTGTTTTCACAAGAGAGGGGTACTGAAAGTGCTCGCAGAATACACAGGGTTCTTCAGCAGGGCGTCGCTCGGTGCCTTCGGGTTCCGTTGGTTGCACATCTTGGCCGGTGTCACGTGGATCGGCCTGCTGTACTACTTCAACTTCGTGCAGGTTCCGGCCTTCGCCCAGTTCGAGGCTGAGCCGCACAAGGAGATCGGCGCCAAGGCGCGCAACATCGCGATCGACAAGGTGGCCCGCAAGGCACTGTGGTGGTTCCGTTGGGCCGCGGTCGGTACCTTCCTCACCGGCATCATGATCACCGGTATCACCAAGGACTACTTCGCGAACGACTTCGGCAAGAACGCCGGCGGCATCGCAATTAGCACGGGCATGCTGCTCGGCACGATCATGATGCTCAACGTGTGGGGCGTCATCTGGCGCAACCAGAAGGTCGTGCTCGCCAACGCCGCGAACGTGCTCGCCGGCGGCGAGGCCAACCCCGCCGCCCCGGCTGCCGGCCGCAAGGCGCTGATGGCCAGCCGTCAGAACACTCTGTTCTCGATCAGCATGCTGTTCTTCATGGTCTACAAGGGCCACTCGCAGCGCATCGGCGTCAACGTCAGCTCGGGCAACATGGGCGCCTATTGGGGCATCGCGATCGTGCTCATCGCAGTGCTGGAGCTGAACGCCCTCGGCCTGCTGCCGTGGAAGACGGCCGCGAACAAGGGCCTCAACAAGCTGTACGACGGCCCCGTCAAGAACGTGCTCATCGCAAGTTTCGGCTTGTGGGCGATCTTCCTGATTCTCACCGAGGTGTTCCTCAAGGCGTAAGCCGTGTCGCCTCACCGGCAGTCATGCGGGCCGCTCTCCTTCGGGGGGCGGCCTGCTGCCGTTTTCGCTGGCCCCCGTTTCCGAGCTTCTGGGTCACCGCCCACAACGTCTGAGCGGTGACCCAGACGCGCGGGTGAGCGGGGTCAGGACTGGTGGGTCGTGGCCCGGGCGAGGGCCGCGACGTCGAGCGCGGCAACCGCGCCGATCACGATGGTGGCCGGTGCCTGCACCGGTGTGGCGGCCAGGTCGGCCAGGCGGCAGCGCACGACGGTCTGGTCGCCGGTGGTGGCTTTGCCGACAGCAGCGACGGGTGTGTCGCCCGAGAGGCCGCCGGACATGAGCGCCGTCGCGATCTCGCCACGCTGGGCAACACCCATCAACACCACGATGGTGCCACCGGTCTGCGCGAGTGCGTTCCAGTTGACGGGCGTCTCGCCGTGCTGACGATGACCGGTGACCACCGTGAACGACGCCGACAGCCCGCGGTACGTCACGGGAATGCCGGCCGCCGCCGGTGCGGCGATCGCCGAGGTGATACCGGGGACGATCTCGCAGGCGATGCCGGCTTCGGCCAATGCCACCGACTCCTCGCCGCCGCGACCGAACACGAACGGGTCGCCACCTTTCAGGCGCACGACGCGCTTGCCCTCGCGCGCCAAGCTCACCAGCAACACGTTGATCAGATCCTGGGCCACACCGGCTCCGGGGCGTTTGCCCACATCGATCAGCTCTGCCGTGGCAGGCGCGAGCGCCAGCACACCATCGCCGACGAGCGCGTCGTAGACCACGACATCGGCCTCCGCCAGCAGACGCGCGGCGCGCACGGTGAGTAGGTCGGGGTCGCCGGGGCCGGCACCCACGAGGGCCACACGTACGGTCACGTGTGCATCCTTACAGGTGCAGACCGCATTCGGTCTTGGTGTCGCCGGCCCAGCGTCCGGAGCGTGCGTCTTCACCGGGTGCAACCGGGCGGGTACATGGCCAGCAGCCGATGCTGGCATAGCCCTTGTCGACCAACGGGTGAGTAGGGAGCTCATGCAGCTGCGCGTACAACTCGACGTCGGCATCGGTCATCATCACCAATGGGTTCACCTTCACCAGGCCGCGACCGAGGTCGTAGGCCGCGACCGCTGAATTGGCACGAGTGGGGCTGTCCGCCCGGCGCACTCCGCTGATCCATGCCCGCTTGCCGTCGATGGCTCGGGACAGCGGTTCGACCTTGCGGCGGTTGCAGCAGCCGTCGACGTCGGTTTGCCACTGGTTGTCGGGCTGCACATCGGGGAGCGGACGCACGATGCGCAGGTTGAGGTCGTACCGCTCGGTCAACTGGTCCGCAAACCATTGAGTTTCGGCGAACAGGTACTGGGTGTCGAGCAGCACGATCTCGATACCGGGGACTGCAGTGGCGGCCACGTGCACCAGCGTCGCGTCCTGAAAGCTGGCGGTGACGACCAGGTTCTGTGCGCCGAACTGCTCGGCAGCCCACTTCACCACGTCGCCCGGGTGCAGGGTGTCGAGGGTGGAGGGGATGGTGAGCGACGAGAGCACGGGGTGACGTTAGCAGGAATCACGACCAAGTTGATCAGGTAAATAGAAATTGCCGTCGGGTAGTCTGTGAACGTGACCTTTGGCTACCCGGTGTTCCTCGATCTTGGCGACGTTCCCGTGCTGCTGGTCGGCGGCGGACAGATCGCGTCCCGCAAGGCTGCTGGCTTGCTCGCCGCTGGTGCTCGGCTCACGGTGGTGGCGCCGGTGGTGCGTCCCGAGCTGGCGGCGCAGGTTTCCGCAGTGTGGCTGCGTCCATTTGCTGACGACGACTGTGCCGGCTTTCGTCTGGTGATGACCGCCACGGACGACCCGCAGGTCAATGCGCGAGTGGCCGCGTCCGCCACTGCACTCGGGGTGTGGGTGAACAGCGCTGACGACCCGTCCAACTGCAGTTTCATCCTGCCCGCTGTCACTCGCCGCGGTCCGGTGGTGGCCGCGGTCAGCACCGGTGGCGCCAGCCCCGCGCTGGCGAGCCATCTCCGCAGTGTGATCGCCGAGCAGGTGCTCACTGAACAAGTGGAGCAGGCAGCGCGGGAGCTTTCCCGACAGCGCGACGAGATTCACGCCGCGGGTGGTAGCACCGAAGACGTGGATTGGACCGACCGCCTCCAAGCAGCGCTCGGACGCGACTGACCCGTCGACCTGCTTGACGGTGCCGAGTTGACGGTGCCGAGTTGACGGTGCCTAGTTGACGGTGCCTAGTTGACGGTGAGGGTTGCGTTCATCGTGCCCGAGTGGCCGGGGATTTTGCAGACGATGCGATACTCGCCTGGGGCCACCGTCAGTGTCATCGTGCCGCTGGATCCACTCCCGGCGAGGTCGATGCCAGTGGTGACGTCCTTGTCGTCCTTGTCGACGATGTGCAGGTTGTGCGCGAGACCGGAGTCGTTGACTCCGTAGAGAATGACTGTTCCATCGTGTGACGTCGCTGTGTAGGACTTGGCGTCCCACACGAGGCCTTCCTTCGCCCGCACGGTGACGTCGGCATCGGCCGGAACCGTTCCGGCAGTGCTACCGCTGCCGCCACATGCGGCCAACATCGCGAGGCTGACACCGAGAACGACTGCCGAGATGCGGGTGGAGACCGTGGAGCTCATGGCGGCAAATATACAAGTCAATACTTCGGAAATGCAAGGATCTGAGATGTGACGCTGGGCATGTCGGTTGCTGTGACGAACGACGAGATGCACAGATCAGGGGCGCGAAGGGTCGGCGCAACTACAGTCGATCGACGTGACTACCCCAGAAACACCTGCGGCCAGCTTCGGCGCCAACTCGTGGCTCGTCGAAGAGATGTTCGAGCAGTTCCGTTCGGACCCCGACTCTGTCAGCCCCACGTGGCGAGAGTTCTTCGACGACTACAAACCCCTCGTGCAGGCTCCCGTCGTGACGGTTCCGTCGGTGCCGCCGGCAGCGGGTTCTGCGGCGGCGACCGCTGCACCTGTTGCCGTCGCAGGTGACGAGCCCGGGGAGCCGATTCGCGGCGCCGGAGTCGCCATCGCCGCGAACATGGAGCGAAGCCTGACGGTGCCCACCGCCACCAGCTTCCGCAACATCCCGGCAAAGTTGCTCGAGGTGAACCGCTCGGTCATCAACAGCTACCGCATTCGCAGCGGCCAGGGCAAGGTCAGCTTCACGCACCTCATCGGTTACGCGATCGTGCGCGCGATCGCCGACGAAGTGCCGAACATGAACAACAGCTACGCCGTGGGTGCCGACGGCAAGCCGCGCCTCATCCGTCACCCGCACGTCAGCATGGGCCTCGCGGTCGACGTCGCCAAGGCCGACGGCAGTCGCACGCTGGTGGTGCCGGTGCTCCGTGAGTGCGACACGCTCGATTTCGCCGGGTTCCTGGCGGCGTACGAAGACCTCGTGCGCAAGGTGAAGACCAACAAGCTCGCCGTCAGCGACTTCCAGGGTGCCACCATTTCGCTCACCAACCCGGGAACCATTGGCACCGTTCAGAGCGTGCCGCGTCTGATGCCCGGTCAGGGTGTCATCGTCGGCGTCGGCAGCATCGACTACCCGGCCGAGTTCCAGGGTGCCGATCAACGCACCCTGGGAGCGCTCGGGGTCAGCAAGGTCGTCACGGTCACCAGCACCTACGACCACCGCATCGTGCAGGGTGCTGAGAGCGGCATGTTCCTGAAGCGAGTGCACGAACTGCTGCTCGGTGAGCACGGCTTCTACGAGGATGTGTTCCGCAGCCTCGACGTGCCGTACGCGTCGATCGAATGGCAGGTCGACTCCAGTTCGTTGAACAGTGAGCAGGCGATGCTGCACAAGCAGATGCAGGTGGCCACGCTCATCCGCGTGCACCGCGTACGCGGTCACCTCATCGCCGACCTCGACCCGTTGCGCTGGCAGCACCCCACCATGCCGCCCGAACTCGACCCCGCCACGTACGGCCTCACCATTTGGGATCTTGATCGCGAATTCCTCGTTGGTGGGGTTGGCGGCAAGGAGCGTCAGACGTTGGGCGATCTGCTCGACACGCTGCGCGACGCGTACTGCCGCACGATCGGCGTCGAGTACATGCACATTCAGGACACTGCCGAGCAGCGCTGGATCCAGAGCAAGGTCGAAGGTGTCAAGTACGAGGTCACCAAGGAGCGCAAGCGGCGAGTCGTTGAGCGACTGAACGCGGCTGAGGCCTTCGAGAAGTTCTTGGCGACGAAGTACGTGGGCACGAAGCGGTTCGGCCTCGAAGGTGCCGAGAGCGCCATCCCGGTGCTCGACCAGGTGCTGTCGATGGCGGCCGATGCCGGACTCGACTCGGCGGTATTGGGTATGGCCCACCGTGGCCGCCTGAACGTGTTGGCGAACATTGTGGGAAAGAGCTACGACCAGATTTTCAAGGAGTTCGAGGGTCATGTCGACCCCAGCTCCGTGCAGGGGTCTGGCGATGTGAAGTACCACCTCGGTGCAACTGGCACCTACGAGGGTTTGCGCGGCGAGTCCATCCGTGTCGAGTTGGCCGCGAACCCCAGCCACCTCGAGACGGTCGACCCGATCGTGTTGGGTATCGTGCGCGCGATCCAGGACGGTATCGATCCGCCGTACTCCTTCCCGTCGTTGCCGATCCTCATCCACGGTGACGCCGCGTTCGCTGGTCAGGGCATCGTGGCCGAGTGCCTGGCGATGAGCGATATTTCCGGCTATCGCGTCGGTGGCACCATCCACCTGATCATCAACAACCAGATCGGGTTCACCACCAGCCCGCGCCACTCGCGCAGCAGCCTCTACTGCAGCGATGTGGCCAAGACCGTGCAGGCGCCGATCTTCCACGTCAACGGCGACGATCCAGAGGCATGCGTCCGCGTCGCGGAGTTGTCGTTCGAGTACCGCCAGAAGTTCCACAAGGACGTCGTCATCGACATGGTGTGCTACCGCCGCCATGGTCACAACGAGGGAGACGACCCCAGCTACACCCAGCCGCTGATGTACAAGGCGATCGCCGAGCGGCGCAGCGTGCGCAAGCTGTATGTCGAGGCGTTGGTCAAGCGCGGCGACATCACCGTCGACGAGGCAGAAGGCGCGTTGGCGGACTTCCAGCAGAAGCTGCAGGTCTCGCTCGACCAAGCACGTGCAGAAGCGCCGGCAACCGTGAAGGTGGCCAAGCCACCAAAGCCGATGGGCGTGCGCCCGCATGTCGAGACCGGCGTTGACCGCGCGCTGCTCGACTCGATCTTCGATCACTTCACTGCCTACCCGGACGGCTTCACACCGCATCCGAAGTTGGTCCGTCAGTTCGAGACCCGTTCGAAGATGTACCACGAGGCTGGCGAACTCGAATGGGCCGCTGCTGAACTGTTGGCATTGGGCTCGCTGCTCAGCGAGGGCACACCTGTGCGTCTGGCCGGTGAAGACAGTCGTCGTGGCACGTTCAGCCAGCGCCATGCTGCGCTCGTCGACTACGAGAACGAGGACGTCTGGATCCCGCTCGCAACGCTGCCCACCAAGAAGGCCAGTATGTGGGTGTACGACAGCTTGCTCAGCGAGTACGCAGCACTCGGGTTCGAGTACGGCTACTCGCACGAGAACAAGGAAGCACTGGTGATGTGGGAAGCCCAGTTCGGCGACTTCATCAACGGCGCGCAGATCATCATCGACCAGTACCTGGTGGCGGCAGAGGACAAGTGGGGTCAGGAGAACAGCCTCGTGCTGCTGTTGCCGCATGGCTTCGAAGGTCAGGGACCCGAGCACAGTTCGGCCCGCATCGAGCGGTTCCTCACCCTGTGCGCCGACGACAACATCCAGGTGTGCAATGCCACGACCGCTGGCCAGTACTTCCACCTGCTGCGTCGGCAGGTGCGCCGCGAAGTGCGCAAGCCACTGGTGCTGTTCACGCCGAAGGCACCCCTGCGGATGAAGGAGAGCCGTTCGCCGGTCGAGGCCCTCACGCACGGCTCATTCGAAGAGGTGCTCGACGATCCGTTCATCACCGATCGCAATGCGGTGCAGCGCGTGGTGTTCTGCAGTGGCAAGGTGGCGTGGGACGCGATCAGCGAGCGCGGCAAGCGCAATGCTCCGGTCGCGATCGTGCGCGTCGAGCAGTTGTATCCGTTCCCCGGTGACCGCATGCGCGAGGTGCTGGCGTCGTACTCGAATGCCAAGCAGGTCGTGTGGCTCCAGGAAGAGCCCGACAACATGGGCCCGTGGCGCTTCATTGAGGCCCGCTTCTGGAAGATCAAGGAGCAGGGCTACGACCTTCGTGTCGTCAGTCGTATCGGCAGCGGCAGCCCGGCCACCGGTACGAAGGCGATCCACGATCAGGAACTCGCCGACCTGATGGACGATACGTTTCGCGATCTTTGATCAGGTGAACGTCCCGGTAGCCCAACTGTGGGCTGCCGGGTCGTACGCGCACACGTCCGTCAGCGAGTGGTATCTGCTCCAGCGGCGCACCCGGTCCACATAGTTCTCGGCCGATGGCGCGAGATCCCAGAACGCTGGGGTTCCGCCGGAGTACCCGTTCGCAGTGGGGAGTCGCCAGGTCTGGGCGATGATCATCGCGTCAATGTTGCGCACCACATCGGACGTGGGCTCGGTCGGCAGGATCACAAAACTGTGGCATGTCGTCGGGGGTTTGGGTGCGTCGCGGATCAGCGCCACTTCCGCCCTGTGGTGCACTTGAGCATGGTGACCGACGTTCCATTGTTCGAACGCGAGGAGCAAACCGGCTACCAGCAGTAGTCGTGGCGTTCGGTGTGTCGGCCCTCGCTCACCGGATCCGAGCACTACGGCACTGGTGGCGATGGCCAACACCGCAAGCAGGCCGGTGACGATCTGGATCCGGTCGATAGCGCGTAACGCACGCGCCCCGGGAACGAACATCCAGACGGCGCGCCACAGGGAGAAGTTGCTGATTCTCACCGGCAGCACGATGAAGATCAGCGCCACGGTCAGTAGCGACCGCGCCGCCGCAGTGCGCACCGAAGTGTCGCCCTTGCATCGTCGTGCGATGAGCGCCGCACAGACGACGATGGCAGCGAAGAGCAGCGGCGTGATCGCAGTGCTGGTCTCGACATTCCGCAGTCTGGCTGCGTCGCCCGAGAGCCACGTCAGGAGGGGGCCCCAGACGACGTTCTTGTCGCCGACGTTGAACAGTTCGGCGATCGTGGGTGACAGGGCCGCGACTTCGTTGAAGCTGCGGCCGCCCGTGCGGTCGAGGGTCGGAAGATACGTGAACGCGAACGGAACCATGACGACGGTAACGCCGGCGGCACCGGCAGCGATCGGCCGCCAACAGCGAATGGCCAGCGTGCGCACCGGACGTTCGGGGAGGCGGGTGCGCAGGTGCACGGTCATCCTCAGGGTGAACATCGTGGCGGCCAACAACGTGAACCACCCGATGTAGAACGTGGAGTAGACGAGTAGCCCGAGCAGCAATCCGGTGAGCGCTGCCCATGACGACTGGCTGCGGCGCGTGGAAGCGTTGAACATGCGGGCGCCAACGAGGATGATGAGCGGCACCCAATACACGGAGAACAACTGGAGATGGCCTGCTTGGATCGCGAGGTTGTTGGCGAACGTGAACACGTAGGCACACGCGATCGCCGCTCCGCGCTGTACGCCGATGAGATGAGAACACACGCGATAACAACCGACGAATCCGATGAGGCTCATCAGTATGAGCATCCACTGGGTCGCCAGGTAGCGATCGAGCCCGATCAACCGCAGCGGCGCGTAGAGCACCTCGTCGAGCACGAACGTGTCGGACAAGCCAAGGGTGTTCGTCAGCGGATGGAAGAAGTTCGGCGACCGCCAACTTTGATTGCCGCGCAGCACCTCCAGCCAGTGTTCGTGCAGCAGCGTGATCAGCCGGGCGTCACCGGGATCGCCAGTGAGGCGTTCGAACCCGGAGCTGAGCACCTGATGGAAGAACACAAACGCGCCGACGCACCATGTGCCCATCACTGCGAGCCACTCCCGCAGTACCGGTAACCGGCGACCTGCCTTCATTCGCCTCCAGCGTCGAATCCGAGCAGTGCCGAGAGGTCAGCGATGGCCTGGGCCGCGTTGAGCACCTTGATCGTGGTCATCCCCATGGCCGCGGCCGGCTTGAGGTTGATGCCCAGGTCGTCGAGGAAGATGCACTCGCTCGGTTGCACCTGCAGCAAATCGCAGGCGATCTCGTAGAAGCGCACCTCTGGCTTGCGCACGCCAACCTTGGCGCTCTCGACCACTGCGTCGAAGCGGGCCATCACCGCAGCCAACGCCGCTTCGCGCTCTGGGTCTGCGCGCGGCAGCGACATGTTGTTGGTGAGGCATGCCACCTTGTAGCCGGCTGCTTTCACCTGATCGAGCAGCGCGACCATCTCGGGACGGATCGTGCCGCTGAGGAGACCGAGCACGTGTGCACCTGGAACGCGGTGCCCGAGGGCCTCGGACTCGTCGGCGAACTGGCGGTCGAACTCGGCGGGCGACACTTCGCTGCGCTCCAGCCGCGCCCACGCGTTGTCGTGCGGGTCGGTTGCGTTGACGGTGCGGATGTGGTCGAGCGGCACACCGTGCTCGGACTCGTAATGGTTGAATGCTTCGAATGGACTGCTGAGGATGACCCCACCGAAGTCCCAGAGGACGGCTTTCTTCACCCGGGCATCGTAGGCTGCCTCGCGTATGCCTGAACATGTCGTCGTCGACGGGTCGAACATCGCCACCGAAGGGCGCACCCTCCCGAGTCTCAAACAACTGAACGAAGCCGTGCTCGCGTTCATGGACGAGCACCCTGATGCGCTCATCACTGTTGTCGTCGATGCCACGTTCGGTCACCGCATCGACTCCAAGGAAAGCACGGAGTTCGACGACGCGGTCGCCAACAACGAGCTCGTCGCGCCCCCGGCCGGTGCCATCGGACGTGGCGATGCGTTCGTGCTGAGCATCGCCAACAAGGCCAAGGCAACCATCCTGTCGAACGACAGCTTCCAGGAGTTCCACGGTCAGTACGACTGGCTGTTCGACGAGGGTCGTCTCATCGGCGGCAAACCTGTGCCGCATGTTGGTTGGGTGTTCGTCAACCGTCTGCCCGTGCGCGGGCCGCTCAGCCGCAAGGTAATGAGCGAGGCCAAGCGCAAGCGTGGCTCGAAGGCGGGCGACGAGACCGTGCGCGTCGGCAGTCCCGAGAGCAGTCGTCCGATGCCGGTGCCCAAGGCACCGCCGCCCGGACCGGCCAAGGTGGTCAAGGAGCGCGGTCACCGCGCACCCGCCGCGGAGAAGGCTCCGGACAGAGACGTTGCCCAGGCCCCGCGCAGCACCGTGAACGAGTTGCTCACGTTCCTCACGTTCGTGGGCGTCCACCCCGTGGGTACCAGCGTGAACGCAATCGTCGACCACTACTCATCGCACGGCGCCTACGTGCGCATCGGTGAGGTCATGGGGTATGTGCCGCTGCGACTGATGGCCGATCCGGCCCCGCGTAGCGCTCGCGAGTTCATGAAGGTCGGAGAATCGGTGACGCTCGTGGTGGACACCTTCGTGCCGGCCAAGCGCAGCATCGATCTGGCAATTCCCGGTGTTGGTAATGCCGTTGCCCCGGCGGCGCCGGCCAAGCGTGGCGGCACGCGCAAGAAGGCCGCTGCGGCGCCCGTGGTGCCCGCACCCGTGACTCCGGCGGCCTCGAAGCAGGTGACAGCGACCAAGAAGGCAGTGTCGCCGAAGAAGGTTGCAGCAACCAAGAAGGTGGCTGCGCCCAAGAAGGTCGCCGCACCGGTCAAGAAGGTGGCAGCCGCCCCAGTCAAGAAGGCGGTGCCGGTGAAGACGGCTGTGCCGGTGAAGACGGCTGTTCCGGTGAAGAAGGCGGTGCCGGTGAAGAAGGCCGCGCCGGTCAAGAAGGCTGCGCAGAAGGCGGTGCCCGCCCCGGCGGCGACCGCGCCGCGACGCGCTCGCACCGCGAAGTAAGCGGCGATCGCTGTGCGTATCGCTACCTGGAACGTCAACTCGTTGAAGGCGCGTCTGGCGCGTGTCGAGGAGTGGCTGACCGATGTACAGCCAGATGTGGTGTGCCTACAGGAGACCAAGATGTCCGACGACGCGTTCCCCGGGCTGACGTTCGCGTCGCTTGGTTATGAGAGCGCGCACCACGGGCAGGGTCAGTGGAACGGTGTCGCAATCCTCTCTAAGGTCGGCCTCTCCGATGTGGTGGCCAACTTCGCTGATGGCGCCGAACCGGATGCCGAGGCTCGCCTCATCACCGCCGTGTGCGGGGGCGTGCGGGTCAGCAGCGTGTACGTGCCCAACGGTCGGTCGCTCGACCACGAGCACTACCAGTACAAGCTGCGGTGGATGGCCCGGTTGCGTGCCCATGTGGCGGCACAGGGAACGCCAGACGATCAAGTGGTGGTTGCTGGCGACTTCAACATCGCCCCCACCGATCTCGACGTGTACGACCCGAAGAAGTTGGTCGGTGGCACACATGTCAGCCCGGCCGAGCGTGCCGAGCTGGCAGCGTTGTGCGACTGGGGGATGACCGACCTGTTTCGCATGCACCACGCCGAGGGCAAGCTCTACAGCTGGTGGGACTACCGCGCCGGAGACTTTCACCAGGGCCGCGGTATGCGCATCGATCTCGTGCTCGGCACACCATCTGTGGCCCAGCGCTGCGCGTTCGCGATCGTCGACCGCAACGCGCGCAAGGGTACGTTGCCGTCCGACCACGCACCGGTGCTCGTCGACCTGGCCTAGATCGGCAAAGGTCGCAGCCGGGCAGCGGCGGTTTCGGTGATGCCCAGGCGCTGGGCCAGTTCCGCGGCAGAGGTCGGGGGCTCGGCGGCCAGCGACCGCAGCACACGATCAGTGCACACCGACGTATCTGGTTGGCCCGATGCGCGGGCGATCGCCGCCCGCCAGTCGTGCAACGCAGCCAACGGATCGGCAACGCTGATGGGGCGGGTGGGAGGCACCACGACCTCGTCGCCTGCACCGCTGGCGGCGACCGCAGCGAGCCACCGGCTGGGTGCGGTGGGCTTGCCATGGCGGCTGCTCGCGTGGGTGATCGTGAGGTCGTGGGCCGCACGGGTGATGGCCACGTAGAACAGGCGGGCCTCTTCGGCGAGTTGCGCAGTGGACGAGGCGCTGGCGTGTGGAATCAGTCCGTCCTCGGCGCCGCACACCACCACACCCCACCATTCGCGTCCCTTGGCGGCATGGAACGTCAGCAGCGACACCGACTCGCGACGATCGTCGGGTTCGAGGTCGTCGAATGGGGTGCGGGCCTCCAGCCACGCCCTGAACGACCCTGGTTCGCCGGAGGACAGGAAGCGGTCGGCCTCGTGCGCGACGCGGCGGGCGACGTCGTCGCCATCGAGCAACACGGCGTCGACCCAACTCGCGAGTTGATCGCGGTTCGTGCAGCGGTGCGCGTTGGCGAGTGCCGTATCGAGCGGTGAACGGCCAGCGGAGCGTTCAGTGTTGATGCCGTAGCGGGTGAGCGCCGCACCGAGCACGGTGAGCTGCTCGTTGGTGCGTGCCATCACCGCCAGCTCGCTGCCCGAGCGATGGTGCATCATGTCGCGCACCCGACGTGCCACCGCGTCGGCTTCGGCATGTTCGTCGGGGAACGGCAGCACCGCGACTGCGGTGGCCGAGGGTTGCCGGCTCTGGGCATCGTCGTGTTGGCCGGCGGCGGAGAGCACGGCTGCTGCAGCCCGTACGACCTGCGGAGAGCATCGGTAGTTCGACCCGAGGTGCACCACCGTGACTCCGGGATAGCGGAGTTCTACCTCCGCCAGGGTGGACGGGTCGGCTCCGTTCCAGCCGTAGATGGCCTGCCGCGGGTCGCCCACCAGGCACAGGTCGGGGCGACCGTCGCGGAGCGCCTCCAACACGGTGTGCTGTAACGGGTTGAGGTCTTGCACTTCGTCGACGAAGAAGTGTCGGTAGCGCCAGCGCACACCCTCGGCCCACGCGGTGTCGGTCTGCAAAGCAGTCAGCGTCTGGTGCAACAGATCATCGAAGTCAACTACCCCTCGGCGTTGCTTCAGGCGCGCGTAGGCCTCGGCAAGATCGGCAAAGCGTGCGGCGGGCACGCTGCTGCGTCGCCGTTCTGCGCGGATGGCGGATTCGTAACGGTCGGGTGCGATCAGCCGGGCACGGGCCCAGTCGAGATCGGCCATCGCGCCGTAGGGCTCACAGGTCAGCTGCAGCTGAGTGACACACTCGCGCATCAACCGCAGTCGGTCGCCCGCCAGTTGCGGCGCCGGAGCGTTCCGTCCCAGCGCCCGATCGCGGAGCAGGCGCAGGGCAACGGCATGGAACGTGCCGGCATCAATCTGCTCGCGGATATCGAGTCGGCGGAGACGTCGACGCAGTTCGGCCGCAGCGTCGCGGGTGAACGTCAGCGCCAGGACGTGCTGGGGGAGTGCGCTGCCCTCAGCGACGCGGTGAGCGATGCGTCGGGTGAGCACGGTGGTCTTGCCCGAGCCGGCGGCGGCCACGATGGCCAGTGGCGCGGCCCGGGTGGTGACGGCCTCCACCTGCTGCGGATCGAGGCCGGACAACAGGGTGCTCACGGGGCACACGATAGAGGGTGCGTGCGAAGGCTATTCTCGGGACATGCCGTACCCGAAGAAGAATCTCAACGCCAACGAGACCATCGCGCTCGACATGCACCCGCACTGGTGGTACTTCGCCGAGCCAGCGCTGTCGTTGCTGGGCGCCATCGTCCTGGGCATCGTGACGCTCACACAGACCGACGGTGGTTCGAATGCCCGAAAGGGGCTCGGCTATGTCGTGATCGCTCTGTTGGTTGTCGCTGCGCTGTGGCTCATCGGCCGCTACTCGAAATGGGTCACTACCAACTTCGTCATCACCTCGCAGCGGCTGATCTTCCGCCAGGGCGTCATCGCCAAGAGCGGTATCGAGATCCCGCTCGAGCGCGTGAACAACGTCAACTTCAACCAGAGCATCTTCGAGCGGATGCTCGGCGCCGGCGACTTGCTCATCGAGTCCGGCGGCGAGGACGGCCAGCAGCGTTTCACCGATATCCGCCATCCGGATCAGGTGCAGAACCTCGTGCATGCGCAGATGGAGGGTCTGGCCATGCGTCGCGGCGGATACGCGGCGGCCGCGACCACCAAAGCGCTGACCGGCGATGTCACCGAACAGCTCGAGCGGCTCGAAGGAATGCTGCAGCGCGGCACGCTGTCGCAAGCAGAGTTCGACGCGCAGAAGCAGCGTTTGCTGGGCTGATCCGCCTCAGCTTGAGCCAACTCAGCTGAGCTGCAGCAGCTGGCTGAACTGTTCGAGCACCTCGAGGTCGAAGGGCGCGCGTAGGGCAATGTTCACCTGCTGGGCGCCAGCTTCGACGTAGCGGCCGATGCGGTCGATCACTTGTTGGTGACTTCCGGTGAGGACACCCGGCCGCACACTGTCGGCGATTGCGCCGAACTGTTGCTGCAGGCTGTCCTCGGTGAACGCCAGGCCGAGGTTGATCGCCCGCCGGATCTCGCTGGGCTCGCGTCCCACGGTCGCGCAGTGCTGGTCGAGCACCTGGTTCTTGTGTGCGAACAACTCGGGAGCGATGAACGGAACGTTCCACCCGTCGGCGTACTTGGCGGCGATCTTCAGTGTGCGCTGCTCGCCTCCGCCGCCGACCCAGATCGGCAACTTGGCCTGCACCGGGCGCGGTTCGTTCCGTGCGTTCGTGAGCTGGAACCACTGCCCGTCGAAGTCGGTGACCTCCTGGTGCAACAACCCGCGCAGACACTGGATCCCTTCCTCAAGTTGGTCCATGCGTGTCTTCACGTTGGGGAACTCGATGCCGTAGGCGTTGTACTCCACCTTGGCCCAGCCTGCGCCGATACCCATTGCTGCTCGACCACCGCTGAGCTGATCGATGGTGGTGATCGCCTTGGCCAACACCGCCGGGTGGCGGTAGCCGATGCTGTAGACCAGCGAACCGACCTCCACGCGGCTGGTAGTGCACGCGAGCGCCGCGTGCATTGCTACAGCTTCCAGACACTCGGCGTCATCGGGTTTGCCGGTCGCGCCGTAGAAGTGGTCCCACACGCTGATCCAGCCGAAGCCGAGTTCCTCCACCCGTCGCCACACGCTGCGCAACTCGTCTGCGCTGGTGTGCTGCAACCCCACGTGCACTCCGAAGATCGTCATGCCGATCGAAGCTAGTGGGTGGCGCCACCGTTAACCTGCGCGGATGCCCCGCGCCCTTGTCAGTACCGGTATGGAACTCGAGTATGAGACGTTCGGCTCGCCGACCGACCCTGCGCTCCTCTTGATCATGGGGTTCTCTGCACAGCTCACGGCCTGGGACGCACAGTTCTGCGGCCTGCTTGCCGCTGGTGGTCACTACGTCATTCGTTTCGACAACCGCGACTGCGGCCTGTCCACAAAACTCGACGGGGCTGAAGTCGATCTCGGCGCCGTCATGGCGGCTGCGTTCGCTGACGCGCCGCCGCCGCCGGTGCCGTACACGCTGAGCGACATGGCGGCCGACGCCATTGGGTTGCTCGATCATCTCGGTATCGAACGGGCACACGTGCTCGGCGCATCGATGGGCGGCATGATCGCGCAGACGGTCGCGATCGAGCACTCGCCGCGCGTGATCTCGCTGGTCTCGGTGATGAGCCAGCCGGGGGAGATCGAGGTCGGCCAGCCGTCAGCGGAAGCTGCGGAGGCGATCTTCGCCCCGGCACCCACGAACCGCGACGAGTACATCGCGTCCGCCCCGACGTGGATGGTGTGGCAGTCGAAGAAGTACCGCGACGAAGCGCTGGTGAAGCGAAACGCGGCCCGCGACTTCGACCGCTCGTTCTACCCAGCGGGCAGCCCGCGGCAACTGGCCGCGATCTACGCCAGCGGCCGCCGCACCGAGGGTCTGCAGGCGCTCGCGGTGCCCACGCTGGTCATCCACGGCCGTGACGACACACTGATCACCCCCAGCGGTGGGTTCCGCACCGCTGAACTGATCCCGGGTGCACACCTGCTGTTCGTCGCCGACATGGGCCACGACATGCCCGAACCGCTGTGGCCGATGCTTACCGGTGCGATCTTGAACCACACTCGCCTGGCGAGCTAGTTCGTCGCTGGCGTACTGCAGATGTCGGGGTTGGCCGCCGACCATTGCTGGATCTCAGCGGCGGGTGAGGTCTCGATACCTTGTTTCCAGTCGCGCAGATAACGCTGCGGCCAGATCGCCCCGCGTCGTACCCACCAGTCCGGGTTGGGACAGATCGGTGACAGCGCAAAGTGCAGATGGCAGGCGCCAGCCCGTCCGGTGCGCCCCATCTGGCCGACGACGGTGCCGGCGGTGATCGCCAGGCCGGGGGCGAGGAACTCCTCCAGCGCCCGAAAGTGGGCCATGTAGTAGCGCACCCCGTCGTTGCCGCGAATGGCCAGCGAGATGCCACCGCGCGTTGCCGGACCGCCGGCGCCGCCCTTGTACTCGTCGACTCGGTTGACCTCCAGCACGACACCGTCGACCGGAGCGACGAGCGGCGCCCCGCACCCGTGGGCGGTGAAGATGTCGGCCGCGGGGTAGTCGTGGTGTTCGTCGGCGAAGCTGCTGTGCGCAGCATCCTGCACAGGGAACACGCGATGCGGCTCCGGCGGGAGGGTCGTGCTGCTGCTGGTGCTGGTGCTGGTGCTGGTGCTGGCAGCGGCCGTCGTGGTGCTGGCGACGGTGCTCTCGGTCGTGGTGGACGTCGATCCGCTGTCGGAGCAGGCCGCCAACGAGCAGGCGAGCAGGAGGGTCGCCCAGCGGGCGCGTCGCCACATCGGTGGGATCGTACTCAGCGGGGCCGATGACACGGCATTGCGGCTGCCGTACTAAAACACAGGCATGTCTGGACCCCTTTCTGGTTACAAAGTCATCGAACTCGCCGGCCTCGGACCGGGACCGTTCGCCGCGATGCTGCTTGCCGACATGGGGGCGGAAGTCATTCGTGTGGAAAAGTCGCAGTCGGTGCGTGGCCCGGCGCCAACTGCGCCGAACGCCGACACAATGTTGCGCGGTCGTAAGAACATCGCGCTCGACCTCAAGCACCCCGAGGGTGTGGAGACCTTCCTGCAGTTGGCCGATCAGGCCGACATCCTGCTCGAGGGCTACCGACCCGGCGTGATGGAGCGGCTGGGTATCGGGCCCGACGTCTGCATGGCCCGCAATCCGAAGCTGGTCTATGGCCGGATGACCGGGTGGGGTCAGGAAGGGCCGTACGCGATGGCGGCGGGGCACGACATCAACTACATCTCGCTGTCGGGCGTGCTCGGCCAAGTGCGCCGTCCGGGCGAGCGCCCGCTCGCCCCGATGAACCTGATCGGCGACTTCGGCGGCGGGGGTATGTTCCTCGCCTTCGGCGTCGTGTGTGCGTTGCTCGACGCCGCCAAGAGCGGCAAGGGTCAGATCGTCGACACCGCGATGGTGGACGGGTCGGCGGTGCTCAACATGTTCACCTGGGCGTGGCGCAACATGGGTCTGTTCAACCCCAAGACCCCTGGCGAGAACATGCTCGACTGCGGTGCGCACTTCTACGACACCTACGAGTGCGCCGACGGCAAGTACATCTCTATCGGCTCGATCGAGCCGCAGTTCTACGCCGAGCTGCTGCGCCGCACCGGCCTGTCGCAGGACGCCGAGTTCCTGAATCAGCACGAGCGCAACAACTGGCCGCATCTCAAGAACCGTCTGCGCGATGTGTTCTTGGCCAAGACCCGCGACGAGTGGTGCGCCGAGATGGAGATGACCGATGTGTGCTTCGCCCCCGTGCTCGACATGGACGAAGCGCTCGAACACCCGCACATGGTGGAGCGCGGCACGTTCGTGACCGTGAGCGGTGCTGAGCAGCCAGCGCCAGCGCCTCGCTTCTCACGCACCAAGCCCGAACTGGGGACTCTGCCGGCGCATCCCGGCGAGCACTCACGTGAGGTGTTGTTGGGTTGGGGTTTCGCCGACGATCGCGCTGCTGCGCTCATCGCCAACGGTGCCGTCATCGACGCTCCTCCCACTGGCGCCTGATGGGCACGCTGCTCTGCTTCCACGCTCATCCCGACGACGAGAGCATCTCCACCGGTGGCACGATCGCTCGTGCGGTCGCCGAAGGGCACCGAGTGGTGCTCGTGATCGCCACCAACGGCGACCACGGTGAGATCCCCGCCGACCTGGCACGGGGCGAAACGCTCGTCGATCGTCGCCGCGCCGAGGCGGCCCGTTCGGCCGATGTGTTGGGTGTGCACCGTCTGGTGTGGCTCGACTATGCCGATAGCGGGATGACCGGCTGGGAGCAGAACGATCATCCGCGCTCGTTCGTGCAGGCGCCGCTCGAGGAGGCCGCTACCGCGCTGGCGGCCATCCTGCGTGAGGAGTCCGTCGATGTGCTGACGGTCTACGACTGGCACGGCAACTATGGGCACCCCGACCACATCAAAGTGCACACGGTGGGCCACCGCGCTGCGGAGATTGCTGGCACCCCGGCGGTGTTCGAGGCGACGATGAACCGTGACGAGATGAAGCGCTTCTTCGATGAGGCTCGTAGCCAAGGCATCAACCCGCAGCCCGAGGGTGAGGAGTGGAACCCGGACGACCCGGCCGACGACGGCAATCCGATGGGAACTCCTGAGCGCGAGATCACCCATCGTGTCGACGTCAGCGAGTACGTCATGACGAAGAAGGCATCGATCACGTGTCATCGCAGTCAGGTCACCGACGCAGGGTTCTTCATGTCGCTTCCCGACGAGGCCTTCAAGTTCGCGTTCGGCACCGAGTGGTTCATCCGCAAGGGTGCCACGCATGCGCTCCGTGACGGGTGGCTGTTCGAGTGACGCGCATCTACCTCGTGCGCCACGGGCGTGCGGCAGCCGGTTGGGATGTCGACCCCGATCCGCCGCTCGACGATCTGGGGCGGTCCCAGGCGTTGGCCGTTGCCGGACGCCTGCGGCCACTCGGCCCGCTGACGGTGGTGACCTCGCCCTTGTTGCGGTGCCAACAGACCGCGTTCCCGCTGGCGACGGTGTGGCGGGCAACGCCCACGATCGAGCCACTGGTGGCCGAGATACCGTCACCCGAGGGTGTGGCGATGGCCGACCGCGTCGAGTGGTTGCGCGCGGCGATGGCGGGCAGTTGGTCGGCGCTCGATGAGCGCTACACGGCGTATCGCGACTCTGTGGCGGCTGCGGTGGCGGCGATGCCCGCGGACACTGTGGTGTTCAGTCACTTCGTCGCGATCAACGCCGTGATCGGTTCGGCGATCGGCGACGACCGAATGGTCATACGTAGCCTCGACAACTGTTCGGTCACCATCATGGACGTGGGTGCGGACGGCTCGCTGCACCTCGTCGAAGGCGGCCACGAAGCCGACACGCTGATCCGTTGAGCCGCACTTCTGCTGGCAGACTCTGGCCCATGACGTCCCGCCGTTCCCTCGTCGTCCTGCTCTTGGCCACGTCATTGGTCGTCGCCGCGTGTAGTGGGGGATCCTCCAGTACCGGAACCACCTCCACCTCGTCGGTGGCCGACGGCACCGTCCCGGTCGACAGCACTGCGGGCACGACGACTTCATCGTCCACGAGCACCACGACTCCGCAGTCCACCACCACGCACCCACTGATCGTCGGACTCAACCTGCTGCCCAACGGTCTGGGTGATGCGTTGTTCGGTGCCGGCGTGGACGGTGTGCTCAGCTACGTCTCGTCGATCCTGGGCGATCCCAACAACGACAGCGGCTGGGTCGACCCGGCAGCGTCCGGCGTGGCGTGTTCGGGCACGGTGGTGCGCTTCGTGCGCTGGCACGATCTGTCGCTGGTGTTCAGCGACGAGTCGCCGGCAGCGTCTGGTCTGCGCCATTTTGCGTCGTACACCTACGGCCCGGCTGAGGGTATCGACATCGACCCATGGGGGCTGCAGACCGAAGGCACGATCGGTGTCGGGTCGAGCGTGCACGACCTCCAAGCCGTGTACCCCGACGTGGTCGTCAACCCTGCCGACGAACTTTCCGGCCCGACGTTCTTCATCGAGGACGGCCTCAGCGGCTTTCTCACCGGCACCGCCGCGACAGATCAAGTGATCTCGTTCGTGGGTGGTGCGGGGTGTGGCGAGTAGATTCCACCTGATGTTCGCCTCGGGCCTCAGTACCACGCTCAACATTCACCACGGGTGGGCCTGGGTGGTCATCATCGGCAACGGGCTGGCCGGGCTGTGGGCCCTCGCCGCCAACTGGCTGCCGGTCTTGCGCACACGTGCGTTGTGGTGGTTCATCGGTCTCGCCGAGGGCACTGTGTTCGTGCAGGTCACGCTCGGGGCCATCCTGGTGGGGCGTTACAAGGTGCCATTGCCGCAGTTCCACGCGTTCTACGGCTTCGTGGCGATCATCGCTGTCGCAATCATCTACAGCTACCGGTTCCAGATGAAGCACCGCCTGTACTTCCTCTACGGCTTTGGCAGCCTGTTCGTGATGGGTCTGGGCATCCGGGCGATGCTCGTCGCCGCCAACCGCTGATCGGGTCGCGCCGCGGCGTCCCCAAACGCGCAACTGGGAAGCCCTGGTCCCGGATTCCGAGACTGGAGCTTCCCAGTTGAGTGGTTGGGAAGGGTCCTTCCCAGAAGCCGGTTACAGCGCGGCGGTCAGCTTGGCCAGTTGCGTGGTGAGCGCTGCCGGCAGGTTCTCGCCGAACTGGGCGTAGTGCGCCTCGATCTGCGGCAGTGCCAGCTTCCAACCATCGGAATCCACCGAGAGCAGCGTGTCGAGGTCGGCCTGGTCGACGTCGAGTCCGCTGATGTCCAGCGTGCCGGGAGCCGGCAAGTAGCCGATGGGCGTCTCGACGGCATCGACCGTGCCAGCGACCCGCTCGAACACCCACTTCAGCACGCGGCTGTTCTCGCCGTAGCCGGGCCACAGGAAGCGGCCGTTGTCGTCACGGCGGAACCAGTTGACGAAGAAGATCTGTGGGAGCTTCTCCGGTGCGCTGGCGGCGCCGACCTTCAGCCAGTGGGCGAAGTAGTCGGCCATGTTGTAGCCGCAGAAGGGCAGCATCGCCATTGGGTCGAAGCGCAGGTTGCCAACGGCGCCCTGCTGGGCGGCGGTGGTCTCGCTGGCCATGATCGAGCCGAGGAACGTGCCGTGCGTCCAGTCGAACGCCTGGGTCACCAACGGCACCGTGGTGCGGCGACGGCCACCGAACAGGATCGCGCTGATCGGCACACCGGCGGGGTCTTGCCACTCGGGAGCGATCGACGGGCACTGTGCAGCGGGAGCGGTGAAGCGGGCGTTCGGGTGGGCGGCAGGCGACTCGGTTTCGGCCGTCCAGGGGTTGCCCTTCCAGTCGGTGGCATGAGCGGGCTTGTCGTCGCTCATCCCTTCCCACCACACATCGCCGTCAGCGGTGAGTGCGGTGTTGGTGAAGATGCTGTTGCCCCACAGGCTGTGCATCGCGTTGGCGTTGGTGTCCCAGCCGGTGCCGGGGGCCACGCCGAAGAAACCGGCCTCGGGGTTGATCGCGTACAAGCGGCCGTCGGGGCCGTACTTCATCCAGCAGATGTCGTCGCCAATGGTTTCGGCCGTCCAGCCCGGGATCGTGGGCACGAGCATCGCCAGGTTGGTCTTGCCACAGGCGCTGGGGAATGCGGCGGCGATGAACTTCGACTCGCCCGCCGGGTTGGTGAGCTTGAGGATGAGCATGTGCTCGGCCAGCCAGCCGGCATCGCGAGCCATCACCGAGGCGATGCGCAATGCGAAACACTTCTTGCCGAGGAGTGCGTTGCCGCCGTAGCCCGAGCCGTAGCTCCAGATTTCGCGGGTGGTGGGGAAGTGCACGATGTACTTGTTGTCGGGGTTGCACGGCCACGACGAGTCGGCCTGACCCGCTTGGAGGGGGGCACCCACCGAGTGCAGACACGGCACCCAATCGCTGTTGCCGAGTACGTCGAGCGCACCCTGGCCCATGCGGGTCATGATGCGCATGCTGACGGCGACGTAGGCGCTGTCGGTGAGCTGCACGCCGATGTGGGCGATCGGCGAACCGAGCGGACCCATGCTGAAGGGCACGACGTACAAGCGGCGGCCCTTCATCGCGCCCGCATAGAGCTTGGTCATCTCGGCGCGCATCTCGGAGGGGTCGCGCCAGTTGTTGGTGGGGCCGGCGTCAGCAGCGCTGTCGCTGCAGATGTACGTGCGATCCTCGACACGGGCGACGTCGCCCGGATCGCTGTGCGCCCAGTAGCTGTTGGGCCGCTTGGCCTCGTCGAGCTTGGTGAACGTGCCGCTGTCGACCAGACCCTGGCAGAGCGTTTCGTACTCCTCCGCCGAGCCGTCGCACCAATAGACGTCGGTGGGCTGGAACACTTCTGCCCAGTCGGCGACCCATTGCTGCAAACGGGCATTCGTCGTGGTTCCGGTCATGCGGGGAACTCCCTCTCTCGATCCACGGTTGCCGCACGGGGGATGGTGCAGGTCGCGAAGTTGTCGTAACGGATTCTGGCAAACATGTGCCAGGAAACAGAAAAGCCCGACCTCAGTGGCCGGGCGTTTCCATATCGATCTCGCTCCCGAGGCGCAGGGTGGTGGCCCGGCCGTCGGCGTCGAGGACAAAGATCACTCGCTGCCCCTGGCGGAGCATGCGAAAGATCGACCCGTCGAGGGCGTTCCCCGCGAGGTCGAGTTCCTTCAGGTCGGTATCGCGGACGACGATGCCGTCACCCGACACCGGGTCGTAGCTCTTGATGACGCCCTGCACGGCAGAACTCAGCCAGCCTTGACGATCTTGCCGCTCTTGATGCAGCCGGTGCACACGTGCAACCGCTTCGGCGAACCGCCGACGAGGGCCTTCACCCGCTGGATGTTCGGACTCCAGCGGCGCTTGGTGCGACGGTGCGAGTGCGAAACGCTCATACCAAACGAGGGGCCTTTGCCACAGACTTCACATACTGCTGCCATGTCGTAACTTCTTCCGGGAGCGATCTCAACGAGCGCAGAGATGCTATCAGCGGGTTTCCTGAGCGCCCACCTCGGCGGTGCCGTCAGTAGTGTGGCGGCCGTGACCGCATTGGAACACCTCAACCATCGTGCGCTGCGCGACACGGTCATCACGTTCCGCGACACGATGAAGGCCCACGCCGCCGGGATCAACCGGCTGAACGTGTACCCGGTGCCCGATGGCGACACCGGCACGAATATGGCCCGCACCCTCGATGCGGTCGTGGCCGAACTCGCTGGAGCCGACACCGAAGGTGCCGATGGCCAGAACGCGACCTGTGACGCAATCAGCCACGGCAGCCTGATGGGGGCCCGCGGGAACAGTGGCGTGATCCTCAGCCAGATCCTGCGCGGCTTGGCCAGCACGATGAAGGGTGCCACGCCTCATGCGTTTCCTTCAGGGGCTACGGCGATGAAAGTCGCCGAGGCCCTGAAGGCCGCCTCGGCCGCTGCATATCAGGCCGTGCTGAAGCCGATCGAGGGAACGATCCTCACCGTGGTGCGCGAATCAGCAGATGCTGCCCACCTCGCCGCCAGTGAGGGGGCGACATTGTCGGGTGTGCTGCACGCTGCTCGCCTCGCCGGGAAGTCGGCCCTCGACCGCACGCCCGAGATGCTGCCCGTGTTGAAAGATGCAGGCGTCGTCGACGCTGGAGGTGCCGGGTTCCTGCTACTACTCGACTCTGCGCTGTACGTGGTCGACGGCGTGCCGTTGCCACTGCCGGAGGATTTCGAGGGTCTGTCGGTCGCCCAGTTCGAAGCGGTGGCCCTTCGGCACAGCGAGAGCGGCGTCGATGTCAGCGAACTGCGCTATGAGGTGATGTACTTCCTCGACCTCCCCGACGAACTCATCCAGTCGTTCAAAGAGGCCTGGGGTGAGATCGGCGACAGCATCGTGGTCGTCGGCGGCGATGGCATCTGGAACTGCCACGTACACACCAACGACCTCGGCGCCGCGATCGAGGTGGCGCTCGACCTCGGTGGTCGCCCGCGCACGATCCGCATCACCGACCTGTTTGAGGAGATCGCCGAAGAGCACCATCAGCGCGAGGCCGCGCTCGGCGGTGGGCACAAGGCCACGGCCGGTCTGCCGCCGGTCACCTGCGCGATCGTGGCGGTGTCCAGTGGCGACGGGCTGTCCGAGCTGTTCGGTCAGCTGGGCGTGCAGGGTGTGGTCACCGGCGGTCAGACGCTGAACCCATCGACTGCGGAGTTGCTGGCAGCCGTCGAAGCCGTGAACTCGACGCAGGTCGTGGTGTTGCCGAACAACAAGAACATCATTCCGGTGGCCAAACAGCTCGACGCGCTTACCGGCAAGACCGTGCTGGTGGTGCCCACTGAGACCATGGCTGAAGCGCTGGCCGCGCTGGTGGTGTACGACCCTGAGATCGATGCCGAGGCGAACGCCGCCGAGATGAGCGAGGCAGCCGACTCGGTGTCCACCGGCGAGGTCACACAGGCCGTGCGGGCAACGAACAGCAACGCCGGCCCGATTGCTGAGGGCGACTGGATCGGCCTCGTGCGCGGCGCTCACCATCTCCCCAACGGCATCGTCGCTGTCAGTGGCACGCTCGACGGCGCCACGGTTGCGCTGCTCGATCTACTCGTGGCCCCGGGTCGCGAGATCGTCACGGTCATCGAGGGTCTCGACGCCACCGCAGGGCACACCGACGTGATCCAGGCATGGCTCGACGAGCACCGTCCCGGCGTGCAGGTGGAAGTGCACCGCGGCGGGCAGCCGCTGTACCCGTACCTCTTCGGCGTCGAGTGACGCGTTGGCGATGACAGCGCTCACCTTTCGCGAACTGTCAGCGCTCGGTGTGGATCGGTTGAAGGGGGTTGGCGACAAGAAACTCGCTGCCCTGCGCGAGATGGGCATTGAGAACGTCCTCGACCTGGTCACGACATATCCTCGGCGTTGGGTCGACCGCACCGATGAGTGCCGTGTCAGCGATCTGCGGGCGGGTCAGGAAGCGTTGGTGCTCGTCACTGTGCGCAGCGTCGACAAGCGCATCGGACGGAATCGGCGTTCGATCGTCGAAGCGTTGGTCGGCGATGGCAGCGGCCGTTTCCACGTCGTGTTCTTCAACCAACCGTGGCGCGAGAAACAGCTGCGCGAGGGGCTTCAGATCGCGCTCTTCGGCAAGGCCGACGTGTACCGCGGTGGGTTGCAGATGACGAACCCGGTTGTCGACCTCATCGGCGACCGCACTGGCCGCATCGTGCCGATCTACCCGCAGAGCGAGAAGACGGGGCTCAGCACGTGGGAGATCGCCGGATGGGTGGAGGACGCACTGAAGCGGTGCGAGCCTCGCGGTATCGCCGACCCCGTACCCGCCGATGTGCGCGAACGGCTCGGCCTCATCGCCCGACACGAGGCATTGCGGAGCATCCACCTGCCCGAGTCGATGGGGGAGAAGGAACGTGCTCGTCGGCGTCTTGCGTTCGACGAACTGTTGCGTGTGCAGACGGTGCTGGTGATGCGCAAGCGGATGCTCGAACGCGACTCGCGTGGTATTCGGCACGTGATCGAGGGCGATCTGGTGGGTCGCCTGCGTGCTGCGCTGCCGTATCAACTCACCGGTGCCCAGCAGCGAACGATCGCGGAGATCGAAGCCGACCTGGCGGCCCCGCACCCGATGCACCGTCTGCTGCAGGGCGACGTGGGCGCCGGCAAGACGTTGGTGGCGGTGAGCGCGATGCTCACCGCTGTGCAGGGCAAACACCAGGGTGCGCTGATGGCGCCCACCGAGGTGTTGGCCGAGCAGCACGCAACGGGTGTGCGCCGCATGCTCGAGGGTGTCATCGTGCCCGACCCGGGCAACCTGTTCGGCGATCGTCCTCTGCGGGTCGAGTTGCTCAGTAACCGAGTCACCGGCGCCGACCGTCGTGAGGTGCTGGCCGGGTTGGCCGACGGCTCGATCGACATCGCCATCGGTACGCACGCGCTCATCCAGGAGGGTGTGCAGTTCCGTTCGTTGGGCGTCGTCGTGGTCGACGAGCAACACCGCTTCGGTGTCGAGCAGCGTGCCGCATTGCGGGCCAAGGGTGATGGCGACCTGGTGCCCGATGTGCTGGTGATGACCGCTACACCTATTCCGCGTACGGCGGCAATGACCGTCTACGGCGATCTCGACGTCAGCGTCCTCGACGAACTGCCGCCCGGGCGAACTCCTATTGTCACCCGGCAGGCCGAGGGTGAGTTGCTGCAGCAGGCAGCCTGGGCTGCTGTGCGTGCGGAAGTCGCTGCCGGCCGCCAGGCGTTCGTGGTCTGTCCACTCATCGAGGAGAGCGAGAAGCTGGAGGTCGCGAGCGCGCAGGAGACGTATGAGCGGCTGCACCACGACGAGCTGAAGGGGTTGCGCATCGGGCTGTTGCACGGCCGTATGCCGTCACCCGAGAAGGAGGCGGTGATGAACCGCTTCCGTGCCGGTGAGCTCGACGTCCTGGTGGCCACCACCGTCATCGAGGTGGGTGTCGATGTGCCGAACGCCACCGTGATGGTCATCGTCGACGCCGACCGTTTCGGTATCGCCCAGCTGCACCAGTTGCGCGGCCGCGTCGGCCGCGGCGCCCACGAGTCGCAGTGTTGGCTGCTCACCGGCCAGGCGATGGAAGGCGGGGCGGTGAACCCGCGCCTGCAGGCGTTGGTCGACAGCACCGACGGCTTCTTCCTCGCCGAGGTCGACCTCGACCTGCGCGGCGAGGGCACGCTGATGAACACACAGCAGAAGGGTCGCTCCGACCTCAAGCTGGCCTCGCTGCGCCGCGACCGCGAGCTGGTCGCCCACGCCCGCGAGGCCGCGTTCGCGATGGTCGACTCCGATCCGCTGTTGGAGGGCCACCCGCTGCTGCTCGATGAACTGAGGGTCGTGTTCAATCCCGAAGACGAAGAGTTCCTGTTCAAGAACTAGGTCAGGGCGCTTCCACTTCAGGCCACAGCCCGGGCCGAATCGCGCCCACGGGCGCGATTCGTACGCGTGGTGGGTGGTTTTCGCGCCCGTGGGCGCGGAACAGCGTCAGAAGTGGGATGAATCGCGCCCGACCCTGGGGTGTGTAGGCTCGAGGCATGCGTTGGGTGGCGTTCCGGATCTGGGCGATCGAGCACTTCGGCACCTGGCCGAACCGGCTTCACGTGCTGACGGTTGCGATGTTCGGCATCGTCGCGGTCGGTCAGCTCGCGGCTGGCCGGTCAGGGGCGTGGCTCGACATGGTGATCGAGGCGGCGCTGGTGGCGTCACTGACCCTTCGCGTGCGCTACTGGGATCGCCGGCGCCTGTCCAGCCTGCTGCCCTGACGCTTCACGAGTCCCGTGGCCCCGATCGAACGGGCGCGATTCGTGCCAGCGTGTGGCACGAAACGAACCCGTGGGAGCTGGGCCGGACACCAACGACACGAATCGCGCCCGACACGAATCGCGCCCGACACGAAGCGCGCCCGACATGAATCGCGCCCGACACGAATCGCGCCCGACACGAATCGCGCCCGACGGTTACCAGGCTTGGTCGCCGGCGGATTCGTCGTCGTCGGGCAGGACGAGGTCCCAGCGGTCGCGGCAGTCTTCGCAGCGATAGGCGACGATGTCGCCCGGCAGCCATTCGCCGTCTTCTCTCGGCTGGGTGAGCAGATGGCAGCGCCCGCCGCAGTCGATACAGATGATCGTGGCCTCGGGTTCCAACACAGCCCCTAGTCTGGCCGGAATGAGAGTCGTTTCGGGTGAGTTCGGCGGACGCATACTGATGACGCCCGAGGGCAACACCACCCGGCCCACCACCGACAAGGTGCGCCAGGCCGTGTTCAACTCGCTGGCCAGCATGGGTGTGGTGGAAGGCGCCGTCGTCGCCGATCTGTACGCCGGGTCCGGGGCGCTGGGTATCGAGGCGTTGTCGCGTGGTGCCGAGAAGGCACTGTTCGTCGAGCGCGACCGTTCCGCGCTGAATGCTCTGCGCGGCAACATCGCTGCGCTCGACATCGAGGCCCGCTGTGCGGTGTATGCCACCGATGTGATGGCGTGGGTGCCGGCGATGCGCGGTGTCGACATCGCCTTCGTCGACCCGCCCTACGAGTTCGACGGTTGGCACAATCTGCTCGACAAACTCGATGCCGGCATGGTGGTCGCCGAGTCCGACGATCCCGTCGAGGCGCATCCCGGGTACACCCAAGTGCGCGCCCGTCGGTACGGCCGCACCTGGGTCACGCTGCTCGAACGGCTATCCTGATCCCCCGATGGCCACTGTCCTGTACCCCGGAAGTTTCGACCCGCTCCACTTGGGGCACATCGACGTCATCGAGCAGTCGGTGGCATTGTTCGGCAAGGTCGTGGTTGGTGTCATGCACAACCCCGGCAAGTCCACCGGAATGTTCGACCTGGAGGAGCGCAAGGAGATGATCCGGGCGAGCATCTCCTACTTGCCGTCCGTCAAGGTGCAGGCCTTTGAAGGGCTCGCCGTTGATGCTGTGAAGCAGATCAAGGCGGCGTTCATCGTCAAGGGTTTGCGCACCGGAGGCGACTTCGAGGTCGAGCAGCAGATGGCCCACACCAACCACGCAGTCAGTGGTGTGCGCACGGTCTACCTGCCCTGCAAGCCGGCCCTGGTCTCCATCAGCAGCCGATTCATCCGCGAAATCGCCCAGTACGGTGGCGATGTCACCTCCCTGGTGCCGGCGCCGGTAGTAGCCCAACTCGCCAAGCTGTTCCCTCCCAAGGGCAACGGCTGAAGGACGCAGAGAACTCATGACGTACGACGATCAGTTCGACGAAGAGTACGACGATCCTCGGGTCGAGGATTCCGACGCGTTCGTACGTGCCACCAACGGCTATGTCGGTGACGCCGAGGCGTTGTTGCGCCGGGCGGTCGACATCATCGCCACTGCGCCCACGATGCCGCTGTCGTCGTCGCCGCGCATTGATCGCGACGAGATCATCGAACTGCTGGAGGAGACGCTGCATCGTCTGCCCGACGAGATGCGTCAGGCGCGTTGGATGATCAAGGAGCGTCAGGAGTTCGTGGCCAAGACTCGGCGCGAAGCCGACGAACTGCTGGAGGCCGCCCGTGTGCAGGCCGAGCGGATGGTGCAGCGCACAGAGGTCGTGCGCGCCGCCGAGTCGCGTGCACGCCAGATCAGCGAGGCCGCCGAGACCGACGCCCGTCGTCTGCACCACGAGACCGAGGACTTCCTCGATCAGCGTCTGGCCAGCTTCGAGATCCTGCTCGACAAGCTCAGCAAGACTGTGCACGCAGGTCGTTCACGACTTGCGATCGGTGCGCATCGCGAGGAACCGGCCGCCGAGGACGACGACCCCACAAAGGGTTTCTTCGACCAGGATCGGTGAGTCCGATGGCCAACGCCTTGCGCGTGAATGCGGCCGAGGTGCTGCGACGTCCCGGTACCGAGAAGCGATTCGACCTGCGTGTTCCGCTGGCCGACCTCGAGATCATCGGCGACGAACGGTTTCCCGAGGGTGCCGACGTTGAGGTGCATTTACGCCTCGAATCGCTGTCCGACGCGATCGTCGTCGATGGGCGACTCCTCGTCCCGTGGCACGGCACCTGTCGGCGCTGCCTGGTGGAGACCGGGGGCATCCTGGAGTGTGAGGTGCGCGAGTTGTATCAGCGCACGCTCACCGATCCCGAGGCGTTCGAGCTGGAGGGCGACCAACTCAACCTGCAGCCGGTAGTGCGCGAGATTGTGCTGCTGGACACGCCGAGTACGCCGTTGTGCCGCCCCGACTGCGCCGGACTGTGCCCTACGTGCGGCACCAACCGCAACGAGGATCCGTGCGCGTGCGCGGCACCCCCCAGCGATCAGCGCTGGGATGGGCTCGCCGGACTGAAAGACCTGCTGCCACCCGATTGACAGGTAGCAACCGACCGGTGCTCGCCGCTAACCTCTCATAGCTCGTGTGCCGAGGGAGCGTCCCTCCGCCAACTCCGGGAGTCAACATGGCTGTTCCCAAGAAGAAGAAGTCGAAGTCGAAGACGCGCAGCCACCGTGCTGGCGCCTGGAAACTCGGCGCCCCGTCGCGCAGTGTGTGCCCGCGTTGTGCGGCCGCCAAGCTGCCGCACACGGTCTGCCCCAGCTGTGGCTGGTACAAGGACCGCGTCGCTGTCGAAGTCGGCTGAGCCGAGGCGAAGTCATGCTGCCGGTCGCTCTTGATGCGATGGGCGGCGACAAGGCACCGGGCGAGATCCTCGCCGGCGCCCACGCCGCCGCTGCACTGGGCATCTCCGTGGTACTTGTCGGGCCCGAAGGGCTCGACGGCTGTGGCGACCTTCCCCTGATCCACGCGTCCGAAGTCATCGCCATGGATGACGACGCGGCGCAGGGCGTCCGCCGCAAGAAGGACTCCTCACTCGTTCGCGCCGCCGAGGCGGTGCGCGATGGCAAAGCCGGGGCAATGGTCTCGGCGGGCAACACGGGTGCCACGATGGCGTCGGCGTTGCTGCGCATGGGTCGTATCCGTGGCGTCAACCGTCCGGCGATCGCCACCGTCATCCCCGTGCCGGGGATGCACCCCAACATCCTGCTCGACTCCGGCGCCAACGCCGAGGTGCAGGTCGAGTGGTTGGGTCAGTTCGCCCGCATGGGCAGTATTTACGCGCGTCACCGTTTCGGTGTGGCGGTCCCCAAGGTTGGGCTGCTGTCGATCGGCGAAGAGCCCGGGAAGGGCGACTCGTTGCGCAAGGAAGCGTTCGAGCTGCTGTCCAACACCCCAGGGATCGACTTCATCGGCAACGTCGAGGGTCGCGACCTGATGTTGAAGACGGCCGACGTCATCGTCACTGACGGCTTCACTGGCAACGTCGCCTTGAAGACGCTGGAGGGTGGGCTGAAGACGTTGTTCAACGCCTTGCTCACCGCGTTTGCCAGCGAGCCGCACTACAAGGAGCATGCCGACGCGTTGTTGCCGGCGCTGCTACCGCTGCACGCGGAGATCAGCCCCGACACCTATGGCGGGGCCGTGCTCTTGGGTGTCGACGGCATCTGCATCATCAGCCACGGTTCGTCTGGCGAGAAGGCGATGCTCAACGCGATCAAACTGGCCGATGAGATGGCCCGCAGTGGCCTCGTCGACGAGATCACGGCAGCTTTCGCCACGGGCGAGTAACCTTGCTCCGCTTGCCACACATCGTGGCACCACTTGTTCCGGAGTACCGCAGTGCCTGCTGAAACCCATGTCGAACAGGGCCCTCTCGACCGCGAAGGCGTGTTCGAGATCGTCCGCGCCAACTTGGCCGACATCCTCGAGATCGATCCCACCACCATCTCCGAAGGTCAGTCGTTCGCCGACGACCTCGATGCCGATTCTCTCGCGCTGATCGAGCTCGTTGAGGCGCTCGAGGAAGACCTTGCCGAGCGCTCGGTCGGCTTCCGCATCGAGGACGAAGACCTCGTCGATCTGAAGACCGTGCGCGATGCGGTCGACTACGTGTTCGAGCGCGTCAAGGGCAACTGACATTTCGGTGCGGCCCGAACCCGATCTCACCGAGTTCCGGCGGCGCCTCGGCTACGAGTTCAAGGATCCAGCGTTGCTGCGACGCGCCTTCGCGCATCGCAGTTGGTGCGCCGAGGTGGGCGGGCAGCCCAGCAATGAACGGCTCGAGTTTCTCGGCGACGCAGTGCTCGGATGGGTGGTGGCCGACATCGCCTACGGCCGTCACGAAGAGCTCGCCGAGGGAAAGCTCACCGACCTGCGCAAGAGCGTCGTCAACGCCTCGACGTTGGCCGAGATCGCGCTGGAGATCGGTATCGGCGAATGTCTGCTGCTGGGCAAGGGTGAGGATGCTGCGGGCGGGCGCACCAAGCCGTCGATCCTCAGCGATGCCCTCGAAGCCGTACTGGGCGCGGTGTACCTCGACGGTGGCACTGCGGCGGCTTTTGCACTTGTCGAACGGTTGGTCGCCCATCGCATGACGAGCGCCGCGCTGCGGCTCGACCGACTCGACTACAAGACCGTGCTGCAGGAACTGACTGCTCGGGTGTACGACAGCGCACCGGTGTACGTGCTCAGCGAGTCTGGCCCCGACCACCAGAAGCAGTTCTTCGCCACGGTGATCGTCGATGGCGACACACTTGGCAAGGGTGAGGGTCGTTCGAAGAAAATCGCCGAGCAGGCTGCCGCCGAGCAGGCCTGGATGGCGCTGTCGAACACGCCGGCAGGCTGACGGCTCAGTCCCATGCCCGAACTTCCCGAGGTGGAGACCGTGCGCCGCGGTCTGCAGGCGCAGGTGGCTGGGCGGCGTATC
This sequence comes from Actinomycetota bacterium, assembly GCA_009702045.1. Taxonomy (GTDB): domain Bacteria; phylum Actinomycetota; class Acidimicrobiia; order Acidimicrobiales; family Ilumatobacteraceae; genus UBA668. Next base: position 55,243 of record WLIV01000002.1, on the reverse strand, counting down.
GAGCGCGTCGAAGTTGGCCGTGAGCGCACCGTTCGCCGCACATCGAAACAGGCGTTGATCGACGGACTCACCGGGGCGACGATCCTGTCGGTCGAGCGGCGCGGGAAGTACCTGCTGTGCCCGCTCGACACGGGTGACGAGCTGATGATGCACCTGCGGATGAGCGGCCGTCTGTTGGTGGCCGCAGCGGGGGAGGAGCGCCCGCCGCACACGCATGTGGTGATGCACCTGTCGGGCGAGCCTGCCCAGGAACTGTGGTTCATCGACCCGCGCACGTTCGGTGAGGTCGTGGTGTTCGACCCGACCCATGTGGCGCAGCAGATGCCTGAGTTGGCGAAGATGGGTGTCGATCCGATCGCCGACGGGTTGTCCCGTGCCCAGTTGGCTGCGCTGTTGCGCAGCCGGTCGCGCCAGGTAAAGGCGCTGCTGCTGGATCAGCACGTGATCGCCGGGATCGGCAACATCTACTGCGATGAGAGCCTGCATCTGGCCGGTGTGCGTCACGACCGGCCGTCGGATCGCGTGACACCTCGCGAGGTCACCAAGCTGCACGCCGCGATCCTCCAGGTGCTAGGCGACGCGATCGAGGCCGGTGGCAGCACGCTGGCCGACACTCAGTACGTCGGCGTCGACGGTGTGGCCGGTTGGTTCCAGCTGTCACACCGGGTCTACGACCGCGCTGGTCAGCGGTGCATCTCGTGCGGCAAGGCGGATATCCGCAAGGTCACCTTCGGCGGCCGCGGCACCCACTTCTGCCCCCGCTGCCAGCAGTAACCGGCGCTGGACGACTGGGGTTCGCCCCCTGGATCTGGGCGTGAATCAGTCCCGGAAACCGAGACGAATCCTTCCCGGAAGCCGAAGTGGGAAGAATCCTGCCCAGAAACCGGGGAGCGCGGCCGAGCCTGTTGGGAGGCTCCGGTCGCGGCCACTAGGGTCGTTCCACCGTGTTCCTGAAGTCGCTCACCCTCAAAGGTTTCAAGTCGTTCGCCGACGCCACCACGCTCCAACTGGAGCCGGGCGTCACTGTCGTCGTCGGCCCGAACGGGTCGGGCAAGTCGAATGTGGTCGATGCGATTGCCTGGGTGCTGGGTGCCCAGGCGCCCAGTGCGGTGCGCAGCCAGAAGATGGACGATGTCATCTTCGCCGGTACGGCCAAGCGTCCGGCGCTCGGCCGCGCCGAGGTCACGCTCACGCTCGACAACTCGGCGGGGCTGCTGCCGATCGAGTTCACCGAGGTCACGGTCTCGCGCACGCTGTTCCGCACAGGTGAGAGCGAGTACGCGATCAACGGCGTCAACTGCCGCCTGCTCGATGTGCAGGAACTGCTCAGCGATGCCGGTGTCGGCCGTCAGCAGCACGTCATCGTCAGCCAGGGGCAGATCGATGCAGTGCTGAACGCCCGCCCGGAGGATCGTCGCGGCATCATCGAAGAAGCGGCCGGCGTGCTGAAGTACCGCCGCCGCAAGGAGAAGGCCGAGCGTCGCCTCGACGCCACCGAGGCCAGCCTGCTGCGTGTCCAGGATCTGCTTCGTGAGGTCCGCCGCCAACTGCGCCCGCTCGAGCGTCAGGCCGACGCTGCCCGCCGCCACGGCGACCTCGTCGCCGAGTTGAACGCACTGAAGATCTTCCTCGCCGGTCGCGAGATCTCGTCGCAACGCTTGCGCCTCACCGCGCTCGCCGGCGAACGGATCACACTTGCTGCCAGCGAGCAGGAACTGCGCACCGAACTGGCCGTGCTCGACACAGGTGTGTTGGCTGCCGAGGCGGAACTGACCGCCCGTGGCGACACCGACCTCAGCGATGAGATGGTGCGTGTCGAACAGTTGCGTGAACGTGCCCGCGGCATCGCTGCGGTGCTGGTCGAGCGGCGCCGCTCGATGGAGCGCGACCGTGGTCAGCTGATGGACTCCGGTGTCGTCGCCAACCTCGAAGGTGAGGCGCAGCGCCTGCGTGATGAGTTGGCGAGCGTGGAGGCCGACCTGGCTGCCGTCGGTCCCGAGGCAGAGACACTCGCTGGCGAGGAGGGCACTTTCGCCGAGCAGCGCCGAGAGACGATGGCCTCGATCGAGGGCATCTCCAACAGCACGTCTGCTGCCAGCGCGGCAGCGGAGGTGCGTGGCGAACTGCGCAGCATGCGCACCAGCCTGGAACGGGCAGACAGCGAACTGCGTCGCCAGCGGGCACGTGTCGAGTCACTGCGCCAGAAGGCCGAGCGCCTCGAGGGTGAGTGCGAGCGGTTGCGCACCGAGTGCGACACCGCGCAGGCCGCGGAGGCCGCACTGGTCGCCGATGTCGAGGCAGCCGAGGCGCGTCGCATCGCTGCCGACGCAGCACACGATTCGCTGGTCGCCTCCCGCCAAGAGACCGCAGAGGAAGCCTCACGTTGGAAGGCCCGTGCCGAGGCGCTGAACCAGGCGCTGGAAGGTGCCCGTGCACGCGCCGGTGCAGAGCATCTGGCAGGTGTCGACGGTGTGCTGGGCACGCTGCTCGACCTGATCGAGATCGATGAAGGCTGGGAGTCTGCGGTCGAGGCGGCGCTGGGTGAAGCGTTGCAGGCCGTCGTCGTCGCCAGTCCCGACACCGGGCGGCGCGCGCTGCAGTCGTTGCAGGCCAGCAACGTGCACGGTGCGGTGCTGGCACTCGGCTCGCGTGCCGGCCTGACCAACAACGCACCCTCGGGTGGCGAGGCGGTGCGCCCGCATGTGCGCAGCCGTCATGACGGCGTGCCTGCGCTGCTCGATGCTGTGCTCGGTAGCGCTGTGCGCGTCGCCGGATGGGAAGCCGCCCTCGATGTCGCACTGGCCAACCCGGCGGCGGTCGTGGTCACCTCCGACGGCGGCCGCTTTGGCCCCTCCGGCTGGCGGATCGGCGCGATCGGTGGCGGTGCCACGGCAGCAGCACTGGAGGAGGCGCAGGAGCGATCCGCCGCCGCTGCAGCCGAACTCGCCCAGCGCGACACGGCGCTCGCCGGGGCGAAGGCAGAACTACAGGCGGCCCGTCAGCACGAGAACGAACTGACCCGCAAGCTCGATGCGCACGATGCCGGCTTCACCGCCAACAGCGAGGCGCTCGCCCGTTCGCAGTCCGAGCGCCGCGATGCGCAGGCCGAGACCGAGACGCTCGAGCGTGGCTTGGGCGATGCCGAGGAGCGAACCGAACGCGAGCGAACCCGCATCACCGAACTTGAGTCATTGGTGCCGGCGCTCGAGGCCGACGAGGCCGCGGAGGCCGAGGCCGCCAAGGCTCGCGGCGAGGCCCGCGCCCGCCTCGATGCGCAGGCCGCGATCCTCAACGGGCGCCGCAAGGATCTCGAGGTGCGCAACGCCGGCCTCCACGAACGCCAAGCATTCCTCGAACGCCGCCTGGTTGAGACCGAGCGCCGATTGGAGGCCGACACCGCCGCCCGCGCTGAAGCGGCGCAACGTCGCGAGGCCGTCGAGCGCAGCCTGCAAGCGGTCGAGCGTCTGGCGGCGCTGGTCGATCTGCACCGTCATTCGGTGGAAGTGCGCCACAACGAACTGCTCGAGATCCGTCGCCGTCAGAGCGATGAGGTGCGGGCGGTGGCCCAGCGACTCGAGGGTCTGCGTCGTCGCCGTGCGGCGGCGGAGAAGGAACTCGACGAGAACCGCGAGCGCAGCCGCCGCGTGGAGATCGACGAGGCCGAGGTGCGCATGCGTCTCGAAGGTGCCGTCGAGGCACTGCGCCGCGACCACGACCTGGAACCCGAGTACGCCGAGCAGGCGCAACAGCCCGAAGTGCCCGAGGGAACCAACCCGGCCGCTCGGGTGCGCGATCTCGAACGTGAACTCCGGCTGATGGGTGCTATCAACCCGCTGGCGCTGGAGGAGTTCAACGAGCTGCAGGCGCGTCACAAGTTCCTGGAAGAGCAGCTCGAGGACGTGCGCAACACCCGCCGCGACCTGATGCGCGTCATCAAAGCCGTCGACCTCGAGATCCAGACCGTGTTCTCCTCGGCCTTCGCCGATGTGTCCACTCACTTCACCAGCCTGTTCGCCACGTTGTTCCCTGGCGGCGTGGGCAGGCTGGTCCTCACCAACCCCGACGACCTGCTGAACACAGGTATCGAGGTCGAGGCCAAGCCCAGCGGCAAGAACGTGAAGAAGTTATCGCTGCTGTCCGGTGGCGAGCGCAGCCTCACGGCGTTGGCGTTCCTGTTCGCCGTGTTCCGCAGCCGCCCGTCGCCGTTCTACGTGATGGACGAAGTCGAGGCCGCCCTCGACGACGTGAACCTGCACCGCTTCCTGGGCCTGATCCACGAGTTCCGCCTCGAGGCGCAACTGCTGATCGTCAGTCACCAGAAGCGCACGATGGAGGCAGGCGACAGTCTGCTGGGCGTCACGATGCAGCCGGGCGGCTCGTCGAAGGTCGTTGTCGAGCGAGTCTCCTCCAGCGCCTGACCGGCGACCGATAGCCTCTCGCCCCAATGACGTTCATCTATCTCGTCCTCATTGCAGCGGTGCTCGTATTCGGTATCGGCGTGGTGCTCTGGAACCGCCGTCGCGGCGCACGCCCCGTTCAGCAGCGAGCCGCGGCCGCGCCCGTCGCGTCGGCCGCACCGGTGGTGCCCGATATCGCCGCCATCGCCGAATCCGTGCGCGAGGCGGTCCTCCAGGTTGTCGGCGAATCCGAGGTGGTCGACGAGCATGTCCCCGAAGCGCTCGACCTGGGCGGCGAGCGGCCAACGTTCCGTTCGCGTATGGCGAAGGCCCGTTCGTCGCTCACCGGCACGCTGCTCGGCATCCGTGGCCGCACCGGTATCACCAGCGACACGTGGGACGACCTTGAAGAAGCACTGCTGCGCGCCGATGTCGGCGTGCGCGTCACCAACGAACTGCTGAACGGATTGCGCTCCCGGGTGAAGGCCAAGGAGATCACCGAGCCTGGTCAGCTGCTCGATGCGCTGCAGGCGGAGATGGTGTCGCGCCTCGATGGCGCCGACCGCTCGTTGCACCTCGAGCCGGGTGCGGCCGACGAGCCCAACGTGTGGTTGTTCGTGGGCGTCAACGGCGTGGGCAAGACCACCACCATCGGCAAAGTTGCTGCGCTGCAGGCACAGGCCGGTGTCAGCGTGCTGATGGCGGCAGGCGACACGTTCCGCGCCGCGGCCGCCGAGCAGCTCACCACGTGGGCCGAACGCAGCGGCGCCGAAATCGTGCGCGGCAAGGAAGGTGGCGACCCCAGCTCGGTCATCTTCGACGGCATCGAGCGCGCCGCAGCGAAGGGTATCCAACTGGTGCTGGCCGACACGGCCGGGCGCCTACACACCAAGACGAACCTGATGGACGAACTGCGTAAGGTGCGCCGCGTCGCCGAGAAGGGCCGTGGTCGGGTCACCGAGGTGCTGCTGGTCATCGATGCCACCACCGGCCAGAACGGTCTCGCGCAGGCCCGCGAATTCGGTGCTGCCACGAACGTGGGCACGGATGGCTCGGGTGTCACCGGTGTGGTGCTCACCAAGCTCGACGGCTCGGCCAAGGGCGGCATCGTGTTCGCGATCGAAACCGAGCTTGGCTTGCCGGTGAAGCTCGTCGGCCTGGGTGAGACGATTCACGATCTCGTCGCCTTCGACCCGACCGAGTTCGTCGACGCGCTCGTCACGCTCGACTGAAGCGCAGCCCTCCGCCCATCAAAGATTTCAGATTTCTCGGAACCGGGCGCACCTCTGCGGGCGTCTATGGCCCGAGTGGTGATCGCCACCACCCCGACCCGAAAGGATCGCCATGCTTCGCTCACGTCGCCTCGCCTTCGTCGCCGCAGCAGTCGTCATTGGACTGTCCGGCTGCGGTGATGCCGCTCGCACCACCACTTCCGGCTCGGCGCCGGCCGTCATCCACATCGGCGCTGCCGCATCCGGTAACCAATCTGCAGGCGCTCCCGCCTCCGACAAGATGATGATGCCGTTCACTTCGTTCAACTTCGTCGTCGATGGCACGTTGCCCGACCTCGCCGCCTCGGGCACTGCGTGGAAGCTGTCGGCTGGCCAGTCGGTGGATACCGCCCGCGTGGCCACGATGGCCAAGGTGCTGGGCGTGAAGGGTGACGTCCGCACCGTTCCGGCCGATCAGGGTGGCGGCTGGCAGGTCGGCTCGGCCGACTACACCGGCGCCAGCATTACCGTCGGCATCGACGGCATGGTCAGTTGGTGGTTCAACCCGGATCCGTCGACCACCGGCAGCAGCATCAGCGCCGGGTGTGCCTCCCCCGCAGAGCCGATCGCAGTTCCCGATGCTCCGATCGCCAGTGGGTCCGGTTCTTCGGTCACCGAATCCACCATCGTCACCACACCTGCGCCGTGTGAAACGCCCGCACCGCCGGTCGGTGTGCCCACCAAGGCCGCCGCATTGGCGAAGGCCAAGGCGCTGTTCTCCGACCTCGGCTACAACGCCGCGGACTACGAGTTCGAGACCTACGCCGACGAGTGGGGTGCCAACGTGTCCGGCTTCTTGATGCTCGATGGGCACCGCAGCCCGATCAGCATCTCCATCGGCTTCGGTGCCCAAGGCGCTGTCACCTGGGCATCCGGCTCGCTGGCAACCCCCGAGCCGGCTGGCGAGTACCCGTTGGTCGGCACTGCCGCCGGGCTGGCTCGCCTGCAAGATGGCGGCTGGATGGGCTACTACGGCGCCCCCGGTGTGATGGCCAAAGGTATGGCCACTGACATGGTCAGCGGCTCTGCCACTCGCTCGGTGACCGCCACGCCCGACACCACTGCCGTTGCGTCCGGCTCGGCCGGCTCGGGCGTAGGCGCTCCGACGGTCGTCGCTCCGCCGCCGGTCGATCCCCCTGTGACGTGCGATCCGGCAGCCGACTGTGTGCCCGAGACCTTCGTGCCGCCGGAACCGATCACGGTGCACCTGAACGACGCCCGCATCGATCTGACGATGGTGTGGGATGTCGACGGCACCGTGTGGCTGCTGCCGGCGTACACGTTCCTGTCCACCGACGGTGGCGTGTACACGGTGATCGCTGTTGACGACCAGTACGTCGATCTGCCCGATACGGGTGTCACCCCCGAGCCGGTTCCTGTCGATACGGGCACTGGTGCCAACCCCGGCACCGTCGGCACCACGCCGGCGCCTGCCGATCAGGCCGAGGCCACGAAGGTGCTCACCGGTGTCGCCGAGGACGAGGCCACGAAGGTCGCCTCCGAGTTCGGCTGGACAGTGCGTGTGGTGCAGCGGGACGGCGAGTCGCTGATGGTCACCGACGACTACAGCCCGACGCGAGTCAACGTGGCCATCGACGGCGGCGTGGTCAGCTCCGTCCAGTCGATCGGTTGAGTCCCCACGGGTGTTGAGCAGGTGAGCTGCGGGGACGGACGGTAGCGTTCGTCCCCGCATGTTCGATTCCCTGTCATCCCGTCTCGAAGGCATCGTCAAACGTCTGCGCGGTAAGGGTCGCCTCACCGAGGACGACGTCGACGAGATGCTCAAAGAGATCCGCACGGCGTTGCTGGAAGCCGACGTCAACGTCGGTGTCGTCCGCAACGTCGTTGCTCGTATCCGCGAGCAGGCCATCGGCGCCCGCCTCAGCGAGGCGCTCGATCCTGGCCAGCAGGTCATCAAGATCGTCAACTCGGAACTCACCGCAATGCTCGGTGGCGAGACGCTCAAGATCCATTACGCCAGCCGTCCTCCGACGGTGGTGCTCATGGCCGGTCTGCAGGGTTCGGGTAAGACCACCAACTCGGCCAAGTTGGCCCGTTGGTTCAAGAGCCAGGGCCGTCAGCCGCTGATGGTCGGGGTCGATCTCCAGCGCCCTGCCGCCGTCGAGCAGTTGCGCACGCTGGGCCGTCAGATCGATGTCCCGGTGTTCAGCCAGCCGGGCGACCCCGTCGAGACTGCCAGGCGCGGTCTGGAAGAGGCTCGCCGTCTGGGCCGCGACGTGCTGATCGTCGACACCGCCGGTCGTCTGTCGATCGACGCGGAGATGATGGAGCAGGTGCGCCAGATCTCCAGCGTGCTGCAGCCCAACTACACGTTCCTCGTCGTCGATGCAATGACCGGTCAGGACGCCGTCGGTGTCGCGGAAGCGTTCCACGCCACGTTGGCGATCGACGGTGTCATCCTCACCAAACTCGACGGTGACGCCCGCGGTGGTGCGGCGCTCAGCGTCAAGGAAGTGATCGGTCGCCCGATCGCCTTCGCCTCCACGGGTGAGAAACTCAGCGAGTTCGAGCAGTTCCACCCCGACCGTATGGCCGGTCGCATCCTCGGCATGGGCGACATGCTCACCCTCATCGAGCAGGCCGAACAGGCCTTCGACAAGGATCAGGCCGAGCAGGCCGCCGAGAAGTTGATGGACGGCGAGTTCACGCTTGAGGACTTCCTCGAGCAGATGCAGGCGCTCAAGAAGATGGGCCCGCTCAGTGGTCTCATGGGGATGATGCCCGGCATCCCCAAGGAGATGAAGGACGCCCAGATCGGCGACGACCAGCTCAAGCCGATCGAAGCCATCATCCACAGTATGACCCCGCTCGAGCGGCGCAAGCCTGAGCTGATCAACGGCAGCCGCCGAACCCGCATCGCCAACGGCAGCGGTACCACGGTGGGCGATGTGAACCGGCTGGTGAAGCAGTTCGCCGAAATGCAGAAGATGATGAAGCGCTTCGGCGGGATGGCCAAGCAGCAGCGTGGCAAGAAGGGGAAGAAGGGCGGTCGCGTGATGCCCCCCATGGGCGGAATGCCCGGCCTTCCCGGCGGGTTCCCGGGCATGCCCGGCGGCCCTGGCCTACCCGGCCAAGGTCTCCCCGGGATGCCGGGTGGCTTCGGCCCGTTCAATTGATAGCGTTACATGGATTCTATTTCGACGTGTACCACGTCATTTGCAGGGAGCACTGAAGTCGCATGGCAGTAAAGCTGCGCCTCACTCGAGTCGGCAAGACCAAGCAGCCGCAGTATCGCATCGTTGCGGCAGACAGCCGTGCGCCGCGTGACGGTCGCTTCATCCAGATCGTGGGCACTTACAACCCGCGCACCGAGCCGTCGACCCTCAACGTCGACAACTCCAAGGCTGTGAAGTGGCTGCTCGACGGAGCCCAGCCCACCGAGCGCGTGAAGAAGTTGCTCGAGATCTCGGGCGCGTGGGCCGAGTTCGGCACCGCTCGCGCGGCGAAGTAACTCGGTCGCCACTGTGACCGACACTGAGTCGACCCCCGAGTCGACCCCCGAGTCGAACGAGGCTTCCGCCCCTACGGCAGTCGCTGTGCTCACGCACATCGTCCGTTCCATCGTTGACGATCCCGAAGCCGTGGTGGTGGATTCCTCCATCAACCGTGGCAAGGTCCGTCTCGAAGTGCGAGTCGGCCCCGGCGATCTCGGCCGCGTCATCGGCCGTCGTGGCCGCACGGCGCAGAGCATCCGCACCGTGGTGCGCGCTGCGGCCACCCGTGACGACGTCGAAGTCGACGTCGATTTCGCCGACTGACCAACGCAATGTTGGAAGCCCACGATGCTTGAGGTGGGCCGCCTCGGCCGCGCGCATGGAGTGCGCGGCGAGATCTATGTCGATCTGCTCACTGACCGCACCGAACGTCTGGCGGTGGGTGCGCGTCTGAAGGCCGGCGACATCTGGCTCACCGTGCAGGCCGCTCGGCCGGCCGGTGGTCGATGGCTGGTGCGCTTCGAGGAGATCCCCGACCGCACTGTCGCCGAAGCCCGCTCGGGCATGCGTTTGTCGGCGGAAGCGTTGCCGGAGTCAGATCACGAAGGTCTCTACGTCCATGAACTCGTCGGCGCTTCAGTCGTCGGCATCGATGGCACCGAGTACGGACGCTGCGTCTCAGTTCTGGCCAACCCGGCTCACGACATCCTCGAACTCGATGGCGGTGCGCTGGTACCGGTCGTGTTCATCGAGTCGGTCGACGGCCTCGGCGACTCGCGACGCATCGTCATCAACCCGCCCGAAGGTCTGTTCGACCTCTGACGTGGCGCGGGTTGGGTTAGCGCAGGCGCTGCACCTCGACCACAGCAACGAGTGGAATCGGGCCGTAGACGTGCGGGAACGGCTCGGACGCGCCGTCGAGCTGCTCGTACACCAACGGTGAGATGAGCTGCGCTTCGTCGATGTGGAGCAGCAGTAGTTCCGTGGCGCTGGAGTAGAAGCGTTCCACCGTGGCCGGCCACTGTGCCGCCGTACTGCAGTGGATGAAACCCTCCTCGGCGAGGCTGCGCCCGGTCGTGGAACTGGTGTGTTCACCGGCGGCGAGCGAGATGGTCCAGGTGGCAGGGTCTGTGAGGTGGAAGATCATCACCCGTAGGCTTGCAGACGCGATGCGCATCGACGTCTTCACCATCTTCCCGGGACTTGTCGACACGTTCTGCGCGGAGTCGCTGCTGGGCAAGGCCCGCGGCACCGGTCTGCTCGATCTGCGGCTGCACGACCCTCGCGACCAGACCTCGGATGTGCATCGCACGGTCGACGACGCACCCTTTGGTGGGGGAGCGGGCATGGTGATGAAGGCCGAGCCGTTGTTCGCGGCCGTCGAAGCCGCTCAGCCGCCGCGGCCGCTCTACCTGCTCGGACCTGGTGGACGTCGCTTCGACCAGGCAATGGCCCACGAACTCGCCGACCTGCATACGGGCGGCACCACTGGGCAGGCAGGGGGCTTCTCGCTGCTGTGCGGTCGCTATGAAGGGATCGACCACCGTGTGCGCGAGCATCTCGTGGACGGTGAGCTGAGCATCGGCGACGTCGTGTTGAACGGTGGCGAGGTGGCGGCCTGCATGGTGATCGAGGCGGTGGTGCGGCTGCTGCCAGGTGCGATGGGGAACGCTGCCAGCCCGGTCAACGAGAGCTTCGGCGCCTCGGGTCTGTTGGAGGAACCGCAGTACACGCGCCCTGCCGAGTACCGCGGGTGGTCGGTGCCCGAGGTCGTGCTCAGCGGCAACCATGCTCGGATCCAGCGTTGGCGGCGGGCTCAGGCGCTCCATCGCACGCTGCGCTATCGGCCAGACCTGCTGCCTGGTGGTCTCGAAGCGCTCGCGGAAACAGACCGCCGACTGTTGGAAGAGTTCCCTTCTCTCACCTATCCTTGAGTGTTCCCTGTACGACTCTCTGCAAAGTAGCCCTCGCCATGAAGTCCACCGATTTTGTCGACAGCCAGTACCTTCGCACTGACATCCCGAAGTTCGGGCCCGGTGACGAGCTCAAGGTGCACGTGAAGGTTGTCGAAGGCAACAAGGAGCGCGTCCAGGTCTTCCAGGGCAACGTCATCGGCCGTCATGGCAGTGGCGTGCAGGAGACCTACACCGTCCGCAAGGTCAGCTACGGCGTCGGCGTGGAGCGCACCTTCCCGGTGCACACCCCCACGGTGCAGAAGATCGAAGTCATCAAGCGTGGCGACGTGCGTCGTGCCAAGCTGTACTACCTGCGTGATCGCGTTGGCAAGGCCGCCAAGATCAAGGAAAAGCGCGACGCCTGAGGCGCCGTATCGGTGAGTAGCACCCACTTTGAGCTCTGACGATCTCGAAAGCTTCGAGGCCGAGCGCGAGCTCCAACTCGCTCAGGAGTACCAAGACGTCGCGGCCATGTTTCGCTACGCCGTGGAGACCGAGCGCCGTTTCTACCTGGCGAACGACGTGAAGCTCACCGTTGGTGGCGACGCGTCGCGTCCGGTGATCGAGGTGGAGTTGAGTGACGCATGGGTGTGGGACATGTACCGTCGGACCCGCTTCGTCCCGAAGGTCAGGGTGCTGACGTTCAAGGACGTCAACGTGGAAGAGCTGCCCTCGACCGACATCTGACGCCCTCGCTGGCTGCACAGGCCCGAGGGCGCTTCGGCGAGGACGAGGCGGCGCGCTGGTACCGACGGCGCGGTTACGAGGTGCTGGCGCGGAACTGGCGCTGCTCGTTCGGCGAACTCGACCTGGTACTCGCCGGCGACGGAGTGATCGTGTTTTGCGAAGTGAAGGCGCGGGCCACCGCCGAGTACGGCGGGCCTGAGGGTGCCGTGCACTGGGCGAAGCAACGGCGGCTACGACGATTGGCCGCAGCATGGCTGGCAACCGAACGTCCCCACGGACAGTTCGAAGTGCGCTTCGACGTGGTCGCTGTTGTGGGCGCTTCGGTACACGTGATCGAGCACGCGTTCTGAGTCTGGGTGCGTGTGCGCCGAATCCGACAATCAGCCGAAGAGGGCCCACAGCAGCAACGCCACCGTGGCCGCAGACGCGGCGGCCATCACCACGTAGTCGCCGCGCTTGACCACCTTCGGACGAGTCGGATCGAAGCCCATCTCCCCAGTATGGCCTGCCACCGCATCTGCGCTCGTGGTCACTAGCGTGAGCGAGATGCGACGGATGCTCTGGGCGTGCCTCGGCCTCACGGCCACGATCGGCACTGTTCTCGGCGGCGGTCGGGCCTTCGCCGAGACCGCTCCTCCGGGCACGGTGGCCCCGATGGGGCCGCTGATCGTCGTTCCTGCCGGCTGCCTGGCTCCTGCACCTGCGCTGGCGGTATTCACCGGCACGATCACGGCACTTGACGATCTCGTACACCCCACCACTGCGCGGCTCAGTATCGACCGTGAACTGTCTGGCGACCTCGGCGCGTACCTCATCGCCGGAGAGACCGATGTGCTGTACGGGCCTCAGGCGCGTTTCTTGTCGGTCGGCGGGCACTACATCGTCGGTGTGCGCGCCGACGAGACGACCGGCCGATTGGTGAGCGCAGTCCGAGAACCGGCTGCCTTGTTCGGCGGTGACGCCGTGATCGGTCTCAACGACAGCGACACCGCATGTCCGCGAGTGGACGATCCCGTGCGAACGCTGTTAGCGGACGGAACGTCAGTGGACTCGGGTCTGCTCTCCCCACTGCATGGTCAGGGGAGCGCGATCCTGTGGTCCTTCCTGAAACCGTTGCTGTACGCGCTCGCTGGGCTGATCGTGTTGGTGCTGATCAAGCAGGCGCTGTTCGCGTTCGCCCGCTCCGTGCGCGACCTCAGAGGGTGAACGCAGCCTCGGCACCTGCCCGCAGTTCGGTGACGGCGTGTGTCAACCCTTCGGGGTCGCGGAACAGGGCGCTGCCGGCCACGAGGATGTTGGCGCCAGCGCCGACTGCAGCGGCCACGGTGGACGGCCCGATGCCGCCATCGACCTCGATGTCGACTCGGTCAGCGAGCCCTTGTGCGGTGATCATCGCTCGCAGCTCGCGGATCTTTGGTTCCATTGCCGCGATGTACCGCTGACCACCGAAGCCGGGGTTGACGGTCATGATCAACACCATGTCGACCAGGTCGAGCACGTGAGCAACCGCCGACACCGGTGTGGCCGGGTTCAGCGACACCGACGCCTTGGCCCCGAGTGACTGAATCAGTCCGAGTGTGCGATGCAGGTGTGTACACGCCTCGGCGTGGACGGTGAGTCGTTGGCAGCCGGCCTCGATGTACTCGGCAGCCATGTTGTCGGGGGTGAGCACCATCAGGTGGGCCTCGAACGGCAAGGTGGTGTGCGTGCGGGCGGCAGCGATGACGGCGGGTCCGAATGTGAGGTTCGGGACGAACTGGCCGTCCATGACGTCCCAGTGGATGCGATCGACACCGGCCGCCTCGAGCGCGGCGAGTTCTTCGCCCAGCCGGGCGAAGTCAGCGGGCAGAACACTGGGGGCGATCTCGATCCTCGGCATCGGCGCGAGGGTAGTGCGCGATGTGGCTCGCCGCTGCGTCCGTATGCTCACGGCGTGAGCCACTCGACCCCGCCGCCCGACCTCGCGCCGGTCAGTATCGAGAAGATGGCAGCTGGTGGCGACGGAATCGGGCATCTGCCCGATGGTCGAGTGGTGTTCGTGAACGGCGGTCTGCCGGGCGAGACGGTGCAGGCCCGCATCGTGATGTCCAAGCGCGACTTTGCCCGAGCGGTCGTGGCCGATGTGCTCGAGGCCTCGCCACATCGTGTCGCTCCGCCGTGCCCGCAGGTCGCTAACGGGTGCGGCGGGTGTGGTTGGCAGCACATCTCGCCCGAGGCACAGCTCACGTGGAAGATCGACATCGTGGCGGACGCGTTGCGCCGGACGGCGAAGTTGCCCGATGCGGTGGTGCGCGCCGGGGGAGCAGTCGGGCCGTGGGCCTATCGAAGCGGGATGCGGTTGGCAGTCGCCGCCGACGGGCGCGTCGGTTTGCGTGCTGGCGCCAGTCATCGCATCGTGACGCTTGATGCATGCCCGGTCGCGCTCCCCGACCTCGCTGCGCTGCTGCCGGAATTGCGCGTAGAGGGCGCTGACGAGGTGTCGCTGCGGGTGGGCATCGCGTCGGGTGAAGCGACGGCCTTCGCTCACGCGGACCGCGCGCAGCTGACCGGTCTGCCGGCGCACGTCGGCATCGGCCCGGCAGCGGTGCTGCACGAGACGGTCGCCGGTCGTTCGTTACAAGTCAGTGCCGCGTCGTTCTTCCAATCCGGACCGGAGGCTGCCGAGCTGCTGGTGGCTGCAGTGCGCCACGCGTGCGGCGACGCCCTCGGGTCGGTGTCGCGTGGCTCGCCATTGCTCGACGCCTATGGCGGGTGCGGGCTCTTCGCCAGCGCGTTGGGTGTCCCCGCAGCAGTGATCGTGGAAAGTTCGCCGTCGGCCTGTGCGGATGCCCGAGTGAACGCGCCTGAGGCCGCCGTCGTCGAGTCGCTGTTCGAACGCTGGGCGGCGACACCCGCCCACCTGGTCGTCGCCGATCCGGCTCGCGCCGGTCTGGGTCGTTCAGCCGTCGAGGTGCTCAGCGCCACCGGCGCCGCTCGCGTGGTGCTGGTCAGCTGCGATCCGGTGTCGCTCGCCCGCGACACGATGCTGTTGGCGGAGCACGGCTACCGCCATGATGGCTCCACCGTGCTCGATCTGTTCCCGCATACACCGCATGTGGAAGTGGTGACGGTCTTCGACCGCTGAAGACGGCCGGCGAGTCCGCTGTCAGCGCAGCCGCTGCATCGAGCGTTCAGTCTTGGCCAAGAATGCTTCGCGTGTCTGCGCTGAACAGCGATCGATGCGGTACAACGCGAGCCAACGGGTGCGCGCGTACCTGTTGCACAGGACGCGCAGCGAACGATTCACCACGCGCTTTCCGCTCTCGCCCTGGATCGCGTTGATGGACTTCGATGAGCCGTGCGATGTGACAGTGACGATGCGGCGAATGTTGTGCAGCCGAGGTCGGATGCGGTTCCCGCCCTCCGGGAGGTCGTAGGCGACGCCGGCCACCCAGACGCGGTCCATCCAACCTTTCAGCATGGCGGGCTGACCGCTCCACCATGTGGGGTAGACGAGCACCAGCGCGTCGCACCACCGCAGGTTGGCCGCGTACGCGGCAATCTCGGGTTTGTGCTCCGGCGGGAGCAGATGATTGGTGCGTTCCCACGCCGACAGTTCGGGCCGGAAGTCGTCGGCGTACAGGTCGTCGAGGCGGGTCTCGTGTCCGCCCGCGTTCAGCCCGGCGAGTACCCGGTCGCGTAGCGCGGAAGTGAACGAACCCTCGACGGGGTGGGAGTAGACGACGAGCACCTTCACAGCGCCCCCAGCACCCGGTCGACTCGCGCCAGGAACGCGTCGCGTACAGCCGCCGTGGTGGTATCGATCGCGTACAACCCGAGCCACTTCGTGCGCGATCGCCAGGCGTTGAGGTGCAGCGCTCGCACCAGCGTGCGCCGGCCATTGTCGTTGACGAAATGCACATACGATCGCGGGGAGCCATACGTGCTGATTCCGACGATGCGGCGGATGTTGCCGAGACCGGGTCGAACTTTGCCGCGGCTGTTGAAAACGAAGGCGACGCCGGGCACCATCACCCGCTCGAGCCAGCCTTTCAGGATCGCCGGTTGGCTGCTCCACCAGGTGGGGTACACGAACACCATCGCCTCACAGGACTTCACCAGCGCTGCGTGCTCGGCGACCATCGGCGACACGATCGGGTCGTTCGTTTGGTACGCCGCGTGCTCTTCGGCACTCATCGCTGCGGGGCTGCCCAACGCGTACAGATCCAGCAGGTGCACCGTGTGGCCTGCTGATTCCAGCGCCTGCCGCCCGCGATCAGCAATCGCATGGCTGAAGCTGTCAGGGTTGGGATGGGCGAGTACCAGCAGAACCTGCATGCATCGGTGACGTTAACCAGGAGGGCGGGACCGCTGGACATCGTGCGCGCGACGTACACACGATGTTTACAGTTCGGCCGTTGCCTCAGCGGCCGCCGGTGACCAGCAGGACGGGACGGTCAGCCATGCAGCCGGGCCTCGAGCCGATCGCGGACAGCGGGCCATTCGGTGTCGATGATCGAGTAGGCAGCGGTGTCGCGGGGAGTGCCGGCGACCGTGGAGTGCCCGGCCGACGGCCGGTGGTTGCGCAGGACGCCTTCGATGCGGCCGCCGAGGCGCTCGATCGCGGCGCGGCTGCGTTCGTTGCGGGCGTCGGTGCAGATGGCCACCCGGGCGACGTGCCAGTGCTCGAACGCATGGCGCAGCAACAGCAACTTGGCCTCGGTGTTGATCGGTGAGCGCTGCGCGTCGGTGGCCAGCCAGGTGCCACCGATCTCCACTTCGATCGGCGTGGCGCGATCGGGCCACCACAGGATGTTCATGAACCGGGTGCACCCGACCGGGGCGCCGTCGGCGGCGCGTACCTGCGCGAACGGCACCGCAGCGTCGCGCTGGGCGTCGGCGAGCAGTCCGTCGATGTAGGCCTCCATCGACGTCAGGTCGTCGGGCACGGCGGTGAACCCGAATGTCGACCGGTCACGATTGGCTGCGACCAAGAGGGCGGGCGCGAGTGCCCGGGTGAGCGGCACCAATCGCACGTGGGCGCCGACGAGGGTGAATGGTTCGAGCCGCATAGATGTATAGCTTCGCACTACCGTCGTCGGACATGCGCGCTGTTTCATGTTCTGCTTTCGGTCCGGTCGCCGACGTGGTGGTCAAGGAACACCCATCGCCGGCGCTGCCTGCTGGTTGGGTGCGTATCGCCGTTCGCGCGGCTGGCGTGAACTTCGTCGATGGTCTGATGGTGCAGGGGCTCTATCAGGCCAAACCGGCGCTGCCATTCGTGCCGGGTGGGGAACTTGCGGGTGTCATTTCCGAGCTCGGAGAGGGTGTCACTTCGCACGCGATTGGTGACCGCGTCTGCGCAATCCTGCCGTGGGGCGGTTTCGCCGAAGAGGTAGCGGTGCCGCACCAGATGGCCATGCCGTCACCATCGACGCTCACCGATGCGCAGGCGGCCACGTTCGTGCAGAGCTACGGCACGTCGTGGTTCGCCCTCCGTCACCGGGTGCAGGCACAGGCAGGGCAATCACTGTTGGTGTTGGGCGCAGGCGGGGGAGTCGGGCTGGCGGCGGTCGACATCGGCCGGATGCTCGGCGTGCGTGTCATCGCCGCAGCCTCCAGTTCAGACAAGCGCGACCTTGCCGTGCAGTTCGGCGCCGAGTCGGTGATCGACACTTCATCCGAGGATCTCAAGACACGTGCGCGCGAGCTCAGCGGGGGTGGGGTCGATCTGGTGTACGACCCCGTTGGCGGGTCGTTGGCCGAGCCGGCCGTCCGTGCACTTGCCGACGACGGGCAGTACCTCGTCGTCGGGTTCGCCGCCGGCGAGATCCCGCGGCTGCCGTTGAACCTCGTGTTGCTCGGGAACCGGCGCATCGTTGGCGTCAACTGGGGTGGCTGGTTCCGAGGTCATCTCGCAGAAAATGCAGCAATGCTGGCCGACATGGTGGCCGCCGTTGAACGTGGTGAGCTTCATCCGGTGGCGCCGACCGAGTATGCGTTTGCCGATGCAGCACGGGCGCTCGATGATCAGGTGCAGCGCCGTGTCGCCGGCAAGAGTGCGCTGATCCTGTAAGCGTGCACAACGCCGAACGGCACCCTTTCGGGTGCCGTTTCGCTGCGTGCGCCCCCTGGGTTTCGAACCCAGAACCTGCGGATTAAGAGTCCGTTGCTCTGCCGTTGAGCTAGAGGCGCAATGGCGAGCAGTGTACGGGGCACACCGTGTGTCCTGTAGCTGACGCCTTGGGGTGACCGACGGGTTTCGAACCCGCGACCCTCAGTACCACAAACTGATGCTCTACCAGCTGAGCTACGGCCACCATGAAGGCCAGCAGTGTGCCACATCCTGGGACGAATTCCACCATGAGATTCCAGGTCGGGCGTCGGTTGGGCGTTCAACCGGAGGGGAGTTGCACCACTCGCGGCACCACGTGTTCACGACGGATTCCATCGTGAGGTAGGCTCCAGAGAACGGAATCCGGAGGACTACGTCATGAGCGCGACGGAAAGCATTCCCACGCGTGAACTCGCCGAACGGGCCAAGCTGATCACCACTCGTGAACTCGGCGTGTACATGGACCGAACGCGCGGGTCTCAGGCGGCCACTCAACGTGCCCGCAAGGTATTGCCGATGGGTGTCCCCAGTAGCTTCCAGGCCTACGACCCGCACCCGATCGTGGTGCGCCGGGCGCAGGAGGCCTGGATGGAAGATGTCGACGGGAACCGCTACGTCGACTTCGACATGGGCTACGGGGCGCTGTTCTCGGGTCACTGTCATCCGGCCGTGCGTCGCGCCGTCGAGACTCAGCTCGACAACGGCACGTTGTTCGTCACACCGTGCGAGGCCAACGCTGATGTCGCCGAACTGCTGCGCGACCGCTACGGGCTGCCGATGTGGCGCTTCACCAACTCCGGAACCGAGGCCACGATGGACGCCATTCGCGTCGCTCGTGGCGTCACCGGCCGAGAGAAGATCGTCAAGGTCGAGGGCGGCTACCACGGTCACCACGACGAGGTCATGATCTCGATGAAGCCGCCGGTCAGTGAGGCCGGCCCGGCCCACGCGCCGAGGTCCATCCCGTCCACCGCAGGCATCACCCGCGCTGTGTTGCGCGACACGATCGTGGTGCCGTTCAACAACCTTGAAGCCCTCGAGTTGGCGCTGAAGGGCGGCGATGTCGCGTGCTTCATCGTCGAGCCGGTGATGGAAAACATCGGCATCTGCAAACCGCTGCCGGGTTACTTGCAGGGTGTGCGAGAGATCACTCGCAAGTACGGCACGATGCTGATTTTCGACGAGGTGAAGACCGGCATCACTGCCGGCTGGGGCGGCGCCACTGGTGCCGTCGGGGTGCAGCCCGACCTTGTGGCGTTGGCCAAGAGCATCGGGGGCGGTCTGCCGCTGGGTGCCTTCGGTGGCACCTACGAGTGCATGGATCAGATCTCCAACGGCAAGGTGGTGCACCTGGGAACGTACAACGGCAACCCGTTGTGCATGGCTGCATCCAAGGCCGTGCTCACCGAGATTTGCACACCCGAAGCAACGAACTCGGCGATCCAGCGCAACCGTCTGCTGCTCGACGCGTGCGACACGATCATCGCTCGGGCGGGATTGCCGGCACACACCGTGCAGTTCGGTGCCAAGGGATGCGTCACCTGGGCGGCTGAGCCGATCACCAACTACCGCGACTACAAGGAAACCGACTTCGACCTTGCCTTCGCCCAGTGGATGCACGGCATCAACCGTGGCGTGCTGCTGCCACCGGGCCTCGATGAGCAATGGCTGATTTCGGTCCTGCATACCGATGACGACGCCTTGCGGTATGCGGCTGTGTTCGGCGAGTTCGTCGACGAGTTGCTCGCCTGACCGAACCCTTGCGCCGGTCAACTCCAGCGACGTTCCTCGCTGTAGCGGTAGGTGCTGATCGGCTGGCTCCAGCGGCGTTGGCGCCGCATCATGCCGCTGCCCGCCACCGCCAGAACCGCCGCAACGATCAGCACCACCATCATCCCGATCACCAGTGGCAGTTGTTCGTCCGCCATCCGCGCCGGAATGTGCGCCCACACGCTCTTGCTGAGCGTCGGGATGGCGAACTTGGGTACCAGGTAGCCCATGATCAGCGACGTCAGCGCCAGCACCACCAGCCCGAGTGCCAGCGTCTTCAGCATCGACTCTTTTTCGGGGTGGGTGCTGAGGCCTGCGAGAAGAAGGACCACGGCGGCGATCGCCAAGATGGGCACCAGCCAGTCGGTCACATGGTTGGTGACGGCCAGCGCCGAGACCTCCGGTACCGACAGCTCGAATGTGGTCGTCGCCGCTGCTCGTTGGGTACGGGTGATGCTCACCAGTTCCTCACCCGTGATCTGCACCGGGGCAGGGTGGTCGCCGATCAGCCGCGAATGCGCGTCGTGGATGATCTGCGCGAAGAGCTGCTGACCGTCAGGGTGCTGGGCCACCTTCGCGATGAGCCGTCGCAGACGCTCGATCTCCAACGGCCGGTTCACCACATCTTCGGGAATGACCGGTGTCGCCGAGTTGTCGATGATGGCGTTCACGAGCTGAACGCGAATGGCGCTGTCGCCGAGAATCACCCCCGCGGTGGCGCTGGAGTTGTCGGGGTTGAACGCAGTGCGCTGCAACAGGAATCCGCTGATCGCCAGACTCGCGCAGGCATAAGCAAGACCGAACAGCAGCCCGGCAAGGGTTCGACGCACGTCGGAGAGTCTCGCTGATGGCGCCATGGAGATCTATACCATAGGGGGTATGAACCCAACGTTGCCTTCGCCATTCCAGATGTTTCGGCGAGCGATTTCCCTCAAGTGCCCGATGTGTGGACGCAGGCCGTCCACGATGCGGCGCTGGCTCGGCCATCACGAACGCTGTCGCTCGTGTGGTATTCGCTGGCACCGCGAACATGGGTTCGAGCTCGGGCCGATCGCGCTCAATGTGGTCATCACGTTCTTCACGCTGGCGGTCGGCATGGTGATTGCGTTCGTCGCCACGTCGCCAGATTTCCCTGTGGCGACGCTCACCGCCAGCATGGTGGCGGGCGCGATCGTGATTCCGTTGATCGCCTACCCGTTCACCTACATGCTGTGGCAGGCCTTCGATTTGCTGTCCCACCCGCCTGCCGAGCCAGAAATTGCCGAGGCTCGCGAGAGCCTTCAGAAATCCTGCAGTGATGCTTGATCGAACGGCTGTTCGTAGTTACACTCGTGTCGTTCGAACAACTGCACCCCGGTTCGGGTAGCAGGACTCCCGCTCGGGAACCCTGTCACACCCCTTTCGTACGGTGCACCCCACGGCAGGCACACCTGCCGGATTCCAGTCGGTCGGCACTTCTGCCGGCCGAACACGCAGCACGAAACATGGCAGGAACGGAGACAGGTTGTGAGCAACGATCGCAGCAGTAACGACCGGGACAAGGCACTCGATGTGGCCCTGGCGGCAATCGACAAGCAGTTCGGCAAGGGTTCCATCATGCGGATGGGCGAGAAGGGGTCGATGGCTATTGAGGCCATCCAGACCGGCGCCCTCGCACTCGACGTCGCACTCGGTGTGGGCGGTCTGCCACGCGGCCGCGTCGTCGAGATCTTCGGTCCCGAGTCCTCGGGTAAGTCCACGCTCGCCATGCACGTCGTGGCCGAGGCACAGCGCAACGGCGGTATCTGCGCCTACATCGACGCCGAGCACGCGATGGATCCGGTGTATGCCCGAGCCATCGGTGTCGACATCGACCAGCTCCTGATCAGCCAGCCCGATACGGGCGAGCAAGCCCTCGAGATTGCCGACATGCTGGTGCGCTCCGGTGCCCTCGATGTCGTGGTCATCGACTCGGTGGCTGCGCTCACCCCGCGAGCGGAGATCGAGGGCGAGATGGGCGACACCCATGTCGGCCTCCAGGCCCGTTTGATGAGCCAGGCGCTGCGCAAGCTCACCGCCAACCTCAACCGCACCAACACGATCATGATCTTCATCAACCAGTTGCGCGAGAAGATCGGCGTGATGTTCGGCTCGCCCGAAACCACCCCTGGCGGTCGTGCGCTGAAGTTCTACGCCTCGGTGCGCCTCGACATCCGCCGTATCGAGTCCATCAAGGACGGCGTGGAGATCGTCGGTAACCGCACGCGGGTGAAGGTCGTCAAGAACAAGGTGGCACCGCCCTTCCGCCAGGCCGAGTTCGACATCATGTACGGCAAGGGCATCAGCCGTGAGGGCTCCCTGCTCGACATGGCGGTCGACATGGGGATCATCAAGAAATCCGGGGCGTGGTTCACCTACGACGGTGAACAACTCGGACAAGGTCGCGAGAACGCCAAGGGGTTCCTCTCCGCCAATCCCGAGATCATGGTCGAGGTCTCCGAGAAGGTGCGAGTGCAGGCTGGTATCGGCGTCGACGCCGCAGTTCCGGCGTTCACCCCCGCCGATGAGGAACCCATCGAAATCTGACCGACCGGTCGGCTGCCTGCGACCACACGCCGCAGGCAGCCGACGCGCCCCCGGTAGCGTTGCGCCTCATGGCCCGCAGTTATGTCGTTCACACCTTCGGGTGTCAGATGAACGAACACGATTCCGAGCGCATCGCGGGTCTCCTCGATGCCGACGGAATGACCGCGGTCGAGCATCAGGACGACGCAGATGTGGTGGTGCTCAACACCTGCTGCATTCGCGAGAACGCCGACAACAAGCTGTATGGCAGTTTGGGGTGGCTGCGAAGCTGGAAAGACGAGCGCCCCGGTCGGCAGATCGTGGTGTCTGGCTGCCTGGCGCAGAAGGACCGCGACACGGTGGCGCAGAAGGCGCCATGGGTCGATGTCGTGATGGGCACGCACAACGTGCACCGAGCAGCCGAACTCGTGCAACACGCGCGGCAGTACGGGCAGATCACGGAGATCCTCGACGCTGCCGTGATCGAGGATCATGCCTTGTTCCCCAGCGCGCTTCCGGCCCGCCGTGAGACGAGTTACGCCGCGTGGGTGACGATCCAGATCGGGTGCGACAACAACTGTGCATTCTGCATCGTCCCCTCGGTGCGCGGCACCGAGCTCAGTCGGCCCTTCGACGAGATCGTCAGCGAAGTACGCGCGCTCGTTGCCGAAGGTGTCACCGAGGTGACCTTGCTCGGACAGAACGTCAACAGTTATGGACGCGACCTGCAGGTTGCCGCCCGTCAGGCCGGCGATGCCGGTGCTCGACTGCGCCCTATGTTCGGCGAACTCCTCTCCGCCGTCGGCAGCGTCCCCGGGCTGCGCCGGATGCGCTTCACCAGCCCGCACCCGAAGGACATGCGCCCGGAGACCTTCGCAGCGATGGCGGCGACACCGGCGATGTGCGAACACCTGCATTATCCGTTGCAGTCGGGGAGCGACAGAGTGCTCTCGCTGATGCACCGCGGGTACACCGCGGAGCGCTACCTGCAGCGTCTTGCGGAGGCTCGCGCAGCCGTGCCCGACCTGGCAGTCAGCACCGACATCATCGTCGGCTTCCCGGGCGAGACCGAGGCCGACCTCCAGCGCACGCTCGAGGTGGCCGCTGCCGCCGAGTACGACTACGCCTACACGTTCATGTTCTCCCCGCGCGAGGGCACCGAGGCGGCCGGAATGGTTGATCAGTTCGTGGAGCCGGCCGTGGTCGCCGAGCGGTTCCAGCGGTTGCGAGTGGTGGTCGAGCACAGTGCATTGCAGAAGCACCGCGATCGCATCGGTCGCATCGAGGAAGTGATCGTGGAGGGTCCCAGCAAGAAGGATCCTTCGGTGATGTCGGGTCGTACGCGGCAGAACAAACTGGTGCACTTCACGCCGATCCACCCGCTGCGGACCGGTTCCTATGCAACGGTGGAGATCACCGCCGGGGCACCTCACCATCTCATGGGCCGCTTCGTGGAGTTGATTTCCGAGCCGACGCACAAGCGTCGTATCCCCGTGCTCGCAGGGTGAGCACGACGCTGGTGGTGTTGGGGCCGACCGCCTCGGGAAAGAGCGATGTGGCGATGGCCTTCGCCGAGCGGCATGCAGATGTCGAGATCGTCGCCGCCGATGCGATGCAGGTCTACCGCCGGATGGACATCGGCACCGCCAAGCCGACACTCGCCGAACAGGCGGTGGTTCGTCACCACGGTATCGACCTCACCGAACCGAGTGCGGACTATTCCGTCGGCGACTTCGCGCGCAGTGCTGGGGCGGCGCTGGTGGATATCGCCGATCGCGGACGGCGTGCGCTCCTCGTTGGGGGCACCGGCCTCTATCTGCGCTCGCTCACCGACCCGATGGAGATGCCAGGGCGCTGGCCTGAAGTGCGGGCGGCACTCGAGGCCCGTGAAGTGGCCACTGGGAGTGCGGCGCTCCACGCAGAGCTTGCACACCTCGATCCGTTGGCCGCCAGCAGAATGGAACCCACGAATGCTCGCCGGATCGTGCGAGCACTCGAAGTGGTGCTCGGCAGCGGTCGGCCGTTCAGCTCGTTCGGCCCCGGAATGGAAATGTATCCGCCGATCGAATTTGTGCAGATCGGTCTGCGTTGGCAGCGCGAGCGGTTGACGCTGCGCATTGCCGAGCGCGTGCACCGCATGGTGGAGCGCGGTTTGGTCGCAGAGGTGGAGTCCCTGCTCTCCGAGCCAGCCGAACTGTCGCGCACGGCCCGACAAGCACTGGGATACAAAGAGCTGATCGAGCACCTCGAAGGGCGCTGTTCGCTCGACGCAGCCATCGCGACGGTGATCCTGCGTACCCGTCAGTTCGCAGTCCGTCAGGAGCGATGGTTCCGGCGCGACCCTCGCATACGCTGGGTGGATGTGACGACCGATCCGGTGGCCGAAGTGCTGCCGGTGCTCGAGGAATGAACTCATGCTCACGCTCACCAAGCACCACGGCCTCGGCAACGACTTCCTTGTTGTCTGGCACCCGGCTGTCGAAGATCTGCCCGCGTTGGCTCGGCGTCTCTGCGATCGCCGGCGCGGCGTCGGGGCCGACGGCCTTCTGGTGGGAACCGCCCACGAGGGCTACGACGCCCGGATGGTGCTGTACAACGCCGACGGATCGCGCGCCGAGATCAGCGGCAACGGCATTCGTTGCTTCGCCCAAGCCTTGGCCTCGCGTCGAGGCGATCTGCACCCTCAGCGGATTCTCACCGATGCCGGAGAGCGGACGGTCACGCTCGAGGCGACGGCGGAGCCCTCGATCATCTTCGCTGCCGTCGACATGGGCGAAGTCACCGGTCTCGACGAACCTGCCGACTGGCAGCAACTCGCTTGCGATCCCCTGCGGCCGGTGCTGCACCTCAGCCTCGGAAACCCGCACTCGGTCGTCGGTGTCGACTCGGTGGCGGAAGTGGATCTGCAGTCGCTCGGCCGCATCGTGCCGCACGTGAACCTCGAGATCGTCGAACCCGGTCCGGAGTCCGGGGCAATCACGATGCGGGTGCATGAGCGCGGAGCTGGTATCACCGAGGCATGCGGTACGGGTGCATGTGCCAGCGCGTGGGCTGCCGTCCAATGGGGTTTGGTCCCGGCGGACACCCCCGAAATCCTTGTGCACATGGATGGCGGAGATGCCAAGGTGCGCATGCACTTCCCCAGCGTTGGACGGGTGACACTCGTCGGTCCGGCACAGTTTGTGGCTTCCCTCGAGGTCGCCCGTTCGGCTGGCGGCTGACCCGGTGCAGAGGCACGCTCGATGAACTCTCCGTACAACGAAGCACTCGGTGCAACGCTCATCGAGCGCACCAAGCGCGAGCGAATCGTGATTGTGGGCGTCACGTTGCCCGGTCGTAACGATGACGACACCGAGATGGGCTTGGACGAACTTGCGTTGCTGATCGACACTGCGGGTGCAGATGAAGCCGGTCGGATGATGCAGCGGCGAGATTCGCCCGACCACACCTGGTACATCGGCAAGGGCAAGGCCGAAGAGTTGCGCGACCTGTGTCTGGCTGTCGACGCCGACACGGTGGTGTTCGACAATGAGCTGGCGCCTGCACAGCAGTACAACCTGGAGAAATTGCTCGGTCGCACCGCACTCGATCGAACCGCAGTGATTCTCGACATCTTTGCCCAGAATGCACACACGCTGGAGGGCAAGGCGCAGGTCGAACTGGCGTTGCTGCGCTATCGGCTGCCACGTTTGCGTCGTGGAGCGAACGCCAAGTTGTCGCAGCAACGTGGCGGTGTGGGCAGTCGCTTCGGTAGCGGCGAGACGAAGTTGGAAGTCGATCGTCGGCGCATCATGCGCAGGATCAGCAAGCTGGAGTCCGACCTACGCGAGCTGCAGCACACTCGTGATCTCCAGCGCAAGAGCCGCAGTCGAAGCGGGCTGGCGGCGGTCACCATCGTCGGCTACACGAACGCTGGAAAGTCCGCGTTGCTGAACCAGTTGACACAGGCTGGCGTGCTGGTCGAAGACCGTCTGTTCGCCACGCTCGACCCCACCACGCGCCGACTGGCGCTCCCCGGCGGCGAGCCGGTGCTGCTCACCGACACGGTGGGGTTCGTGCGCCGCTTGCCGCATGGTCTCGTCGAGGCATTCAAGAGCACGCTCGAAGTCGCCAGTAACGCTGATTTCCTCGTGCACGTCGTTGACTGTGCCGCCCCAGATCCGGAGGGGCAGATCGCTGCGGTCCGCGAGGTGCTTGTCGAGATCGACGCGATTCAAGTGCCCGACCTGCTGGTGTTCAACAAGGCCGATGTCGCCCCCGAGGTCGCCGCCGACCTCGTGGCTCGGCACCCAGGGTCGGTCGCTGTCAGTGCTCGCACCGGTGAGCACATCGAGATGTTTCTGCGTGTGCTCGCCGACCGCCTGCGAGCCATCACCGCTGTGGTGGAACTGGTGGTGCCCTACGATCGCGGCGACGTGCTGGCCGCGATCCATCGTGAAGGCGAGGTGGTCAGCACGTTCCACGACACCGACGGCGTACGGGTGCGCGCCCGCCTTTCGGACGCATCAGCGGGCCGGTTGGCGGAGTTCCGCGTCGCACTTGAGTGACGCTGCAGTCGGCGCCGGGTTCGTTCATCGGGCAGGATGGAGGACGCATGAAGGATCCTGAGGGTTTCGTCCCGCCCCCGTACCCATACGACCGCCTCGACCGCCTGATTCCACTCGCGGCGGCACTGCCTGGAGGTGTGGTCGACCTGTCCATCGGCACCCCCTGCGATCCGCCGTTGGCGGCTGTAGTGGAAGCGCTGTCGCACAGCAACGCTGAGCGTGGGTACCCCGCCAGCATTGGTGGAGAACCTCTGCGCGCTGCCATACGCGAATGGTTTCAGCGTCGCTTTGCTGTGGACGTGCCGTTGGCGCAAGTGGCCGCGTGCGTTGGCACCAAGGAGTTCGTGGCCACGACGCCGCAGTTCTTGAAACTGCGCACTCCGTCGCGCGACACGGTGCTCTATCCCGCAGTCTCGTACCCGACGTACGAGATGGGGGCAACCCTCGCAGGGTGCCGCGCAGTGCCAGTGCCGTCGGCTGCCGATGGTGGTCTCGATCTGTCCGCAATCGACCCCTCCGATGCGGATCGCGCGCTCATGCTCTGGGTCAACAGTCCGTCGAACCCCACCGGCGCGCTCACCGACCTGGCTGCCGCGTCCGCATGGGGACGGGCACATGAGGTGCCAGTGTTCAGCGACGAGTGCTACATCGATTTCACCTGGAACGCTCCGCCGAGCACCATCCTGCACTCCGGCCTCGACGGCGTGGTGGCCGTGCATTCGCTCTCGAAACGATCGAACCTGGCTGGCGTGCGAGTTGGGTTCTACGCAGGGGATGCCGAGTTGGTGCACTACCTGAAAGAAGTGCGCAAGCACGTCGGCATGATGGTGCCGGGACCGGCCCAGGCTGCAGGCGTAGTGGCACTCGGTGACGAGGAGCACGTGGTTGCACAACGCAACCGCTACCGCGGCCGCCTCGAGCGCCTTGCCGAGGTGCTGTCGGCGTGGTCGGGGCTGCCGATTGAACTGCCCGCTGGGGGCTTCTATCTGTGGTTCGATGCTCGTGACGGATGGGAGTTCGCCGAGCGTCTGGCACGTGAAGGTGGGGCGATTGTCAGCCCCGGAGACTTCTATGGAGCAGGTGGTTCACACAACGTGCGCGCTGCCGTGGTACAACCTGACGAAAGAATCGAACTCGTCGCCACACGACTGGGGGTGCGCTGATGTCCTACCAACCGCAACCACCGATGGCTGCCATACCGCAGTCACCAAAGAAGGGCAAACGTTCATTGGTGATCGGCCTTGGGCTGATCGTGATTGGCGGCGGCCTCGGCGTTGCGCTGATCGGACTCAGCGGGTCGACGAAAGAGGAGACGGTGAAGAAGTTCGCCCGCGCTCCGGCCGGATGCACCACCACGCTGGAGTTCGACAAGTCGGCTGAGTTCACGTTCTTCATCGAGACCAGGGGACGCGTCGGCGACGTCGGTGGCGATTGCGCCGGGAACCAGTCGAGCTACGACCGGAATGCCATGCCCACCGTTGCCCTGACGCTCACCGATCCGGACGGTCGCGACGTCAGCCTCTCCGATGCCCGTAGCGCCACCTACAGCGCCGGCGACTTCGTCGGCGAGGCCTACCAGACAGCGAACATCGAGAGCACCGGCACCTACCGGCTGACGGTGGCCAGCGAGTCGTCCGACTTTGCCATCGCCGTTGGTGGCGATCCCGAGGCCGAGAGCAACATGATCAAGACGGGTGGCATCGTTGCTGCTGCCGCCGGTGTGGTGCTCGGCCTCTTGGTGCTGTTGTTGGGTCGGCGCACGAGCAGCGGTGGTGTCCCGCCAGTACCCGCATGGCAGCCCGCGGCGCCCACAGGGTCGTGGCCCGGGCAGCCTGGTGCTGCACCTGTTCCGCCACCGTCACCGCCGCCGGCGCCCCCCGCACCACCCAGTGGGTCTGGTTGGGGAGCGCCGCAGCAGCAGTAGCGGGTGCGGGCGCCGGTTTACAGGCGGCGCATCACGGTGACGACGCGTCCGAAGATCTGCACCTCGCCGTCGGTGAACACCATCGGCGTGAGCCGCGGGTTGGCCGGAATGAGCGTGACCGTGTGGCCCTTGCGCTGATAGGTCTTCACCGTCGCCTCTTCACCGGGGATGCCGGCGATGACGATCTCGCCGTTCTCTGCGGTGGTCTGTGCGCGGGCAACCACGAAGTCGCCGTCCATGATGCCGACCTCGATCATCGAGTCGCCGCGGACACGCAGCATGAACAAGTCGCCGGTACCGGTGAAGTCCTCCGGCAGCGGGAACAACTCCTCGACGTTCTCTTGTGCCAGCACGTCGGTGCCAGCGGCGACATCGCCAACGAGTGGCACGTGGCGCACCGGACGGCGCTCGATGGCGGCACCCGATGACGGGTCGAAGCGCACCTCGATCGCACGCGGCTTGGTTGGGTCGCGCTTGAGATAGCCGAGCCGTTGCAGCGTGGCCAGGTGGCTGTGCACTGTGGATGGGGAGGTGAGGCCGACGGCCTCACCGATTTCGCGCACGCTCGGGGGGTAGCCCCGTTCGCGCATGCTGGTTTCGATCATGTCGAGGATGCCGCGTTGGCGGTCGGTGAGCTTTTCGGCCATGGCTGCACCGTACACGCGTTCGGGCAGCCGGTCAAACACCCGTTCGTGCAACAAATGTTCGCCCCGAGGTTGACATCGAACGAATGTTCGTCCAGACTGCGAACAGTTGTTCGACCAACACCTGTTCGGTCGAGCAGCATTCCACCCACTCTTGGGCCCTCAGGCACCGGAAGGACATCGACACCATGGCATCCACGGCAGCATCCCTAGCTCCCTACACGGTGGTCGTTCCTTCGCGGATGGCCGCTGGCCGCCCGAGCGTGCAGATCTTCGTGCGCCGCCGCCTGCTGGTGTCGTTGGTGCTCGTCGCCATCGTCGTCGTCGTGTGGCTTGGCGCCGGCAGCGTCCTGGCGAACCGTGAGGGCGATCCTGCCTCCGCCTCCACGGTTCGCCCGGCAAGCTCCACACACGTGTACGTGGCGCGTTCAGGCGACACCCTGTGGTCGATTGCGCAGCGATTCCACGAGCAGTACTCCCAAGCCAATTACCTCGACGCACTGATCTCGATTAACCACGGTTCCTCGGTGCAGATCGGTCAGGCCATCACCTTGCCGTGAGGCTCGACAGGATGCTTCACCGCTCGCGCTGTAGCGTCATTTGCCATGCGGTGCCCGAAATGTTTGGCGGACGACACGAAGGTGATCGATTCGCGTGAGGCCGAAGAGGGAACCACGATTCGTCGGCGACGGTCATGCGTGGCCTGTGCCCATCGGTTCACTACCTACGAACGCGCTGAAGAGGTGCCGCTCACCGTCGTGAAGAGCAATGGCCAGCGCGAGTCGTTCGACCGCAGCAAACTTGTCGCCGGGGTATCTGCCGCATGTAAGGGCCGCCCGGTGACGGCGGAGCAGATCGACCAGCTCGGGGAGGCCGTCGAGGACGAAGTGCGCCTGCAGGGTCCTGAGGTTCTGGCACAACTGATTGGCGTCGAAGTACTCGATCGTCTGCGACGACTCGATGAGGTTGCCTATCTCCGCTTTGCCAGCGTGTACAAAGGCTTTGACGCAGCAGCCGACTTCCAGCGCGAATTGGTGCTGCTGAAGAAGCTGCAGGAATCGTGAACCGCGCCGCCTCGATCGTGCTGCTCGTGGCGGTGGCCGCCGGGTGTAGCACCACCACATCCGGGGGCGTGGCTTCGCGGCCGAGTGCGCCGGTCTCCACATCGTCGAGCGTTGCCCCGTCGACGTCCACGACCACCAGCGTGCCGGCGTCGACCACGAGTGCAGCGACGACGACCAGCACTGTTCCGGGACTCCTCGGCGAGGAGACGATCGGTACGTCGGTCCAGGGGCGACCGATCACCGCATACCACCGGGGCACCGCGGGTGGCATTGTGGTGTTGGTGGTCGGAGTCATCCATGGCAATGAGAACGACGGGTTGGCGATCCTCGATGACCTGCGCACGATGCCGTTACCGGACGGCTACGACCTGTGGCTGCTGCCAGCGATCAACCCGGATGGCCTGGCCAACGACGTGCGCGGCAACGGCAATCAGGTCGATCTGAACCGCAACTTTCCGCACGACTGGACGTCGATCGCCCGGCCCGGTGAGTGGCAGTACAGCGGTAGTGGTCCGGCGAGCGAACCTGAGACGCAGGCCTTCATGACCTTTGCGTTGCGGCTTCATCCGGCGCTCACGCTCTGGTACCACCAGGACGCGCACACGGTGGGGCCCAGTGCCGGGCGCGATGGGCCGCTGCGTCAACGGTACGCGCAGCTCACCGGGCTGGACTATGTGTCAGTCACCGGCGGGAAGTACACGGGTGTGGCGGCCACCTGGGTGCGTAAGACGATGCCCGACACGATGTCGTTCATCATCGAACTCGGTGCGACGCTCACTGCGGAGCAGGCCAGAGTGCATGCTGACGCGGTCGTGGAGATCATGCAGATGATCCCCAACGTCTGACCCAGAGTGCTGAGGACAGCGGCGCTCAGCGTGCCCGCAGATAGCGGGTAAAGAGGAACCCGTCGTCTTCCAGCACGTGTGCGAGCCGCATACGCTGAGCGGAGGCCGGTGCGCCGACGATGAGTCGCGACCCGTTGCCGCCGCTGAGCTGTGGCGACACTGTGAGGTTCAGCTCGTCGATCAGGTCGGCGGAGGCGAGCATGCCGTTCATCGTGGCGCCACCCTCGGCTTGGATGACTCGGCTCCCGAACTCACTGGCGAGTGTCCTGATGGCGAGTGCAACATCGACCGTGTCGACGCCGGCGCGAACCGAGGGCACCGGGACGACTGGAGCGTTCTCGGGGAGCACGACGATTGCTGTGCCGGAGGTGAACAGCGGCAGATCGAAATCGAACTCTCCGCTGCGGCTGACGATAGCGATGCGCTGGTGCGGTGCTTTCGGAGGTCCGTAGTTCTCGTGGCGGACAGTGCTGGCACCCACCAGGATGGTGTCGGCGAAGGAGCGCAGCACGAGCAACAGTGCTTGATCGGTGGGGTTCGACAGTCCCCGTGAGGTGTGATCCACCACCGTGGAACCGTCGAGGCTGGACACCATGCAGAGCGATACCCACGGTCGCTCGGCGCTGCCGGGCCGTTCGGCGGAGTAGGCCTCGAGCAATGTGATGTTGTCAGCTGGGTGGGGGAACAGGCGCTGCATTAATGAGAGAATGCCACCTCATGAGGACCGATCATGACCATGTCGACGGCGACACTCGTGTTGCGCACCGCACGTGTCCGCTGTGCGAAGCAGGGTGTGGCCTGGAGATCACCGTGAAGGGTGATGCTGTGGTGCGCATCCGTGGCGACCGCGACGATGTGTTCAGCAAGGGCTTCTTGTGTCCGAAGGGCAGCACGCTGCGTCAATTGCACGACGACCCCGACCGGTTGCGGCGGCCACTGGTGATGCGGGATGGCGTGCACGTGGAGGTGGAGTGGGACGAGGCTTGGGCGGTGGTCGCCGACCGCCTTCCTGCTGTGTTGCGCGAGCACGGGCGCGAGTCGGTCGGGGTGTACATGGGGAATCCCTGTGCTCACAACCTTTCGCCGATGCTCTACAACCGATCGCTGCTGCAGGCGCTCGGCACACACCGTCGATTCAGTGCCTCGACGGTCGACCAAATGCCTCGTCAGGTTGCGGCTGGCTACGTGTTCGGCAGTCCGGCAACAGTGCCCGTTCCCGATCTCGACCGCACCGACTTCCTGGTGCTGATGGGTGCCAACCCGTATGCCTCGAACGGCAGCCTGTGTACTGCACCCGACTTCCCAGGTCGCCTGGAGGCAATCCGCGCACGCGGTGGCACGGTGGTGGTCATCGATCCGCGCCGGACGCGCACCGTCGAGGGTGCCGATCGTTGGCTGGCGATCCGACCGGGTACCGATCCGTTGCTGTTGGCGGCGATGGTGACGGCGCTGGCGCAGGACGGGTCGATCGAGCCGGGTGAGCACGTCGGCAAACACCTCACCGGCGTCACCGAGGTAGTGGCGGCCTGTGCGCCGTTCACACCCGAGTCGGTGGCAGTCGCGACCGGAATCCCCGCTGACGACACGCGCCGATTGGCGCGCGATCTGGCGGCAGCCCCAAGTGGCTCGATCTACGGACGGATAGGAACCACGACCGCAGGGATGGCGGGTGCCGCCTTCGGGACTGCGACGTCGTGGCTGATCGATGTGATCAACATCGTCACCGGCAACCTCGACCGGCCCGGAGGAGCGATGTTTCCCACCCCGGTCGCTGGCAGCGCCAACACGCGAGGGCGCCGCGGTTCCGGAAGTGGTTTCTCCACCGGCCGTGGTGCCACGGTGGTGAGCGGTTACCCGGAGGTGATGGGGGAGTATCCGGCGGGGGCGATGGCCGAGGAGATCACGCACGCCGGTGACGAGCGCATGCGCGCGCTGATCACCATCGCCGGGAACCCGGTGCTCAGCACGCCGAACAGCGTTCAACTCGATGCAGCGTTGACACAACTCGACTTCATGGTCAGCGTCGACATCTACCTCAACGAGACCACCCGCCACGCCGATGTCATCCTGCCGCCACCCTCGCAACTGCAGCGCAGCCATTACGACCTTGCGTTGTTGCAGTTCGCCGTACGGAACGTCGCCAACTACAGCGAACCCGTGTTGGCGCGCTCCGACGGGCAGCCCGACGAGTGGGAGATCCTGGCTCGGCTCGGGCTGATCGCTGCCGGTATGGGCCTCGAGGTCGAGCCCGCGGCGGTCGACGAGGTCGGCATCACAGCGATGGTGCACGCGTCGGTCGCTGACTCGAACTCGCCGATCCATGGGCGCAACGTCACCGAGATCATGGCGGCGCTGGGCGGTCAGGCGGGTCCCGAACGGCTGCTGGACTTCATGCTGCAGACGGGACCATTCGGCGCAGCGTTTGGCAGGAACCCCGGTGGCGCGAGCCTGGACGCATTGCGTGCGAACCCGCACGGACTGGACTTCGGTCCGCTGCAGCCGCGCGTGCCGGAAGTGCTGCGCACCCCCAGCGGTGCGGTCGAGCTCGCGCATCCGGTGCTGCTCGCGGAGTTGGCGCGGCTACGCGACGCGCTCCCGGCGGCTGCCACGGCGGCTGCGTCCGGCCAGTTGTCGCTGGTGGGTCGTCGCGACCTGCGGAGCAACAACTCGTGGATGCACAACATCGAAGTGCTGGTGAAGGGTGCGCCGCGCTGCACGCTGCACGTGCACCCGGTCGATGCCGGTCGCCTCGGGTTACAGACCGGAGGGCTTGCCCGGGTGACCAGCCGGGTGGGTGAGGTGCAGGTGACCGTCGAGATCACCGAGGCGGTCCGTGAGGGTGTCGTGAGCATGCCGCATGGGTGGGGGCACGATATGTCGGGCACGCGGCTCACTGTCGCAGCCCGTCGCGCCGGTGTGAACAGCAATGTGCTCACCGACGAGGCCGTGGTCGATCCGCTGTCGGGTACGGCGGTACTGAACGGCGTCCCGGTGACCGTCGCGTCCTGCTGAGCCATCTCAGAGTCGGGGTACTGGTTGCGCAATCTGTGGATATGTGGATAACCCCTGCCTTGTAACCCTCCGTTTCCCTCTGCGCCCACAGGATTCGCCGGCTGTCCACAACTGAATTCACATGGTTGTACCCCTTCCTCCCCACAGGGCGCGGCACCTAGGGTTCTGCCGTCGGTGGCAGCGGTGCAAGAAAGCGGATGGGCCGCAGCAACAACGAACGTGAGTGATCGGGCGGCGTGCTCGGTCGGCGCAGACGCTGTTGCTGTTGCGGGACTGGGTTCCCGAACCTGCTCTTCTTGCGCCGCTGACCCACTGAGAATGCCACAAGAAGAGCAAGGTTGGTCATTGACAGTGGCGTAACTACAGTGCTGTAATCTCACAACCACTTGTGGTGGCGACTCGATTGGGAGTCATCTCGACACCACATGTTGTGTCCACCCGCTGGGGGCATCCGTCGTTCAGCACCTCAGTTCGCCTACTTTCGTCTCAGCACTACCGCTTATCAAGGAGCACACGTCATGTCACTGGCGCCGGATCGTCTCGCCATCGGGATCAGCCGTCATTTCACCGCTCCTGGCGTGCACCCATACGACGAGGTCGAATGGGAGCGTCGCGATGCCCGAATCTCCAACTGGAAGGACGGCACCGTCGCCTTCGAGCAACTGGGCGTGGAGTTTCCGACGTCGTGGTCGCTCAACGCCACCAACATCGTCTCCCAGAAGTACTTCCGTGGCACCCTCGGCATGGACGGGCGCGAGTCATCGCTGAAGCAGGTCATCGATCGGGTCGCCGACACGGTCACCACCTGGGGTATTGAAGGTGGCTACTTCGCCGACCAGGCCGAGGCCGACGCGCTGAACGACGAACTGAAGTACATCCTGGTCACGCAGCGGGCCGCGTTCAACAGCCCGGTGTGGTTCAACATCGGTGTCAAGGGTGTGCCCCAGCAGGCCAGCGCCTGCTTCATCCTGGCGGTCGAGGACACGATGGACGGCATCCTCAACTGGTACAAGGAAGAGGGCGTCATCTTCAAAGGTGGCTCCGGCTCGGGGATCAACCTGTCGAACATCCGCTCCAGCTACGAGCTGTTGAACGGTGGCGGCACAGCCAGCGGCCCGGTCAGCTTCATGCGTGGCGCGGACTCCTCGGCGGGCACCATCAAGAGCGGTGGCAAGACCCGTCGTGCGGCCAAGATGGTCATCCTCAACGTCGATCACCCCGACGTTGAAGAGTTCATCTGGTGCAAGGTCAAAGAAGAGCGCAAGGCGCGCGTGCTCCGCGACGCCGGCTTCGACATGGACCTCGACGGAGCGGACAGCTTCAGCATCCAGTACCAGAACGCCAATAACTCGGTGCGTATCAGCGACGACTTCATGCAGGCCATCGAGGACGACGCCGAGTGGTCGTTCAAGGCCGTGATCGACGGCAGGCCGGTGCGCACGGTGCGTGCACGCGATCTGTGGCGCGACATCGCAACCGCATCGTGGGAGTGCGCCGACCCCGGTCTGCAGTTCGACACCACGATCAACAAGTGGCACACCGCTCATGCCTCGGGTCGGATCAACGGCAGCAACCCGTGCAGCGAGTACATGCACATCGACAACTCGGCCTGCAACCTGGCCAGCATCAACCTGCTGCACTACCTCGATGAGGACGGCGTGTTCGATGTCGAGGCGTACATGCACACCATCGAAGTGATGTTCACTGCGCAGGAGATCCTGGTCGGTCGCGCCGACTACCCGACGGAAAAGATCGGCGAGAACAGCCGCAAGTTCCGTCAGCTCGGCCTCGGCTACGCCAACCTCGGCGCCACCCTCATGGCGCTCGGTCTGCCGTACGACAGCGAAGAGGGCCGTGCGTGGGCTGCGGCGATCACCTCGCTGATGACCGGTCATGCCTATGCCACGAGCGCCCGCACTGCCAGCCGTATGGGTGCGTTCGCTGGTTTCGCCGAGAACGAGCAGTACATGCTCGACGTGCTGCGCATGCACCGCGACGCACACAACGTGATCGCCAACCACCCGGGCGTTCCCGCCGAACTGGTCGAGGCCGGTTTCGCAGCGTGGGGTGCTGCGGTGCGTGATGGTGAGGAGTACGGCGTGCGCAATGCGCAGGCTTCGGTGCTGGCACCCACCGGCACGATTGGCCTGATGATGGACTGCGACACCACCGGTATCGAGCCCGACCTCGGTCTGGTGAAGCTGAAGAAGCTGGTCGGTGGCGGCAACATGACCATCGTCAACCAGACGATCCCGCGTGCGCTGCGCAAGCTGGGCTACACGGAGCAGCAGATCGCCGACGTCGTTGCCTACATCGACACCGAGAAGAGCATCCTCGGTGCCCCGCACCTCACCGCCGATCACGTGCCGGTGTTCGCCTGCAGCATGGGCGATAACACCATCCACTACGAGGGTCATGTGCGGATGATGGGTGCCGTGCAGCCGTTCATCTCGGGTGCCATTTCCAAGACCGTCAACATGCCCGAGGAAGCCTCCATCGAGGATGTGGAGAAGCTGCACCAGCTGTCGTGGCAGCTCGGCCTGAAGGCCGTTGCCATCTACCGCGACAACTGCAAGGTGGGTCAGCCGCTCAGCACGGCCAAGAAGGACGGCGCCGAGGAGACCCCGGCTGTCGAGGCGCAGGCTACGCAGGTGATCGAGCGCATCGTCGAGAAGATCGTGCACCAACCGATCCGTCAGAAGCTGCCCCGCACTCGCAGCGCCCGCACGTTCGAGTTCCGTGTGGCCGACTGCAAAGGCTTCGCCAACATCGGCCAGTACGCCGATGGTCGCCCCGGCGAGATCTTCCTCACGGTGTCCAAGCAGGGCTCCACGCTCAGCGGCATCATGGATGCCTTTGCCAAGAGCATCAGCTACGGCTTGCAGTACGGCGTTCCCATGCGGGCCTACGTCGAAGCGTTCACCAACATGCGCTTCGAGCCGGCCGGTATGACCGACGACCCAGACATTCGCTTCGCCTCGTCGATCATGGACTACCTCTTCCGCCGCTTGGCGCTGGAGTACATGACCTACGACGAGCGCGCCGAGCTGGGCATCTTCTCGGTCGACGAGCGTCTGCAGCCCACGCTGCCGGGTGTGGAGGAAGCGGTGTGGGAGACCCGCACCGGTAGCGATGTCGCAGCCGATCCGAAGACCATCCCGTCGGCTGGAGAACTGCTGGCGCAGATGGAGTCCGGTACCGCTCCGGTGGCGCCGAACAACGACGTCACCAACCCCAGCGGTCTGCCGCGCCAGTTGGAGGCCACGCCCAAGCCAACGGTGCGTCACAGCGACGCCCCGATGTGCATGCAGTGCGGTGTGCAGATGGTGCGTGCGGGCAGCTGCCACGCATGCCCCAGCTGTGGCAGCACCAGCGGCTGCAGCTGACACGCTCGATCGGCTCAACTGCCCTTCACGTCGCGGGCTTGACCGCATACGTGCGGTACACCCCGCGACGTGAACCCTGGGATCGGCCGAACCGAACTGTGATAGCTTCGATTGATGCAACGAGGAAATCTACTCGGCCCCTTCGGTGTGCTGGTGTCGGCCGCAGCGGCGTTCGCTCCGGTGGCGATGGCGACCGTCGCGCACGCCGATCAGCCGACGCAGGCCGATGCAGGACACTCCGATCACGCCGAGGAATCGACCAAGCTCGGCGTGTGTGCCCCCAACCTGGGTGGAGTGAAGATTCCAGCGCGGTCCCTGGTCGGTTACCTCGGCGACGTTGAGACCGGCAACGGTGCGTTCAACAAGGTGAATCATCGCGAGGTGGAGCTCGGCTTCCGGCTCATCAACCTGGATGACAACTGTGTGGAGTCCCAGTCCTCGCTGGTCGCCACCACCGTCCGCCAGGTCGCGTGCGAGGATCCGAGCGTGGTACTCAATCCGTCGATCCCTGCGCTCGAGAGCCTCAATTTCAGGGAGAAGCAGCGGCGCTTCACTGCCGAATTCTCGCTGCCCAAGGGCAAGCGCTGCTACTCAATCACGACTGCGGCTCCTGGGGCCACCGAGATCGTCGCGCTGTTCCGTTCGAAGTGACCACGCCCGCTTCGCCAGGTGCCGCACGGCCGACGTTCGCCGGTGAGTGGACACTACGGACTGCGGCGCTTTCAGGGGGGCTGTGGCAGGTGAGCCTGTATCTCGGCGATCAGTTTCCCGACGGCACCGTCGTGGGGCCGGATGCGACTCTCAGCGTGGGTCCCGGGCAACGAATCGCGTGTCGCGCAGACCTTGACGACCAGCGCCGAACGCAGGTGATCGTCAGTAGTTGGGACGTGTCGGGCGCTCCCGACCTGTGGTTCGTCGATGTGCCCAGCGTGGAGAAGGGGTCACACTCTCGAACGCTGACTGCCTTCGACACGGCGGACCTCGCCGATGGCACCGTCATCAGCAACTCCGCCTTCTTCACGATGCCAGTGGCAAGCGAGCAGCAGGTGGGAGCGGTGAAATGGCGGACTGAGGACGCGTTCATCGAACAGATCTATGTCGCGCCCGAGCATCGCCGCCGCAATATCGCCCGCAAACTCGTGTACACAGCAGCTGGGTTTCATCGTCACCAGGGATGGCCCGGGTTCATGCACGTCGGCGGGCTACGTACCGAAGCCGCCGAGCAGATCGTCGACGCGATCGTTCGACTCCCCAGTCGGGTTGCCCCTCCTTCCGAGCGGGCGGTCATCTACGACCCATTGACCGGTGAGCTCGCGCCATGAGCTGGCGGCCGCGGCGTCAGCCGACGCGGCAGCCGTCAATGTCGCCGATGGTGTAGCCGACGAAGTCGTAGACGGCCACGGTGGCATCCGCCGGCGCAGCGCTGACCACTGGATCGAGCGCATCGCCGTGGCCACGCACAACCCACCAGACGCGACACGGTAGGCCGGTCGCCGCGACATGTTCGGCGACGAGGACACCCGGACGCGGTGTCCAGTAGTAGCTGAACGCTGTCGCTTGTTGCGCCGTGTCGAACACCACGGCCTGATCGGGCCGCACGAACTTGGTGAGGAACTGCCCGGGGGCGCGTAGGTCTTCGGGCCGCTCGCTGTCGGTGAACAACGGGCCTCGCATACCGGCCAGGCTGAGCGCTGCCAGAATCCACGGCACCGCGACCCGAAGATCGTGCCCGGTGCGCAGTCGAGTGACCAGCGCATCGCCCGCCCGCAGGTACCCCGCGGTGGCACCCAGCGCGGTCAGTGGGAACACGCCGGCGAGATAGCGCGCCACGAACACTGGCCTGATCAGCGACACGCCGAGCAGCAGGCCGATGGTCGCCACCACGCTGGCCAGGATGACTTCGAGCGCGATGTCGGCCTCGCCGCGTCGTCGGCGCTGAACGAGCGAGAGGGTGAGCAGCACGAGACCGATCGCGAAGCACGCTCGCCAGTTCGAACTGCCGAACGCGACCGCTGACTGCATGTTCAGCCGATGCATCGTGGTGTGTGGGATCCAGTCGATCTGTCGGCTGGTGAGCAATGCGGGAACGAATGGACCGAGCAGGACCGCAGCGACAGCACCGGCGATGAGCAACAGTCGGCGACGTGCACGTTCTGTGATGAGCGGTCCGGTGAAGCACAACTGCGCCAGCACCACACCCGCCGAGAACACCACAAGGGCCAGCGCGCCGCCCACGCTGGCCCCGTACATCACCGCTCGGCGACGGTTTGGCTCCGCTCGCAGTCGGAGGAACAATGTGGTGCTGACCACCACGGAGCACATCGCCCACGAGTAGGCCCGTAGTTCGGTGAGGTCGTAGAGGAAGATCGGGTTGCACACCACTGCGACGCATGCGACAGCGGCGACCCGTCGATCGATGAACCGCGCGGCCAGCAGGTACAACGCGGCTACCGCCAGTGCGCCGCCGGTGACCGACAGCATGCGCAATGACCACTCGGAATCACCGAGGCGTTCCCACGCCCACAGCGTGAGGTAGTACGGCCCCATTCCGGCCTCGTGGCCGAGTAGGCGCGCGAGTCCGCCGAAGGACTGACGGACAACGGCAGCGGTGTAGGCCTCGTCGAGCCAGAACGAGGTGTCTCCGGCGCGGGTGGCACCGAGGGCGATCGTGGCTGCGGCCAGTGCGGCGGCGACGAAGCGATCACCAACTCTCCGCACCACCATGCGCGAATCGTATCCCGGGCATATTCGACTCCAGTTGACGAAGGTGTCAGAATCACAGCGGCGTCGGGTCGGCCGACTGGGGAAGGGACACTGGGGACATGGATCTGCAGCTCAAGGGCAAGCGCGCGCTGGTGACCGGCAGCAACTCGGGTATCGGCAAAGGCATCGCCAGGATGCTCGCCGAGGAGGGCGTGTCGGTGGTGCTGCACGGCCGTAATGCCGAGCGACTCGAAGTGGTGCACGCCGAGTTCGCCGCTGCCGGCCATACGGTCGCCGCGGCGCAGGGCGACCTTTCCACGGACGAGGGGGCAGCGAAGGTGGCCGATGCTGCGTTCGCCGCATTCGGTGGCATCGACATCCTGGTGAACAACGCGGGCGGCGGCTCCGAGGAGAAGGCGGTCAACTGGTTCGACGTCGCGCTCACCGAGTGGGTCGCGACGTACGAGAAGAACGTGCTGGCCGCAGCTCGACTGATTCATCGGTTCGCACCGGCGATGAAGGAGCAGCAGTGGGGTCGCATCGTTCAGATCGGCAGCATGGCGGGCACGATCCCGACCTCGGCGCAGCCCGACTACGGCACGGCCAAGGCAGCGATGCTGAACATGACGATGAGCCTGTCGAAGAACCTGAAGGGCAGTGGCGTCACCGTCAACATGGTGACGCCGGGGATGATCATGACCGAGGGGCTCGTGGACTTCCTCACCAATTTCGCCGCCAAGCGCGGGTGGGAAGGCATCGATCAGGCTGCCGAGTACGTGCTCAAGGGCACTGGTCAGACGGTGCTGCGCATCGGCCAGCCGGAGGACATCGCGTTCGCTGTCACCTACCTCAGCAGCCCGCGGGCCGACTTCGTCAACGGTGTCAACATGCACCTCGACGGCGGCGGCACCGCGAACATCTACTGACGGATGGCGGGCTACCAGCCCAAGCGCTCGACGGACGCAGTGCCGTGCTCGAGCTCGTCGACGAACAGGGTGACGACGTCGTTCACCGTCGCATCATCGACGCCATTGGCGCGGGCCATCCCGCCATGGGTCAACATCAGCAGCATGCCCATCTTGGCGCGGAAGGCCCGAACGGCACGTTCGTTGTAGCCCAGGCGGTGGACGAAATGCTCGTCCAATGCAGCCACCTGCTCACGGGTCTGGTCGGCGAATCGTTCGGGAGGTACCCCCATCGCCAGCAAGTACTGCATCACCATCAGCCGAATGCGGACCTCTGGATCGTTGATGATCGCTCGCGGGTCGGGGTTCGCCCAGTGCCGCTTGGCCCGTTGGGACAACTCCTCGGTGACAGCGATCAGCATCTCCTGCTGGCTGCCGAAGTAGCGGGCGACGTAACTCTGGTTGACTCCGGCGCGGGCGGCGATCTCGCGGTACGTCACTGCGTTCACCGGCAGGTCGTGCATCATCTGGATCGCTGCGCTGATGATCAGCCCCTTGGTCTCCGGTTGCGGCACGCGTGGCCGGGCGCGGCGTTCGACGTACGAGGCATGTGCAGTGAGCGTCATGCGGCACCGCGGTCGAGTACCACTGCCCAGTCGAGCGTGGTCGGGCGGGCGGCTGGCTCCGGGCCAGCGTCCCGGTACACGAAACGAACCACTCCGGTCGCGAGGTCAGTCACGGCAGCGGTGACACCGATCAGCGCCACGAATGCCCACAGGGCGGTCGACGCGTTCAGCGCGGCGAAGCCGGCGTGCCACCACCTGTGTTCGGCGTAGTCCTTGGCAACGGTGTACGCCGAGAATCCGATGAGGATCAGCGGGATGGCGAGGAACGGGGCGCGGGCGGCCGTGCGGTTCTGGCGCTTGGGCGTGCGGGCGAATGCGATCTTGTTGCCCGTGAGCGCCTGGCCCAGCGACCGTACCGCTCCGGCGACATTGATGGCGAGCAACACCAGGTTGAAGCCGTAGATGCGGGCGACGTCGCGTCGGCGGTAGCCGCAGTCGTACAGATCGTCCGCCTGGGCCAGGAAGTACGGAGCAGCAGCCAGGATCACCAGCGGGCTCAGCAGGGTCTGCGAGAACGGGTAGAGGAGCAGCAACACCAGCCCGGCGCTACTCCACGCGATCGATGCGAGGTAGTTCAGCCGCAGGAAGAACTGCGTGAACGTCATCGGAGTATCGGACTCCTTGCGCGAGCGCCACTGCTTGATGAGCTTCGGCAAGATGATCAAGCCGCCGTCCGCCCACCGTTGACGCTGGATCGCGAGCGAGCCGAAGTCGGGCGGTGTCGCGCTGTAGCTGAGGCGCTCTCCGTAGTTGAACAACGTCCAGCCATGAGTGCCGAGATCGATACTCGACTCGGTGTCTTCGATGACGGTGCGGTCGTGGATGTAGCGCACGACGGGAATGCCGTGTTCGATTTCCGTGGTGGAGATGTCGTCGAGCGCGCTGCGGCGCAGAACGGCGTTGGCGCCAACCCAGTACGTCGCCCCGTAATGGGTGAGCCCCTGGTGCACTCGGTGCTGGAGGTCGGTGGACGCACCTGCCAAGCGTTCGAGGCGGGTAGGTGCACCGGGGAACGCGCTGTAGGGAGTCTGTGCCACGGCCATCCGCTCGTTGCCGGGCTGTTCCATGATGTACACGAGCCGCAGGCAGTACTCGGGCAGCAACACGCTGTCCGCATCGAGGGTCAGCACGTACTCGGTGCGCGGCACGACCAGGTCGGCGCTCCGAGGGTCGACAGCAGGATCGAGGTGAGTGAGTCCGGCGCGATGCGAGATCGTGTAGGCGCCGCCCATCAGCGACAGATAGCTGTTGAGGTTCATTGCCTTGTTCGCTTCGTGCGACAACGAGGCGAACCGTTTGCGCTGGAATGCGGAGACCCTGGCGGTGAAGACCCGGACGAGACGCAGGTACAACTGCCGGGCCCGCTCGACGGTGAAGTCGACGTCCTGATCGGCAGCAGCGTCGATCGCCGTAGCGATCTGGCGGAACTCGCCGATCAAGCGGCCAACCACCTGATCGACGAGGAAGTCGTCGGTGTGGTCGACCCTGGCGACAGTGTCGGCGATCATCTCGAGTGCATCAGCTGCATCCTGGTAGGCGGTGGCCAACTCGGTCAGCTCGCGACTGTCCGTCATCAAACGCAGCGACGACGAGTTGTCGAATGCGGCCAGCGCGTTGCGGGCATCGGAGGCCGGACCTGAGAGCAGCCGGTTGAGCTCCCATGGGAGCGACAGCGCGCCATCGAGCAGCTCGCGTTCTTCCTCGGTGCCAGGATTGGCCGGGTCATCGACGAGGAGCACGATCGACATGTCGTCGTACTCTTGGAGTGCAGCGGACAGCAACGTCTGGCGGACGACACGAGTGTCCTCACGGTACGACGGCACCAGCACGGTCATCGACGGTGAACCCGAGGCGAACTGCGTATCGAGGTCGAGACGAGTTGCTCGGGTGTGCTGACTGCTGCGGATAAGAAAGCCCTGGCGGGCGATCAGGTAGGCGAGCGCCGAAGTGGAGAGCGCCGCCGCGACGACGAGGTACAGGGTCATCGGGATGACCGTCGACCAGGTCGGCGTGCGATCCAACAGTTCGGACTTGAGCGTGCGCAAGGAGTAGCCGATCCATGCCGCCAACGTGACCCAGATGGCCCCGCGGTTGGCGCCCATTGAACGGTGAGTGGCCTTTGGCGGCACGGTGGGCAGCGGTTCGCTGCGTCGGTCGGCACCCCATTGGCGACGACGGGGGGCGTGGAGGAGAGTGCTCACGGAATGATCCTCAGTTGCTCGGAGTGCTGGTGACAGCGGTCGGGGAGGTGACAGCGGTGGTGGTGGTGACAGCGGTGGTGGTGACACCGGCGGTGGTGACAGCGGTGGTAGTGGTGACAGCGGCGGTAATGCCGGCGATCTCGTCGGCGGTCGGTGTGACGGCCTGCCAGCCGGTGTCCCACGGGTTGGCGGCCGGCGCGCCCGGCTCTTGGCCGATGACGTACCACTTCGCTAAGAAGGCCGCACCGTGGTTCAACACACGCGATCCGGCGGGGTAGGCGGTCGATGCATTCCACTGCGGGTACACGCCGAACGGGATGGTGGTCGTGGTGGGCGCGGTGTCGGTGGGGAGTACCGGTCCGACCAGTTTCCACGGACTGTCCCAGGGGTTGGCCTTCGGTGCATCGGGCTGCACCGCCTGGGTCCACCACGCGGTCTGGTACACGTTGCCGTGCCACACGACCTTGTCGTTGCCCTTGTAGCCGGTGGCCGGGTTCCAGATGGGATACGGCGCTGTGGCCGGGTCGTCAAGTACGAGGCCGGTGCGTGATGAGGACGCCCAGGTGCGGGCCATAGACGTTTGTGGGTTGTCGGAGTCGGAGTCGGAGTCGAACTCAGCGTCGATGGAGGCGATGTCGGCGGCGAACAGTTGAGTGAAGGCGCCCAAAGTCTGCTCCACACCGCTGCACCCGTTCTGCGCGACGCCGCTGTCGACCTCTGGGCCGCACGGTGCGTCGCGGTTGATCGACCAGAGCGAGATGCGACCCAGGCCGTGGAGATGGGCGA
This sequence comes from Actinomycetota bacterium, assembly GCA_009702045.1. Taxonomy (GTDB): domain Bacteria; phylum Actinomycetota; class Acidimicrobiia; order Acidimicrobiales; family Ilumatobacteraceae; genus UBA668. Next base: position 10,427 of record WLIV01000002.1, on the reverse strand, counting down.
ACGCGAGCAACTCGTTGGCATCGTCGAGGTTGAAGACCTCGGTGCGGACGTCGTTGCGGCCGATCATGACGGTGGCGCCCATGTGGGCCCACAGCGCAGAGGTGTCGAGATCGATGCCGGCGGCGCTGAAGCTGTCATGCACCTGCGCCGATGCTGAGCTCAGCGCCTCGATCGCTGCGTCGGCCACGTTCATCTCCGGTGTCAGCGTGCCGAAGTCCATGGTCATCACGTTGATTCCGGTGACGTGCACTCCTGCGGCGAGAAACGCGTCGACCGTGGCCACACCATCGGCGGTGAGTCCGGTGGTGGCGACGGGCAGCGTCAGCCACACGTCGAGACCGTTCGGGAACGATGCCTGGGCTTTGGCGATCGCGGCCGCTCGCCGGGTGCGGGCCGAAACGTCGGACAGCGCGGCACCTTCGAGGTCGAGGTCGACGGTGGTCGCTTCGTAGCGCTGGAGCACGGACACGTAGGCCTTGGTGAGCGCGGCTTCATCTGTGCACGCAACGGCCAGTTCCGTGTTCGCGACTCCGCCGAAGGAGACCACGGCCTGTCCGCCGCGGCGTCGCAACGTGGCCAGGCGGCGGTCGAGGTCGGCACCGGTCGCGGCCTCCTGCGGTGTGTAGTAACCACCCCAACTCGGCGTGCAGGGTGAAGTGTGGTCGGCGACGACGAAGCCCAGCACCACCGTGTCCGCCGGGTTCAGCCGAGTATCCCCGAAGGCCAGGTATGGCGTCAGGGTCACATCGGCGTAGGGGGCGAACCAGGTTGCGCTGCGGGCCGACGCAGGCTGGCTGTCGAAGGATCGTTTGATCATGGTGACACCAGCGGCGGCGATGCCGAGCACGAGCACCAAGCGCGGGAGGGAGAGCCGTCCGCGGCGTCTGGAAGGCCGTATGTCGGATGTAAGCATTGCTTTCATCCCGTCACTATTACCCCGCACAGATGTACAAAGTGTATGTGTTTTGTTAATTTCTGTCCGAGTTCATGTGAGTAGACGATGTACCACGAATGCAGCCAGTTGCAGCGGAACGCGTCAGACTGTGAGCGATGTCCGCATCACTGCGTTACGTGGGCCATGGTCGACCGGTCGCTGATGCCGCGCTCAAGGCCACGGGTGTGCTGGCCTACGGCAGCGACCTGCAGGTGCCGGGGATGTTGCATGCGGCACTGGTGCTCAGTCCACACGCGCACGCCCGTGTGGGACGGGTTGATGCAGCAGTGGCACTCGCAGTACCGGGTGTCGTGGCGGTGTACTCGCACCACGATGCGCCGACCCGTCCGTACAGTCGCTACCGCATCGTCCCTGGCCAGGAGCATGCACCGGAGGACGAAACGGTGCTGGCGGCGACAGCGCGTCACGTGGGCGACCGAGTGGCGGTGGTGGTGGCCACCACGCGAGCAGCAGCGAAGCGCGCGGCACGCCTCGTAGCGGTCGAGTACGAACTCCTGCCTGCCGCGTTGTCGGTGGAGTCCGGCGAGGTCGTGCACCGTTTCGACCATGCCACCACGGCCCATGCGGCACTGCCGCCGGACGCCCTCGTCACGGAGACAACGGTGGGCACACAGCGCCTGCACCATGCAGCGCTGGAACCGCACATGTGTCTGGCCGAGTACGCCAACGGCACGCTGACGGTGCATACGCCGTGTCAGAGCGTCTATGGCGCCCGCACTGTGGTGGCCGAGTTGTTCGAACTGTCCTATAACCGTGTGCGCATGATCAAGGTGCCGATGGGGGGTTCGTTCGGCGGGAAGCAGGAGTTCATCCTCGAACCACTCGTCTCATTCCTGGCAATGCGCCTGGGCCGCCCGGTGAAACTCGTGCTCGACCGTGAGGAGTGCATCACCGCGACGATGGTGCGTCCAGCACAGCGTTCCACCGTGCGCACCGTGCTCGCCGCTGACGGCGCACTGCTCGACATCCAGGTGCACACCGTGCTCGACGCAGGCGGGTATGTCACCAGTTCACTCGACTATGCGGAGGCGATGGCGCACAAGCTCACTCGTCTCTACCGCACGCCGCGCTATGGGCACAGTGGCGAAGTCGTCGTGACCAACACCCCCGTGGCTGGCGGGATGCGCGGCTGGGGGGCGCCCGATATCGCCACGTGTATGGAGATCCATCTCGACCATGTCGCTCGTGCGTCGGGTTGCGATCCGGTGGCGTTGCGAATGGCGAACCTGGTCGCACCAGGAGCGATCGATCCCGTGTCGGGAATGTCACTCGGTGACGCCCGCGTACAGCAGTGTCTGCAGCAGGGTGCGGAATTGTTCCGGTGGGCTGAACGAGTGAACGCCCCCGCAGGTGAAGGGCGCTATCGGCGTGGAGTTGGTGTGGCGTGTGGCGGCCACAAGAACGGGATGCTGAGTGCCGAGTTCCCCGAATCGAGCACGGTGACGCTGAAGATGAACGAGGACGGCAGTGTCCAGCTCGTTGCCAGCCTTCACGAAGTGGGCGCCGGGACGAGCACGACAATGAAGGTGTTGGTCGCCGAGGAACTCGGCATCGACCCCGAGTTGGTCACCGTCGGTGAGGCCGACACGAACTCCACGCCGTTCGACTTCGGCTGCTTCGGTAGTCGGATGACGTACGTGGTGGGGGCCGGCGTGCGCCTTGGAGCGCAGCGACTTCGCGAACGTGTGGTGCAGGCCGCAGCGGAGTTGTTGGAGGCTTCACCAGACGACCTGCACGCGGACCTCGGACACGTGCAAGTGGCCGGAGCACCGGGGCGTGGCCTGACCTACGCGCAGGTGGTGCAGGGTACGCGCATGCGATTCGGTGGCGACATCATCGTCACCAGTACCTATCAATCCGACTCGAACCCGGGTTCGTACTCGGTGCAGTTCGCGGAGGTCGAGGTCGACGTGCTCACTGGTCTGGTGCAGGTGACCGACTTCCTCGCCGTGGTCGACATCGGCACGGCAATCAACCCGTTGATGGTGGAGGGGCAGTGCCGGGGCGCGGTACAAGCCGGAATCGGCAGCGCGCTCTGCGAGGAGATCGTGCTCGATGATGCGGGTCGACCACTCGACGGCGGTTTCAAGAACTACCACCTGGTGAACTCGGCGACCATGCCGCGAGTGGACGTGTTGTTGATCGAGCACGATGGTGATCAGGGCCCGTACGGTGCCAAGAGCGTCGGCGAGGTCGCGTTCGTGCCCACCGCAGCCGCGGTCGTGAACGCGGTGAACCAGGCACTGGGCACCGAAATCACTGAACTCCCCGCGTCGCCCGAGCGAGTTCTGGCCGCGCTGGCCACGGTGGGAGCACCACTGTGAACCTGCATCTCACTGTCAACGGCATTGCCCACGAGGTCGCGATCGACCCGACCGAACGGTTGCTCGACGTGTTGCGCGACCGTCTCGGTCTCACCGGCACGAAGGAAGGCTGCGCCGAAGGGGAGTGCGGCGCATGCACCGTGATCGTCGATGGTTTGGCGCTGAACTCGTGTCTGATGCTCGCCGCGCAAGCGGAGGGTCGTTCGGTCACGACGATCGAAGGATTGTCCGCAGGAGGTGGGCTGGACGAGCTGCAGTCCGAGTTCATCGAGCGAGGGGCCGTGCAGTGCGGGTTCTGCACTCCCGGGATGCTGATGTCGGCCACAGCGTTGCTGCGCACTCACCCCGAGCCCACCTCGACCGATGTGCGTGCCGCACTGGCTGGCAACCTGTGCCGGTGCACCGGGTACTCGGCGATTCTCGATGCGGTCACGTCCGTGGCGGTCAGAGCGGCGGAGCAACCCGGTGGCTGAGACACGCGTCCTGGCTCCTCGCAACCTTGTCGAGTTGCAAGTGGCGTTGGCGCAGGCGACGTTGGCGACCCGGCTGTTAGCTGGTGGCACAGATCTGGTGCTGCAACTCCACTCCGGATTCGAGCCGGATCTGCTGATCGACGTGAGCCGGGTACACGGACTGTCCGGCGTCAGTGAGCGCGATGGGGTGGTGCACATCGGTGCGCTCACCACGTTCGCGCAACTGGCTGCCCACCCGGCGATCACCGAGCGGGCGACCTGTTTGGCTCGCGCTTCGGCGCAGGTGGGGTCGGTGCAAGTACGCAATGTGGCAACGATCGCCGGCAATGTGGCCAACGCCTCACCGTGCGGCGACGCGATTCCGGCCCTCACTGCGCTGGGTACGCAGGTGCACACGATCGACGGTGCCGGCCGGGTCGACGTTCGGCCACTCGCGGCGGTGCTCGCTCGCGCTGGTCATACGCATCTCGTTGTCGGCGAAGCGATCACCGGGTTCTCGTTCCAGGGGCACGATGCGCTGACCCACAGCGCGTTCGCCAAGGTCGGCGCTCGCACCGCGGTGACCGTGTCGAAGCTGAGTATGGCCGTGGTCGTCCGTGTCGAGGTGGGCACCATCGTCGACGCACGGGTCGCGCTCGGCTCACTCGCCCCGTCAGCGTTCCGCGACGCCGGGCTGGAAGCGGTGCTGATCGGGCGGCCGCTGTCGGCAACCACGGTTGCCGAGTTTGCTGCCGCCAGCGTGGAACTCGTCCGACGGGTGATCCCCGAGCGTTCCTCGATGGACTACAAGCAATATGCAATCCGGGGCGTCGCCTACGACGTATGGAATGCGCTGAACATCGGGCCACCGTACGAGCCCGTTGGCCTCGGCTGATGCGCCACCTTGGGTCGTCGACCCTGCCCGGGTAACCTGAATCGCCGTTGGCAACGCCGTGCAACACGCTCGGCTCAGGAAGGAAACCTTTCAAATGTCGTACCAGCATGCCGTCGTGTGGATCGATCATCTGCACGCCAGGGTCATCGACTTCAGTTTCGACGACAAGCATGTGGTCGCCGTCGAGCGCGAAGGCGGTCAGCGTCAGGTGCACCGCAGGTCCGGCCTTCCCGGTTCCGGTAAACCCGGCCCCGACCACCACTTCTTCGACGAAGTCGCCACCGCGCTGGGCGACGCTCGCGAGATCCTGATCGTCGGTCCCGGCACCGCCAAGCTGGAGTTCCACAAGGATCTCGATGCTCGCCACGCCGCAGTGGGCAAGCGCGTCCTCGGTGTTGAGTCCGCCGATCACCCGAACGATGCAGACCTGCTGGCCTTCGCTCGCAAATACTTCAAGCGCGTCGACGCACTGCGCGGCGAGGGTTGATCCTCCGCGCGCAACATGCGCGCGGGTAGGGTCGGGCCAGCATGGCAACGCTGCGGTTCAGCTTCGGCACAATGGGCTCGGGCAAGAGCACGATGGCCCTTCAGATTCATCACAACCTCGCGTCCCGCGAGCTCTATGGGCTCTTGCTCACGACGCTCGACAGAGAGGGTGCGCAGGTCACCAGTCGTCTGGGCGTCGCTGCTCAGGCGATCGAGGTCGTCCCCGACCTCGACCTTTACAAGCTGGCGGTCGACCATTGGCCGCTGCACTACCTGGTGTGCGATGAGGCCCAGTTCTACAGCGCCGAGCAGTGCGATCAGTTGGCGCGGGTGGTGGATGAGCTCAGTGTCGACGTGTTCGCGTTCGGGTTGATCACCGATTTCCGTGGCGAGCTGTTTGAGGGCACCAAGCGGATGCTGGAGATCGCCGACGAGCGAGTTCCCATGCAGGTCGAGGCGCGTTGTTGGTGCGGTGCGCGAGCCACGCACAACGCCCGCGTCGTCAATGGGCAGGTTGTCTACACGGGCGAGACCGTGGTGGTGGGCGACACCGAGGACAGCACCGACCAGCCGTTGTTCGGCGATGTCGTGCGCTACGAGTTGCTGTGTCGGGCGCATTACCGCGCCGGCGAGTTGGGTAACTGATGGCTCTCGGCGCGTCCGGTCCGCCCGCATCGGCGAAGCAGGTGCAGTACCTCGAGGCGCTGCTCGACAAGGCCGGCTACGCCTCGTTCCGCGAGGCCCGTCATCCACTGGGGCTTACGCAGCGACAGTCGAACGGCAAGTTCTCCAAGTCGGAGGCATCGGAGCTGATCGACCAGCTGGTCAACGGTGAGGCCCCGTCGGTCGACGAGGCGTACTCGAAGCACACCGCCCCGGACAGCGCTGCCGATGCCGTCGCCGACAAGATCCTCGCCGGTCAGGCGACCGTGTTGAAGGGCATCCCCGCGCAACTGCTGGCCGACGAACTCCTCAGCCGCGGCTGGAGCGTTCGCGAACCCAGCTGATTCGGCTCGCCCGATCGGTTTCTGGGCAGGATTCGTCCCAACCCGGTGTCTGGGCAGGAATCGTCCCGGAATCCGGAACTGACCCTGCCCAGAATGTTGGCCGACGACGTGCGCGTACGACCGTAGCGAAGCGCCCTCGCGTCGGTTATTCCGTGTGTCGTCCGATCACCACGTCGGTGGGTGCGCGGCGCTCCCACAGCACGGCGGAAAGGCATGCGGTGACGACCCAGAGTGCCGCCACCACGGTGCAGAACGTCATCAATGCCATGGCGACGCCGATCGGGCCGAAGTCCACCCAGCCGTGGAGCAGGGCAGGGATAAGGAAGCGGATGAGCATCCGCACACCGACGGTGTCGAGCACCACGCCGGCCAACCCGCACCACATCAGGTACGGCCAGCTCGACCGGCTGAACGAGTGGAAGTCGTCGCGCACGAGGATCGCCGGCGTCACCGACCAGAGGATGAACGAGGGCAACAGCCCGAGGATGTTGGCCACGACGTCCCAGAAGGTGCCCGGATGGCCGACGCTGATCTTGACGGTGAGCGCTTGCGTCACGAGGAACAGGCAGAACCAGACGGCACCGCGCCATGCCTCGCCCCAGAACGGGTAGCGCTCGCGTCGGAAGGCGCGTCCGAACGTCTTGGCGACCTGCGACGACATGGGGATTCCCCAGATCAGGAAGCTGCCCAACCCGAAGACGGTCCAGGTGCTGCGCAGGCTGGAGCCGCTGCCGAACTGGTTGCGCACCTGTTCGGCAGCGGCGCCGGTGAGTTCGAGTTGTTTGATGAGCGTGTCACCGAAGCTGAGTTGGCTGCTGAAGTGGCTGGCCCAGCCGAACCCCAACAACATCAACGGGATCACAGTGGTGAACAGTTCCAACGCCAGCAGCCCGCTGAGGTCGAAACCCTCGATCTCGAAGAAGCGGCGGGTGGCGGCCACCGGGGTGCCGAGGCGGCGCGAGTCTTCTAGCTCCTCCATTCGATGGGTGAACGACTGGGTGAGCTTCTGTGGCAACTCCGCGATGTCGCGGATCTCGCGGGGCAGATCGGGCACGCAGGGAAGTGTAGGACCCTGGTAGTGGTGGCACCGGGGAATGGCCTGGCGCGATCAGTGCGCCAACTCGTAGTATGAGCGCAACCGTTCGGGCCAGCGTCGTCCCGTGCGCCACAGCCGTTCACCCGACCCTTGTGTCACCACCGACTCGTGGAGCAGAACTCGATGCATCCTCAATACCCCGCGGGTTTGCCCGCGCCCACCGGCCTCTACGACCCGCGTTTTGAACACGACGCGTGTGGCGTCTCGTTCGTCGCCAACATCAAGGGCGTCGCCAGCCACGACATCGTGGCCAAGGGAATCGGCGCGCTCTGCAACATGGAGCACCGCGGCGCCACCGGCGCTGAGGCCGACTCCGGTGATGGCGCAGGCGTGCTCATCCAGATACCCGATCGCTTCCTGCGAGAGGTCGTTGCGTTCGCGTTGCCCGCCAAAGGCACCTACGCAGTCGGCATGGCCTTCTTGCCGGCCGACCCCGTCGACGCGGCGGCTGCCCAGCGAGCGATCGAAGGCATCCTTGCCGAGGAAGGACTGGCGCTGCTCGGCTGGCGCGCCGTCCCCACCGACCCGTCAACCCTGGGCGCCACTGCCAAGGCCGTCATGCCCAGCTTCCAACAGCTGTTCCTCAACGCGCCGGACGGTGCCGCAGGGATCGACCTCGATCGCAAGGTGTTCGTGGCGCGCAAGCGCATCGAACACGAGCTACCCGCGGAACTGCGCACCTACTTCCCGTCGCTGGGCGCTCGCACGCTGATCTACAAGGGCATGTTCACCACGCCCCAGCTGGCGGCGTTCTTCCCCGATCTCGCCGACGAGCGCGTCGAGTCGGCGCTGGCGCTGGTGCACAGTCGGTTCAGCACCAACACGTTCCCGAGCTGGCCGCTCGCGCACCCCTACCGCTACATCGCCCACAACGGTGAGATCAACACGGTGCAGGGCAACCGCAACTGGATGCGCACGCGTGAGAGCCTGCTGGAGAGCGACCTGATTCCCGGCCTTGAGCGGGCGTTCCCGATCGTGGCCAACGGAGGCAGCGACTCGGCGAGCTTCGACGAGGTGCTGGAGTTGTTGCACCTCGGTGGACGCAGCCTGCCCCACGCGGTGCTGATGATGATCCCCGAGGCGTGGGAGAACCACGACACGATGGATGCCGAGAAGCGCGCGTTCTACCGCTTCCACTCGTCGCTGATGGAGCCGTGGGACGGCCCCGCCAGCGTGTGCTTCACCGACGGCACGCTGATCGGTGCGGTGCTCGACCGCAACGGTCTGCGCCCCAGTCGCTACTGGGTCACCGACGACGACATCGTGGTGCTGGCCAGCGAGGTCGGCGTGCTCGACCTCGACCAGAGCACTGTCGTGCGCAAGGGTCGCTTGCAGCCGGGCCGCATGTTCCTGATCGACACCGCACAGGGTCGCATCGTCGAGGACGACGAGATCAAGCGCGACCTGGCCCAGGCGCAGCCCTACCAGCAGTGGCTCGACGAGGGTCTCGTCGAGCTGAACGAACTGCCCGACCGCGAACACATCGTGTTCAGCCACCAAAGCGTGCTGCGCCGTCAGCAGGTGTTCGGCTACACGCACGAAGAGTTGAAGATCATCCTTGCCCCGATGGCCAAGTCTGGCGGTGAGCCCCTCGGCTCGATGGGCACCGACACTCCCATCGCTGTGCTCAGCCAGCGCCCGCGTCTGCTGTTCGACTACTTCCAGCAGCTGTTCGCGCAGGTCACCAACCCGCCACTCGACGCGATCCGTGAAGAGGTCGTCACCTCTGTCGGCTCGACAGTCGGTCCCGAGGCCAACCTGCTGGCACCTGGGCCGAACAGTTGTCGTCAACTCGTGCTGCCGTTTCCGGTCATCGACAACGACGATCTGGCCAAGATCATCCACATCAACGATGACGGCGGGCATTCGGAACTTGGTGCCGTCGTCATCAGCGGTCTCTACCGCGTCGCCGGTGGCGGTCTGGCCCTCAAGCGTGCGCTCGATGCAGTGCGCAGCGAGGTCAGCAACGCAATCGCCGACGGCGCCCGCATCATCGTGCTCAGCGACCGCAACAGCGACGAGATCTACGCCCCGATCCCCAGTCTGTTGCTGACAGCAGCGGTGCACCACCACCTCATCCGCGAGAAGCAGCGCACCAAGGTGGGCCTCGTTGTCGAGTGCGGCGACGCACGCGAGGTGCATCACATGGCACTGCTCGTCGGTTACGGCGCCGGCGCAATCAACCCCTACCTCGCGTTCGAGAGCATCGAAGACATGGTCGCCGAGGATCTGCACGGTCTTGGTGCGCTCGACCCGCACAAGGCGCAGAAGCAGTACATCAAGGGCGCCGGCAAGGGTGTGCTGAAGGTGATGAGCAAGATGGGTGTGAGCACCGTCGCCAGCTACACCGGCGCGCAAATCTTCGAAGCCATCGGTCTCGGCCGGGATCTCGTCGACGAGTACTTCACTGGCACCGTCAGCCGTCTCGGCGGTATCGGTCTGGAGGAGGTGGCCGCCGAGGTGGCCGCACGTCACGCTGCCGCCCACCCGAAACGTCCCGCCGAACGCGCTCACCGCAAACTCGAACTGGGCGGCGAGTACCAGTGGCGTCGTGAGGGTGAGATCCACCTGTTCAACCCGGAGACCGTCTACAAGCTGCAGCACGGTACGCGCAGCAAGCGCTACGACGTCTTCCAGCAGTACACCGGGATGGTCGACGGGCTGTCGAAGCAGGCGGCCACGCTGCGCGGCTTGTTCGAGCTGAAGGAAGGGGTACGTGCTCGGGTGCCAATTGAGGAAGTCGAGCCGGTGAGCGAGATCGTGAAGCGGTTCGGTACCGGAGCGATGAGCTACGGCAGCATCAGCGCTGAGGCGCACGAGACGCTCGCCGTGGCGATGAACTCGATCGGCGCCAAGAGCAACACCGGTGAGGGCGGCGAGGATGCCGAGCGTCTGTACGACCCGCAGCGGCGCAGCTCGATCAAGCAGGTGGCCAGTGGCCGCTTCGGCGTTACCAGCGAGTACCTGGTGAACGCCGACGATCTGCAGATCAAGATGGCCCAGGGAGCCAAACCCGGTGAGGGCGGTCAGCTGCCCGGTCACAAGGTGTACCCGTGGGTGGCCAAGACCCGTTACAGCACGCCGGGCGTGGGCCTCATCAGCCCGCCGCCGCACCACGACATCTACTCGATCGAGGATCTCAAGCAGTTGATCCACGACCTCAAGAACTCGAACCCGGCCGCACGTGTGCACGTCAAGCTGGTGTCCGAGGT